>DATJPD010000084.1:0-7975 GCA_035506575.1 Alphaproteobacteria bacterium
TCGGCCGCTCGGTCGCCACCTTCATCGGCGACGTCGAGCGCCGCAATGCCAGAAGCGCAGCCTAGGAGGGAAGTACTGCGTTGAAGCACTTCGTTCTCGAGGGCGAATACCTCGTGCCGTTCGAGGAGATCGCTCCCTTGATCCCGCAGCATCGGGCGTTTCTGCAGAAGGGCTACGAGGCAGGACACTTCCTGTGCTCGGGGCCGCAGATCCCGGCCCGCGGCGGCTTCCTGCTGGCGCGCGCGGCCTCGCGCGAGAAGCTCGACGAGCTGCTGGCCGAAGAGCCGTTCACGAAAGCACGGAAGATGCGCTTTGTTCGGATCACCGAGTTCAATCCGGTCCAGCACCAGCCGATGCTGAAGGATTGGTTCGGCAAGCCCTGACGGGCCAACGGCGTATTTTCCGTCATGCCCGGACTTGTTCCGGGCATCCACGTCGGGCCGAACATGTCGGTGGTGACGGGTTGCGCAACGACGTGGATGGCCGGGATAAACCCGGCCATGACGAGTGAGGCGGCGCCGTCAGCTCGCCTTCAGCGTCTGTATGTACGCGCGCACCCGCGCCGCGTTCACGCCGAAATCGTTGCGCCCGTGGCGCGAGTGCGAGCGGACGTCGACCCGGCTGCCATCCTCGTCCTTGGCGACGCGGATCACGACGTCGTCGGTGAAGTGCATCCAGCGGGTACTCTGGCTCGCCTCGATCATGCCGGTGGCGGGATCGGCCGTGACGATCGTCCATCCGGTCATGGACTTTGCCGCCGCAAGCGCCTTCGCGAAGGCGTCCACGGGCTGGAGCGGCAGGATCACGGCCGCGATATCCGGATACGCCTGCCGCTGCTGTGCGGCCATCTTGGGGTCGTAGGTGACCGGGATCGAATCCTCGGCCTTGCGCGCCGCGAGCACCGCCGAGAAGGCCGGCGGGTTGCTGGTGTCGGTCGTGATGTCGTTGTTCGGCACGCTCGTGCGGGCGCTGTTCCAATAGAGCGGCACGGCGGCGACGCCGGCTCCCACCACGAGCCCGGCCGCCGCCAGGGCAAGGCCGCGGCGGCCCAAGGCGCCCCGGCCGAAGACCAGCGCCAGTGCTGAGATGATGCCGCCGGCAATCGCCGCGTAGGCGGCGTAGGGGAGGAGCGTCTGCAGGGAGACGCTGTAGGTCCACAGGCCGGCGCGCCAGCCGAACGGGACGGCCGCCAGCAGGACGAGCGCCGCCACCGCCAGGCCGAAGCCCACGAGGGGCGCGCTCGTGAACAAGGAACGCGGACGCGACGACGTCGTGGAACCGCTCATGCCTGCCTCCTGGGGCGCGCGACCCGGTCGGGGGCGCCTATTGTGCCGTGGCCATCACCTGGTTCAGCCACGGGACGATCACCTGGCGGTGGATCTTGTCCTCCGACATGTCCGCCGACCGGCCGACATGGCCGCCGGTCGGGTTCACCCAGGCGAACTTCGGGGTGCCGGTGCGCAGGAGAAGGTACAGGTCGTCGATCGGCACCTGCGAGTCCTTCTCGCCGTTCACCGCCAGCACCGCGGTCGACGGCTGGCTGAGCAGCCCGCGCGCCTGGAGCGACATCTTCGGCATGCCGGCGAGGAACGCCTCTTCGCTGGGGAAGCCCCAGATCGCGATGCGCGCCTCCTTGAGCCCGAACAGGTACTCGCGCGTGGCGAACGATTTGCGCTGCCAGTCGGCCTGGAAATATCCGTGCACCGGGCCGCCCCACACGATGGCGGCGCGCAGCCGCGGCCGCTCGACATAGGAGAGCAGCGCCGACCAGTAGCCGCCGGCGCTGACGCCCTGGACCGCGATCCGCTGGCCGTCGACGTCGGAGCGCGTGCGCAGGTAGTCGATCACCTTCGCGAACACCCGCTCGCCGCCGATCTCGGCCTTGACCGGAGATTCGCCCGTCCCCGGCATGTCGATCGCGAACTCGCCGAGGCCGCCTTCGAGGAAGGTGGCGCCGAAATGCTGGACCGCGAATTCCTTGTATTCGTCGAGCCCGCCGATCGAGATCACGACCGGTGCGGGCCGCGGCGCCCCAGGGCTATGGGAGGGGGGCAGCTGCATCAGGCCCACGATCTTGGAGGTCTCGAACGGGATCTCGACCACCTCGAGCGGCGGGTCCATCAGCGCCCCGTAGTGGCGGAACGCGTCGGCCGATTTCGGATAGGCGGCGCGCTTGCCCGGCGTGTTCTGCACCGGCCAGCCGGCGAACATGAAGTCGATCCACGCCTGGTGCCAGTCCTCGCGCGCCGTCGCCTTGTCGTTGTTGGTCTCGGCCGCCTTGGCGCGGTCGGCGTAGCGCTGGCCCATCGCACTCCATGCGGCAGCCCATTCGTCGCGGTCGGTCGAGTGCAGGCTTGCCAGCACCTCGCGTGCGTCCTGCGGGTGGATGCCCTGGATCGGGTAGATGTTGTGATCGGCGCGTCCCTGGACGTCGGCGCGCAGCGCCTCGAGCTGCTGCGCCGGCGTCGGCTCGGATTGCGCCAGTGCGACCGGGGACCAGCCGATGAAAAGGGCCACGGCCGTGCACCACAGGGCTGATCTCATGTCCAATTCCTCCCGCTAAGCGTCTTTGGTTGCGCCGACTGGATGGAAGTCATACGTGCCGACGCCCTGCAGCACGCCGAACTTGCAGGGACCGTTGTTCTTCCCGGTGACGCGGTGCGCCCGCTTGGCCGACACGATGCATGTCTCGCCCGCCGCGAGCTCGAACACCTCGCGCGGCGCGCGGGTCTCGATCACCATCGGCCCTTGCAGGCAGAAGAAGCGGTCGCTGACGTTGCTGTGCCAGTGCCACGGCACTTCCTGGCCGGGGCCCAGGGTGATGGCGACCATCCGAAGCTCAGGCGTTTCGGCAAAGACCTCGTAGTCCACGACAGCATAGTCTCGCGGACGTCCGGCGGAGGTCATGTCAGGGCGCTCCCGATGGGTTTGTTATTGCGCCCATCAAAGCACGTCCGCGGTCCCCGCGAAAGCGGGGCCAGGAAATTCAACCACAGAGACACAGAGGCCACGGAGATCAGAAGGGAATCTTCTCTTCTCCGTGTTCTCTGTGTCTCCATGGTGAATAGTCCTCCCGCCTCACGCCGCGTCGCAGCGCGGGTTGTGGAGGCGGTCGGCGGGGAGGGAGACGGTCACCGTCGTGCCGCTCTTGGGCACGCTCTCGATCGCAAGCGTGCCGCCGTGCAGCTCGACCAGGAGCTTGGCGACGGTCAGGCCGAGGCCGGTGCCCTCGTAGCGGCGGTTGAACACGTTGTCGATCTGCTGGAAGGGCTCGATCGCCTTGCCGATCTCGTCGGCGGTCATGCCGATCCCGGAATCGCGGACGATGAGCTGGAGGGCGCCGTCGGCCGCGGCCTCTGCGCTCAAGGTCACGTCGCCCCCCGGCGGCGTGAACTTGACCGCGTTCGACAGCAGGTTGAGCAGGATCTGCTTGAACCGCGTCGCATCGAGGCGCAGGCGGAGCGGGGCGGGCGGCGGGGCGACCGCAAGTCGGATGCGCCGCCGCAGGGCTGCCGGCTGGATGAGCCGCTCGGTCGCGTGCAGGATCTCGGCGAGGTCCACGGTCTCTTCGTTGAGGGTGATGTGGCCGGCCTCGATCTTGGTCAGGTCCAGGATCGTGTTGATGATCTCGAGCAGGTGCTCGCCGCTGCCGTGGATGTCGGCGGCGTATTCCCGGTAGCGCGCGTCGCCCAACGGGCCGAACATCTCGTTCCGGAGCAGCTCGGCAAACCCCAGGATGGCGTTGAGCGGCGTGCGCAGCTCGTGGCTCATATGCGCGAGGAACTCGGATTTGGCCTGGCTCGCGGCCTCCGCCTGCTCCTTGGCGGCGAGCAGCGCCGTCTCGGCGGTCTTGCGCGCCGTGATGTCCTCGACCGTGCCTTCGTAATAGAGCAGCTCGCCCGTGGTCGCGCGCACCTCGCGGCAGCTTTCGGAAATCCAGATGGTCGTGCCGTCGCGGCGATAGACCTGTGATTCGAAGCCCGACACCACCCCGCTCCGCTGCATCTGCTGCGTGAAGGCGTCGCGACGCAGCGGATCGACATAGAGCTGGCGGCCGATATTGGTGATGGCGCCCAGGAGCTCGGCCGGCGACTCATAGCCGTAGATGCGCGCCAGCGCCGGGTTGGCGGTGATGTAGTAGCCCTCAGGGGTGGTCTGGAAGATGCCCCAGATCGCGTTCTCGAACATGCCGCGATAGAGGTGGGCGTCTTCGGTCGGGCTCGGAACCTGCGGTGCTGCAGGTTTGCGTGCTGACGGCTGGTCTTCCATCGCGGCGGTTGTCGACCTTCTGTCGATAGGGCGCTGCAATCGATGGGCGAAATTATACCGAATGGCGTCTTTTGACGCCACGGCGGAATAATCGCCAAGTGCCTATGATCGTTGCCTCTTTTACAGGCGGAGTGGCGACATCATGAGCACCCGCCGGCCTCAGTGCAGGAGGCCGAACAGACCGACCGCGAGCAGGAGACCGAGCGCCACGCGGCGGTAGAACAGCTCGCTTGCTCCGTGGAAAAAGCGCACGCCCGCCCACGAGCCCGCGAGCATGAACGGAAACAGGATCACCGCGCGCAGCAACGCGACGGGGCCCGCCACCCCGCCTGCGAACATGATGCCCAGCAGCAGGATCTGCGTGGCGAAATAATAGGTGATGACGTTGGCGCGCACCGTGGTCGGCGAATCATCCGAAGACATGATGTAGAGGAGCACCGGCGGGCCGCCGACGCTGGTGGTGGCCATCATCGCTCCCGAGATCGTGCCGACCACCGCACTCGGCACCCACCCGCGCAGTCCCCGCCAGCGCCACCCGGTGAGCAGGATGAGGGCGAAGCCGGCGACGATCGCCGACACGAGCTTGGTGATGGCGACACGGTCGAGGCTGACCAGGAGCCACAGGCCGAGCGGCATGGCGAGGCAGGCGGCGACGGTCATGGGGGCGACGACCGACCAGTCGCAATGTCGCCGCGCCGCCGGGAAGAGGTGGAAGCTGATGGCGATCTCCATCGCGACGATGGTCGCGATCATCTCGGCCGAGCCGAACAGGATCGCGAACAACGGCGCCATCAGCATCGCCGAGCCGAAACCGGCGAACCCGCGCAGCAGTCCCGCGACCAGCGCCGCCGCCATGGCGAGATAGATGTCGTTGCTGGTGAAGATCGAGGCGAGCTGGGGCGTCACGGTGCCACCCCCTCACCCCAGCCCTCTCCCACAAGGGGAGAGGGAGAAGAGAGGCGCGTTCCAAAGTCACCTCTCCCCTTGCGGGAGAGGTCGCGCCCAGTCTTTTCTTCGCGCCCGTCGGCGGCCTGAAGGCCGGCGACGCAGCGCAAGTCAGCGAGCGGGTGAGGGGTCAATGGTTGAGCGAAAAGCGATCAGCCCGCCGCGGCCGCCACGCGGTTGTCGCCCTTGCGCAGCGGCAGGTCGACCGGCTCGTTGCGCTCGGCCGAGATGTCGGCGGCGGTGTAGACCTCCATCACGAGACGTGCCTGCTCGGGCGTCACCAGCACCGGCTTGTCGCGCGCCACGCAGTCGACGAAGTAGTTGGTCTCGGGCGCCATGGCCCCTGCGTAGACGTGGCCGACCGGCTCGCCCGGCATGGTCGACATCGGGTACTGGATTCCCGGCGACTTCATCGACATCAGCTGCACGTCCTTGTGGCTGTCGTCGATGAGCAGGGCGCCCTCGGTGCCGATGAACTCGATCTGAGTCGTGCAGAAATTGGGGTAGCCGGGCGGGAGGATCCAGCCGGCGCCGATCGTCACCACCACGTCGTTGTCCATGGTGATCACGATCCAGCTCTGGTCCGGCGTGTTGTTCTTGTGCTTGTTCACCTTCGAGACCGATTGCGTGTAGACGCGCACCGGCTTGGCGGGCTCGAGGCACCACAGCACCCAGTCGATGTCGTGCGTCGCCTCCATCGCGGCAGGGGAGAGGCGGGTGCGCGTGTTGATCTTGTTGCCGAGGCTGCGGCTCAAATGCCGGCTGACCATCGCCGTCACCGGCTCGCCCAGGGTGCCGTCGGTGAGGCACTTCTTGATGTAGGCCTGCTTGGACGAGAAGCGCTGCGAGTAGCCGACGGTGAATTTGAGGTTGTTGCGCCGGGCGATGGCGATCAGCTCGTCCGCCTCGCCGAGCTCCATCGCGATCGGCTTCTCGAGGAACACGTGCTTGCCCGCGAGCAGGCAGTCGCGCGCCATCGGATAATGCGTGGTCTCGGGTGTCGCCGAGATGTAGAGCGCGTCGATCTCCTTGATGTCGAGCAGTTCCTTCCACTCGGTCGTGGCCTTGATGGGCTTGGTCGCGGCCGCGATCTCGGCCAGGCGCTCGGGCTTGATCTCGGCCAGGTAGAGGCCCTTGACCAGCGGATTGGCGGCGCACGCATGGGCGCGGATGCCGCCGCACCAGCCGACCCCGATGATGCCGACGTTGATCTGACGCATGGCGCTTCCTTAGAGTCTTTTGAATTGCTTCGACAGCGCCAGGCCCTGGCGCTGATAGTTGGAGCCGAGCCCGCTGCCGTAGAGCTTCTCGGGCACGTCGGTGAGGCGCTCGTAGATCAGACGGCCGACCACCTGGCCGTCCTCGACCAGGAACGGCACTTCGTGCGAGCGCACTTCGAGCACCGCGCGCGTGCCGGGAATCTCGCCGCCCGTGCCGTAGCCGAACCCCGGATCGAAGAAGCCGGCGTAGTGGATGCGGAACTCGCCGACCGAGGGATCGTAGGGGACCATCTCCGCAGCGTAGCCGGGCGGGACGCGAACCTTTTCCTTCGAGACCAGGATGTAGAATTCGCCGGGATTCAAGATGAGGGTGCCCGACGCATCGCGGCGGATCGGCTCCCAATAAGCGGCCGGATCGTAATGGCCGATCTTGGCGAGATCGATGAGGGCCGTGTGATGCCTGGCGCGATAGCCGATGAGATCGCTGTCGACCCCCTCCAGATCGATCGACACCCACAGGCCGCGATTGATCGTTGCGGCCGTGGCTTTTTCGCCCGTGAACACCAGCCCTTCGCTCTGGTCGAGCGCTTCGAGGGCGGCGTCCGACGGCGGCGGGTCGCCGCGGCGGAGGCGGAGCTGGTTGAGCGACAGCCCTTTGTGCACGCGGACGCTGAAGGTGCGCGGGCTGACCTCGAGATAGAGATTTCCCTTGTAGCCCTTCTTCACCTCCTCGAACTCCTCGGCGTAGTCCGGGATGAGGCGGGTGAAGATGTCGAGGCGGCCGGTGGTGCTTTTGGGGTTCGCGGTGCCGGCGATGTCCGCCGGCAGGTTCAGCCGCTCGAGGAGAGGGACGATGTAGCAGCAGCCGCGCTCGAGCACCGCACCCTGGGTGAGGTCGAGCTCGTGCATCTTGAGCGATTGGATCTTGCGCTCGACCGGCTGCTTGCCGGGCAGGAAGCTCGCCTGCACGCGCCAGGCGACGGCACCCAGGCGTAGATCGATGCTGGCCGGCTGAAGCTGGCCGTCGGCGAACGGTTCATCCGCCTGGATGCGGCCGGCGCGGATGAACTCCTGGTAGGTCTGGTAGGGCAGGATCCCGGTGGTGAACCGCGGCTGCGATGCCGCCGGGCGCGTGTCGGGAAACAGCGCGTCCCCAGTCTTCTCCGCCACTGGCTTCTGTGCCACCCGAGCCCTTTCGCGTCCTTGAGAACCCGCGGGTCCGGGATGGTCCCGGCGCCGCGCGGCCAAGGTACTCGAAGGGCCCAGTCAAAACGAGCCCCAGATGCAAAACGAGCCCCAGATGCAACAAAGGCCGCCTTCGGTAAGGCGGCCTTGTCTCACATCAGGCGGCGGCGACTTCCAACTGATCCAGCGACTCTTCGCGGCTGAACCGGCCTTCGACGACCGGGGCACCTGCCGTGCGGCGGAGACCCGCCATCACCGACAGCTCGCGCCGAGCTGACTCGAGTACCGCAAGCTCGCGGGCATCTTCGCGGTCGACCACCTGCATCATCGACAGCTTGTTTTCGACCAGGTCCATC
>DATJPD010000085.1:0-17936 GCA_035506575.1 Alphaproteobacteria bacterium
ACCTGCTCGTAGAGCGCATGGCTGGCGCCGTGGGTGATCGCGCCCAGCATCTGCGCCTCGATGTTCCACGGCTGCACCGCCACGCCAGGGTCGACCGCGCACCACACATTGTGCACGCGAATCTCGCCGCTCTTGCGGTCGAGCGAGATCTCGGCGATCTGCGCGCAATGCGCCCCCCAGGCATCGGAATAGGCGAGGCCGAGCGCTCTGTCCTTCTCTTTGCGCTTCTTCGTCCATCCCGCCATCTCGGCCGCGGTGCGCAGCACCTTCTGCGCCCTCGGCTGCTCCTTCAGGAGCTCGAGCCGCAGGTGCAGCGGGTCCATCTTCCGGGCCTGCGCGATCTCGTCGACCATGCATTCGACGCCGAACTTGGTGTAGCCCGGCCCGACCGCGCGCCAGAAGCCCACGTCCTGCCCGTTGTCCTGCCGGATATATTCGACGTGGTGCGCCGGCACCCCGTAATTGAACTCGAGACCCTCGGTGACCGATCCGTCCTGGCCGCCGCCCTTCTCGAACGCGGCGGGGAACACGCGCGCGAAGATCGACTGGGCGACGATGCGGTGGCGCCAGCCGACGACGTTGCCCTTGGCATCGAGGCCGACCTGGATGTGCTGCGCCTCGAGGGGCCGGTACTTGTCGTGCTGGACGTCGTCCTCGCGGCTCCAGATCACCTTCACCGGCCGCCCCGGGACCGACTTGGCGAGGAGGACCGCATCGACGACGAAATCGGCCTCGGTCTTCCGCCCGAAGCCGCCGCCGAGCATGGTCGTGTGGACCTGGACCTTCTCCGGCGCGGTCCCGGCCATGCGCGCGCCGAAGCCCTGTGTCACCGACGGCGACTGCGTCGGCGCCCAGATCTCGACCTGGTCGTTGCGCACGAGAGCCGTGGCGTTCATCGGCTCCATCGTCGCGTGATAGACGTGGTCGGTGAGGTAGTCGACCGAGAGCACCTTGGCGGCACCGGCGATCGCCGCCTCGGCATCGCCCTCTTTGTGCACGTCGACCCCCTTCTTGCTGGGGTCGGCCGCGATCTTGCGGTAGTCCTCGAGCAGCTTGTCGCTCGTGTAGCCGCGCGCCTTGGCGCCGGTCGACCACGTGACCTTGATGCTGTCCTTGGCCTTCTTCGTCACCTCGACCGTCTCGCCGATGATGCCGACGCCGTAGGGCAGCGGGACGATCTGGACGATGCCTTTCATGCGCCGCGCCGCCGCGTCGTCGACGCTGACCGGCTTTTCGCCCTGCACCGGCGTGCGCAGCACCGCCCCATAGAGCATGTTCGGCAGCTGCACGTCGATTCCGAACACGGCCTTGCCGTTCACCTTGGATTCGACGTCGACCCGCGGGATCTTGCGGTTGCCGATATAGCGCCACTGGTGCACCGGCTTGAGGTCGGCCTTCGTCGCCTCGGGCAGCGGATCCGGCAGCTTCGCCGACTTCGCGAGATCGCCGTAGCCGAGCTTCTTGCCGGATTTCTTGTGCACCACGACGCTGGGCTCGGTCGTGAGTTCGTCGACCGGAACCTTCATCATGTCGGCGGCACTGGCGAGGATCACTTTGCGCGTCTGCGCTCCGACCAGGCGCAGTTTTTCGTAATAGCCCGGCGTGGTGCGGCTGCCGCCGGTCAGCTGCGCGCCGCCGAAGCCGGGATTGCCGTAGTTCTTGGCATCGGCCGGCGCCTGGACGATGCGCACCTTGCTCCAGTCGGCGTCCATGTCCTCGGCGATGAGGAGCGGCATCGACGTCATGACGCCCTGCCCCATCTCGGACGCCGGCGAGATGATCGATACCGTCCCGTCGGCCCCGATCGTCACCCACGCGCTGGGCGAAAGGCCCTTGTCCATCCCAGGGGCGACCGCGGCACCGAAGACCTCGGCCGGGAGCGCTCCGAACGTGACCGCGACGCTCACGCCGCCGGCGCTGACCAGGAAGCTGCGCCGCGACAGGGGGCTTGCCTGAATCCGGCTCTGAATGGCTTGGGACATGATCTCAGGCCTCCCGTGCCGCGCGTTGGATGGCGCTGATGATCCGCATGTAGGTGCCGCAGCGGCAGATATGGCCGTCCATGGCATCGATGATCTGCTGGCGGGTGGGCTTGGGGGTCTTCTTCAGGAAGGCCGCCGCCTCCATGATCTGGCCCGACTGGCAGTAGCCGCATTGCGGGACCTGCTCGGCGACCCACGCCTTCTGCAGCGGATGGTCGGAATTGGCCGACAGGCCCTCGATCGTCGTGATTTTGCGGCCGGCGACGTCCTGCAACTGCGTCTGGCAGGAGCGCGCAGGCTCGCCGTCGATATGGACCGTGCACGCGCCGCACTGGGCGATGCCGCAGCCGAATTTCGTGCCGGTGAGCTTGAGGTGCTCACGGATCACCCACAACAGCGGAGTGTCCGGCTCGGCGGTGACATCCACCGAGCGTCCGTTGATCGTGAACGCCGTCATTGGCTTCTCCCTAGGTCGGGATCGACGGCGGCCCTGCGCCGCCGGGCCCTCATCAGGGCGTTAACCTAGCAGAAGCGACGATGCGAGTCCCGGGCACAGACCCAGGACTGCGATCACATGAGTGTGGGCCGCCGGCCTGAGCCGGCGGCCCTGGAGCTCGTCACGGATGCGGAGAGTCGCCGGCAGCCAGCAGGTGCCCGCCCCGCTCCGCCGGCGGTATCGTCCCCGCCATCGGCCAGCGGCCCGCCGGAGCCACGGAGGCGGGCGGGACCAGCGCCCAGCCGGCGACGCGGCCGAAGATCTCGTACATCAGGCCGTAATCTTCGAAGCGCTCGGCGAAGTAGGTCGCCATGTCTTCGACGGCTCCGGCGAACACCCGGTGCTTCGCCTGGGTCCAGCGCGTGATCGTGTCTTCCGAATAGCCGGTGTCGCGCGACAGCGTCTTGAGCCGCAGCCGCGTGCGCGGATAGAGGCGGCGGCGCAGCGCCTCGGCGAATCTCTGCTCGAAGGAATGGTTCGCCGGTTCGCGGCGGGCGCCCGGTGCGGCCTGCTCGTCAGACAAGGTCAAGGTATCCGATGCATCCATTTGGCACTCCCCACCCGGTGTGTCCGGATGTCACTGGTTCAACGTCCTCTATGAGACGTCCCGCGCGCAAACGCGGTATGAACGGCGTGTAAATCGGATGTAAAACTAGGCCATTCGCGGCCCGGAACGTGTGAAGCGGGTCACACGAGGGCGTGGAACGAGGGAGGAGCCGTGAACAAGATCGATCTGACGGGCCGCAAGGCCGTGGTCACCGGCGGGGCGCGCGGCATCGGGCTTGCGATCGCCGAGCGGCTGATGGCATCGGGCGCCGAGGTGAGCCTGTGGGATGTCGACGCGGCGGCGCTTCACGCGGCGGTCAAGGAGCTCGCGCCGGCGGGCAAGGCGCGCGAGCGGGCGGTCGACGTCACGGATCCCGTGGCGGTCGCCGCCGCCGCCCAGGCGACGGCCGGAGACATGGGCCGCATCGACATCCTGGTCAACAACGCCGGCATCTCCGGCATGAACAAGCCGACCTGGGAGTACCCGGTCGAGGAGTGGCGCCGCGTCCTCGACATCAATCTTTCGGGGCCGTTCCTGTGCAGCCGCGCCATCGTGCCCGGCATGATCGCGCGCAAATACGGGCGCATCGTCAACATAGCCTCGATCGCCGGCAAGGAGGGCAATCCCAACGCAGTCGCCTACAGCGCCAGCAAGGCGGGGCTCATCGGGCTCACAAAGTCGCTCGGCAAGGAGCTGGCGCAAAGCGGCGTGCTCGTGAACTGCATCACGCCCGCCGCCGCGCGCACCGACATCTTCAAGCAGATGACCGAGCAGCAGATCGCCTACATGCTCTCCAAGATCCCGATGGGACGTTTTGTCGATGTGACCGAAATCGCCGCCCTCGCCGCCTGGCTCGCCTCGGAGGAGTGCGCGTTCTCGACCGGCGGCGTGTTCGACATCTCGGGCGGAAGAGCTACGTACTGAACATCAACGTCGCGCGAGCGCGGATCCGCTCGCGCCGCCGACTACGCGAGGGTGGCGGGGCGGCCGCGTCGGAGCCGAAAAAAGCAAGGGATAAAGTCGTCACAAACAAGTCACCTGGCGCCCGCGGAGGCCGGCATAGCCTTCGCCGCGGCCTCGATCAGACGGGACGAGTCGCACGATCGAGCGCCGCGAGAGTATCGGGCCGGGGGAAGCTCACATCTTGAAGGACTCAAGGTCGCAGGCGACCCGCCCGGCCGCACCAGCACAAGGGTGGCCCATGATCAAAGCGTCGTATCTTCAGAAGCAGGCGGCAAAGTATCGCGACCTCGCGCGCGCCGAAGCGAGCCTCGAAATGCGCCGGCAGCTGTTCGCTCTGGCGGCGCGCTGCGACGAACTGGCCGCCACCATGGCGCGGTGGCCCGGCCCCAAGGACCTTGTGCGGTGCGAACAGCCACGGAAGTCGCCGACCGAAAAGGCGCGCGATGCCAATCCGCCGGCGGCACTGCGCTTCGCCGACGGCACGCCCGCGCGCCTGGTGCACGGGTTCGGCGACTGACCGGGACGAATTAGAGCGTGACGCCGCCGTCGGCGATCAGGCAGATGCCCGTCGTGTAGCTGCTTTCGTCCGAGGCGAGGTAGAGTGCTGCGGCGGCGATCTCGTCGGCCGTGCCCAGCCGGCCGATCGGCTGGCGGGCGATGAAATCCTTGCGCGCCTTCTCCTTGTCGGCGTAGGAGGCGATGCGCTGCTCCAAGGACGGGGTCTCGATCGTGCCGGGTGCCAGGCAGTTGCACCGCACGCCCTTGGTGATGACGTCGGCGGCCACGGCCTTCGTGAGGCCGATGACCGCGGCCTTGGTCGTGCCGTAGACGAAACGGTTGGGCAGGCCGCGCAGCGAGGAGGCGACCGAGGCCACGTTGACGATCGAGCCTTTGCCGCGCTTCAGCATGCCCGGCAGGAACGCCTTGATCATCCAGAACATCGACCGGACGTTGAGGTTCATCGAGAACTCCCACGCCTTGTCGTCGCAGTCGAGGATCGAGCCGTTGTGCACGAAGCCCGCGCAGTTCATGAGCACGTCGACCGGCCCCACGTCGTTGGCGATCGCATCGACCGCGGCCTTGTCCAGCACGTCGAGCCGGCGCGTGGTGATGCTCGCGATCCTGTCCACCGGCTTGTCCGTGACACCGGCCACGCCGGCGAGGGTGGCGAGGTTCTTCTCGTCGATGTCGGTGGCGATGACCTTCGCCCCTTCGCGCGCGAACGCGAGCGCCGAAGCCCGCCCGATGCCCGCCGCCGCCGCCGTGATGATCGCCGTCTTGCCTTCGAGCCGTCCGGTCACGTTCCCTCTCCTTCGAGCGCCTTACGTCCGAATCTAGGAACACCCGCAGGGGGTCGCAAGCCGTCAGGGGCCGCCGTATAGTCGGAGCACATCCAGGAGTGCTCCGCCATGCCAGCCGCCGGCAAGCCCGTGATCCGCCTCCATCCGGCCGACAACGTCGTCGTCACGCGCGCCGATCTTCCGGCCGGCGCGTCCCTCCCGGATGAGAAGACCGTGGCGCGCGACCGCATTCCCTCCGGCCACAAGATCGCGACCGCCGCCATCGCGCGCGGCGAGGCGGTGCGCCGCTACGGCCAGATCATCGGCTTTGCCTCGACCGACATCGCGCCGGGCGCGCATGTGCACACCCACAATTGCGAGATTCGCGACTTCCAGCGCGACTACGCCCACGGCACGCTCGCCGTGGCGACGCAGTACGCGAACGAGCCGGCAACGTTCCAGGGCTATGTGCGGCCCGACGGACGGGCGGCGACGCGCAACTATGTCGGCGTGCTTACCTCGGTCAACTGCTCGGCGACCGTGGCCCGGTATATCGGAGACGCTTTCCGCACCAATCCGCTCACCGGCGAAGGGCCGCTCGCCGAGTTCCCGAACGTCGACGGCGTGGTGGCGCTCACCCACAAGACCGGCTGCGGCATGGCCGCCGAGGGCGAGGGCATGGACCTCCTCCGCCGCGTCATCGCGGGCTATGCGCGGCATCCGAATTTCGCGGCCGTGCTGGTCCTGGGCCTCGGCTGCGAGACCAACCAGATCGGCGGCATCCTGCGCGCCCATAACCTAAACGAGGGCGCCTTGCTGCAGACGATGACGATCCAGGACACGGGCGGGGCCGCGAAGACCGTGCGCGAGGGTGTCGCGCGCATCAAGGAGCTCCTGCCCGACCTCAACCGGACGCGGCGCGAGAGCGTGCCGGCGTCGGAGATCACGATCGGCCTGCAATGCGGCGGCTCGGACGGCTACTCGGGGATTTCCGCCAACCCGGCGCTGGGTGCGGCCTCGGACCTTCTGGTCCGCCACGGCGGCACGGTCATCCTCTCGGAATCGCCCGAGACCTACGGGGCCGAGCATCTCCTGACGCGCCGCGCCGTGAGCCGCGAGGTCGGCGAGAAGCTGGTCGCGGTGATGAAATGGTGGGAGGGCTACACGGCCAAGCACGGCGGCACCATGGACAACAACCCCAGCCCCGGGAACAAGGCGGGGGGCATCACCACGATCCTCGAAAAATCGCTGGGGGCGGCAGCCAAGGCCGGCTCGACCAACCTCGTCGACGTCGTGGGCTACGCCGAGCCGGTCAAGGCCAAGGGCTTCGTGTTCATGGACACGCCGGGCTATGACCCGGTCTCGGCGACCGGCCAGGTGGCGGGCGGAGCCAACCTCATCTGCTTCACCACCGGCCGCGGCTCGGTCTACGGCTGCAAACCGGCCCCGTCGCTCAAGCTGGCCACCAATACGCGGCTTTACCAGCGCATGACCGACGACATGGACATCAACTGCGGCACCATCGTCGACGGCACCGAGACCGTCCAGGCCTGCGGCGAGCGGATCTTCGATCTCATCCTCAGGACCGCCTCGGGGCAGAAGACCAAGAGCGAAGAGATGGGCTTCGGCGACGACGAATTCGCCCCCTGGGTGCTCGGCGCCACGATGTAGAGGGGCCGCACCCGGAAGGTTAAGACCCGCCGAACCCGCACATCTGCACCCGCTGGCGCCCTTCTGCGGTGCCACGGCCACACCTTGCTCACGATCGTGCGGAGGCGGGCAAACTTGGCTGGATCGGGGCTGCCGAGTGCGTTATGACAACCCTGGCAAGCCCCTAGGATTGCCACCAAAAAGCTACATTCTGCACGCGCCCATCTGGCGCGGTGGACCCGGGCCGGCGGATGGCAATCGGCGGCTCGCAACCATATGTCGTTTATGACGTCATCCCTATGACTGACCAGCTGTCCAATATCTAGAACCACGATGTTCTTCTCGCAGCCCAAGCTCAGGCCGTCGCTCGGGTCCGAAACGATCGCCCCGTTTTGGCACGCCGGCCGGCGCCGGTCCCTGGGTGGGGAGCTGCGGACACGGCTCAAGGCGCTGCTGCGGGCGAATATCCGCAACAGCGACATCGGCCTCGTGATGATGTCGGCCTGCCTCGGCGGCATCGTCGGCGTGGTGGTCTCGGCCCTGCCGCAGGGCGTGGCCGCCCTGCATACGCTGCTCTTCGGCATCGCGTTCGACGTGCATCTGAGCAGCGGGGCCGACATCGAGCCGTGGCGCCTCGTGGCCATTCCGAGCATCGGCGGGCTGTTCTACGGCATCATCGCCTGGGCGCTGCGCCGCTGGCGGCGGCGCGACATCGTCGACGCGATCGAGGCCAACGCCCTCTACGGCGGCCGGATGTCGCTCAACGACAGCATCCGGCTCGCCTTTCTCACCGTGATCTCGGCGGGCGTGGGCGCCTCGGTGGGTCTCGAGGCCGCCTACACGCAGCTGGGCTCGGGGACCGCGTCGCGGATCGGCCGCTCGCTGCGGCTCCGGCGCGCGGACCTGCGCACGTTCGTCGGTGCCGGGGCCGCCGCCGCCATCGCCGCCGCGTTCAACGCGCCGTTGGCCGGCGCCTTCTACGCGTTCGAGCTGATCGTCGGCACCTATACGCTGGGCACCCTGGCGCCGATCGGCGTGGCCGCGTTGGCCGCCACCCTCGTGGAGCGCCAGCTCTACGGCGACAACCCGATCTTCGTCACCTACGACCATATCGCACTCAGCGCGCTCGACTACCTGCTGCTGGTGATCGAGGGCGTGCTGGCGGCGTTGCTCGGGATCGCGGCGATGGTGGGCGTCACGCGCGTCGAGGGCCTCTTCCGCCGCATCGCCCTGCCGTCCTGGGCGCGGCCGGCGGTCGGCGGGACCATCCTCGGCGGCATGGCCATCGCCTACCCGCAAGTGCTGGGCAGCGGCCATGGCGGCATCGTGGCCGCCATGTCGAGCACCATGGAGCTCCCGCTGCTGCTGATCCTCATCGTCGGCAAGACCTTCGCCTCGGCGTTGTCGGTCGGCAGCGGCTTCCGCGGCGGCATGTTCAGCTCGTCCTTGTTCCTGGGCACATTGTTCGGCAGTGCGATTGCGGCTCTGGTCGGGCAGTACGTGCCGTGGATGCCGCCCAACCCGACCATCTTCGTGCTCGCCGGTATGGGGGCCGTGGCGGCCGCCGTGGTCGGAGCGCCGGTGACGATGATCCTCCTGGTGCTCGAGGCAACGTCTGACTTTTCCGCCATGGTGGGCGTGGCCGCCGCCGTGATCGTCGCCTCGTTCGGCGTCCGCCACTGGTTCGGCTACTCCTTCGCGACCTGGCGCTTCCACCTGCGCGGCGTGCCGCTGCGCGGCGCGCACGACGTGGGCTGGCTGCAGGATCTCACGGTCGACCGGGTGATGGTGCGCGACTTCTCGGTGGTGCCGCTCACCATGCCGCTGTCCGAGCTGCGTACCCAGTTCCCCATCGGCGGCAACAAACGCGTGTTCGCGGTCGACGACGGCGGCCATTACGCCGGCGCCATCGACCTCCAGGAGGTGCACGCGACCGACCATGATCCGGCGGAGAAGCTCTTGATCGTGAAGGACCTGGTGCACGGCGAGGCGCATTTCCTCACCCCCTACCAGCCGGTCCGCGTGGCGCTCGACCTCTTCATCGCGTCGGCGACCGAGGCGCTCGCGGTGGTCGACAACCCGATCGACCGCCGCATCATGGGCTACCTGACCGAGGCCTACGCGCTCCGCCGCTACAACGCCGAGCTCGAGGCGCGGCGGCGCGAAGAGCTTGGCGACGACGAGCTCTTCAGCCCCACCACGACCGAGCCGAATTGAACCGGGCGCACGGCGGCGCAGCACTCGTTCCCGTCTCAATTTGAGACATTAACCGCCGGATTGGGCTTCCGGGGAATCGACGCGGACGATACGCTCTCCGCGGGCCCCCATTCGACCCGACGCAGGCACATGTCAGGCGAGGCACGATCATCGGTCCGTTCCACGGCCCGCCCGCAGCGCCCGGCGCTGTCGGTCCGGCAATACATGGTGCTGCTGGCGCTCATCGTGGGGCTGCCGTTTGCCGGAATGGCGCTCGTGGTCGCCGGCCGGGACATGCTGCAAGCGGTGGTCGTGGCCGAGCTCGCGATTGCCGCGGTGTGCGGGATCCTCGTCACCGCCGTCGCCCGGCGCTTTGCCATCGGCGGGCGAGCGCTCCAGGAGGCCGCCACGGCGATTGCCGCCGAACGGCGGGTCATGGCCAAGCCGACCGGCGTGCGCGAGTACGACCAGGCGCTTGCGGCGTTCGCGAGCGCTTCGTTGCTTCTGCGCCTGCGCGCCGACGAGCGCTCGCGCGCCGAGCAGACGCTGGCCAGACACAGCGGCGAGCAGACTTTGCTGTACCAGTTCGCCGACAAGCTGTACCGCGCCACGTCGCGCCGCGAGCTCTACGACGCCGCCATCGAGACGATCCGCAGCACGCTCCGCTGCAACCGCGCCTCGATCTCGCTGCTGGACGAGACAGGCAAGTCCCGCTTCGTGGCCTGGGAGGGCCTGTCCGAGCGCTATCGCACCGCGGTCGACGGCCAGTCGCCCTGGACCTCGGACGATCCGGCGCCACGCCCCGTCAGTTACGATTATATCGGCTTTGCCGACGTGCCCGCCTCGCTCATCGCCGATGTGACGAACGAGGGCATCTTCGCTCTCGCCTTTGCTCCTGTCCTGGCGCGCGGCAAGCTCGCGGGCAAGTTCGTGGCGTACTACGACGCACCGCACCGCTTCACCCAGGCCGAGCTCGACCTCGCCGTGATCCTGGCGCGCCAGTTGAGCCTCGCCCTCGACCGCCTGAGCGCCGGCTGACGACTTCCGTGTCTTTTCGGCCACGGTCGCCGGCCAATCGCCGAACCTCTGCACGCAATGGTTGACAGACTCAGGGTGTCTACGTACGGTTCGAACCATGTGTCGGACCATGCATATCTCGCTCGAAATTGAATCCGGCCGGTACGTCACCGGCAGGGCGGGGTTACGCATGCGCTGAGTCCGGCTGCACGCTCGGCACGCAAAAACCCCGCCAGCCCCCGGCGGGGTTTTTGTTTGCCCGAAGTGCAGTGCGAGATCAGCGAAGAAGGTTCACGTCCATGACACCCCAACGGTTCGACGCCCCAGAGGAGGGACTTGATTCGACCGTCCCGCCATGTGGCGCACGGCCGGCGCGGTCGTTGGCGCGCATGCTGGCCTGGCTGCGGACGCGCGTCCGCGCATGGCCGAGCCGCCGGCGGACTCCAGCCGACGTGTCGTGTCTAAACGATCATCTGCTGCGCGACATCGGCCTCGAGCCGCGCTCGGCCTGGCGCGAGACGACCCCTTCGGTCTGGGACCAATGGCGGCGCTAGCGGAGAGCCGTCTGCGCCGCCGCCGTATCGCCGTCGGCGAGCTTGAGCTGGTCCCAGCCGCCGCCGAGCGCCTTGTACACGGCCACGAGGTCGGTCGAGACGGCGACGGTGCTGTCGGCGAGCGACAACTCGGCCTGCTCGAGGTTGCGCTCGGCGTCGAGCACGTCGAGGAATGTCGTGATGCCGCTCGCGTAGCGCTGGGTGGCAAGCGATAGCGCCTCGCGGTCCTGCGCCACGCTCGTCTCAAGCGAGGCGTGCCGGGTCTGCTCGGGCCCGTAGGCCGCGAGCGCGTTCTCGACCTCGTGGATGGCGGCGAGCACCGTGCGCGCGTAGACGACCGCGGCCTCTTTCGCCGTCACGTCCTGGAGGCGGACATTGGCCTGGCGGCGGCCGCCGCTGAAGATCGGGATGTCGAGGCTGGGGCCGATCGCGAAGAAGCGGCTCGCCCAGTTTCCGAGATCGCCGGAGCGCGCCGCCTGCAGCCCGAAATCGGCGTTCAAGGTCAGGCGCGGAAACAGATCGGCGACCGCGACTCCGATGCGCGCCGTGGCCGCATGAAGCTCCGCCTCGGCGGTCCGGATGTCGGGCCGGCGGCGCACGAGGTCGGCGGGAAGGCCGACCGGCACCTCGGGCGGGACGGGCGGCACCGGGCGTGCCGCCGCCAGCTCGGCGCGCAGCGCGTCGGGCTCCAAGGCCAGCAGGAAGCTCAGCTGGTTGATGTCGACGGCGATCTGGGTCTTGACGGTGGGGATCCTGGCTTCGGTGCTCGCGACCTCGGCCGCGGCGTTCGCCACGTCGAGATCGATGCCGGTGCCGGCATTGCGGCGGTCACGCGCGAGGTCGAGTGCGTCGCGCTGGGTCTTGAGATTGTCCTCGAGGATCGTGAGCCGGAGCTGCGCGCCGCGGAGGTCGATATAAATCCGCGCAACCTCGCCCACGAGCGACACCAGAACGTCGCGGCTGTTTTCAACCGACGCGGCGCCGTCGGCGTCGGCGGCCTCGACCGACCGCCGGATGCGGCCGAACAGGTCGATCTCCCAGGAGGCGTCGAAGCCGTACTGGTACTGGTTGAACGGATTCTGCAGGCCCGGCGGGGCGGCGCTCGTGCCATGGCCGGCGAGCAGCGAGGTGAGTGCGGTCTTGTCGCTGACCCGCTGGCGGGTATAGGAGCCGTTCGCATCCAGGCTCGGCCAGAAGCCCGAGGCCGCGATGTCGCGCTGGGCGCGCGCCTCGGCGATCCGTAAGACCGCCTGGCGCAGGTCGAGGTTCGACGCCGCGGCGCGTTCGACGAGAGAGGTCAGCACCGGGTCCTGAAAGCTCGCCCACCACGCCGCGACCGCCACCGGCGACGGGTCGACGACGTTCTGCTGTCCGGGCAGCGGGGCTATGGCGGTATCGGTCCATTTGGCCGGCGTGTCGGGCGTCGGTGGCGTGAAGTCGGGGCCGACGGTGCAACCCGGCAGTGCGGCGCCGAGCAGCAGTGCGGCGACGGCAGAAGCGGCGGAGCGGCAGTGCCACATGACAGGCCTCATTCGAAGCCGCGCCGGAACAGCCAGGCGGCCGTGGAGAGAGTGGCCATGGCGATGAGCGTCATCGGCCACAGGTCGGGAAGAAGGCCGCCGAGCCCGGCGCCCTCGAGGTAGACGAGATGCGCGATGTCGATCGCATAGCGCAGCGGGTTGACGACGGTCATATCCTGAAAGATCGGCGGCATGTCGCCGATCGGCGTGGTCAGGCCCGACAGCAGCGAGAACGGCAGCATGATGAGGAACGCGTAGAGCATCGCCTGCTGCATCGTGCCGACGATCGCGGACAGCACGAGACCGATCCCGACCGCGGCAAGCAGGAACAGCAACAGGCCGGCATAGAGCGTCACGTACGATCCGGCGAAGGGGATGCGGAACCAGAGCTGTGCCACCAGGAGGATCAGGGTCGCCTGGATCAAGCCGATCAGGACCGAGGGCACGGCCTTGCCGACCATGATCTCCGCCGGGCGCAGCGGCGTGACCAGGAGCTGATCGAACGTGCCCTGCTCGCGCTCGCGCGCCACCGACATCGCGGTCAGGAGCAGCGTCTGCAGAAGGGTCAGGGTGCCGATCAGCGCCGGCACCATGTACCAGCGGGTCTCGAGATTGGGGTTGTACCAGGCGCGCATCACCACGCGCACCGGGGCGCCTTTCTTTCCGTGCTCGGACGCCCAGCGCTGATTGAAGCTGTTCACGATCGTGCCGACATAGTTCAGCGCCGTGCCGGCGGTGTTGGAGTTGCGGCCGTCGGCGATCACCTGCATATCGGCCGCGCGGCCGGCCATCAGCCGGCGCTCGAAATCCTGCGCGAACTGGACGACCAGCACGGCGCGACCGTCGTCGATCGCGGGCTTGATGTCGTCGGTGCGCCGCAGATCGGCCACGCGCTGGAAGACGCCCGATCCGTCGAGGGCGGCCAGCATGTCGTGCGAGGCGGCACTGTGGTCCTGGTCGAGCACCGCGTACGGCACGTGGTTGAGGTCGTAGGTCGCGGCGTAGCCGAAGATCAGGCATTGCAGGATCGGCGGCACGAACAGGCTGACGCGGCTGCGGGGGTCCTTGAGGATGGCGAGCAGCTCCTTGCGGATCAGCGCCAGGATGCGCAGCACGGCATCCAGGATTTCGGGGTTCATGCGAGCCTCTTGGTCGCAACCACGCGTGTCAGACCGAGCAACACCGCCGCCATGCCCGCCAGCACGGCCGTGTCGGGAAGGATGACCGACCAGACGTCGCCGGCGAGGAAGATGGTCTGCAGCAGGCTCACGTAGTAGCTCGCGGGCAATACATAACTCAGGGCGCGGATGGCAGCCGGGGTCGAGTGCAGGTCGAACAGGAACCCGGATAGGAACAAGGCCGGCAGGAACGTGATCAGGAGGGTCGCCATGCTGGCGACGAACTGGTTCTTGGTCAGCGACGAGATGAGGAGCCCGACCGCGAGCGCGATGAGGAGATAGAGCATGGAGACGCCGACCAGGATGGCGACCGAGCCGCGGATCGGCACGTGGAAGAGGAAGCGCGCGGCAAGAATGCACAGGCCGAGCCCGACCATCCCGAGCGCGAAATAGGGGATCATTTTCGAGAGCAGGATCTCGCCCGCGCGCACCGGGGTCACGAACAGCGCCTCCAATGTCCCGCGCTCCCACTCGCGCGCCATGACGAGAGCGGTCAGCAGGGCGCCGATGATGGTCATGATCAGCACGATCAGCCCCGGCACCAGGAAGTAGTGGCTGTCGTTGGCGGCGTTGAACCACAGCCGGCTCTGCACCGCGATCCTGCCGGTCCGCGCGGACGCCTGACCTTCAGCCGACCGCCGCCTCGTCCATTGGTCGACGGCGTTTTGGGCATAGCCTTGGATGATGCGCGCGCGGTTGGCGTCGGTGCCGTAGACCAGGAATTGCACCGCGCCGGCGCCGCGGTTGAGATCGCGCGAGAAGTCGGGACGGATGCGCACGATCCCATCCACGACCCGCGCCAGCATGAGCTCGCGCGCGCGCGCCATCGAGGCCACGAGATGCGCGTCGAAATAGGGCGAAAGCGTGAAGCCGGCGGCGAGCTCGACCGCGGCGGGCGACGAATCCTCGAGCACGACCGCCGCCGGAACGTGCTTCACGTCGAGCGACAGCGCGTAGCCGAAGACCAGGATCAGCGCGATCGGCATGGCGACGCCGATCGCGATGCTGCTGGAATCGCGGAAGAGCTGCGAGGTCTCCTTGCGCACCAGGGCTGCGATGCGGCGCAGCTTGGCGCGCGTGGCGGACGGGTTGGGCATCATGCGGACCGTCCTGCGGCACCGGCCACGCGCCGGCGCGCGGCCTCGACGATCGCAATGAAGGCGTCCTCCATGGTCGGCTCGCCGCTCTCGCGTGGAGTGCCCTGGCGGCGCACCTCGGCAGGCGTGCCCTCGGCGAGCACCGTACCCGCGGCCTGGATGACGATGCGGTCGCAGTACTCTGCCTCCTCCATGAAATGCGTGGTGACGATCACGGTGACCCCCTGCTTGGCGAGGGCCGTGATGCGCTGCCAGAACTCGCGGCGCGCCAAGGGATCGGCACCGCTGGTCGGCTCGTCGAGGAACAGGATCTCGGGCTCGTGCAGGAGGGCCGCGGCCATCGCCAGGCGCTGCTTGAACCCGCCCGGCAGCTGCCCGCTCGGCAGGTCGATCATCCGGCCGAGCTCGAAGTGATGGACCGCCCAGTCCATGCGTGCGCGCTTGGCGGCCCCGCGCAGGCCATAGGCGCTGGCGAAGAACTCGAGATTCTCCGCCACCGACAGCTGGCCGTAGAGCGAGAATTTCTGCGCCACGTAACCGATATGGCGCCTGGCCGAGGCGCGCGCCGTGCGCAGGTCGAGCCCGGCAACGCGCAAGGTGCCCGAGGTGGCCGGCAGGAGGCCGCACAGCATGCGGAACGTCGTCGTCTTGCCGGCGCCGTTGGGGCCGAGCAGGCCGAAGATTTCGCCGCGCCGGACCCTGAAGCTGACATGGTTGACGGCCGTGAACTCTCCGAACTTGCGCACGAGATCGCGCACCTCGATGACCGTCGTATCCCCCGACCCCTCGATGCGCCGCGCGCGCGGCGCCGCGGCCGATGCCGTACGCGCCGGCGCCTGTTGGCGCAGCAGGATCATGAATCCGTCCTCGAGGCGGGGGTGCACCGGCACCACGGCATGGCCGGCCAGGAGCGTGTCGGCGGTTCCCGCGGACGATCCCGTGCGCACCAGGCGCACGTGGCCCGCTTCGGGCACCGCGTCGACGATGCCGGGATCATCGATCAGCCGCGATTGCAGCGCGCGCGCCGGCTCGCCCGAGCCGGGCTCGGCGCGGAACGTCCGGCCGGCGGCAAGTTCGCTCACCTTGGCCGGCGGGCCGCTGGCCAGCACCTTCCCTTCGCGCAGCACCAGCACGTGGTCGCAGCGCTCGGCCTCGTCGAGGTAGGCGGTGCTCAGGAGCACGCTCAGGCCGTCCTCTCGCACCAGACGCCAGACGATGTCCCACAATTCCCGGCGCGAGAGCGGATCGACGCCGACCGTGGGCTCATCGAGCAGCAGAAGCTCGGGGGCGCGCACCAGGGTGCAGGCGAGGCCGAGCTTCTGCTTCATGCCGCCCGAGAGCTTGCCGGCGAGGCGCGCGGTGAACGGCGCCAGCGCAGTCATGTCCAGAAGATGCCGGTACTGGTCGGCCCGTTCCGGCTTCGGCACGCCGTGCAGGTCGGCATAGAGGTCCAAATTCTCCAGGACGGTCAGGTCCTCGTACAGGCCGAAGCGCTGCGGCATATAGGCGATGCGGTCCTGCACGGCTTGCGGTGCGGCGGCCACGTCGAATCCCATGACCTCGAGCTCGCCGCCATCCACCGGCATCAGTCCTGCAATAAGCCGGATCAATGTGGTCTTGCCCGCGCCGTCCGGCCCGACGAGGGCGGTGAGCGCTCCGTGTCTGACCTCGAGCGACACGTCGTCGAGGGCGGTCACCGTCTCGCCGCGGGCGCGCCGGAAGGTCTTGCGCACCTTGCGGCCGAGCACCGCCACGCGGTCCTTCGCGGCGCCGCTCATGACCGGCTGTCGCTGCTCGCGGCCGGCGGCAGGGCGAGCGGCAGCGACACCGTCGCCGGCATGCCGAGCCTGAGGTCGTCGGCCGGATCCTTGACGAACACTCGGACCTCGTACACGAGGCTCGTCCGCAGCTCCGTCGTCTCCACGGCCTTGGGCGTGAATTCCGCAACCGGCGAGATGAAGCCGATCCAGCCGTCGAAACGCCGGTTCGGGAAGCTGTCGACCGTGACCTGTGCCACCTCGCCCGGATGGATCTTCCCGAGGTCGGGCTCGGCCACATAGGCGCGGACCCATTTCGGATCGATCACGGCCAGGGTGAAGACCGAGCTTTGCGGCGAGGCCATCTCGCCCGGCTCCATGAGCCGCGAGCGCACGACCGAGTCGACCGGCGCGCGAAGCTCCGCGTCCGCCAATTGCTGCCTGAGGAAGGCGAGATTCGCGTCGTACGCCTGCAGCTGCGCCTCCGCCTGCGCGATATCCTCCTTGCGCGGGCCGATCGCCACCAGCTCGTAGGCCTTCTGGTTGGCAACGACCCTGGCGTCGGAGGCGTCGAGAGCCGCCTGCGCGTTGTCCAGGTCCTGCTGGCTCGCCGCACGCCCGCCCGAGGCGGTCGCGAGGTTGCGCAGACGCTCGAACTGGCGCCGCGCGTTGACCGCGTCCGCCTTCGCCTGGTCGACATTGGCCTTTGCCTGCGCGATCTCCTCGGGACGGCTGCCGTTGTGGAACCGCTCGACGACCGCCCGCTGTGCGGCCACCTGCGCGGCAGCCTGCCCCACCTGCGGCTCGAGGCGGCTGGTATCGAGCTGGGCCAGCACCTGGCCCTTGCGGACGCGGTCGCCCTCCTGGACCAGCACGGCGGTGATCCGCTGGGTGTTGTTGAACGGCAGGTCGACCTGCCGCAGGTCGACGTTGCCGTAAAGAACGAGGGTCTGCGCCTGGCCGGAGCCGTGGGCCAGCCAATAGGCAAGCCCCCCGACCACGATGGCTGCCACGACCGCGCCTGCAATCAGCTTTGTCTTCATGCGTCACCCCACGCACGGCATTGGAGCACGCTCAAAACCAAATGTCAAATTCAAATTTAAATTTTGCATTTGATTTTGAGGCGGCAGCGCCCTATCCTCGCCGCATGGCGACTCGCTCCCGGCTTACCGCCCCTTCCGCCCCTTCCCGGCCGGCGCACCGCCGCGCCGGCGACCGGCTCGACACACGCGCCCATCTGCTCGAGGCGGCCGGCCATGTCTTCGCGGAAAAGGGCTTCGACCGCGCCACCGGCAAGGAGATCTGCGAGCGCGCGGGCACCAACACGGCGGCCGTGAACTACTATTTCGGCGGCATCGAGGGCCTTTACGCGGCCGTGCTCCTCGAGGCGCATGGCCGGCTGCTCAACTTCGACAAGATGGCGGCCGCGGTGGCGGGCAAGCCGGACGCGCAGGAGAAGCTCAAAGCCCTCCTCGGCCTGATCGTCGAGAGCCTCTTGGGCCGCGCCGCGTCGTCGTGGGAGGTGCGCGTGATCGGCCGCGAGGTCATGGCGCCTTCCCCCGCGTTCACGGCGATCCGCGAATCGGAAATCCCGACCAAGGCGCGCATCCTGAAAGCCCTCGTCGGCGAGCTCATGGGGTTGCCGCCGGATCATCCGGCGGTCGCCCGTTCGTGCCTCAGCATCATCGCACCCTGTCTG
>DATJPD010000086.1:0-16006 GCA_035506575.1 Alphaproteobacteria bacterium
TTTGCAAGGGGCTTCGCCCCTTGCAGGAATTTGGGCGAAGCGATCCAGAGCGAGTGCGCTGCCTGGACTGCTTCGTCGCGGCGCTCCTCGCAGTGACGGAATGATTGCGCGTTAGGAGGGGGCCATGGCCATCAATCTCACGGTCGTCGATCATCCGCTGGTGCAGCACAAGCTGACGCTCATGCGGCGCAAGGAGGAGTCGACCGCGGGCTTCCGCCTGCTGCTGCGCGAGATCAGCCTCCTGCTCGCCTACGAGGTGACGCGCGACCTGCCGCTCACCCACGAGGAGATCGAGACGCCGCTTGCGAAAATGCGGGCGCCCAAGATCTCCGGCAAGAAGCTGTGCATCGTGTCGATCCTGCGCGCCGGCAACGGCATCCTCGACGGCATGCTCGACCTCGTGCCCTCGGCGCGCGTCGGCCATATCGGCCTCTACCGCGACCCGCAGACCCTCATCGCGGTCGAGTATTATTTCAAGGTGCCGGAGGACATCCAGGACCGCCTCGTCATCGTGGTCGATCCGATGCTGGCGACCGGCCACTCGGCCGTGGCCGCGGTCAACCGGCTCAAGGACGTGGGTGTGGCGAGCATGAAGTACGTCTGCCTGGTCGCCGCTCCCGAGGGCGTGAAGACCTTCCACGAGGCGCACCCCGACGTGCCGATGTTCACGGCCGCCCTCGACGAGAAGCTCAACGACCACGGCTACATCGTGCCCGGCCTGGGCGACGCGGGCGACCGGATGTTCGGGACGAAGTGACCGCGCCCGTCGCACCGGCGAACGAAAATCCGAAATTTTCGGATGTATATACGCGGATTGACATGGCAAGGCGTCTGCGCTATCGTCGACGCGATGGCAAAGACCCGCGTGTTCAAATCCGGCAACAGTCAGGCGGTCCGGATTCCGGCCGAGATCGCCTATCGCGACACCGATCTCGACCTCGAAATCACGCGGCTCGGCGATGTCATCACGATTTTTCCGGCCCGCACCAGCCTCAAGGACGCGGTCGCCGCGTTGCGCCGCATGCCGAAACCGCCGCGCGTCGAGAGGCGGCAGCCGATTCAAATTCCCACGCGCCGCGGCAACTGAACCCGCGAGAGCCGGCTTGGCTTATTTGATCGACACCAATATCGCGATCCATGCGCGCGATGGCACGGACGCGGTGCTCACCCGGCTCGCCGAATACGACGGTCAGGTAGTGCTGTCGGCCCTGAGCCTCGCTGAGTTGCAGCGTGGCGTCTATCGCGATCCGAGCGTCACGGCGGTCAGGCAGGCGCGGCTGGAGGTGTTGTTGCAGGCACTGCCCGTACTGCCGTTTGACGCCCGCGCGGCCTTCGCCTACGGCCGGATCATAGCCCAGTGCGGCTGGAGCCGCGGGCGCGATTACGATCGGATGATCGCCGCTCACGCGATGAGCAGCGATGCCGTGCTCGTCACCGACAACGATGCCGATTTTCGCGACATTCCCGGCCTGGCCATGGAGAACTGGGTAGCGGGTTCGCGAGCCCGGACATGAGCCGTCAAGGCGTTCAGCGGCTTTGCCGATCAGGCGCGGCGCAGCTTGGCCATACTCACCGCGGCGACGCGGCTTGAAGACTTGGCCGGGCTTCCTTCGAATCGGCTCGAGGCATTGAAGGGTGACCGGGCCGGTCAATACAGCATCCGGATCAACGATCAATGGCGGATTTGCTTTCGCTGGGGACAGGAAGGAGCCCAGCGTGTCGAAATCTGCGATTACCATTGACCAGGCTGTGGACGACCGCCTGCCGCCGACGCATCCGGGCGAGATTTTGCGCGACGAGCTCGCGGAGTTGGCCCTGTCGGCGAACGCGTTTGCGGCCAGGATCGGCGTGCCGACCAATCGGATCACGGAGATTCTGGCCGGCCGCCGGAGCATCAGCGCGGAGACGGCGCTTCGCCTGGGACGGTTTTTCGGAACCAGCGCGCAGTCTTGGATGAACCTGCAGG
This sequence comes from Alphaproteobacteria bacterium, assembly GCA_035506575.1. Taxonomy (GTDB): domain Bacteria; phylum Pseudomonadota; class Alphaproteobacteria; order CACIAM-22H2; family CACIAM-22H2; genus DATJPD01. The sequence continues at coordinate 1,967 of DATJPD010000086.1, forward strand.
CGAACTACGATCTCAAGACCGCCGCGGCTGCGTCGGGCAAAGACATCGTCCGCCAAGTCCGGCCGCACGCGGCATGAGCCGCAGGCCGGCCTCGCCGTGATCGGCTCGAGCCGCGCGATGAGCGCGGCGATCAGCGTTTGAGCATGTGCTCGTACGCCGCTCCCATGACCTCGGTGATCCGCCGGCCGGCGCGCAGCGCCTCGGCCATCGCCGCCTCGCGGCCCGCGATCGCCTCTGCGGCCTCGATCACGCGCGCGGCATCGCCCGCGGCGAGGAACACGACCGCACTGCCGTCGGCCAGCGCGTAGTCGCCCGGGCTCACCGCGACGCCGCCGATGTCGACGGGCACGTCGGTCCCCGCCTCGACGATGCGGTCGCGCGCGGTGCGCGCGGTGGCCGAGCGGCCGTAGACCGGGAACTCGAGCCCGCGCGCCTCGTCGACGTCGCGCACCGGCCCGTCGGCGATCACGCCCACGACCCCGCGCAGCTTGGCGCCCAGCGACAGGATGCCGCCCCACGATCCGGCATCGATGCCGGAGCGCTGCTCGACGACGATGATCTCGCCGGCCTCGGCCGCCTCGATCGCGGTCGTGCCGAGATGGCGCGGCGGGCCCGCGGCGGCCGGGCCTGCGGTTTTTGCCACGAGCTTCACGGTGCGCACGCGCCCGGCGATCTTGCGTGGTGTCGACAGCGGCAGAAGGCCGGTGACGCAGCCCGCAAGCCCCAGTCTGTCGAGCGCGTCCGACACCGCGCAGGTGTCGAGGGCGGCCAGGCGTGTGACGATCCGGTCCTCGCTGCTCACCTCCGTATCTCCCACCAGTAGAAGCCGTTGGCCGTACCGGTTCCGGCGGGCGAGCGATAGCACGGGATGTAGTCGATCTCGTGCATCGTGCCGTCGACGTCCTCGAGCAGCCCCGCGAGCGAGATCCAGGATTTGAGCTCCGAGGTTCCCGACTGCAGCACCGAGAGCGGGATCGAGGTGAGATACGCCTTGTCCTTGCGCTTGAGCGCGCCCACGAAGGCGCGGTCGAACTCCTCGTCGATCACGAAGTGGCTCATGCCGCCCGAGGCGAACACCGCCACCCGCTTGTCGGACGGCCATCTCTCGATGGCCTTCCTGACGATGCGGCCGAACGCGTAGGCGCGGCTCGCCTTCGGCTGGTTCGGCGGAAAGAAGGTGTTCTGGTAGATCGGCACGTTCGGCACCACCTTGTCGCGCATCACCTGCCGGTAGATGTGGCCGAAGGCGTGCGAGGCGCCGTTGCGCGCGTTCTTCGGCCACTGCTTCGAGGCCGCGACGTCGAAATCGTTGGCGATCAGCTCGTCGATGATGTGCCGGCCGAGCTCCGGCACGCCCGGATACTCGGTGTAGGCCTCGGTCGCGTGGCCGTGCTCGGCCTCGGCGACGCCGGGCGGCAGCGCCTTGCGCCGCTCCTCCGATTGCGGATAGTTCGGGATCGTGTCGCCGTAGAAGACCATGAACGGCGGATTGAGCTGGTCGGTCTCGTAGACCTCGTCCTGGTCGTTGCCGAGGATCACCGCGACGTCGGGCTTGATCTCGTCCCACTTGTCCGCGAGCTTCGCCATCCCGATGTGGCACCGCTGGTGATAGGCACGCTGCGCGTCGATCGACGATTTCGCTTCCAGTCCCTCGGACTTGCGCAGCGAGACCAGCTCGTCGAACCCGTACACGCCGTTGCGGAACGGGTGCCGTCTTGCCTTGTCCGCCTTCACGCGCAGCTGCCACTGCTCCACCGTCGTGTGCAGCTGCGGCCCGTGGGTGGTCGCCATCGCGAGAACGATCTTGGCCATGATTCGGTCCTCTCTTAAGAGCGTACGGTGCCCATCGCGTCGTCGAACGCGCGGCGCACCTCGTCGGGTTGGCCTGCCTGGAAAACGAACTCCTTGAGGTGCCTGCCGTAGAGCGGATGCTTCTCCAGCTGCGCGCGCGGCAGGCCCTCGGCCAGGAGCTTGCGCGCCAGCACCGGCAGCATGATGCAGTCGTTGAGCTTGGGGTCGCGGACGACCGCCTTGGGATCGCCGCCGTTGCGGACCGTCTCGACGTCCTGCAGGAAACGGCGGCGGATCATCGCGATGCCGCTGTCGCTGGCGCCGAGATACTCGCGCGTGCGGTCGGCGATCGTGCCCTGGCCGACCCAGGCGATGAAGTCCTGGTTCATCACGTGGCTGCTGATCCAGCGTCCGTCCGGTCCCTTGATCGGGCCATACCAGTAGGGGATGCGGTTCTGCTCGTACGGCTCGCGCTCCTTCGGCACGCGGTTGTAGAACCAGCCGACGCTCAAGGTGTGCTCGTCGTCCACCGGCACCCGCCATTCGAAATGATCGCCGGTGAACAGGCAGTTCGGCCACAGGCACACGCGCCCCACGGTCCACAGCGGGTCGTCTTGCGAGGTGTCGGTGCGCACGCGCCGGTACACGAAGCCGTAGTCGAACTCGTCGAAGCCGAGCTTGGTGTGCGTGGGCGAGTAGGGGCCTTCCTTGCCGCCGAGCCGGACGCTCCAGTTCGCGTGCATCCATTCGAAATGCACGGGGTCGATCGAATTCTCCTGGCATTGAAGCCAGTTGCAGGGGACCTCCGAGAGCACGATCTGCACGAAGCCGTTCTTCCACGTGAACGGCTCCCAGGTCGGCAGGAGCGGTGCCGGCTGGGGGCCGAGATACGCCCAGACCAGGCCGCCCTTGGCCTCGACCGGGTAGGCCTTGAGGCGCACCTCGGCTTTAGTTCCGCCGGGCTTCACCGTCTCCTCGAACGGCTGCGCGATGCAGCGGCCTTTTTCGTCGAACTGCCAGCCGTGGTAGTTGCAGCGGATGCCGCATTGCTCGACGAAGCCGTAAGACAGGTCGGCGCGGCGGTGCGCACATTGGCGGTCGGTGAGGCCGAGCGTGCCAGAGAGGTCGCGATAGAGGACGAGGTCCTCGCCCAGGAGGCGCACCGGCTTGACGGGCTTGTCGTCGAGCTCGGTCAGGGCCGCGATCGGCTGCCAGTAGCGCCGCATCAGCTCGCCCATCGGCGTGCCCGGCCCGACCCGGGTCAGCAGACGGTTCTTTTCTTCGCTCAGCATACAAGCCTCCGCTCACTGACGTCGCACTCGGTAGGGGTTTGGGCCGGCTGCACATGGCAGGTGACGAAGCCGGCATCTGTCGGCGTGACATCGGGCGCGCGCTCCCGGCAGACATCGGTCGCGGACGGGCAGCGCGGATGGAAGGGACAGCCGGGCGGCGGGTTGAGCGGATCGGGGAAGCCGCGGCCGAGATGCAGGTCGGGCAGTCCGAGGCCCGGCTCGGGGGTCAGCACCGAGCCGAGCAGCGCCTGGGTGTAGGGGTGGCGCGGGGCTGTCATCATCGCGCGCGTCGTCCCCAGCTCGACGATACGCCCGAGATACATCACCGCCACCCGGTCGGCGAGATATTCGACCACCGCCAGGTCGTGGGTGATGAAGACGTAAGTGAGGTTCAGGCTCTGCTGCAGGTCCTTCAGCAGGTTCAGGATCTGCCCTTGCACCGACACGTCGAGGGCTGAGGTTGGCTCGTCGCACACCAGGATCTCGGGCTGGCCGACCAAAGCGCGCGCGATCGCCACGCGCTGGCGTTGCCCGCCGGAGAGCTGGCTCGGGTAGGAATGGACGAGGGCGGGGGACAGGCCGACCCTTTCCATCATCTGGCGCACCGCACGCTGGCGCTCGCCGGCGGCGCCGATCCGATGGACGTGGAGCGGCATGGCGATGATCTGGCCGATCGTCTGGCGCGGGTTCAGCGACGAATAGGGATCCTGGAACACCGGCTGGATGCGGCGCGAGCGCGAGCGCCGGCCGACGCTCGCCAGCGGCTTGCCGTCGAGGCGGATCTCACCGGCGCTCGGCTCGGTCAGGCCCAGGATCATCCGTCCGAGCGTCGTCTTGCCGCTGCCCGTTTCGCCGACGATCGCCAGCACCTCGCCGCGCCGCACGTCGAGGCTGACGTCGCGCGCCGCCAGCAGCTCGGCTGGGCGCGCGAACCAGCCTTTGCGAATCGCGTAGCGCCGGCTCACCCCCCGCAATTCGAGGACCGGCGTCACGGCACGGCCTCCAGCACGCATCGCGCCGTGTGCCCGCGGGCGTCCGCGCGCAGCGGGATGTCGTCCGCGGCACAGGTGCTGCGGGCGTAGGTGCAGCGGTTGCGGAACATGCAGCCGCGCACCTCCCCGATCAACGACGGCACGCGGCCCGGGATCGAACCCAGGCGCCCGTCCGCTTTCGAGCGGCCCGGCGCCGGCACGCAGTCGAGCAGGGCTTGCGTGTAGGGGTGCGCGGGCCGGCGGAAGATGTCGGCGGCCTGGCCGGCCTCGACAATCCGCCCGCCGTACATCACCGCGACCTTGTCCGCGATCCGCGCCACCACGCCCAGATTATGGGTGATGAGGATCAGCGCCATGCCGAATTCGCGCTGCAGCTCGGCGAGCAGCCGCAGGATCTGCACCTGCACCGTCACGTCGAGCGCCGTCGTCGGCTCGTCGGCAATGATCAGCGAGGGGCTGCACATGAGCGCCATCGCGATCATCATGCGCTGGCGCAGGCCGCCGGAGAGCTGGTGCGGAAACTGCCGGAGCCGCAGCCCGGGCGACATGATGCCGATGCGCTGCAGCAGATATTCGGCGCGCTCGCGCGCCTCGCGGGCACCCGCGGCACGGTGGCGCCGATACACCTCCTCGAGCTGGGCGCCGATCGTGAACACCGGGTTGAGGCTGGTCATCGGGTCCTGGAAGATCATGGCCAGCCGGTTGCCGCGCAGATCGGCCATCTCCGCATCCAAAAGATCGAGGAGATCGCGCCCCTCGAACGCGACGCGTCCGGCGGCGATCCTGGCCGCGCGCGGCAGCAGGCGCATGAGTGCCAGCGAGGTCATGGTCTTGCCGCAGCCGGACTCGCCCACCACGCACAAGGTCTCGCCGGGGCGCACGTCAAAGCCCGCGTCGGTGACCGCGTGCAGCGTTCCCGCGGGCACGGCGATGTCGACGGACAGGCCGTCGACGCGCAGCAGGGGGGGCGCGGCGCTACTCACGGCCCTCGGGCGCCATGACGTCGCGCAGCCCGTCGCCCGCCATGTTGATGGCGACCACCAGCAGCAAGATGGCGATGCCGGGAATGGCGACGAGATACGGCTTGAAGAACAGGAAGCTGCGGCCCTCGGCTACCATCAGCCCCCAGGACGGCGTCGGCGGCCGCACGCCCAAGCCGAGGAACGACAGCGCCGCCTCGATCAGGATGATGGTGGCGATCTCGAGGCTCGCCACCACGATGATCTGGTTCGTGACGTTGGGGAGGATCTCGCGCAGCGCGATCCTGATATGCGAGGCGCCGGCCGCCTGCGCCGCCAGGACGAACTCCCGGCCGCGCAGCTGCTGGGTGACGCTGCGCGTCACGACCGCGTAGCGGTCCCAGGTCAGGAACCCCATGATCAGGATCAGCGAGCCGACCGAGCCGCCCGCGATCGACACCAGCGACAGCGCGACCAGGACCACCGGCAGCGCCAGCTTCACGTTGATGAGGTAGAGCACGACGGCATCGACCGTGCCGCCGAAATAGCCGCCGGCGATCCCGAGCAGCGAGCCGAGCAGGGCTGCGATGAGGGCCGCCGAAAACCCGATCTCGAGCGAGATGCGGGCGCCGTAGATCAGGCGGCTGAGCACGTCGCGGCCGAAGCCGTCGGTGCCGAGCGCGTGCAGCCAGGATCCGCCCGCGCCCCAGACGGGCACGATAAGTCGCCGGCTCAGGTCCTGGTCATAGGGGTCGAAGGGCGCCAGATACGGGGCGAACACGGCGACGAGCACGGCGAGCGCCACGATGGCGCCGCCGAGAATAAGCCCGAGATGGCCGCGCGCGCGCCGGACCATCAGCTCGCGCGGCGAGGGGATGTGGAGCTCGGGCAGTGCTGCCGCGTCGCTCACAGGCGTATCCTGGGATCGAGCCGCGCGTTGATCACGTCGGAGACCAGCGTCAGTGCGATGTAGCAGAACGACAGGAACACCAGGATCGACTGCACCACCGGGAAGTCGACGCGGGTGATCGAATTGTAGGCGAGGAGGCCGATGCCGTTCACGGCGAAGATCGATTCGACGATCACCGAGCCGCCGAGCAGGAAGCCGAGCGAGACCGCCGACAGCGAGACGACCGGCAGGATGGCGTTGCGCAGCGCGTGCTTGAAGACGACCGACGCCGGGCGCAGGCCCTTGGCCCAGGCCGTGCGGATGTAGTCCGAGGACATGACCTCGATCATCCCGGTGCGGGTCAGCCGCATGAACGCCGGCATGGTGGCGACACCGAGGGTGATCGTGGGCATCACGAAATGCGCGGGAGTCGCCGATCCCGAGATCGGCAGCCAGCGCAGCATCACGCCGAGCACGAAGATCAGGATCAGCGCGAACCAGAACATCGGCACGGCCTGGCCGAACACCGCAAGCGTGAGGGCCGTGCGGTCGATCCAGGTGTTGGCGCGCAACGCGGCCAGCACGCCCAGCGGCACCGCCACGAGGAGAGCGAAGATCAGCGACGACACAGCGAGGATGGCGGTGACGCCGATGCGGTCGAGGATCAGCCCGGCCACGGGCTCGTGCGTGAACAGGGACTGGCCGAGATCGCCACGCAGCGCGTGCCAGGCCCAGTCCAGATACTGGACGTAGAGCGGACGGTCGAGGCCGTAAGCCTGCGCGATCCGCGCGATGTCCTCCGGCTTTGCGGACTCGCCGGCCAGCACCGCGGCGACATCCCCCGACAGGCGCAGCAGGCTGAAGCCGATGATCGAGACGGTGATCGCCACCAGGACGGCGATCACCGCACGACGGAGGAAGAACCGCAGCACCGCCTCACTTCCAGTGCATCATGTCGAGCGCCGCACCGGCCGGGCTCAGGGAGCCCGGCTCGACGACGAGATCGCTGACGTGGACCAGGATCGAGGGGAACGTCGTGAGCGGCATGATGTAGTCGTGCGCGTTCACATGGTCGAACACCTGGCGGTAGAGGGTGCCGCGCTTGGCGGGATCCATCTGCCCTTCCGCCTCGGCCGCCCATTTGTCGATCGTCGAATCGTGCCAGTAGTCGCGCGGGCCGCCGCCGAAATAGTAGGTCATGGTCGAGGCGACGTCGGGCAGCCCGCCCGAGCTCCAATGCCCGACCAGAATCTGCAGCTTGCCCTCGCGTTGTTTGTCGCGGTAGCCGACGAAGGTCCGCTTGTCGACGCTGGTGCGCACGCCGATCTTGCGCAGCTGTCCGGCGACCGCCTCGGCGACCGCGTAGGCGCCGGGGAAGGTGGTGATCTCGGCATCGAAGCCGTCAGGGAACCCGGCTTTCGCGAGGAGCTGTTTCGCTCCGGTTGTGTCGAACGAGGGCGGGGCCGAGCCGTACTCGCAGCCGATCTGGATCTTGACGCACAGCGCGTCGACGATCTGCACCGCCTTGCCGCCCGGCACGACGTTCTGGACCAGCGATTTGCGGTCGACGGCCATCATCAGCGCCTTGCGCACGTCCTGGTTGGAGAGGGCCGCGTTGCCGGAGCGGTTCACGGAATCGAGGCTCATGTAATAGAAGACGACGCCCGGGTTCGCGGTCATGGCGAAGCCGGGCGTGGCGGCCAGCTGCTCGGCCTGGTCCTTCGGCACCTCGTGGATGAGGTCGAGCCCGCCGGTCATCAGCTGCGCGATCTCGGTCTGCAGGTCGGGGATGGGGATCAGGTGGATGCGGCCGATCCTCGCCGCCGGCCGCCAGGCGGCACCGAGCTTGTAGTCGGGATTGCGGACGAGCATCACGCCCTTGGTCGGATCCACGTACTCGACCTTGTAGGGGCCGGTGCCGATCGGCGTCTTGCGGCCGAATTCGGATTTGTCGGCAAGCTTGCCGTGGATGGCCGCGGGATAGATCGGCGTGTTGGTGGCCAGCCGTGCCAGGTCGTAGGCGGTGGGCTTCTTGGCGATGATGCGGACGGTATAAGGGTCGATCTTCTCCGCGTGGTCGATCCACTGCCAGTTGTCGCCGAAGCGGATCTTCGAGGCGGGGTCGACCAGGTAGTTGATCGTGTGCACGACGTCGTCGGCGGTGAATGGAGAGCCGTCGTGGAAGGTCACGTCGTGGCGGAGGCTGAACTCGAGGGTGCGCGGGTCGATCCGGCGCCAGCTCGCGGCGAGCTCCGGCTTGAACTCGCGCGTCTCGGACACGTAGGTGAGCAGTCCGTCGAACACCGCCTCGGAGGTGAACGACGTCTCCGGCTTGGGGTCATAGACGATGTCGACCGTCGACACCGGGTCCTGCAGGCCGATGCGCAAGGTATCCTGCGCCTTCTGCGCGAGCGCCGCCGATGTGCTGAGCCACGCCGCGAGGCCGACCGCCGCCGCCGTGAGCATCCGGTTCGTGAACATCCTTGCGTCCTCCCTGTCGTGGTCGCGGCGTCTCAGGTCAACGCCGCGCGGCCCTTTCCGGGCTTGTCGAGCTTGAAGAGCTTGATCGCGTTGCCGCTCAGGATCATGCGTTTCTGCTCGCCGCTCAAGCTTTCGATGGCCTCGATCATCGGCCGCACGTCGTCCATGGTGCGCCCCGTGTCCGGATTCACCGCCGAGCCCACGCCGGGGCATTCGGAGCCGAAGAGGCAGCGGTCGGGGCCCACGGTCTTGATCAAAAGACGCAGCGCGTCCTCGGTGTAGAGGACCGTGTCGTAGTAGAGCTTGCGCATGCCGTCGGAGAACCGCTCGCCGCTGCCGCGGCGCAGAGACGGCGATTCGAAGCGGCCGAGCTGATACGGGATGGCGCCGCCGCCGTGGCTGGCCACGATCTTGAGCGTGGGGAAGTCCTTGTAGACGGTGGAGTTCACGAGCCCGTAGACCGCGATCGTCTCCTCGTTGATGAAGTGCAGCGAGTAGGGCGTGCGCTGAGAGCGCGAGCCGGTGCCGTGGATGTGCGCCGGCACTTCGAGCTCGCACAGCTTCTCGTACAGCGGATACCAGTAGCGGTCGCCGAGCGGCGGCGCCTCGGTGCCGCTGTTCTCATACGGGTCGGGATTGAGCAGGCAGCCGACGAAGCCCAGCTCCTTGATGCAGCGTTCGAGCTCGGGCAGCACGCCCGCGATCGGATCGCCCGCGGTCTGCGGCAGGGCGCAGACGCCGATGAACAGGCCCGGGAAGAGCTGCATCTGGCGGTGGATGAGGTTGTTGCACTCCTCCGTGAACCAATGCACGAGCTTCGCCGGCTTCTCCGACTGCATGAGCTGGAACGGCCGCGGCGAGATGAGCTGCACGTCGGTGCCGTAGGCCTTCAGCGCGTCGAGATGCCCCTTGGGCCCGATCTCGGCCTTGTTGACCGCCCGGCGGATCTCGTCGTCGGTCACCTTGACCGCGCCGCGCCCGTGCGAGCCGCGGTGCGACAGGAGGCTCGCCTTGTACGCCCAGAGCTCGGCGGGGGCGCTGACATGGCCGTGGCAGTCGATGATCATGTGCGTTTCCTCTTTGGTCTTTTGGTTCGAACGGCTCGCCCTCGGAGCCTAAGGCGGCGGTTTCTTCACGACCCCGGTCAGGTGGCGCGCCCGGATCACCTCGAGGCGGCGCTGCATGAGGGCGCGCGCGCTCTCCGCGTCGCGGTTCTCGATGCAGGTCAGCAGCGCCTTGTGCGATCCCACCACCCGCTGAGCCACACCGTCCGTCGTCCGCTCCCGGTAGACGGGCTCGAGCACGAAGCGCAGCGCCTTGAACTGTGCGGCGAGCGCCCGGTTGTGCGCCGCCTCGACCAGCGCTTCGTGGAAGCGCATCGATGCCGCGGTGAAGCTGGCTTCATCGGCCCGGCGCAGGCTCGGCTGCGCCAGCCCCTGAAGCTCGGTGAGCAGCTCGCGCAGCTTGGCGAGATCGGCCTCCGTCGCATGCCGTGCGGCAAGGCCCGCCGAGGTCACCTCGATCGCGATCTGCGCGTCGAACAGCTCTTCGAGGGTGAGGCCGATCAGCTTGAGCTGGACGGCCAGCGCGTCGGCAAAGTGATCGGCATTGCCGTGGGCGATGAAGATGCCGCCCTTGGCGCCGACGCGGACGTCGACGATGCCGGTCGCCGCCAGCGACCGCAACGCATCGCGCACCGCCATCCGGCTGACGCCGAAGCGGTCCGCAAGCTGGCTCTCGCTGCCCAGCCGGTCGCCCGCCTTGATCTGCCCCGCAAACAAGGCGCCGCGCACCTGTGCCGTGATGCGCTCCGACAGCGTCTCGCCCGCGACGGCGGTCCACGCGATGTCGTCGGCTCGCGCCGGCGCCCGCCGCGATGGGATGCGCGCCATTCGTCCGTTCCTCCCTGGCTGCGATTCAGTATTATTATATTATATTTACAGTCAAGGCGACGTTGGACGCCGGCTCTGCGGACGCGCGGCGACTACTGGTTCAGCGCGCCGACCAGGCGGTTGGTCTCGACCAGCTTCATCGACAGCGTCCGCGCCATGTGCTCGTGGAAGACGATGGCGAGCCTGGGATCGTCGCGCTGCATGGCGCGCAGCCGTTCGCCCGACAGCCGGTGCGCCAAGGTCGGCTCGACCGCGATGACGGAGGCCGAGCGCGCCGCGCCGAGATAGAAGGCGATTTCGCCGACCACCAGACCCGGGCCCATGGACCGGAGGCGCACCGAGTGGCCGTTGGGCAGCTCGAGCATGATCGCGACGCGTCCGGATTCGATGAACAGGATGTCGTCGGCCGTGGCCCCCTGCCGGGTGAGCGCCGCACCCGGATCGTAGGAGGCGCTGTCGCAATAGGTGCGGAAGCGCTCCGCGTCGGCCGGGTCCGGGTAGAGCTCGGCCAGGCGCGCCTCGAACGAGGCCGCGGCGGCCTGTGCCTCGGGATCGTTCGACATCAGGAGGTCGGTTTCGGCCCATTCGAGCCCGTGATCGAGATCGGCGAAGAAGCGCACGTTGCGGTTCCGCTCCGGGTCGATCCGCTGGCGCACCAGGAGGGCCGTGATGGCATCGGACGGCTCGCAGACGATGAGGGTGAACTGGTGTTCGGCCGCGTACTGAGTCAGCTTGGTGAAGCTGGCGACGGCCGAGGCGTCCATGCCGGTCACCAGATGGAAGTCGAACACGAGATAGCGCAGCGGCGGCTGCGGGGTGGCGAGGCGCCGGCGGACCTCGCTGACGAGAGCGTTCGCGGTGCCGAAGAAGATGAAGCCCTGCAGACGCAGGATGAAGATCTCGTCCCCGAGCTCGCGCAGCACCTGCAGCTGCGGCTCGGCGCGGTCGACCGTGCTGCGATAGGTGGAGCCCGAGAGGATGTTCCGCGCCACGCGGATCTTGCTGTAGCGCAGCACGAACAGGACGGCACCGGCGACCGTGCCGAGCGCGATCGCCTCCATCAGGCCGACGAAGACCACGGTCAGGAACACGAGGAAGAGGACCGCGAAATCCGCCTGTCCCATGCGCTGCCAGCTGCGATAGAGCCACTCGAGCAGGTAGCCGAGGGCGATGTCGGTGACGAGCGCGCCGCTGACGACGCGCGGGACGTAGGAGAGGACGTGGCTGCCGCCCAGGAGTGCGGCGAGGCCCACGAGGGCGGTCGCGAGGCCGACGAAGCGGACGGGCGCCTTCATCCGATAGGTCAGGACCGAGGCGTTCAAGGCGTGGTAGCCGGGCAGGCCGGCGCCGAGGCCGCACAGAAGATTGCCCAGGCCCGCGTATTTGAGATCGTGGTCGAGATCGAGGTCGCGCCGCGTCGCGATCTCGATCGCGTTGGCGTTGAGGAGGAGGGCGATCGAGGCGATGACCGCGAGGGTCGCGAACTGGGCGATATAGGAGGGGAACAGGTCCCAGGCCACGAGGCGCAGGTCGCCGAACGCCTCGAGCGGGCTCCACAGGCCGCGGGCGGGCATCGTCGGCAGGAGCCAGTTGTCCGCATGGAGCCGTTCGGTCGAGGCGCCGAGCAGCCACGCGCCGATCCAGAACGTGGCGGCGGTGGCGAGCAGGACCGCGGGAAGATTGGCGACGTGCGGGTGCCGGACCTGCAGGCCGCGCAGCGCGATCCCGATCAGCACCGCGGGCAGCCATTTTGCCGCGACATCGGGGGCCGCGAGATCGACGATGGTGCCGGTGTGGAGCTCGACTCCCGCCATGGACGCGATGCCCGAGACGAGCAGGAGCCAGCCGATGCCGGCGAGGAACCCGCCCATGACCGGGAACGGGATGTAGCGGATCAGGTTGCCGAGGCGGAACGCGCCGAGCGCCAGCAGGAACGCGCCGCAGACCAGCGAGGCGAGGGCGACGGCGGCCAGGATGGTGGGGAGGATCTGATCGTCGGCTGCGCGCGCGTGCAGGGTTGCCGCCATGGGGCCGACGATCAGCCCCAGGATGACGAGCGGCTGGGTCTGGGTGTAGGCGACCGTGCCCTTGTACGAGCCGGCAAGCGCCAGGATGACGCCCAGGACGGCCGCGCTCACGAAGGCGAGGCCGATGCCGGCCGGCAGATAGGCCGCCGCCGGCCCTGCGAAGATGATGGTCGGATAGGAGATCGAGTTGACGGTCGCCACGAACGCCGCGACCGACGTGGTCAACAGGACCAGGCCGAGGTTTCTGCGGTCGATCCCGAGAAACGAGAGAATCAGGCTAGGCCCGGCGGGCGAGCTCGTAGAGCGCGATCGCGGCGGCGTTCGAGACGTTGAGGCTCTCGATGCCCTTGTTGATCGGGATGCGGACCATGAGGTCGCAATGCTCGCGCGTGAGGCGCCGCAGGCCTTCGCCCTCGGCACCCATGACCAGCGCCACTTTCCCGGTCAGGTCGGCTTCGTTGATCGGGGTCGAGGCGTCGCCGTCGAGGCCCACGCACCAGAACCCGGCCTGCTTGAGGCGGGCCAGGGCGCGCGAGAGGTTGACCACCCGCACCAGCGGCACGCGCTCGACCGCCCCCGAGGCGGCCTTGGCCAGCACGCCGCTGTCGCCCGGCGAGTGGCGCTCGGGCAGGACCACGGCCGCCGCCCCGAAGGCCGCGGCGGAGCGGATCACCGCACCCACGTTGTGCGGGTCGGTCACCTGGTCGAGCACCACCACGCGGGCGCTGTCGTGGCCGTCCAGGGCGCGGCAGATGTCCTCGATGTCGGTGTCGTCGAGGCCCTGGACCTGGGCTGCGACCCCCTGGTGCACAGCACCGCGCGGCAGGACGCGGTCGATGGATTCCCGGGTGAGGATCTCGGGCTTGGGGAGGCCCGAGGGATGGCTCTGGGCCAGGACGTCGAGGCGGGCGCCGAGCGAGTTCTCGACCTCGCTGGTCATCAGCACGCGGACGGCCCGCCGGCGCGGATTGGCCAGGGCCGCCAGCACCGGATGGATGCCGTACAGCCACATCTTCTTGCCGCCGATGTCCGGCGGGTGATGGGCCTGTGGCCGCCCCGTCCGCCCATGGCCGTTGGCCCGCCCATGGCCGTTGTGGGCGTCGGACGACCGGCCGTTGCGTGGCTTGCCTTTCATGGTCGCGGGGTTTAATATTCGGTCTTACAAGGGATTGCAAGTCACCCCCGCCAGCTCCTGTTAACGTCGTTAACAGAACCGCAGCCGGCGGGGATGGCTTGTTTCGTTCTGAGGGTTTCTCGTTGACTTCTCTCGGCAAATCCTCATATTTCGCGGTCCCGTCGCAGGGGCCGGGAACCCAAGGCGGAGGGGTGGCCGAGTGGTCAATGGCAGCAGACTGTAAATCTGCCCTCTTCGGAGTTCGTAGGTTCAAATCCTACCCCCTCCACCAGCCTTTTGGGGGAAGGAGACGAGACGGAAGGCGGCTCTGAGCTGCCTTGCGCCACAGGACGGAGTTAGCGTCGCCATCGGGCTAACAAGGCGGGTGTAGCTCAATGGTAGAGCTCCAGCCTTCCAAGCTGGCTACGTGGGTTCGATTCCCATCACCCGCTCCAGCCCGCGGCAAGAGCAATCGGTAGGAAAGAAAAAGGACATGTCGAAAGCGAAATTTGAGCGGAACAAGCCGCACTGCAACGTGGGGACGATCGGGCACGTGGACCATGGGAAGACGTCGCTGACGGCGGCGATCACGAAGGTCCTGGC
>DATJPD010000087.1:0-24347 GCA_035506575.1 Alphaproteobacteria bacterium
GCATCTCGGGCACGAGCCCCTCGGCAAAGCGCTTGACCTCGCTCACCAGGGCGTACGGGTCCTGGCCGGGCAGATAGCGGAACTCGAAGTCGAACCAGCATTCCTTGGGCACGATGTTGAGCGCGGTCCCGCCATGGATCACGCCGGTATGGGCCGTGGTGTGCGGCACGTCGAAGGCGGAGTCGAACGGTCCCTCGGCCGCGAAGCGCTTCTCGAGCCGGCGGATATGCGTCACAACCTCGGCCGCGAATTCGACGGCGTTGACGCCGTGCGGTGCCAGCGAGGAGTGGCACTCGAATCCGTGCACGCGGCAGCGGTAGCTGATCTTCCCCTTGTGGGCCCGGACGACCTTCATCGAGGTCGGCTCGCCGACCACGCAGGCCGTGGGCCGCAGCTTCAGCCGCTCGAGCTCGGCGATGAGGCGGCGCACGCCGACGCACCCCACCTCCTCGTCGTACGAGAAGGAGAAGTGGACGGGCGCGGTCAATTTGGCGCGTTGGAACTCCGGCGCCAGGGCGAGTGCCGTGGCGACGAAGCTCTTCATGTCGCAGGTGCCGCGCCCGTAGAGCCGGCCATCCTTTTCGCTGACCGCGAAGGGATCGCTGGTCCATTGCTGCCCGTCCACCGGGACGACGTCGGTATGGCCCGATATGAGGAGGCCAGACCGGTCTGCGGGGCCGATCGTGGCCAGCAGATTGGCCTTTTTCCCGGTCTCGTCGAACACCAACCTGGCCTCGATCCCCAGGTCCTTCAGGTACCCCTGGACGAACTGGATCAGGGCGAGGTTGGAATTGCGGCTCGTCGTGTCGAAGGCGACGAGCTTCTTGATCAGGTCGACGGTCGTGCGGCTGGGGCTCGGCATGCGTGGATCGCTGGAGAATACCGCCCCAACTATGACGAAAGCGCAGGCCGTCCGCCAGCCCCGTTCGGGCTCGCTTGCCAAAGCCCGTCAGTTCGGCAATTCTTCGTCCGATCAGGGGCTTCCGGACGGGCGGCCATGAATGCCGCCCGGTGAAACCGGCGAACATGTGAGGCGAAGATGCGTGGATTGAGAGCGTGTGCGCTCGCGGCGGTATTTGCCGCCGCGATGGGTACGGTTGTCGTGAAAGCCCAGGACCTGACGGTCGGCCTGAGCTCTTCGGTCACCTCGATCGACCCGCATTTTCACAACCTGTCGCCGAACACCAACGTCGCGTTGCACATTTTCAATCCGCTGATCCTCAAGGATGAACACCAACGGCTGATGCCGGGCCTCGCCACCGAATGGAAGGCGGTCGACGACACGACGTGGGAGTTCAAGCTCCGTCAGGGCGTGAAATTCCACGACGGCAGCGACTTCACGGCCGACGACGTGGTGGCAACCCTGAAGCGCATCCCATGGGTGCCCAACAGCCCGTCTTCGTTCCGAATCTACACCCAGGGCATCACCAGCTGGGAGGTGCTCGACCCCTACACGATCCGGTTCAAGACCGCGGCCCCGTACCCGCTGCTGCCGCTGGATGCTTCGTCGTTCATGATCGTGCCGAAGAAGGACGAGCAGGCACCGACGGGCGATTTCAACTCGGGCAAGGCCGCGATCGGCACCGGTCCGTTTCGCTTCGTCGAGTTCGTGCCGGGCGACCGCATCGTGTTGGAGCGCAACGACGCTTACTGGGGGCCGAAGCCCGCCTGGCAGCGCGTGACGCTCAAAATCATCCCCAACAACTCGGCGCGCGTGGCCGCACTCCTCGCCGGCGACGTGCAGATCATCGAGCAGGTGCCGTCGATCGAATATGCGAAGCTCAAATCGAACCCCGATGTCGTGATTTCGCAGATCGTCGGCAACCGCCTCATCTATCTCGCCATGGACAGTTTCCGCGACCAGTCGCCGTTCGTGACCGACAAGGAAGGTGCGGTACTGCCGAACAATCCGCTCAAGGATGCGCGCGTTCGCCGCGCGCTGTCGAAGGCGATCAACCGGCAGGCCATCGTCGACCGTATCATGGACGGCGTGGCCCTCCCGGCCGGCGGGCTGCTCCCGGAGGGATTCTTCGGCGTCAGCCCGAAGTTGAAGCCCGAGCCGTTCGATCCAGAGGGTGCCAAGAAGCTGCTGACCGAGGCCGGCTACCCCAACGGCTTCGGCCTGACCATCCATGGCCCGAACGACCGCTATCTGAACGACGAGAAGATCCTGCAGGCGATCGGCCCGATGTTCTCGCGCATCGGCATCGACACCAAGGTGGACACGAAGCCGTGGGCGACCTATGCGAGCCAGGCGAGCGCTCCCACCTACGCCTACAGCGTGATGCTGTTCGGTTGGGGAGCCGACACGGGCGAGGTGTCTTCACCGCTGCGCTCGCTGATCGCGACACCCGACAAGGCTGCAGGGATGGGCGGCTCCAACCGCGGCCGCTACTCCAACCCCAAGGTTGATGCGCTTTTGAAGACGGCGCTCGAGACGGTCGATGACGCCAAGCGCGACAAGATTCTGCAGCAGGCGACAGAGGTTGCGATCGCCGACCAGGGCATCATCCCGCTGCAGTACCAGATCAACGTCTGGGCGACGCGTAAGGGCTACTCCTACGGTGCGCGGGCCGACGAATACACGCTCGCTCAGTCGGTGCAGCCGGCAAAGTGACGGCCAGGGCCGGCCAGAGCGCATGAGGCGGCCCGAGGCATGACCGCGTTCATCATCCGCCGGCTGGGGCAGGCGGTGATCGTGCTGCTGGTCATGTCGCTGATCGTCTTTGTCGGGGTCTATCTGATCGGCAACCCGGTGGAGGTGCTGATCGCGCCCGACGCCGACCAGCTCGAACGCGAGCGGGCGATTGTCGCCCTTGGGCTCGACAAGCCGCTGTGGGAGCAATATCTCGTATTCCTGCACGGGGCGCTCACCGGCAATCTCGGAAATTCCTTCGTGTTCAACATCCCGGCGCTGCAGCTGATCATGCAGCGAATGCCGGCGACGCTCGAACTTGCGTTCGCGGCGGCGTTGCTGGCGGTGGGCATCGGCATTCCGCTCGGCATGTATGCCGGCTATCGGCCGGAGGCGCCGTTGTCGCGCGCGATCATGGCCGGCTCCATCCTCGGCTTCAGCCTGCCGACGTTCTGGGTCGGCTTGGTGCTCATCATGGTGTTTGCGGTCGATCTGGGGTGGCTGCCGTCGACCGGCCGGGGGGCGACCGCCACCGTGCTCGGCATCCGCACGAGTCTCGCCACCCGCGACGGACTTGCCCATATCGTTTTGCCGGCGCTCAATCTGGCGCTGTTCCAGCTATCCCTGGTGATCCGGCTGACGCGCGCCGGCATGCGCGAGAATCTGCCGATGGACTACGTCAAATTCGCCCGCGCCAAAGGGCTGACCGTCCGGCGCGTTCTCTTCGTGCACGTGTTCAAGAACATACTGATCCCGCTCGTGACCGTGATCGGGCTCGAGTTGGGCAGCGTGATCGCGTTTGCGGTCGTGACCGAGAGCATTTTCGCGTGGCCCGGCATGGGAAAACTGATCATCGATTCGATCAACCGTCTCGACCGGCCGGTCATTGTCGCCTATCTGCTGGTGGTGGTCGCGATGTTCGTCGTCATCAATCTCGTGGTCGACATCCTCTATTCGGTGCTCGATCCGCGTGTCCGCCTTTCGGACAGCCAGGGCTGAGCGGTGACGACCCTGCCACAGCCGGTCGAGGCAGCGCCGGCTCCGCCGGCCGAGACGCCGTGGCGGCGCGTTCTCTCGGATTTCTGCGGCAGCCGCCTCGCGGTCGGCGGCGCCGTTGCACTGCTGGCGATCGCCGTCATCGCGGTCGCAGCCCCGCTGATCTCGCCCCAGAACCCCTATGACCTGCGCCAGCTCGACATCCTCGACGGCGGCCAGCCGCCCGGGGCCGCGTCGAGTGCGGGGTTCGTGTTCTGGCTGGGATCGGATGACCAGGGCCGCGACATGCTGTCGGGGATATTCTACGGCCTGCGGATCTCGCTCCTGGTCGGCGTGATCTCGACCTGCGTGGCGCTCGTGATCGGTGCCACCCTGGGGCTGCTCGCCGCCTATGCCGGCGACCGGATCGAGAGCTTCATCATGCGGGTGGCCGATATCCAGCTCAGCTTCCCGGCCATTCTGGTGGCGCTCATTCTTCTCGCGGTCCTCGGCCAGGGCATGTTCAAGATCATCGTGGCTCTCGTGACGGTGCAATGGGCGTATTACGCGCGCACGGTTCGCAGCACGGCGCTGGTCGAGCGACGCAAGGACTATGTCCTGGCCGCGCACGGCCTGGGGCTCAGCCATGCGCGGATCATGTTCCACCACATCTTGCCGAACTGCCTGTCGTCCTTGATCGTCGTGGCGACCGTCCAGGTGGCGCACGCGATCACGCTCGAAGCCACGTTGTCCTTCCTCGGCATCGGCCTGCCGATCACCGAGCCGTCGCTCGGCCTGCTCATCGCGCGCGGCTACGAATACATGCTGTCCGGAAAATACTGGATCAGCTTTTTCCCCGGCGTGGCGCTGCTCGTGACGATCGTCAGCATCAACCTGATCGGCGACCAGCTGCGCGACGTGCTGAATCCCCGGCTTCAGGCCTGACGGGCCGGGAAGGGGGCTTGGCTTCGGCCGTCCGGGAGGTGATGATGCCCGGAAGAAACGCCAAGGAAACGCGAAACATCCAGACGAGCGAGGCGCCATGCAATTCGGCATTCTCTTCACGTCGCACGCCAACACCGAGGTCGAGCCGTATCCGCACCGCGCGGTCCACGCGCGCGTCACGCGCGAGATCGTGCGTGCCGACGACCTGGGCTTCGATTATGCCTGGGTCGCCGAGCACCATTTCACGACCGAATACGGCATCATGCCGGATGTCTTCGTCTATGCCGGATACCTGGCGGCGCTGACGAAGCGCATCAAGATCGGTACGGCCGTGGTCACCCTGCCGCTTGCCAATCCGCTGCGCGTCGCCGAAAACACGGCGTTCGTCGATATCCTGAGCGGCGGCCGGTTCGTCCTGGGGCTCGGCTCGGGCTATCGAAAATACGAGTTCGACGGCTTCGGGATCGATTTCGAGGCGCGCCGCGACATCCAGGAGGAGGCAGTGCCGCTGCTCCTCAAGCTGCTCAAGGACAGGCGCGTCGACCACAAGGGGAAATTCTTCACTGCAAAAGTGGACGGCGATCTGGAGATGCTGCCGCATGCGCTCCAGAGCCCGCATCCACCGATCTTCATGGCGGGTGCGACGGAGCGCTCGATCGGCGTCGCCGGGCGAACAGGCTTCGGCCTGATGCTGTCGACGTGGACGCCGTTCGAGGAGCTGAAACGCCAGGTCGGCGTGTACCGCGCGGCGGCCGAGCAGACGCCGCCGGACTTGCGGGCCAATCCCGCGCGCGGCCACGTGGACATCGCCCGCTACGTCTATGTGGCTGAGACCGACGCCAAAGCGCGGGCCGAGAGCGAGCCGGTGATCCTGCGCCACCAGAGCCATTTCGCCAGCAGCCTGACATCGGGCTATCTGGGGACGGTGGCGAGCCCCGGCGCCAAGGGCCGCGATTACGACACTTTGTCGCGCGACATCATCCTGCATGGCTCGCCTAAGACCGTGATCGAGAAGCTCGAGCGCCTGCGCGACATGACAGGCCTCGAATCCCTCATGATCCACTATCCCCCGTGGTACGGCGAAAAGAAGGCGATGGCCTCGCTTGAGCTGTTCGCACGCGAGGTGATGCCGAGATTCACCACGCCCGAGCGGACTCGCAAGCAGGCCTAGTCGTCATTCGCTGCAGGCCCATTGAGGCAGGTCCGGCGGCACGCTCGCCAGGGCGCCGACGTGCATGGCCAGGAGGCGCTCGAACAGGCGGGGGTGCCTGGCCAGGCGGCCCATGGTCCAGCCGCGCAGGCCCGCCTGGTCCCCGATGAACAGCATCCCATGCGCCATCAGCCGGGGCCGTCTGGCTAGGCGTCGATGGCGGCTGACATACCCGGCGAGGTTACCGGCGGCGAGGGCGGCGCCAAGCGCCTCGGCTTGCTGGAAGGCGAGCGCCAGTCCTTCCCCGGTCACGGCATCGACCGAGCCGGAGGCATCGCCGATCAGCGCGACATGCCCGCGGGCAACCGCGTGCAGCTTCGATGTCAAGGTGATGGCGCCGCGTATCGGACTGACCGTCCGGGCCCCGTCCAGCCGGCGCGCCAGCGCTGGAAAGCGCGACAGCATATCCGATGGCGAGCTGTCCCATGCGCTGGCGACGATCGTGACGCACACCTCATCGGGCGCTACGGGGGTCACATAGGCCTGACAGCGCGGGCCCCAATGTACCTCGACGAAATCCGTCCACGCGGGGACGCGATAGCGCTGCCGCAGGCCCAATCGCGGGACCCCGCTCCACATTCGGCCCAGGCCGGCCCACTGCCGTACTTTCGATTGGACGCCATCGGCACCGATGATCCACCGGCAGCGGATAGTCTGCTCCTCGAGGCGTACCCCGCCGGGCTCGATGCCCCTGACGGCGCTCCGCCAGGTGGTGATGACCCCGCGGTCGTGTGCGCTCTCGAGGAGGGCTTGGTGCAGATCCGGGCGCCGAATCCCGAGCCCATGGCCGCGCAGGAACCGCGCCGCGGCCATGCGATTGCCGTCGATGAACCGGATGCCACGGAAAGGCAGGCCGGGAAGTCCCTTGAGGTCGAGCCCGAGGCGCTGGAGAGCTGCGAGGCCGTCGGGCATCAGGCCCTCGCCGCAGGCCTTATCGACGGGCGGCCGGGACCGGTCCGCCACGACGACGTCGAGCCCGGCGCGCCGCGCGGCGAGCGCGGCCACCAGCCCCGCGGGGCCGCCGCCGATCACGAAGACATCGGTCTGCTGTGGCCGATCGTGCACGATCACCACTGAAGCAGGATCAGCTCCGAGCAGAACCCGGGGCCGAGAGCCAGCAGCATGCCGAGCGTGCCGGGGCGTGGCGCGCGATTGGCGTTGACGTCCTCGAGCACCAGCAGCACCGACGCCGACGAGAGGTTGCCCACCCGCTCCAGGCTTTCCCAAGACGGCGCCAGATGGTCATCGCGGAGGGAGAGCGCGTCCTGAACCGCCAGCAGGACTTTCGGGCCGCCGGTGTGAATGACCCAGGTGCCAAGGTCGCCGCGGCAGAGGCCGTGCAGCGCGAGGAATGCATCGACGTCGTGCGCCAATTTCGCGCGGATCAGCTCCGGCAAATGGGGCGACAGGACGATCTTGAATCCCTGGCCGGAGATATCCCATCCCATGAGCTGTTCGGTGTCCTCGTAGAAGACCGATTGAGTCGCGAGGATCCGCGGCGCGCGGGCTGCACCTCTGTCTCTCGCCGGCGCGGCTGCGGGCCCAGCGAGCACGACCGCCGCGGCGCCATCGCCGAACAGGCCGCTCGAGACGAGGTTTGCGGCCGACAGATCGTCACGACGGAAGGTAAGCGAGCACAGCTCGACGGACACGACCGCGGCGGTGTGATGCGGATAGGCCAGCGTATAGTCCGCCGCCCGGCTCAGGGCCAGTGCGCCTCCCACGCAACCGACACCGAAAATCGGCGTGCGCTTGATGTCCGGGCGCAAGCGCAGACGGTTGATGATGCGCGCGTCGAGCGAAGGGCTCGCGACGCCGGTGATCGAGACGACGAACAGCGCATCGAGATCCTGGCCGCGCAACCCGGCGCGCTCAAGCGCCTCGTCGAGAGCCTGTGCGCCCAGCTGCTGCGCATGCTCGATCCAGGTCGCATTCATGGCGCCCCAGTCCGAAAATCCGGCATAACGCTCGATCGGCAGGGCCAAGTGGCGATGAGCGACCTTGGCGCGCGCATGCAGCCGGTCGAGGAGTTCTGGACGGTCGAGCTTCCCGTGCCAGAGCTGCTTGACGGCCTCCGTGATCGCAGCCTGCTCGTAGCGATGCGGCGGCAGGGCGCTTGCGACACCCGCGATCGTCGCAAGCGGAGCAAGGGTGTTTGGGGCGGGCGGTTGCGCCCAGGCGGCGACATTCATGGCGATATTCTCAGCGGCGAAGACTAGAGCGAGCGGACGGCGCGCCGGACGAGTCCGAGCCCGTCCGACCAGAACGCTGCCCCGCGATGGACCGTCTCAATGACCTTGGTCACCGCCGTCACGCAATGCTCGATCTGCTGGCGGCTGACCGTCAGCGGCGGTGCCAGCTTGAGCGCCATGAAGTTGTTGCCGCAGACCTGCGCCAGAACGCCGTGGTCGCGGAACAGCCGCATGACGATCATCTGGCCGAACACAGCCGGGTGCAGCCGCGCAAAGGCCTCGAATGCGATCCGCAGACGGGTGCTGCGCGGCGGTCTGAACTCGATCGCGTTGAGAAGGCCGAGACCGCGAACTTCACCGACCATTTCGTAACCGGCAATCCGGTCCGTCAGGGCCTGCCGCAGTGTCTCCCCCGCGGCCGTCGCGCGGAGGCCGAGCTCCTCCTCGTCCAGGACATCGAGCGTGGCCAGCCCCGCCCGCATCGCAAGCCCGTTCTCGCTGTAGGTGGACGTATGAACCATGGCCCGCCGCAGCGAGCTGTAGACGGACTCGAAGACCGGCTCCGACATCAGTACGGCGCTGCACGGGACAAGGCCGCCGCTCAGTGCCTTCGCGAGGACCACGATGTCGGGTTTGACGCCGAACTGATGCGCCGCGAGAAACGTGCCGGTGCGATAGAGGCCCGTCTGTACTTCGTCGAGCACGAACAGAGTGCCGTAGCGCCGGCACAGCGTCTGCGCCGTGCGCAGATAACGCTCGGGCGGCAGCCGGACGCCGGCTTCCGCCTGGATCGGCTCGACGATGAACGCCGCGAATTGCCCTGTTGCGAGGTGGCGCTCGAGAGCTGCGGCATCGCCGAACGGCACCGCCGCCGTTTCGGGAAGAAATGGACCAAACCCGTCGGTCCAGTACGGGTTCGACATCAACGACAACGCGCCGCAGGTGAGGCCGTGAAATCCATCCGCAGCATAGAGGAGGCCACGCCGGCCGGTGTGGGCGCGAGAGAACTTGATGGCGGTCTCGACCCCTTCGCTGCCGGAGCTCGCGAAATGCACCTTGTTCAGCCGGCCCCCGGCGAGGGCGCAGAGACGGGCCCCCAGCTCGCCCGCTAGGTCCGGGACATGGCTTTGCAGCATCGCCGGGCCGCAGCTGTCCAGTTCACGTTTGAGCGCCTCGATGAGCCGGGGGTGATTGTGGCCGATGTTGTGAACGCAATAGCCGGAGTTGAAATCGAGGACGAGGCGGGCGGGATCAACGGTGTGCAGCTCGGCGTTCTCACACCGCGCATATTCGACGTTCATCTGCAGCACGTCGAGCAGCTTGACCCACTGCGGATTGACGTGCTGCGCGTACAGGTCGGCCGCAACCGGTTCGTCGGCGCGCGGCGCCAAATTCAAGCTCATGATGCCCTCCGGCTTCGCATGGCTCGGCCTTCCGCGTCAGCGGTTGCTGACGTGGGTGTCGGCCGATGGCTGTATGGCGAAGCGCTGTTCGATCAGGGCGGCATCGTCAAAATGCCGTCGACCGATCAGCGCGGTGGCGTGCCGGCCCCATTCGCGCATGGAGCCCGCCTCTTCCAGTCCGAGCGGCCAGGTGGCGAAACGCTCGCCACGTTCGGTGCCCCGGACGATCCCATCGCGGCCGTAGATGCTGCGTACTCCCGTCGCGGTCGGCAGGGTCCGTAGCAGCCCGTCATCCGCCAGCGCATAGGTCACGCCATCCGCAGCGGCGCTGCGTTCGGGACGAATGCCCATCAGATAGTGGGTGCGGCTCTGCACGCGGATGACGATCCGCTCCGGCAGCGCGAGGCTCGGCAACGTTTTGGGCACGAACGACCATTCGACGCTTTGGTCGGGGGCCGGAAGGGGCGTAGCCAGCGGCGTCGGGAAGAACATGTGATAGCAGCCACATGGATGGATCGTGTCGTAGACGAGCGGCCGGCCCGTGGGATCGAGGGTCACTCGGAAGAACAGGCCATCGAGACGCCCCGACAGCGGATCGAGCCAGCTGCTGTCCGGGCGTTCCGAGAACCACAGCAGGTACACGACCTGGACGAGCGTCTGATCGCCATAGCGCGCAAAGGCCAGTCGCCGGTAGATCGTGGGGCGCGACCGATCGACCTCGGGGACGTCGTGTGCGCCCCACTGCAGCGCGCCGATGCGATCGTAATCCCCCGTGGTCTCGACATCGACCACGGGTGCAAAGGCCGCGAACAGCGTATCGGCCTCGGTCTCGCTGAATTCCGGGATGCCGAGGGCGTTGCGTTTGACGCTCGCCAGCAAGGCCGCGACATCACCGGCTGAGGCCGGGTTGCCCGCAGCTTGGTAGCGCACCATTGGCTCGCTGGGGTTCTGCCCTGATTCAGTCTCTTCGATCAGCTTCTTCGCGTCGCCTTCCCAGCCCTTGGCGAACTGAAAGAACGGGATGCGGACCAGCGGGTACAGGCCGACCGTGCGTTTCCAGTCCGAATAGTCGTCGGGGACTTGGGCGCGCTCCACGAGCTCGTGGCGACGCGCGGGGTCGGTGTCGCGTGCCCTGAGCGTCGCGGCGCACTGGTCTGCGTGCGCTTTGGCCTCTTGCCAGCTGCGCGCGCCGAGCTTTGCCAGCGCGTGCAACGGCAGGTTCTGCAGCTCGTAGCCGCGCGTACGCGCGTCCAGCTCTCGCAAGCTGTCTTCCCACGCGGCGAAGGCTGAATCGCTGCGTTGCGCCTCGGTCCGGAACGAGGCGAGAAAGCGGTTCGCCCGCAGATACAGGAACCCGGGGATCGGGTAGGCTTCACCATCGCGAACCCCGGCGTCGTCGATCGCGGCATCGGCCTCCGCGAACCACGTCGCGCAGGTCTGGACGACCGGGACGGGCGAGGTAAGGTCGGAGCGCAATGGCTCGTCCGGGGCAGCGCAGGCAGCCAGTAGGAGCGCTGCGGCCACGAGCCATGCGGCTGACGGCCACGGTAGCGAAGCGATGCTCGTCCGTTCGGACATCACGAGGACGAGCCCGGCGCCGGATCGTCGTTCAGCGACCAGTCGTAATGATCGCTGGTAATCCGTTGAACGTTGGATAGGGCCCGCGCCAATTCGGGTGCCGCATAGCGGCGAAGATGCGCGATAACCGCTTCGTCCGTGCCGCCGAAATCGGCCTTGTACCAGACGTAGATCGATGACACGACGAGCTTTCCGTCATCGATGCGGGCGCCGCGCGGGGCGTTGACGTACTCGTGCGCTGCGCGGTCGAGCAACTCGTCCACGTTGGCGGCGGTGAAAGCGGCCGGCTGGAGGTTAGGGCACCCGAGCGAGGCGCAATTGAGGGCGTAATGGATGAGGGGGGTGTGCCATCCCGGCCTCAAGATGCGATGCTCGATGTCGTCCAGACTCAGTCTCTCGCCCTCGATCGTGATCAGCTTGCGGCTCCACGGCGTCTCGCTGAAGAGTCCGGGAAGAAACGACGTCGCCTTGATGCCCGACACCGGATAGTGGTCGAGCACGAAGTTAACGGTCAGCTCGTTGTAGAGGTCGATCCAGAACGCGAGCTGCTCCTGGCGGCGATAGGTGCTGATTCCGATCGCCGCAAGCCGGGCGAGGTCGGCGCCGAGCGCCTGATGATCGGCCGGGGAAACGCGTCCGTAAGCGACCCGTACGATCCCGTCCTTGCCGAGGTGCGCATACGTGCTGAGAAAGTGGTCCCAGACCCCGTGATCGATGGTCGCGGTCGACGCGTCGTTGTGCGCTTCCCATTTCGCCCACGGCACCGCTTGCGGAGCGGCGACCGACAGGTGCGGCCAACCCAGGCAAGCGAGAACGAAAGCAACGGCCGAAAATGAAACGCGTGCCGTCATGGCGATGCCGTCCTGTCGGAATGGGGGCAATGACGCGATTTGCGCGGTGGTGAGCTTCATAGGCTGCGAAGCCTGACAAAACGCTGACGCGTTTCATTTAATCGCCGCTATTGCGACTAAGTCGCGCAGGAGGGGCGCCGGGATTGATGCTGAACTACCGCAGAGGCACGAAAGCAGCGCGGTACGTCGCTAATCCGCGGCGGCATCAACGTCGTGCGCGATGAGGCGGGCAGATGGCCAGGTCTCGGCTACCGGCGGGACGGGCGGGAAAGAGAGCTCGACGCGCGCGCCGCCGAGCGGCGATCGACATATGTGGGCCGAGCCGTGGTGTGCAGCCACGACTTTGCCAACGATGAACAGACCCAAGCCAGCGCCGGACTCGCTGCGCTTGGGCGAGCGCCAGACGCGCTGGTGTAGCCGCATCTGATCGGACTCCGGA
Source organism: Alphaproteobacteria bacterium (assembly GCA_035506575.1). GTDB lineage: Bacteria > Pseudomonadota > Alphaproteobacteria > CACIAM-22H2 > CACIAM-22H2 > DATJPD01. The sequence continues at coordinate 12,229 of DATJPD010000087.1, forward strand.
ATGCCTGGCCCGGCATCGTCGACCGCAAGGCGGGCACCGGGCCCTGCCGTGATCCGGACCGTGGATCCGTCGGGCGCATATCGGATCGCATTTTCGACGACATTGCGCAGGGCGTCGGAAATCATGTCCACGTCCGCCTGACATCCGGTGTCGCCCTCGTCGACGAACTCGAGGGCTTTGCGCTCGAGCGAGGCCAGCGGGGCCAGGCGCGACACGACGGATTTGGCGAGGTCCGTCAGCTCAATCTCGGCCCAGTGCGGCGTGGGCAGCGCGTCCAGCCGGGCGACGAGCAGCAGTTGATTGACCAAGCGCGTCATGTGCTCGACGTCGGCACGGAGCGCCGGCAACGTCGGACCGGAAAGACGGTCGAGCTGGAGCGTCAGAATCGCAAGCGGGGTGCGCAGCTCGTGCGCGGCGGTCGCCAGAAACTGGCGCTGGTCTTCAAAGACCTCTTGAAGATGAGCGAGGGAGGTATTGATCGCGCGGACCAGCTCGGCGACTTCCTTCGGCAGTCCATCGGCCGGAAGCCGCATCTGATGGTCGCGGGGATCGAGTTTCGCCGCGGCTTCCGCCGCGCGCGTCAGCGGCCGCAGCGAGCGCCGGATCACGAAGGCGGAGACGAGCAGCATGAATGCGAACAGCGGCAACATCGGCTCGACCACGTGATCGAGCATCTCATCGATCATCTGGTCGGCATAAAGATGCGCGGGATCGTGGCCCATGCCGAACGCGACCCAGAACGGCGCCGCTCCGATCTCAAATCGCTTGGCTGTGACCCGAAACGTTCCGCTCGCGCGGCGCTCGATTTTGGTCCAGACGTCCGGCTGACCTTCGAGGTCGATTTTGAGGTCGCCGATCAATTCACCGTTCAATGCGTACGCGATGCTGCCGTTCGAATCGATCACCTGGAGGCCGTAGTCGGATGGATAGCGAGTGTAATGACGTTCGAACGCAGGGCCCGGCGCAGCGGTGAGCAAGCCATTGGTGACGTGGACATGCGCCGCCACCGCCTCGGCCTCATGCAAGGCGATCAGAACGCCGGTCTTATCGGTTCGCATCGCGTAGTACACGAGGACGACGGCCATCTGCGCAATCGCCACGAAAGTTGCGACGGCGATGAGCCTGACGGTCAGGGTTCGCGTCAATGTGCCGGGCGCAAACCTGCTCATGGACGGTCCTTGAGCATGTATCCAATGCCGCGCACGGTGACGATCTTCACGGATGAGTTTGCTTCGGCGAGGCGGCGGCGCAGGCGCGAAATGATCGCCTCCATGGCGTTCGCGCCCACGTCACGGCGGTTGTCGCCGACCGCTTCGTCGAACGCTTCCCGCGCCACCACGCGACCAGCGCGCCGCATCATCAGTATGAGGGCATCGAGCTCCTTGGGCGGCATAGCGATCAGCTTTCCCGCAATTCGCAGCTCGCGGCTGTTCGCGTCGATGAGGATGTCTCCGGCATTCAACTCCTGCCCCAGGGGGGCGCCGGGACGCCGCAGGATGGCCCGGCAGCGGGCGAGGAGCTCACTGACATGGAAAGGTTTGACCAGATAATCGTCGGCGCCCAGCTCGAGACCCTGGATACGGTCGTTGAGCGCACCACGGGCGGTCGCGACGAGTATGGGAGGGGCCTGGCGGCGCGCGCGCAGCTCGCGCAACAACTGGGCACCATCCTGGTCCGGCAGGCCCAGATCGAGGATGACCAGATCGTAAGGCGACGCAGCGAGATAGTGGCGTGCTTCCTCGGCGCTGATCGCAGCGTCGACTGCGTGTCCGGCATCGCGCAGCGATGCGGAGACGAGGGTTGAGAGGCGGAGATTGTCCTCGACGACCAGGAATTTCATTGGCGTCTCATACGTCGCGGTCCCCGCGAGCGACACCCCGATGCCGCAATGTACTCCTTTTTAGGGTGGCGAGCCTGACAAGTGGCTGACAACCGCGCCCGGCGGCTTGCGACTGCGACTTAGGCGCGGGTCAGCTGCAGTTCAGCTCCGTCCTTTGACCTCCACGCCCGCCGGCTTTTCCATCAGGCGGACGATCTCCGTGATATCCGACGCCGGCCCGTTCTCCGTATTCGCCTGTTGCCAGAGTTTGTGCACGGCAGCACCGACGACCATGGGCACCTTCAGCGCTGCGGCTTCTTCGACGCACAGCTTCACGTCCTTCAGCATGAGGCCAGCGGCGAAGCCGTAGTTGAAGCTGCGCGGCAGGATGGCCTTGGGGAATTTGTCCTGCGTGGCCGTGTTGCGGCCACTGCCGGCATTGATCACGTCGACCATCGTCTGCGCGTCGAGCCCGGCCTTCACCCCCATGACAATGGCTTCGGACGAGATGGCCATGGCCGCCGCCGACAGCATGTTGTTGGCGAGCTTCATCGTCTGGCCGAGGCCGGCACGCTCGCCGACATGGAAGACGCGACCGAAGGTCTTCAGCACAGGCTCGAGGCGGGCAAAGTCCTCTGCCGGGGAGGCGACCATGACCGCGAGGGTACCGGCTTTGGCACCGCCCACGCCGCCGCTGACCGGGCTATCGATCGTGGTGATCTCGCGTTGCCCGAGCGCCGCTGCTACGTCGGCCGCCATGCGGGGGCCGGTGGTCGAGAGATCGATATAGGTCTTGATGCGGTTGCCCGAGGCCAGGCCGTCCGGACCGAGTGCTACGGCGTGGACGATGTCCGGTGTCGGCAGGCTGACGAACACGGTTGCGACCGCCGAGGCCACCTCGCGCGGCGATCCGGCCCGCACCGCGCCCCGTGCCAGCAGGGGCGCCATCGCCGCCTCGCTGATATCGAAAATGGTCAGCTTGTGCCCGGCATCGAGGAGGCGGCCCGCCATCGCTCCGCCCATCCGCCCGACCCCCACAAATCCGAAATGCTGCGACATGTTTCGCTCTCCGTTGTCGGTCCAGGCCCGTTGTCGGTCCAGGATAGTGCGGGCCTGCCGTCGCCGCCAGCTTGCCGCCATGGTACGCTTGCGCATGACTGACGCGCCGGCCTTGGTCGTTGAAGACTTGCGGACGTCGTTCCACGTGCGGGGCGGCATCGTCCGGGCCGTCGACGGCGTGAGCTTCCGGATCGGACGTGGCAGGGTTCTGGGCCTGGTGGGCGAGTCGGGCTCGGGAAAGACGGTGACCGGGTTCTCGATCCTGCGTCTCATCGACCCGCCGGGCCGGATCGATGGCGGCCGGATTCTGTTCGGCGGCCGCGACCTGCTGGGGCTGTCCGAACCCGACATGCGCCAGTTGCGCGGCTCGAGGATCGCCATGGTGTTCCAGGATCCCATGATGACCCTGAACCCCGTGCTGCGCATCGACACGCAGATGATCGAGGCGGTCAGGGCGCATCATCCCGATGTCGATCGCGACGAAGCGCGCCGGCGGGCGCGCGACGCGCTGGGCCAGGTCGGAATCCCATCGCCCGAGGAGCGCCTGGCCGCCTATCCGCATCAATTCTCGGGTGGCATGCGCCAGCGCGTCGCGATCGCGATCGCCATCCTGAACAAGCCGGACCTGATCATCGCCGATGAGCCGACCACGGCCCTCGACGTGACGATCCAGGGCCAGATCCTGTTCGAGATGCAGAAGCTGTGTCGGCAGAGCAGCACGGGATTGCTGTGGATCACCCACGACCTGTCGGTCGTGGCCTCTCTGGCCGACGAGATCTGCGTCATGTACGCCGGCAAGATCGTCGAGCAGGGCAGCGTGGACGGCGTGCTCGACCGGCCGGCCCACCCCTACACCTATGGGCTGCTGCGCTCCGTTCCGGGCGCCCAGGCGCGCGGCGACAGGCTCTACCAGATCCCGGGGATGATGCCCTCGCTTCTGGCGCTGCCGTCGGGCTGCAGCTTCCGGCCGCGCTGTGCGCGGTCCGATGGCGTCTGCCTGGCGCTACCCGACCTCACGCGGCTCTCACCCGGACGCGACGTGCGCTGCTTCCACCCGCTGCACGGAGAGGCCGCATGACCCGTCTTCGCGGAGACGCTACGGCGGGTGAGTCCCGTCCGACGAAGCGCCCCCTAATTCTGATCAACACGGGCGCGTAGGTGGATGACCGAGGCGGATCTTCTGATCGTGGTGGACGTGCAGAACGACTTTTGTCCCGATGGCGCGCTCGCCGTGCCCCGTGGCGACGAGGTGGTGCCGGTGGTGAACCGGCTCGCGGATGCGTTTCGGCACGTCGTGCTCACCCAGGACTGGCACACGCCCAGGCATCTCTCATTTGCCTCGTCGCACCCGGGCAAGCGCGCGTTCGACACGACCGAGCTCGCCTACGGGACCCAAGTCTTGTGGCCCGACCATTGCGTGCAGGGAACACCTGGCGCCGAGTTCCACCGCGCGCTCGATATCACGCCGGCCCAGCTCATCGTGCGCAAGGGCTTCCGGCGGACGATCGATTCCTATTCGACATTTTTCGAGAATGACCGGCGGACGCCGACCGGCCTTGGTGGCTACGCGCGCGAACGGGGATTCACGCGGATCGTGCTGGCAGGGCTGGCGACCGACTTTTGCGTTCGCTACTCGGCCGAGGACGCCCGCAAGCTGGGCTTTGCCGTCGTTGTCGTCGAGGATGCCTGCCGTGCCATCGACACGAACGGGTCGCTGGCCGCTGCATACAGCAGCTTTCAGGCCGCAGGTGTGACTGTAGCCAGTTCGGCGAGTGTCCTGCAGGAGATCGCGTGACAGCGGACGTCTCCGCGGCAACGCCGCCGCGCACGCCCGACGCCCCGCGGCCCGGCGCACCCCTTATCGAGCTTAAGGGGGTATCACGACGCTTCGCGCGACCCCTTGATGCAGCGGCGAAGCTCGCGAATCTCCTCGGCGCCGGCCTGCGCGAGCAGGTCGTACACGCGGTGGACTCCGTCGATCTCCGTGTCGGCGAGCGGGAGGTCGTGGGCCTCGTGGGCGAATCCGGATGCGGCAAGTCGACGCTCGGCCGTATCGTCGCCGGGCTTCTGGCTCCCTCCGACGGCACGGTCCTCTATCGCGGGCAGGATCGCGCCAGCCTCGCCGGAGAGGTGGCCCGCGCCGCGGCACTCGCCGTGCAGATGATTTTCCAGGACCCGTTCTCGTCGCTCAATCCGCGACGCCGCGTGCGCGACATCGTCGGCGAGGCGCCGCGCATCCATAAGCTGGTGGCGGCGGTCGAAATCGACGGCTATGTCGACGATCTGCTGCGGCGCGTGGGCCTCGATCCCGCCTATCGGCGCCGCTATCCGCATCAGTTCTCGGGCGGCCAGCGCCAGCGCATCGGGGTGGCGCGAGCGCTTGCGGTGAAGCCCGAGTTCATCGTCTGCGATGAGGCGGTCGCGGCCCTCGACGTGTCGGTCCAAGCGCAGGTCCTCAATCTCTTCATGGAGCTGCGGGCGGAGTTCGGCCTGACGTATCTGTTCATCAGCCACGATCTCGGCGTGGTGCGGCATCTCTCGGATCGGGTCGCCATCATGTATCTTGGGCGGATCGTGGAGGAGGGGCCGAGCGAAGAGCTGTTCCTCAACCCCAATCACCCCTACACCGTGGCACTCCTGGCCGAGATCCCGCGGCTAGACACACGGGGGCGCCTCTTCGCGCCGGTGGCAGGAGAAATCCCGTCCCCGCTCGCGCCGCCACCGGGATGCCATTTCCATCCGCGCTGTCCGCACGCGATGGCGCGATGCCGCACCGAAGCGCCCGCGCTGCGCGAAATCGCACCCGGCCGACGCTCGGCCTGCCATCTGAATGACGGCTGAGGCCTTCGATGCCCAAGAAAATCCGTCTCGACAAGCTGACGCAGCCGAAGCCGTTCGCCGACAAGGGCGAATACGAAGCGCGGCTCGACGAGTTTCAAAAGCAGATGCTGCTGATCCAGCAGACCTATTTTCACGAGCGACGGCGGGCCATCGTGGTGTTTGAGGGATGGGACGCGGCCGGCAAGGGTGGCGCCATCCGGCGGTTGACCGAAACGCTGGATCCGCGCGGCTTTCACGTGTGGCCGATCGGTCCTCCGCGGCCGGATGAGCAAGGCCGGCACTATCTGTACCGTTTCTGGAATCGGCTGCCGGAGCCGGGGATGATCGCGGTTTTCGACCGGTCCTGGTACGGCCGCGTCCTGGTCGAGCGCATCGAGGGCCTCGCCGCCAAGCCGGTGTGGCAGCGCGCCTATCACGAGATCAAGGAGTTCGAGCGCATGCTGGTCGATGACGGCGTGCGGGTGGTGAAACTGTTCCTCCATATTCCGCAGGAGGAGCAGCTGCGGCGGTTCGCAGAACGGCTGTCGAATCCCTACAAGCGCTGGAAGCTCACGGAATCCGACCTTCGCAATCACCGGCGCTGGGACGATTACGCCGAAGCGATCGAGGACATGTTCGACCACACATCCACGAAATTCTCGCCCTGGACGGCGATCTACGCGGAGAAGAAATGGGCCGCCCGGGTCGAAGTCCTGAAGACTGTGACCGAGGCGCTTTCCGCGAAGCTCAAGATCACGCCGCCGCCCATCGACCCCGAGGTCAAGAAGATCGGCGGCATGGCCTATCTTCGCCGCGAGATGAAGAAGGTCGAGGACAAGGAGAAAAAGGCCCGCAAGGGCGAGTAACGCCCGGGCGACGGGTTACGGCGCGAACTGCTCCTTGAGCACGCGCTCCTCGAGGTTGTGCTCCGGATCGAACAGGAAGGTGAGCGCGATGCTGCGGTCTTCGCGCACCTCGACCCGGGTCACGTCGCGAACCTCGGTATGGTCGGCGGTCGCACTGACGGGCCGCTTCTCATCCTCCAGCATCTCGAACACGACGGTTGCCGTGTGCGGCAGCAGCGCGCCCCGCCAATGGTGGGGGCGGAAGGCGCTGATCGGCGTCAGCGCCAGGAGATTGGCACCCAGCGGCAGGATGGGGCCGTGCGCCGACAGGTTATAGGCGGTGCTGCCGGCCGGCGTCGACAGCAGCACGCCGTCGCAGATGAGCTCGGGCAGGCGCTCGACCTCATCGACGAGGATGCGGATCTTCGCCGCCTGGCGCTTCTGGCGCAGCAGCGACACCTCGTTGATGGCGAGGGCCGTGCGCCTCGTACCCCGCACCGTCGTCGCGACCATCCGCAGCGGATGGATCTTGACCCGGGTTGCCCTTGCCAGCCGCTCGACGAGCCCGGTCTCACGATACTCGTTGAGAAGAAAGCCGATGCTGCCGCGGTGCATGCCGAAGATCGGGACGCCACGTCCCAGATGGCGGTGCAGGGTCTGGAGCATAAACCCGTCCCCGCCCAGGGCGACGACGACGTCGGCGCGATCGGGGGGCGTCTGTCCGTAGCGGCGGATCAACGCCTGGCGTGCCTGCCTGGCCGCGGGGATATCGGCCGCGACGAACGCGATCCGTTGGCGCCGTTTCATGCGTCGACTCTGAAGGAGGAGGGGACAGCCGGGTGGAGCGTGTTATCCGCCGGTGACACTCATGTGGCGGGCCACGGCGGCGTGGCGATGGCGACGATCGATGATGAAATCATGACCTTTGGGCTTGCGGGCGATGGCGGCGCGGATCGCGGTTTCGAGAACCGCGGGATCGTCGCTCGCGCGCAGAGGCGCCCGCAGGTCGGCCGCGTCGTCCTGGCCGAGGCACATATACAGCGTCCCGGTGCAGGTCAGGCGCACGCGGTTGCACAGCTCGCAGAAATTATGCGTGAGCGGCGTGATGAACCCCAGGCGCCCGCCGGTCTCCTTCACGGTCACGTAACGGGCGGGACCGCCCGTGCGGTAGTCGCTCTCGGCGAGGGTCCAGCGCCCGGCGAGGCGCGAGCGCACCATCGAGATGGGCAGATACTGATCCAGGCGGTCGGGGCCGATATCGCCCATCGGCATGACTTCGATGAGCGTCAGGTCGTGGCCTTCTTCGCCGCACCACGCGATCAGACGGTCGAACTCGTCATCGTTCACGCCTTTGAGAGCCACCGTGTTGATCTTGACCCGCAAGCCGGCGGCTTTCGCGGCGGCGATGCCGTCCAGGACCACGTCGAGTTTGCCCCAGCGCGTGATCGCCTGGAATTTGGCGGCATCGAGGGTGTCGAGCGAGACGTTGATGCGGCGCACACCGCACCCTGCCAGGTCCTGAGCGTACTTGGCGAGCTGGCTGCCGTTGGTCGTGACCGTCAGCTCGTCGAGGGCACCGGTCCGCAGATGCCGGCCCAGCGCGCCGAACAAGCTCATGATATTCCGGCGCACCAGCGGCTCGCCGCCCGTGAGGCGCAGCTTGCGTACGCCGAGACCCACGAAGGCCGAGCACAGGCGGTCCAACTCCTCGAGCGACAGGATCTCCGCCTTGGGCAGGAACGTCATGTCCTCCGCCATGCAGTAGATGCAGCGGAAGTCGCAGCGATCCGTCACCGACACCCGGAGGTACGAGATGGTGCGCTGATAGGGATCGATCAGCGGCGCGCCGGTCCCTGCCCCCTGCGGCGATAAGTCGTTCATATGGCAAACATAGTTAGGTCGACAGGGAAAATCACCCCCCAATCTCGCCCGTCAGGGCACCCGGCCGCCCACGGAAAGAGCAGGGCCGACAAGCCGTTAAAGGCCGCGATCGGATGCGCTTTGGCGGTCATCCCGGCCAGGCCCCGAGCGGCGGCATGGTGCGCCACCCTCGACCAGCACCCGCGCGGCCTTGTTCTCGGGCGCAAAATCGAGGCCGGGTTGCAGAGTGATGGCGTGCTCCGGACACACCGACGCGCAGAGGCCACATTGCACGCACGCCTCCGCCACGATGGCGAGCCGCGACCGCTCAGGTGTGCCCACGAGAGCGCCGGTCGGGCACACGGTCACGCAGGACAGGCACAGCGTGCATGAGGAATCGATCGCGATCGTGCCGAACGGCGCACCTGGGGGGAGCGCCACGCGGTCGACGGGGGCGGGGGCCGTGTCGTGCAGGTGCCCCAGGGCGCGCGCGGCGGTCCGCCGCTTGCCTTTGGGCGGCGAAAACGGCGCCATCCGCGTGGGCGACGGTGGGACCATGCGTACGACGCGGTCGAGCCCGTCCGGGCTCGTGCCGGTGAGCAGCACCACACGTGTGGTGCCATAGCCAAGTTCCGCGAGCGCACGGTTGGCCAGGTCGGCCTGTGAGCTGAGGCCCGCGGTCTCTTCGTCGCGCGCCGGGTCGATCAGCAGGCACAGCCTTGATGCTCCGTAGGCGAGCGCCAAGGAAAAGAAGTCGAGCCCCAATTGGGGGACGGCCGCGACGTGGAAGGGGATGACATGGGCCGGAAGTCCGCGCCCTCGCCGGGCCAGAGTGGCGATGAGCTCTTCGCCGTGCGTGCCGTCATGCACCAAGAGGACCGGGGTCTCGCCGCCGGCCCGCGCATACGTCGCGAGCAGGGTGTGCAGCCGCTCCAGCAGCGTCTCGCGTGCCGGAACGGTGTAGGCGGCGGCGCCGGTTGGACAGACGCTGGCGCAGCCGCCGCAGCCGGCGCAGATGAACTCGTCGATATCGACGTGATCGCCGGCCGAGGTGATCGCCTCGGTCGGACAGGCGTCCAGGCACGCGGTGCAGCCGCGTCGGCCCGCGCGGCCGTGCACGCAGAGCGGCCCGTCGTAGGCGATGTAGACAGGCTTCTCGAACTCGCCCACCATTTCGACGAGCTCGAACAAGGCTCGCTGGACCGCCGCCGGATCGCGCGGGTCGGCGCGCAAATAGCCGTCGCGCCGCTCGTGCGCCGGGAACAGCGGCGGCCCGCCGCTGATGTCCAGGATCAGATCGCAGGAGGAGACCGCGCCGTGGCGGGGCGGCTCGAAGCGCAGGACATCCCGCGACGACGGGATGACGGGCGCATAGTCGTCCACGACCACGTCGAAGGCGCCCATGTGTCCCTTGGCGGAAACCAGGGTGCCCTTGAAGATCGGTACGTCCGCCAGCGACGGCGGGACGATGTCGCCCGGGCTGCTCAGCAGGACCGTACAGTCGAGGCGGTCGGCGATCTGCCGCGCAGCCTCGATCGCCGTCACGTCGCAGCCGTAGATCAGGGTCACGCCGGCGGATTTGACCGTGACCATCGGTATGGCCGGCGCGTCGAGAGCGGCCTCGGCGAGCAAAGCGGCCATCTTCGGAGCCGCGCGCATCGCCTCGTCGGACCATCCCGCGTGTTCGCGGATGTTGACGAACCTGATGTCCGTGTCGAGACCGGCTTCGGCGCGCGCCTCGGTGAAGAGGGGCGCCTCCTGCGTGCAGGCGACGATCACGGGCCGCTCCTGCCGCAGGGCTGCCTCGAATTTCGCGAGCTGCGTGCGGCAGAGGAAGGTGTGGACTTCGAGGCCGCCATGCGGCACCTGGCCACCGGCGCACGCGGCCGCCAGAGCCCTGCCGTCGAGCGGCATGGTTCCGTTGCAGTCGCAGACCAGGAGACGTTTGCCGTTCACTTCCATGGCCTGATCTCCCCGGTCGACGATACCTCGCATACAGGGGCGTTTCATCCGCTATCTTCGAAACGGAGGCCGTTCGGCTAACACGCGGGCCGCGACCGCCGCTATACTGCGCGCCGATCCAAGGTGGGAGCGACAGGGCGAATTCGATCATGGCGGTCAACGACACGGACGAACGGCTGCGGCAGGCGGTCGAGGATCACAAGGCGGGAAGATACGACCAGGCGGCGGCCGGTTATCAGGTCGTGCTCGCGGCGGAGCCGAGGAACGCGCGCGCTGCGCATTTCCTCGGCGTCTTGACCTTGCAGGGCGGCCGGATCGACGAGGCGGCGGAGCTTCTGGCGCGGGCCGTCGCGGAATCGCCCGACTGGCACGACGCCCGGAACAACTACGGCGTGGCCTTGCGCGAGCAGGGGCGCGTCAGCGACGCGATCGAGCAGTTTCGCACGGTGACGGGCGCCCTGCCGAACGAGTTCAACCCGCGCAACAACCTCGCGGCGGCTCTGTTGATCGCGGGCGATACGGCCGGTGCGATCGAGGCTGGGGAGGCCGCGCACCGCCTGGATGCCGAGCATCCCGAACCGCTGTTGACGATCGCGACGGCGCTCCTGCTGCGCCATGATCCGGAGGGAGCCCTTGGGCGGATCGCCCACGTCCTGGCGCGCCAGCCGGAGAACGAGCGCGCGGTGGCGCTCTATCGGACGGCGATGAGCCGCATCGTCCAGCCGTGGCATTTCCCGATGATGAACGACCATCTGCGCAACGAGGCTTACGAGGCGGCGATCCGGCGCGCCGTCACGCCGGATGCGCTGGTGCTGGATATCGGCACGGGAGCGGGGCTGCTGTCGATGATGGCGGCACGGGCCGGCGCCCGCCAGGTCGTCACCTGCGAGATGACCGGCCCCGTCGCCGCGAAGGCACAGCAGATCATCGCGGCCAACCGGCTGCAGGACCGGATCACCGTTTTCAACAAGCCCTCGCATGCCCTCACCGTCGGCGCCGATCTGCCCGAGCGGGCCGACGTTCTCGTCTCGGAGGTCTTCGACAGCGACCTCTTGAGCGAGGGCGTGCTGTCGACCCTCGAGGACGCCCATGCGCGCCTGATCAAGAAGGGCGCGAAGATCATACCGCAGGCTGCTTCGGCCATGGTCGTGCTGGCCGGCGGTGACCAGCTCAAGGCGATGGTCCATGTCGACCGCGCCGCCGGATTCGACGTGGGCATGTTCAACCAGTTCATGCCGGAGCGGTTCGTGTTCGATGGCCAGCGCTTCAAGTTCGATTGGCTGTCGGAGCCGGCGGCGGCGCTGAGCTTCGACTTCCGGCGGACCCGCTATCCGCACGATCAGCAGATCGTCGAGATCAAGGCCGCCCGCTCCGGCCTGTGCCTCGGCGTCGTCCAGTGGCTGCGTATCGATCTCGACGACACGACGGTCTTCGAGAACCGTCCCGACACCCCTCCCGAGTTTCCCTCGGGATGGATGCATTCGCTTTACACGTTCGCGCCACCCATCGAGGTGCGTGCCGGGCAGACGGTGCGCCTCATCGCAGGCCACAGCCGGCAATTCCCGTATTTCCGCTTTGCGGGCCTGACGGACTGACGGCGGCCCCGTGCTTGTGCCGGCGCTGCCGGCGCCTCATATTCCTCGTATGAAGGAATTCACGATTGCGCCGGATCCGGCCGACCCGCGGCTGACCCAACAGGTGAGCGGGCAGGACCAGACCGGGCAGGCGATCGAGACCTCGGTGGTGGTCGAGCA
>DATJPD010000088.1:0-9231 GCA_035506575.1 Alphaproteobacteria bacterium
CGCGAACCGCAGTGCTGCCGCCCGCCCTACCCCGGCCGATGCCCCCGTGACGACGACAACCGTGTCTGCGTTGATCTCCATCGCGCTCTCCTCTGCCGCTCACAATTCTCCGCGCGCGGCGAGCTCGCGAATGCGATCGCCGGTCCGGCACGCGATGGCCTGGATGGTCAGCGACGGATTCACCCCGCCCACCGTCGGAAACACCGACCCGTCGCAGATCCACAGATTGGGGATGTCCCACGACCGGCAATCGACGTTGACGACGCTCGTGCGCGGATCATCGCCCATGCGCGCGGTGCCGTTCAGGTGGCACGTGTCGTCCCACTGGTCCCAGATGTCGCGGGCGCCCGCCGCCTCGAGCGCCCGACGCATGAACTTCATCGAGTGGCCGATGAGCCGCTTGTCGTTGTCGCACAGCGAATAGGTCACGCGGGCGATCGGGAGGCCGAACCGGTCCTTCTCGTCGGCGAGGGTGACCCGGTTGCGCTCCTGCGGCTGCAGCTCGCCCACGATCTTGAGACCGACCTGATGGTTGTAGTTCTCCATCTGGTCGACGAGCTCCTGGCCCCAGATGCCGCGCGAGCTCGCGAGCGTGGTCGCCCACAAGGTCGGCAGCGGGCCCTGGCTCATATATGCGTAGCCGCCGAAGAAGTCCTTGCCGTCGTCGCAGTAATTCCAGTGCTCGGTGATGGCGAGGGACGGCGGGCCCTTGTACGACCGTATCTCTTCGTCCATCAGGCCCCAGACCGCCTGGTTCGCCTGGGTCATCAGATATTTTCCGACCAGGCCCGAGCTGTTGGCGAGGCCGTCCGGGTAGCGCGCGTTGGCCGACATCAGGAGGAGCCGCGGCGTCTCGATCGCATAGCCCGCGACGACCACGTTGCGCGCCTTCTGGAAGCGCCAGCGGCCCGCGCGGTGATAATGGAGGCCCGTCACCCGATCGCGGCCGTTGGTCTCGATACGTCCGACCATGGCGAGGTCGCGGATCTCGGCGCCCGCCGCGATCGCGCGCGGGATCCAGGTGATGAGGGCGCTCTGCTTGGCGTTGGTCGAGCAGCCGATCACGCACATGCCGCGATAGACGCAGGGCGGCGACAGGCCGCGCGGCGCCGACACGGTGGCGAGCGGGGTCGGCGTCCAGTCGATGCCGAGCGCTTCGGCGCCTTTCGCCAGGACGAGCCCGGCGGCGTTCACCTCGTGCGCACGGTAGGGGTAGCGCGGCCGCTTCGGTCCCCACGGATAGCGAACCGGCCCCGAGATCTTCAGCGCCTGCTCGACTTCGGCGTAGTAGTCCCACATCTCGCGCCAGTCGAGCGGCCAGTCCGCACCGTAGCCGAGCTGGCTGCGCGACTTGAACCATTCGGGGCGGAAGCGCAGCGATACCATGGCGAAATGCACGGTGCTGCCGCCGACCGCCTGCCCGCTGTTGTTGCTGCCGAGCTGCAGCGGGTTCTCGCCGTCGCAGATGCGCTCGTCGGTCCAGTAGAGCTTGTGCTGCTCGGTCTCGTCGGACGCGAAATCCTCGAGCGGCCGCCAGAACGGTCCGGCGTCCAGCCCCACGACGGAGAAGCCGGCCTCGGCGAGCTTGCACGCCAAGGTGCCGCCGCCGGCCCCCGTGCCGACGATCGCGAAATCGACCTCCTCGTCGTCCGCGTATTCGCGCATCGGCATCCAGGCGCCGCGCCGGAGCGGATCGGGCGCCCGGCCGCCCGTGGCGCGCGGCGTGTGCAGCGGGTCATCCGACACGCGCGTTCTCCCGCCGTGCGGTTTCGGCGTCGCCGTCCTTCGCCTCCGCCGCCTCCCACGGATCGCGGCGGTCGAAGCCCATGCGCACGTAGCCGCGCGGGCTGGCCGGCCCGCCGAAGCCGATCTCGTTCCACGCCGTCGGATGCGAGTAATACGCGTGCAGGATGTCGCGCATCAGGCGGTCCTGGAAGAAAAGCTGGGGCGGCATGCCGTTCCAGGTCGGATCGTGGAGCTTGCCGTGCTGGGCGTGACGGAGAAGCGCCTCCTGCTGCCACGTCGGCAGCTGGTGGAAGGGCATGCCGAAGGTGCGCCGCGCCTCCTGCTCGAAGGCCGCGAGCCCGGTCCGCCAGGCCTGCCGCAGCGGCGGCAGCTTTGCATTGCGGAACCCGTCGCCCGCGTCCCGCTGGAGCTTATGGTCGACGAGGGCCGCGACCGGGATCGGCGGACGGTCGTCCGGCTGGGGAACGATACGCGCGCAGATCGCCACCAAGGTCTGCCATTCCGGTGTGGAGAGGAAGCGCGGCTCGTTGGGGATCGCGAGGCGCGCCTCGACGACCCGCCGCGTCTGCTCGTTCCAGGACGGCGTGTCGCGCTTGGTCAGCACGTCATAGCCGGGATAGCGGCTAGTCATCGTGGGAGCTTTCCAGAAGGTCGAGCGCGCCCAGGCCGGCGACCGAGAGGGCGGTGAAGCTCGGGGGTGCCGGCAGCGGCGGACCGTTGAGCACGTTCTGGCTCCAGTTGCGCCAGCCGCCCATGTTGCGCGCGACGCCCAAGGCGTGAAATCCCATGCCGACGACGCCGAGCCAGGCGGTGGCCCGCAGCCACCAGCGCGCGAACGCCCGGTTCCGCCGCGGCCCGATGGCGGCCTCCGCCAGAAGTCCCGCACTGACCGGCGGCACGATGACCGGCAGGAACATCGCCGGGTTGTGATAGGCGCCGCGGAAATGCAGCAGGCCGACCTCGGCCACCGTGCCCATCAATCCTGCAGCGGTGACCGCGGCCATGGCGCGGCCGGCGGGATAGCCAAGCACGTCCGGCCGCGCGGTGTCGGGATTGTCGCGCACGCGCTCGGCGGTGAGGCCGAGCATCCCGGCGATCGACAACGCAGCCGGCGCGCCAAGAGGGGCGCCGTAGAACAGGTTCAGCCACGAGAACCCGCCCGGCCGCTTCGTGACGTTGTAAAGATGAAAGGCCGTGCCGCCGATGCCGACCACCAAGGCGAGGCCGTAGATCCCGTCGCGTATGGGATGCGCCGCGTTCCGCTGGTCGCCCGAACCATGGCCGCTCGCCGCGAGCGCCAACGCCGACGAGAGGAGCGGGGTGTACATCGCGCGATTGTGGAACGAGCCGCGATAATGCTCGACCGCGCTGTCCAGCAGGACCGACACCGCCAGCATCCCGGCGGCGCGGTTCATCCGCTGTGCGGCGCGCACATGCGCGTGCTGCGGAGCGGTGGACGACGGCCGCGGCCGGTTTCCGGCGGCACGCAGCGCCTGGAGGCCCAGCTGCAGGGCCAGCGCGCCCAGCCCCGTGTGCCCCCGGGTGCGGCTGCGCTGACGGAGAGGGTCGCGGCGGAGCCCCGTGGCTCCGCCGCCGAGCGAACCTTCCGGCATGCTAGTCGCGCTGGCCTGGCAGCACGGATGCCAGGACTTCGCGCACCGTGCCCTTGATCACCTCGCTCTCCTCCGGGTCGCCCTTGAGCAGGGTCGATGCGAAGGCCTTTGCCTGGGCGAGCGTGATGTGCGGCGGCAGCGGCGGGATGTTTGGATCGGTCTTCACCTCGAGGACGACCGGGCGGTCGGACGCCAGCGCCTCATCCCAGGCCATCCCTAGATGCTCGGGCCGGTCGACATAGATGCCCTTGAAGCCGATCAGCTCGGCGAATTTGTGATAGGGCACGTTGGGGATCTGCTGCGAGGCCTCGAATTTCGGATCGCCGTTCATCACCCGCTGCTCCCAGGTGACCTGGTTCAGGTCCTCGTTGTTGAAGACGCAGACGATCCATTTCGGGTTCGCCCACTCCTTCCAGTACTTCGCGGCCGTGATGAGCTCGGCCATGTTGTTCATCTGCATCGCCCCGTCGCCAACCAATGCGATCACCGGCCGGTCCGGGTGCGCGAACTTGGCCGCAATCGCGTACGGCACGGCGGCACCCATCGAGGCGAGCCCGCCCGACAGCGAGCACATCATGCCGCGGCGGATCTTGAGGTCGCGCGCGTACCAGTTGGCGCACGAGCCGGAATCGCTCGTGATGATGACGTTGTCGGGCAGACGTGGCGAGAGCTCCCAGGTCACGCGCTCGGGGTTGACCGGGTCTGCCGCATGCATCGCGCGGGCCTCGAGCGTCTTCCACCACTCGGCCATGCCGCTCTCGATCTTCTCGCGCCAGGTCCGGTCCGTCTTCTGCTTCAGAAGCGGCAACAGGGCGCGCAACGTCTCCGCACTTTCACCGCAGAGATTGACCTCCATCGGATAGCGGATGCTCAGCATTCCGGGGTCGATGTCGATCTGGACCCCGCGCGCCTGGCCTTCCTTGGGCAGGAACTCCGAATACGGGAAGCCCGAGCCGATCATCAGGAGGGTGTCGCAGCCCATCATGAGATCGTAGCTGGGCTTGGTGCCGAGCAGGCCGATCGAGCCCGTGACCCACGGCAGGTCGTCGGGCAGCGCTGCTTTGCCGAGCAGCGCTTTGGCCGCCCCTGCGCCCAGCTTGTCGGCGACCGCGATCACCTCGTCGGTGGCGTGGAGGGCTCCGGCGCCGACCAGGATCGCGACCTTCTTCCCGGCATTGAGCACCTCGGCGGCGCGGTGCAGGTCGCGCTCGTAGGGGACGACCTTGGGCACGGAATACCCGATGCCGGAGTGGACGGCCCCGTGCTTGCGCGGCGGGTCCTGGTACGCGAGCTCCTGCAGATCATTGGGGAAAATGAGGGCGGTGACGCGCCGCTCGCCGATCGCGATGCGGATCGCACGGTCGGCCAGATGGCGCACCTGCGCCGGAGCCGAGGCCTCCTGGACGAACGCGCCGGCCACGTCCTTGAACAGGCTCTTGAGATCGAGCTCCTGCTGGTAGTGGGCGCCGATCGCGGTACGGGCCTGCTGCCCCGCGATCGCAAGCACGGGCATGTGGTCCATGCGCGCGTCGTAAAGACCGGTGAGGAGGTGCGAGGCGCCCGGGCCGGACGTGGCGATGCAGACGCCGAGCTTGCCGGAGAATTTCGCATAGGCGGACGCCATGAAGGCCGCCATCTCCTCGTGCCGCGCCTGGACGAATTTGATCTTCCCGTCGATGCGGTTCATGGCGCCGAAAAATCCGTTGATGCCGTCGCCCGGATAGCCGAACACGACGCGCACGCCCCACTGATGCATCCTTTCCCAGAAGAAATCGCCGATCTTTTGTGCCATGGAAACCTTCCGCGCCGTTCGAGTTGTGCTGCGCATTCAAACAACTCAAAAGCGGCCGCTGGTGTTCCAAGCCGCAGGCGCGCCTGGCGCCGCCGGACGCCGGTCTCGGACGGCGTAAGCCTTTTGGCATGCGTGGAGCGGATAGGTCCGGCGGTGCCGTGGTGCGCGAATTTCCGAATCGCCTGGAGCCAGAGAATCGCGGTAAAACCCAGCCATGGCCCCCAAGACTGCGACCCAGCCACGCGCCGAGAAGCCGGCGCCGAAGCCCGCTTCCGCCCCCAAGGAAGCCCCCGCGGCACCCGGCGCTGAGAAGAAGCCCGGCGCCGCCGCACCCACGTCCGCGGCCGCGTCCGGCAAGACGCTCTGCCTGGTCGACGGGTCGGGCTACATCTTCCGCGCGTTCCACGCGCTTCCGCCCCTGACCCGGCCGGACGGAACGCCCGTGGGGGCGGTGCTCGGCTTCACGAACATGCTCTTGAAGCTGATGGCGAGCCACAGCTGCGATCATCTCGCCGTCATCTTCGATGCCGGCCGCAAGACGTTCCGCAACGAGATCTACACCGACTACAAGGCCAACCGCGACGAGCCACCGCCCGAGCTCCTGCCGCAGTTCGGCCTCGTGCGCGAGGCGGCGCGGGCCTTCAATGTGCCGGGTCTCGAGGCGCCGGGCTTCGAGGCGGATGACCTGATCGCGGCCTACGCGCGCGCCGCCGTCGAGGGCGGCTGGAAGGTCACGATCGTCTCGTCCGACAAGGACCTGATGCAGCTCGTGCGGCCCGGGGTCGACATGCTCGACCCCATCAAGTACCGCCCGATCGGCGAGGCCGAGGTGCGCGAGCGCTTCGGCGTCGGCCCGGACAAGGTCGTGGACGTGCAGGCGCTGGCCGGCGATTCGACCGACAACGTGCCGGGCGTGCCGGGCATCGGCGTCAAGACCGCGGCCGAGCTGATCAACACCTATGGCGACCTCGACACGCTGCTCGCGCGCGCGGGCGAGATCAAGCAGCCGAAGCGGCGCGAGGCGCTGATCGCGCACCGCGATGACGCGCTGATGTCGCGCGAGCTGGTGCGGCTGAAGGACGACGTCGAGCTGCCGGCGCCGGTCGCCGACCTCGGACTCAAGAAGCCCGATCCCAAGACCCTGGTCGCGTTCCTGGCGGCCCAGGGCTTCCGCTCGGTCATCACGCGCCTCAAGACCGAAGGGCTGATCGACGCCGAGTTCGACGTCGACACCGTGCCCAAGATGATCAACGGCGACGCCCCGGCGCCGCAGCCGCAGCCCGACCGGCCGCCCACACCGGTCGTGGCGCCGCGCGCCTGCAAGTACGAGATCGTGCGCTCGCTCGAGGTGCTGGAATCCTGGGTCGGCCGCGCCAGCAAGGCGGGGGCCGTGGCGCTCGACGTGGCGACCTCCCCGACGCGACCCTTGCAGGCCGAGCTTGTCGGCATCGCGCTGGCCGTAGCCCCGGCGCAGGCCTGCTACGTGCCGATCGCGCACACCGAGGCCGGTCCGGCGGGCCAGGCTGGCGGCGAGCTGGACCTGGGCGGAGCCAGGCCGCTGTCCGGCCAGCTGACCCTGGCCCTCGTGCTGGATGCGCTCGCTCCGCTCCTGGCCGACCCCACGGTGCTGAAGATCGGCCATGACCTGAAATTCGACGCCGAGGTGATCCGCCGGGCCGGCCGCAAGCTCGGCCGCGACATCCAGATCGGGCCGATCGACGACGTCATGCTGCTCTCGTACGTCTTGGGCGGCGGCAAGCACGGGCACGAGCTTGCCGAGCTCAGCGACATCTATCTCGGTCACAAGATGCTGGCGCTCGACGAGCTGACCGGCACCGGCAAGGCGCGCATCGGCTTCGCGCAGGTGCCGCTCGACCGCGCCTGCGAGTTCGCGGGCGAGGACGCGGACGTGACCATGCGCCTGCATGCCGCCCTGAAGCCGATGCTGGCCGGGCAGCGTCTGGTCTCGGTGTACGAGACCATCGAGCGGCCGCTGGTACCGGTGCTGCAGGCGATGGAAGAGGCTGGCATCGCGGTGGACATGGCCGAGCTCAGGCGCCTGTCGAACGAGTTCGCGGTGCGCTGCCAGGATCTCGAGACGCAGATCCACAAGGAGGCGAAGCGGCCGTTCACCATCGGCTCGCCGCAGCAGCTGGGTCAGGTGCTGTTCGATGAGATGGGCCTGCAGCTGCCGGACGGCAACGCGCCGAAGAAGACCAAGACCGGTGCCTATGCGACGGGGGCCGAGGTGCTGGAGGAGCTTGCCGCGATCGGCCACAAGCTGCCGCAGCTGGTGCTCGACTGGCGCCAGATCTCGAAGCTCAAGTCCACCTACACGGATGCGCTGGTCGAGGAGGTCAATCCCGAGACCGGTCGCGTCCATACCTGTTTTGCCATGGCCGTCGCGTCGACCGGCCGGCTGTCGTCGAGCGATCCCAATCTGCAGAACATCCCGATCCGTACCGAAGAGGGGCGCAAGATCCGCAAGGCGTTCGTCGCCGCGTCCGGGACGAGCCTGGTCTCGTTCGACTACTCCCAGATCGAGCTCCGGCTCCTCGCCCACGTCGCCGACATCGCGGCCCTGAAGACGGCGTTTCGCGAGGGCACCGACATCCACGCGCTTACCGCGAGCGAGATGTTCGGCGTGCCGGTCAAGGGCATGGACCCGATGGTCCGGCGCAAGGCCAAGGCGATCAATTTCGGCATCATCTACGGCATCTCGGCGTTCGGCCTGGCGCGTCAGCTCGGCATCGCCCAGGGCGAGGCGCGCGAGTACATCCAGAAGTACTTCGAGCGCTATCCCGGCATCCGCGACTACATGGAGCGGACCAAGCAGCTGGCGCGCGAAAAGGGCTACGTGACCACGATCTTCGGCCGGCGCGTGCACCTGCCAGAGATCGCATCCAAGAACGGGGCGGTGCGCAGCTTCCAGGAGCGCGCGGCGATCAACGCGCCGATCCAGGGCGGTGCCGCCGACATCATCAAGCGCGCCATGGTGCGCATCCCGTCCGCGTTGGCTCAGGCGAAGCTGTCGGCCAAGCTCCTGCTCCAGGTGCACGACGAGCTCCTGTTCGAAGTGGCACCGAAGGAGATCGATGCCACGATCGCGGCGGTCAGAGCCGTGATGGAGAACGCGGCCAGGCCGGTGGTTGAGATGTCAGTGCCGCTGGTCGTCGATGTCGGCCAAGGCGCCTCCTGGGCGGACGCGCACTAGCAGAGGGCAGAGAGTGCGGCCGCGCCGGCCTATTTTTGCCGGCCGCTGGACGACCAGTTGACCCCGCTGCGCCAGGCCGAACCCTTCTTGCAGTTGTGGCAGATGCGCTCACCAGACCATTCGCTCGAGAATGGCTTCTGGCACGCGAGGCAGGACCGCTCCTTTCGGGCGACGATGAGCCCTAATTCGGGGATCGGTGTTTCGGCGGGGTTTGTCGCGGAGGCATCCTCAGTCATGGCGCGCCCAGGCGCGGACGATGTTCGCGACCTCCGCTGATAGCGACTGAGTTCATTGTCGACTCCGTTTCCGTCTGATGGGGGATGTGAGGGCGCGTGTCGGCAGCGGTGCCCAAAACCGCCTTCAAGAAATAAGACATAGATGCGACAAAACATCAGCGGGATGAAAATAAAAATGAAATAAATTCGAATATTAACGTTTAAAAGCGAGAGAAGAACTCGTACATTACAAAACAACTTCAAATAATTTCGGCCTTCGCCCAGGAGATTGCATGACGGTGTGGATGTCGCGCGGGCCAGGCGGGTCGCGGCCGCGCCACGGCCGGTCGTTCCGGAGAGGGGGCTTGCGCATCGAATGAGCTCGCCCGGCCTATCCGCTCCCGGCTCGCCGGAATTCGGCGGTTTTCCGCCGGAGTTCGCCGCCTTTCTGTTTGCGCAGATCTGCGAAGAAAAGAATGGGATGCCGCTCAGCGTGGTGTCCGCGCTGGCGCGATTTGGCGTCGATCCGTGGCGGGAAGCCGCTCGCCTGGCCGGGCTGCCGAGTACAGCCGCGGTGGACGCCTTGGCCACGATGATTCCGCGAATTTCCGTGGGTCAGGACCCGGGGACGGACATACGGAAAACAGCGGC
>DATJPD010000089.1:0-42894 GCA_035506575.1 Alphaproteobacteria bacterium
CGGAGACCGTGAGCACGGCCACGTGGTCGCGGCCGGCATAGAGGCCGAGCCTGCCGGCTGCGGCGCCGATGGCCGCCAGCGCCATGAGGATCGCGAGAATGCGCCACGCCGTGATCTGGCGCTTCAGGCGCCGGCGGTCGATGATCGCATCGGGATCCGGCGGGAGCGGGGGCGGCTGCATGGGCGCGGCCCTAAGCTAGTTGGAACGGCTGCGAACGCGGAAAGGGCGGCCGGTGTGTCCGGCCGCCCTTTTTGCCTTACTCCTGCTTGTCTTCCTTGTCCTTGCGTGCGCGGCTGATCGCGGCCCCCAGGATGTCGCCGAGGCTGGCGCCGGAGTCCGAAGACCCGTACTGCGCCATCGCTTCCTTGTCCTCGTCGATCTCCTTGGCCTTGATCGACAGCGTGATGCGGCGCGTCTGCCGGTCGATGTTGGTGATCTTCGCATCGACCTTCTCGCCGACCGCGAAGCGGTCCGGCCGTTGCTCGCTGCGCTCGCGCGACAGGTCGGACTTGCGGATGAAGCCGATCAACCCGCCGTCCAGCGCGACTTCGACACCCGCGTCCTGCGTCGAGGTGACCGTGCCGGTGACGACCGAGCCCTTCTTGAGCGTCTCGCCGACCGTCTCGAACGGATCGTTCTCGAGCTGCTTGATGCCGAGCGAGATGCGCTCCTTCTCCACGTCCACGTCGAGCACCTTCACTTTGACGTGGTCGCCCTTCTTGTAGTTCTTAATCGCGTCCTCGCCGGCGAGCTTCCAGTCGAGATCCGAAAGGTGGACCATGCCGTCGATGTCGCCCGGCAGGCCGACGAACAGGCCGAACTCGGTGATGTTCTTGACCTCGCCGTCGATCTCGGTGTTCGGCGGATACTTCTCGCGGAACGATTCCCACGGGTTGGGGAAGCACTGCTTCAGGCCGAGGCTGATACGACGCTTCTGAGAATCCACGTCGAGCACCATCACCTCGACCTCCTGGCTGGTCGAGACGATCTTGCCCGGATGGACGTTCTTCTTGGTCCAGCTCATCTCCGAGACGTGCACCAGGCCTTCGATGCCCGGCTCGAGCTCGACGAACGCGCCGTAGTCGGTGATGTTGGTCACGCGGCCCTTGAACTTGGCGCCGACCGGGTACTTCGCGGCCACGCCCTCCCACGGATCCGCCTCGAGCTGCTTCATGCCGAGGGAGATGCGCTGCGTCTCAGGGTTGAAGCGGATGACCTGCACCGTCACCTGCTGGCCGATCTGCAGCGCCTCGCTCGGATGATTGATGCGCCGCCAGGCGATGTCGGTGACGTGCAACAGGCCGTCGACGCCGCCCAGATCGACGAACGCGCCGTAATCGGTGATGTTCTTGACCACGCCCTGCAGCACCTGGCCTTCCTTGAGCGAGGCCACGAGCTCGGAGCGCTGCTCGGCGCGGGTCTCCTCGAGCACGGCGCGGCGCGACACGACGATATTGCCGCGCGAGCGGTCCATCTTGAGGATCTGGAACGGCTGCGGCGTGCCGATGAGCGGGGTCACGTCGCGCACCGGGCGGATGTCGACCTGGCTTCCGGGCAGGAACGCGACGGCACCGCCGAGATCGACGGTGAAGCCGCCCTTGACGCGGCCGAAGATGACGCCGGTGACGCGGGTATTGTCCTTGAACGCCTGCTCGAGCTGGCCCCACGCTTCCTCGCGCTTGGCCTTCTCGCGGCTGAGCTGGCATTCGCCGTTGCGGTCTTCCATTCGCTCGACGAACACGTCGACGATGTCGCCGACCTTGATCTCGGGCGTCTGGCCGGGGACGGCGAATTCCTTGAGCGCCACGCGGCCCTCGGATTTGAGGCCGACGTCGATGATGGCGTAGTCGTTCTCGATCGAGATGACCTTGCCCTTCGCGACGTAGCCGACGAAGCCCGAGGTCTTGCTCAGGGACTCCTCGAGCAGCTCGGCAAAATTCTCTTGTGCCATGAAAGTCCTTTCATGCCGGTCGTCCGGGCCTGCGCGATTGCGGCCTGCCGACGCCGGGGCTGGCAGTTGCACCCTCAGGGACGATCCCTAGGGGCGGTTCCGGGACTGGATATGGTCGAGCGCCTTTTGAAACACCTGATCGGGGTTTAACCCCGTCGTATCAAGGTCATAGGCATCGGTCGCCGGCTTTAGGGCGGCGATGCCGCGGCTTCGATCGCGCTCGTCGCGATCCGTCATGTCCTGCAGAACGCGGGCATATGTAGTGGAATCCCCGCGCCCCTGCAACTCCTTGAATCGGCGCTCCGCCCGGGCCGGAAGGCTGGCATGGACGAAGAATTTGATGACGTCGGGCTCCGGGCAGATGACCGTTCCGATGTCCCGCCCGTCGAGCACGGCGCCCATCTTGCCGTCCGGCGGATGGCGGGCGAAACCGCGCTGGAACTGAAGAAGGGCCGCCCGTACGTCCGGCAGGGCCGCGACCACCGAAGCGGCCTCGCTCACCCGCTCCTCGCGCAGCTCCTTGGCCTCGATATCGGCTTGCGACAGGGTCCGCGCCGCGGCGGCGGCGGCGATGCGGTCGGCCGGATCCTGTCCGGCGCGGAGGACCTTGGCGCCGACGGCTCGATAGAGGGACCCGGTGTCGAGAAACGCGAGATCGTAGTGCCGGGCGAGCCGGCGCGCCAAGGTGCCCTTGCCGGCGGCGGCCGGACCGTCGATCGCGATGATCATCGTGTTGCGGTCACCGAATATCGGCGCCGAGGCCGCGCATCAGCTGGTTGAACCCGGGGAAGCTGGTGTCGATGGGGGCCGCGTCGTCGACGGCGACCGGGTTGCGCGCGGCCAGGCCCATGACCAGAAACGCCATCGCGATGCGGTGATCGAGATGCGTCGGAATGGCGGCCGTTTCCCCGGTCAGGCCCGGCGGCGGCGCGCCGTTGCCGCGGACGATCAGGTCGTCGCCGTCGATCAGCACCTCGACACCGCACGCGCTCAGCCCGTGCGCCACCGCGGCGAGGCGGTCGCTTTCCTTGACGCGAAGCTCGGCGAGACCGCGCATCTTGGTGTCGCCCTTGGCGAACGCCGCCGCCACGGCGAGGATCGGATATTCATCGATCATGCTCGGCGCCCGCTCGGCCGGAACTTCCACGCCCTTGAGCGCGCTGAAGTTCGCCGTGATGTCCGCGACAGGCTCGCCCGCCTCCAGGCGCGAGTTCGTCATCTCGAGCTCGGCACCCATGTCCTTCAAGGTGGTGTAAAGCCCGGCGCGTCGCGGATTGAGACCGACGTTGCGTACGGTCACCTTCGACTGCTCGACCAAAAGGGCAGCCACCAGCGGGAACGCGGCCGAGGATGGATCGCCGGGGACCCGTACCGTGCGCCCCCCGATCTCCGGCCGCCCCGTGACGGTGATCGCGACCGCGCGGTTGTCCGCGGCCTTGACGCGCACGTCCACGCCGAAATGCCGGAACATCAGCTCGGTATGGTCGCGCGTGGGGGCGGCTTCGATGACCGTGGTTTCTCCCGGGGTGTTCAGGCCGGCCAGCAGCACCGCGGACTTCACCTGGGCCGAGGCGACCGGCGTCCGATAGACGATGGGCACAGGATCGGCCGTGCCGGTGATGGCGAGCGGCAACAGGACCTTTCCATCGGCGGCCCCGCGGGACACAAAGCGCGCGCCGAACATCGACAAGGGCGTGGTCACCCGCGCCATCGGCCGGCGGCGCAGGCTGGCATCGCCGGTCAGAAACGTGGTGAACGGGCAGGTGGCGAGCACGCCCATGAGCAGCCTGGCACCGGTCCCGGAGTTGCCGAGATCGAGCACGTCGGCCGGCTCGACAGCGCCCCCGATTCCGCGCCCGCGGATGCGCCAGGTGCCATCGCGGCCGCGTTCCGCGGTGGCGCCGAGCGCCCGCATCGCTGCGGCGGTACGCAGCACGTCCTCTCCCTCCAGGAGGCCTTCGATGACCGTCTCGCCAACCGCGAGGCCGCCCATCATGAGGGCCCGGTGCGAGATCGACTTGTCGCCGGGTACTGTGATGTCCCCCGCGAGCTTGCCGGCGGGGCTGGCGATGGCGCGGGTATCGGGCGCTGCGGGGGCAGGATGCACGGGTGCGTCTGTCGGGGCGGGTGAGGTTGCGCGGGCGGGCCTCATCTACCATATAGCTCCGCCGAGGCACAGCACGGGCCCTGACATCCCGCACTACCCGAGAGCCGCGGGACGCGGCCCTTGCCGGATCCGGATGGACCGGTCTCCTTGCATTGACAAGGGGGGGAGGGACATGGCATGTGCCACGCGATTTTCCGCCCGTGGGAGTGTGTGACGTGACGAAGCCGAATTGGGGTCTCAAGCGGACCTGCCAGTCGTGCGGTTCCAAGTTCTACGATCTGTCCAAGGATCCGATCCTCTGCCCGAAATGCGGCGCGGAATTCGATCCCGAGGCGGTGTGGAAGACCAAGCGGGCGAAGGCCCCGCCGGCGCCCCGGGCCGTTCCGCAGCCGGCCCCCGTGGCCGAGGCCGAAACGGAGGAGCTCGAGCCCATCGAGGAGGAGGTCGTCGAAGGCGCCGAGGCCGAGGAGAAGGAGGACGAGGTCATCGAGGACACCTCCGAACTCGGCGAGGATGACGAGGACGTGGCAGAGGTCGTCGACAACGTGGACGACGAGGAGCGGTGATCTGCTAGGCCGTGGGCGGCCGCCGCCCGCCTGTGGTAGTCTAGATAACGCCGCGCGGCCCATCGCGCGGCCAGGGATTTCGGGGCCATAGCTCAGCTGGGAGAGCGCTACAATGGCATTGTAGAGGTCAGCGGTTCGATCCCGCTTGGCTCCACCAATCGCAGGGGGTCCGTCGGAAGCGACGGGCCCCCTGTCGCTTTTTGGTCTCAGCTACCGCAGGAATGCGGGGCGGCCTGATGTCGTTGTTTGATCGGGAACGCGATATGCCGGTGCGGGGGCCGGCCCATACCGAAGAGGCGCCCGATGTTCGTTCACAAAGCGAAATTCCGCACCGCCGCCCTGGTCGCGCTGGTCATGGGCGCCGCGGCACTGGCCGGCTGCGTCTATGAACAACCGGCGCCCGCCTACTATCCAGGCTATGCCGCGGCCTATCCCGGCTATTACCCGAATTACTACGGTTACCCGGACTATTCGGTCGGCGTGGGCATGCGGTTCGGTGGCGGCTGGCACGATCATGATCACGACCACGACCACCATTGGCGGTGACGGCGATAACCCCTTCAAAACGCGGCCGTTTGAGGACTTGATCGGCCAATGTAGGGTAACCATATACACTTTTGGCGGCGCCGTAAGACGGGCCGCCCGGTATGGAATCCGCGACGCGTGGCCAGTGAGGCAGCCGAGCGGTCCGGACCGACGATGGACGGCATTGCTCAACTCGGAGGATGCCCGCATGACGCGGCTCTCGTTGTTCAACAATCCGCTGTTGCTTGGCTTCGATCAGTTCGAGCGTACGCTCGACCGGATCGCGAAGTCTTCCGCCGAAGGCTATCCGCCCTACAACATCGAGCAGGTCGACGAGAACCAGCTCCGCATCACCTTGGCCGTGGCCGGGTTTTCGGCCGACGACCTATCGGTCCAGGTGGAGGACAATCAGCTCGTCATCCGCGGCAAGCACGCCGAGGAGTCCGAGCGGATTTACCTGCACCGCGGCATCGCTGCCCGTCAGTTCCAGCGCAGCTTCGTGCTCGCGGACGGGATCGAGGTGACCGGTGCCTCTCTCGACAACGGCCTGCTCAACATCGACCTGAAACGCCCGCTGGCCGAAACCCGGATCCAGAAGGTGGACATCCGCACCGGGGCGGCAGCGGGAAAAAGCCGCAAGACGATCGACGTTGCCTGACCGGGACGTCGGAAGGAGACCACGATGAGCGAACTTCATACGCACACTGAGATGACGGTGCAGGATTTCCTGGCACTGGGCTTGCGCGATCTCGCCTATGTGAAGCCGTCGGCCGTGACCGAGGGCGAGGACACGCAGGTGGTTTTCGAAATCCATACCGCTGACGGCACCGCCGTGGGCGCCGCAGCGTCACGCGAACTCGCATTCGCCGCTATCCGCCAGAACGGCCTCGAGCCGGTCAGCGCTCACTGATCAGACCTGGCTGAAAGTGGAGCGGAGCGCCGAGGTCGCGGAGGCGCACCTCGGCACCGCTGCGCGTCTTCCGCATCCTGCGGTTAAGTCTCTAGGCGGCGTTGCTGGTCGCGTTCTCGGTCAAGAGCGCGTAAAGCGCTTCGGCCTTGTCCGAGCCGCGGAGCTTTTCGCACACCGTCCGGTCGCGCAACAGGCGCGAGATGCGCGCGAGCGCCTTCAGGTGGTCGGCGCCGGCACTGCCGGGCGCCAGCAGCAGGAAAATGAGATCGACCGGCTGCTCGTCGATCGCTTCGAAATCGATCGGCGTCTCCAGACGGGCAAACAGCCCGTAGAGCCGCTTCAACCCGGGCAGCTTCCCGTGCGGTATCGCGATCCCGGAACCCACGCCCGTGGTGCCCAGGCGCTCGCGCTCGAGCAGCACGTCGAAGATCGCGCGTTCGGGCTCGCCGGTGATCTCGGCGGCACGGCGGGCGATCTCCTGCAGCAGCTGCTTCTTGTTGGCGGCGCGCAAACTCGGAACGACCGCGCGCGGATCGAGGAGGTCAGCGATGTCCATGCGTCACCGCGCCGCCTTGACCGCTGAAGACGGGGCCGCGGACGCGGTGGCCGCATCTTCGCCGTCCTTCTCGCGCCGGCGGCTG
Organism: Alphaproteobacteria bacterium; assembly: GCA_035506575.1. Taxonomy (GTDB): domain Bacteria; phylum Pseudomonadota; class Alphaproteobacteria; order CACIAM-22H2; family CACIAM-22H2; genus DATJPD01. Next base: position 6,702 of record DATJPD010000089.1, read on the forward strand.
ACCAGGCGCCGCTTGGTGCGGCGCAGGCGCTTGTCGAGCCGTTCTGCCGCGGCATCGAATGCGACATACGGGTCAGCCGCTTCGCCGTGGCTCTGCACCAGAAGCCCGCGCGCGACGTGGAGCGAAATATCGGCCCGATACGCCCGGCGTGCCCGCTGGAACGTGACCTTGCCTTCGATCGCGCGGCCGAAATAACGCCCGGCGGACGCCGCGATCGCCGACGTCACGTGTCCGCGCAGACTGTCGCCAATGTCGAGATGCTTGCCGCTCACGGAAAGCTGCATGCGCTGATCGCTTACCTAAACTTGAATGAAAACGGCGGACGGGCCGTCAGCCCGTCATCGCGGCGGCGGACGATAGGAGCACGTGTCGGTGAAGTCAATACATGCGGAGGGCGATGATGTCCACGCGCGGCCGCGTGGCCGAATGCCCGGAATCCTCCTGGTAGATCGGTGCGTTGTCCGACCATCTTGCGATTGTCGCATAGTGCCCGGGCCGATCAAGTCAGAATCGACAAACTGTGGATAGCGATAGGTGCGGGATGCAGGCCGGACGGTCAGACGCCAAGCATCTTGTCGCGGCGCCGCTGCACCGAGGATGGAATGCGCATGGCCTCGCGATATTTGGCGACCGTACGCCGCGCGATGTCCACGCCTTCCTTCTTCAGGATGTCGACCAGGCGGTCGTCGGACAGGATATCGCTCGCGGCCTCGGCGTCGATCAGCGACTTGATGCGGAAGCGCACCGACTCCGCGGAGTGAGCGTCGCCGCCCGCAGCGCTCGCAATCGCCGAGGTGAAGAAATATTTGAGCTCGTAAACGCCGTTCGGCGATGCGAGGAACTTGTTGGTGGTGACGCGGCTCACCGTCGATTCGTGCATCTCGATGGCGCCCGCGATGTCGCGCAGCACCAGCGGGCGCAGGTGCTGCACGCCATGGCGGAAGAACGCCTCCTGCTGACGTACGATCTCGGTCGCGACCTTTAGGATCGTCTGCGCCCGCTGGTGAAGCGATTTGACCAGCCAGTTGGCGGCGTGGAACCGCTCGGCGACGAAATCACGCTCGGCCTTGGTCTTGAGCTCCTTCGTGACGCGTGCGTAATAGCGCTGGTTGACCAGCACCCTCGGCAGCGTGTCGTGGTTCAGCTCGACGATCCAGCCGCCGCCCGGCGCCGGGCGCATGAGCACGTCGGGCACCACCGGCTGCGCCACGTCACCCTCGAACGCCAGCCCGGGCTTGGGATCGAGCGCCCTGATCTCGGCCACCATGGCTGCGAAATCCTCGGCGTCGACTCCGCACAGCCGCATGAGTGCTGCGTGCTCGCGCTTGGCCAAGAGGTCGAGGTTGTCGACCAGGGCGGCCATGGCGGGATCGAGGCGGTCGCGGTCGCGGAGTTGGAGCGCCAGGCATTCCTTGAGGCTGCGCGCGAAAATGCCGGGCGGGTCGAGGCGCTGCAGCTGCGCGAGGGTCTTTTCCACGCGTGCCACGTCGCATTTGAGGGTTTCGGCGACCGACTCGAGATCGCCTGTCACCCATCCCGCGTCGTCCAGGCGGTCGAGCAGATGCGTGCTGATGATGCGGTCGACCGGATCGGTGATGTCCATCTGGATCTGCGCCATCAGATGGTCGCGCAAGGTCTCGGCGCGCGTGATGTTCTGGTCGGGGTCGAAGTCGCCGTCGTCGAAATCACGGCTGCCGCCCGAACCCCAGGAGGCGAAGGTCGTCCCGGCGTCGCCGGGCTCGTTGTTCCACAGGTTTCCGAAATCGGTGTCGAGCGGCGCTTCGGAGCCGCTGCTGTCCGTCTGCACGCCGGTGCGGTCGAGCAACGGCGCCTCCTCGTTGCGCGCCGGCGGCGGCTCGGCCGCCTCGGCGGGGCTCGCCGCGTCGCTGGCTTGCGCGGCTTCGGCGTTTTCGCCGCCGCCTTCGCTCTCGCGCTCGAGCAGCGGATTCTCCTCGATCTCGCGCTCGACGAAGGCCGCCACCTCGAGATTCGACAGCTGCAGCAGCTTGATCGCCTGCTGCAGCTGCGGCGTCATGACCAGAGACTGGCTCTGGCGGAGGTCGAGGCGTTGGGTGAGCGCCATGGCGTCGAGCTCTCGGGCGCCTGCCTAGAGGCTGAACCGCTCGCCGAGATAGACGCGGCGCACGCCTTCGTGCGCGACGATCTCGGCCGGCAGTCCTTCCATGAGGACCTGTCCGTCGTGGAGGATGTACGCGCGGTCGACGATCTCGAGCGTCTCGCGGACATTGTGGTCGGTGATGAGCACGCCGATGCCGCGGTCCTTGAGGTGCGAGACGAGGTCGCGGATGTCGCCGACCGCGATCGGGTCGATGCCGGCGAGCGGCTCGTCGAGGAGCATGAAGTGCGGCTGCGAGGCCAGCGCGCGGGCGATCTCGACGCGCCGCCGCTCACCCCCCGAGAGCGCCAGGGCCGGCGTACGGCGGAGATGGGTCACCGAGAACTCGGCGAGCAGATCATCGAGCATCGCCTCGCGGCGGTCGCGGTCCGGCTCGACGACCTCGAGCACCGCGCGCACGTTGGCCTCGACCGACAGGCCGCGGAAGATCGACGGCTCCTGCGGCAGGTAACCGATACCGAGGCGGGCGCGGCGGTACATCGGCATGTCGGTCACGTCGAGCCCGTCCAGCTTGATCGTGCCGTAGTCGGGCGCGATCAGCCCCGTGATCATGTAGAAGCAGGTGGTCTTGCCCGCGCCGTTCGGGCCGAGCAGTCCCACCGCCTCGCCGCGCTGGACCGAGACGGAAACGCCGCGCACCACGGGACGCTTCTTGAAGCGCTTGCCGAGGTTGTCGGCCGACAGCCCGCGGTTGTTGGCGACGAGCTTGGGTCCCTGACCGGCCGCGTCGGCAATCCGCTCGGCGCTGCCTTCCCTGGAGGGAGGCTCGCCTGGCTCTTCGGCCGGCCGCGGTGCGAACTTCCTGAAGAACGGCAGGACCATCAGGGGGGCGCCTTCCTGGTCGGGGTGGTCTCTGGTTTGGCCGGCGGCGCCTTGCCTGCCGCCTCGGGAGCCTGGCTGCCGCTTGCACTCTGATCGGCGGACTGCTTTTGCTGCGGGATGAACAGGCCGCGCACCTGCTTTCCGTCGCCGCGTGCGAGCAGGCGGCTGATCCCCGTGTTGAGGTTCACCTCGGCGAAGTCGCCGTCCGACTGGTTCTCGCCGCGCGTGATCCGCACATTGTCCGACATCATGGCGATGCCGGTATCGGCGTTGTAGATCCCGCGGTCGGCGGTCACGATCTCGGTCGGCGTCGACACATGCACGTGGCCGAAGCCTTCGATCCGCTGCAGCCGGTTGTTGCCTTGCTCGCTTTCGCCGGACTTATCGGCAACCTGCGTTGTGTTGCCGCCTTGCGGCTTCTGTGTGCCTGTCTTGACGTTGCGGGCGGTGGCCGGCGGCGGGTGGGCTTTGTTGTCGACAAAATACGAAGTCAGGATGTCGCCCGTGATCACCCGCTTGTCCTGCGTCACCGCGACCGCATCGCCCCGTGCAACGGCCATCTGCTTGCCGTCCCAGTACTCGAGGCTGTCGCGGGCCGTGACCGTCTCGGACGGGGTCGTGAATTTGAGCCCCTTCCCGGTGAGCACGAGCACGCCCGTGTCGATATCGTAGATCCCCTTGTCGCCGACCGCCGTGTCGGTGGGACTCACGATGCGCACGTGCCCTTCTGCCTCGTAGCGGAAGATCTGCGTTCCGCCTTGAGGGGCGTCGCTCCCTTTCGACGGGGCGGCAGAGCCCGGCTTCGCGTCGTTCGCTCCCGCGGCAGGCGTTCCCGAAGCGGCCGGCGCGCCTGCCGGTTTCGGCTGCGGCCGGTAATAGGCAGTGAGCACGTCCGCGTACACCGTCGTGTCGCCCTGCTTCGCGCTGGCGTTGCCGCGCGCGATGTAACGCTGCTGCTCGCGCTGCCACTCGATGTTCTGATCGGCGAGGATCTCGACCGGCTGGTTGCTGTGGCCCAGCGCAAGGCCTTGTGCCAGTGCGGGAGCCGCGGGTGCGCCCCCGGCGGCGACAGCAACCACGGCGGCACGGGTGAGACGACGCAGGACCGAACCGCCACCGGTCATTTCGCCGCCGGTCGCTTCTGAGACGGCTGCGCCAACTGCGGTGGCGTCTGATGGGCTGGGACCGGGGCCGGCTGCGCCTCCGCCTGTTGCTGCGGATAGATGACCAGTTTCGATTTGCCGGTCACGATGATCCGGCCGCCCTTGTCGTAGATGCGGAAGCCTTCGCCCTGAACCAAGCTGTCCGGCCCGTGCCCCTCGACGGGATCGTCACCGGCGACGCTGCCCTGACCGAGATCGGCCACGGCACGCTCGGTCCGCAGCTCGTATCCCGAGTCGTGGAAGACATTCACGTGACTCCACAGGTCGAGCACCCGGGTCTTCTTGTTGTACTGGCCTTGCTCCGCATTCATCTCGATCCACGAGCCGTCGGTCAGACTGATATCGCCCTTGGGGGCCTTGAGCTCGGTCACGTCGCTGCCGCCGGCCGCCTGCGTGGCGACCTCCGCGGTGATCGTATATGGCTCATTTTTCTTGTCGGTGCCGAGCACGCGGGGGCTGGCCATGCGCAGATTGGAAAGATCGTCGATGCTCACCTGCACCGGCTTGAGGCGGAAGCGGCCCTGGAGCGGGTTGATCTGCGGCCAGAACAGCACGAGGCCGGCCAGTATCACCGCGGCGGCCGGGAAGATCACCTTCATCAGCGCTACGGCGCGGCTGTAAAGCACGTTGTAGCGCCGGCGCCGCATGCTTGCCGCGACGAAGCGGGTGAGCCGCGGCCGATGCGCCGCGCGCGCGCCGGGGCGGGCCGTCACCGCCGCCGCGGCCAAGCCGGGCTCGATGGCGATCGTCGCCGGCACGTTACGGTCGCCGTGCGCGGTCATGCGACCCCCGCGCGCAGGATGTCGTGGATATGCAGGACGCCGACGGGCCGCCCGGCGTCGCGGCCGGCGGTGTCGACGACGAACAGATTGGTGATTCCGCCGCCATTGTTCGCGTCGTTCATCACCCGCATGGCTTCCGCGGCCAGCGCCTGCGGCCGGATCGTCAGTGGCCGCGCGGTCATGACCGTATCGACTGTCTGCTGCAGCAGGCCGGGCGACATGTGCCGGCGCAGATCGCCATCGGTGACGATGCCGACGAGGCGGCCTTCGCCGTCGCTGACGCCGACGCAGCCGAGCCGCTTTGCGGTCATCTCGACGAGGGCCTCGGCCATCGGAGCGGTGACGCCGATCAGGGGCATCGCATCGCCCCGGTGCATGATGTCAGACACGCGCAGGAATCGCCGACCCAGCGCACCCTTGGGGTGGAACTGGTGGAAGTCGTCCGCCGAAAATCCCTTGCGCTCGAACAGCGCCACCGCGAGGGCGTCGCCGAGCGCCAGCGCCGCGGTCGTCGAGGTGGTGGGTGCGAGGCCGAGCGGGCAGGCTTCGCGGATCGGCGGCAGCAGCAAGGTCACGTCGGCGGCCTGCGCCAGTTGCGAATTGGCGCCGCTCGTAAGCCCGATCAGCGGGATCGCAAACCGCCGCGTGAAGGCAAGGAGATCGGCCATCTCTGCCGTCTCGCCCGAATGGGAAAGGGCGAGGACCGCGTCGGCCCTGGTGATCATGCCGAGATCGCCGTGACTGGCCTCGGCCGGGTGGACGAACTGCGCCGGCGTGCCGGTGGAGGCAAGGGTGGCGGCGATCTTGCGCGCGATGTGGCCGCTTTTGCCCATGCCGCTCACGATCACGCGGCCCGTGACCTGTGCCAGCAGGTCGACCGCCTGGGTGAGGGCGCTGGGATCGCGGTCGAGGCTGCGCGCCACCGCGAGGATGCCGTCGGCCTCCAATTCCAGGACACGCCGCGCCACCACATGGTCGCCGGCCGGAACGGCGCCGCGACGCCCGGCCACGCCGGCCTCGGTGGCCGGGTCGCAGGCGGGCGCGCTGGCCGCCACTCGAATCCGCTGTGCCTTCGGTTTGCTCATGCCGATCGGCTGCCGGTCGCCTCGAAAATTGCCCTGCCCGGATCGTGGGCTCGCACTCAGAGGGAAGATCGAACAGGCCCCCGACGCCGGCCGCCCCTATCCCCTGAGAAAACGCTGTCGGGCAAAAAGTATGCCTTTCGCAGCGCAAAAATGCAAAGCAAAGCGTCTTTTCAGGAAAATCAGAGGCTTAGTGAGCGAAAATGTCTTCTTCCGGCCATCCGGCAAGGTCCAGTTCGGCCCGGGTGGGGAGGAACCGGAAACAGGCTTCGGCGAGCTCGCGGCGGCCCTCGCGGACGAGCAGCTCATCCAGTTTGTTGCGCAGGGCGTGGAGATGCAGCACGTCGGATGCCGCGTATTTGAGCTGCGCCGGCGTCAGCTCCGCCGCCCCCCAATCCGAGGTCTGCTGCTCTTTGGACAGCTCGATGCCCAGCAGGTCCTTGCACAGGTCCTTCAGCCCGTGCCGGTCGGTGAACGTGCGCGCCAGCCGTGACGCGATCTTGGTGCAATAGATCGGCCCGGCAGTCACGCCGAGGAAATGCTTGATCGCAGCAACATCGAAACGGGCGAAATGGAAAATCTTGGTCACCGCCGGGTCGGTCATGAGGGCCTTCAGCCGCGGCGCCTCGTACTGGCCTTTGCGCAGCCGGACGATCGTGGAGTCGCCATTGCCGCCGGAGAGCTGGACGAGGCAGAGCCGGTCGCGATGGGGGTTGAGGCCCATGGTCTCGGTATCGACCGCGACCGCGGACCCGAACCGCGCGCCGTCCGGCAGGTCGCCTTCATGCAGCTCGATCGCCATGCCGCCCTTTTACTGCTCCTCGTCCCGCCCCCTGATCCGGAGGCGGGTCATCCTGGTGCCCGAGAGAAGACTCGAACTTCCACGGCCTTTCGGCCACTAGAACCTGAATCTAGCGCGTCTACCAATTCCGCCACCCGGGCGGCCCTGGATGAAGGCGAGACAGTTAAGCCCCGCCGGGCGGGGTGTCAACGCTGGCGGAAAGGCCCGCCGGCCGGGCCTACCGGCGCTGTAAATCCGCCGGCCGACCTGCTAGATAGGCCCGAACCGACGAGGGGCACATGGCGGCATTCGGCAAGCGAATCACGGTTTTCGGGGGATCGGGCTTCATCGGCCGGTACCTGATCCGCCGGCTTGCGATCGACGGTTGGGTGGTGCGCGTGGCGGTGCGGGATCCCGTGGCGGCCGCGTTCCTCAAGACCTGCGGCAGCCTCGGCCAGATCGTCCCCATGCGGTGCGATATCCGCGCCGACGCCCTGGTGGCGGCCGCGGTGCAGGGCGCGGACGCCGTGGTGAATCTCGTCGGCATCCTCGCCGAATCCGGCCGTCAGCGCTTCGACGCCATCCATGCACAGGCCGCGGGCCGGATTGCGCGCGCGGCCAAGCAGGCCGGTGCTGCGACCTTCGTGCATGTGTCGGCGCTGGGCGCGGACCCGAACAGTGACGCCCTCTATGCGCGCAGCAAGGCGGCGGGCGAAGCCGCGGTGCGCAGCGAGTTCCCCGCCGCGACCGTCATCCGCCCGTCGATCGTCATCGGCCCCGAGGACGAGTTCTTCAACCGCTTCGCGTGGCTCGCGCAAATTCTTCCGGCGCTGCCGCTGATCGGCGGCGGTCGCACCCGCTTTCAGCCGGTCTATGTCGGGGATGTCGCCGAGGCGATCCACCGGTCGGTCAACGATCCGGCGACGGCCGGAAAGACCTACGAGCTCGGCGGTCCGCGCGTCTATTCGTTTCGCGAGCTGATGCAGCTCATGCTCCAGGTAATCGGCCGCCGGCGGCTCCTGGTGCCGGTGCCGTTTGCGCTCGCCGAGCTGCAGGGCCTGGTCCTGCAGCTCCTGCCGAACGCGCCGTTGACCCGTGACCAGGTCAAGATGCTGCGCCATGACAGCATCGTCGGCACGGGTGCTGCCGGCTTCGCCGATCTCGGCCTGCAGCCGCAGGCGATCGAGGCCATCCTGCCGACCTATCTCGAAATCTATCGCCCCGGCGGCCGCTTCGCCGCCAACCGCGTCGCCTAGCGACTACGGCTTCCCCACCTGTTCGAGATAATCGATGACGTCGCGCCGCTCGCCCGCGGTGAGCTGAAAGCTCAGCCGCATGGCCGTGCCGGGCACGACGTCGTCGGGGTCGGTGAGGTACTTGTCGAGTGAATCGCGCGTCCACACGACGTTATCGGATTTGCCCGCGTCGATCATGGCCGAGGAATACTCGAAGCCGGCAAGCGTGCCCGCACGCCGGCCTATCACGCCCCTGAGGTTGGGACCGGGCATGGGCGATGCGCTCGTCGCCACGGGGTGGCAGGCGGCACAGCGCTGGAACACCTGCTGGCCGCGTGTCGCATCGGCGCGGGCGGCGGCCGGGACGAGCAGGATGGCGCATGCGGCGACCGCGACATATCTGGGCATCGATGCCTCACTTTAATTCCATGCGACGGGACGGACTGATGGCCGATTATGGGCACATGAGCGATTCGGGCCAAGGCCGGTCCGTCCCGTGCCGCGTGCAGCCCTGGTGTGTGGCCCGCGGGCTCGCCACGGTGCTGCCGGGCGTGTAAAAGAACCGTCATGTACCGCCCGCCCCCGTGGCTGCGTGTCGCTCTCCTGTGCCTGCTTGTCGTCGGGATCGCAGCGGTGGCCGGCCTCGAGACCACCTCCAAAGCGCATGCGATCGGCGCATTCATCGAGCGGTTTGGCGTGCTTGTGCCAGCCGTGTTCGTGATCGCGCACATCCTCGCGAGCCTCCTGTTCGTGCCGCGCTCGGCCATGGCGATCGTCGCCACGCTGTTGTTCGGGTTCTGGGAGGCGTGCTGGTGGTCCACCGTCGGTTCGATCGCAGGAGCCATGACCGGGTTCCTGATCGCGCGCTACATCAACAGCGGCTTCATCGTGCCCGAGGAACTGAAGCGGATCGGCCCGATGCTGGAGCGCGCCGAGGAAGGCGGCTGGCGTGCCGTCGCCATCGTCCGTCTCCTGCCGCTGCTGCCGCATGCGCTGATCAACTATGCGCTCGGGTTGACGCGGCTCAGCCTTGCCGAATACACGCTGGGTTCGCTCGCCGGCATGCTGCCGGAGACCTACGTGTTCGTGAACCTCGCGGTGACCGGACGGCACGCGCTCGACGGCGGCGCGTGGATGGCGCCGATGGCGTGGGGCCTGGCGCTGATCGGCCTGTCAGTCGTCGTGCCGAGACTCCTGCGGCGGTGGGTCAGATGAGCGCCGAAGCTGTCAGCGCAGAAACGATCCTGGCGGTGCTGCGCCGGCTCGGCCAGGGGCCCGAGCACGAGCGCGCGACAGTCGGTGAACTCGTCGACAAGCTCGATGAGCGCGCTCATGCCCTGGTCCTGCTCCTGCTCGCCGCACCCAACCTCACGCCTGGGCCGAGCATGCCCGGGTTTTCCACCATCTTCGGCGTGCCGCTGTGTATCGTGGCGTTCGAGATGATCATGGGGCGCCGCGCGCTGCGCCTGCCGCGCTTTTTGGCACGCATCTCGATTCCGCGCCGCCGCATTGCGAGTTTCATCGTCAAGCTCGAGCCGCTCCTGCAGCGCATCGAGCGCGTGCTGAAGCCGCGCCGGCCGGACTTCGGCAGCCTGGGCGCCACGCGCGGGATCGGCGTCGCATGCGTGTTTCTCGCAGTCCTGTTGAGCCTTCCCATCCCGGTGTTCAGCCTGTTGCCGGCGCTCGCCCTCGTGATCGTGGCGCTCGGGCTCCTGGCGCGCGACGGAATCGCGGTCATCTGCGGCCTGGGACTCGGATTGCTGGCCTGCGGCATCCTGACCGGGCTTGTCCTGGCCGCCCGGCACCTGCTGCCGGTGAGTTGACGCCGCAGGCGTTGGCGCTAACATCGATCCGCCGTGACACGCACACTCTATCATCTCGCGCTCTCGCCGTTTTCGCGCAAGGTGCGCGTGGCGATGCGCGAGAAAGGCGTCGAGTTCCAGCTCAAGGTCGAGAAGGTGTGGGAACGTCGGCCCGAGTTCCTCGCCCTCAACCCGGCCGGGACCGTCCCGGTCCTGGTGGAAGAGGACGGTTCGGTGATCGCCGATTCGTCCGTGATCTGCGAGTACCTGGAGGAGGTCTATCCCGGCGAGCGCAACCTGCTCGGCGAGACCGCGAAGGAGCGCATCGAGGTGCGCCGGCTGGCCGCCTGGTTCGACCAGAAGTTCGCACGTGAGGTCACGGACAATCTGCTGCGCGAAAAGATGATGAAGAAGTTTCTCGGTCTCGGGGAGCCGAACTCCGCCGCGATCCGCGCCGGTTTTCAGAACATCCACTACCATCTCGACTATATCGGCTGGTTGATCGAGCGCCGGCGCTTCCTCGCCGGCGACAAATATTCGCTGGCCGACATCGCCGCCGCCGCGCAACTCTCGTGCCTCGACTATATCGGCGACGTGCCCTGGGCCGATCACGAACGCGCCAAGGAGTGGTACGCGCGGATCAAATCGCGTCCCGCGTTCCGGCCGCTCCTCGCCGACAACATCCCCGGGGCGCCGCCGCCGGCGCACTACGCCGACCTCGATTTCTAGCCGAGGTCACAATCGGGTGATTCGCCGTCCACGTTGATTTAAATCAAGGCGGGACGGGGGCTCCTGCGAGAGCGTGGGCAATGCCGGAGAAACAGGAGATTGTGCCGCCCTTCGATCGGCATTCTCGTTTTGCGCGTCTGCGCGACTATCTGGCCTCCAAAGCTCCGCCCGGCAAGCTGCCGGGCCGGCAGCATATCGACCCGCTCGAGATCCCCGACCTCCTTCCCTATCTGATGCTGGTCGACGTCATCCGGGCGGAAGGCCAGCCGCCGCGCTATCAGATCCGTCTCGTCGGCACCCGGGTGGTCGCGATCCAGGGAGCGGATGCGACGGGAAAATTCGTCGAGGAGGTTCTCGACAAAGGGCCGGACATCATCGCGCACTATGAGGACATTCTGGCCACCCGCCAGCCACAATACCGGCGCGGCCAGGTCGCCACGCAGGACCGCACCCATGTCTCGTACCAGCGGGTCGCATTCCCCCTCGCCAGCGATGGGGAGACGGTGGACATGCTCATCTTCGTGTTCGCCATGGATATACCCGAGGAGGCTGGGCTCCGAGATCACCGGTGACCCAGGTCACTGCGGCGGGACACGAGCTTGTGCCGTAATGTCGTGGCTGGGTGCGCACCCGAGTCGCACTTGGCGGCATTTAGGAAAAATTAAGCAACCCGGCGCGAGAACACGATCATGAACGGCCTGCCACGTATCCCACGCATCCTGCTGTCTGCTCCCGTCGCGATCACCCTGGTTGCCGTTCCGCTGTCCGCACGCGCCCAGGCTCCTGTCGCCGTGGTCGAGGACGTGAACAGCAAATCGGCCGGCGTGGAGTTCATGGACTACGTGGCACCCGGCAAGGTTATCCGGCTGGGCGCCGCCGATACGCTGGTGCTCGGCTACATGAACTCGTGCTGGCAGGAGAGCATCACCGGCGGCACGGTCACCGTCGGCGCCAGCCAGAGTGCGGTCGTGGGCGGCAAGGTTCAGCGGGAGAAGACCGCCTGTGACGGCGGCAAGATGCAGCTCTCCGAACAGCAGGCCAGCAAGAGCGGTGCTGTGGTGTTCCGCGGCACCCCCAAGCCGTCGTCCGCCCAGCCGCAGCTCACGCTGTACGGCCTGTCGCCGGTCGTCGATGTGAAAGGCGGCGGCCATCTCGTGATCGAACGGCTCGACCACCCGGGTGAGCGGCTCGAGACCGAAATCGCCGCCCACCAGCTGTTCCGGGGCTCGTTTTACGATTTTGCGAAGGCCGGCCAGGCGCTGAAGGCCGGTGGTGTCTACCGGGCGAGCGTGGGCGCGCGCCAGATCGTCTTCAAGGTCGATCCCGAGGCCCAGGCAGGGAATGCGCCGATCATCGGGCGGCTGTTGCGCTTCCCGGCGGGGTGACATCCCGCGCAGTGACCGGACGGGGTTGGATGGGGGGAGTTCGTCTTCGCGATGTGATCGCGGTCGTGGCAGTCGCTCTCGTGGCCGGCACGGCGGTCGCGCTGCCGGCGCTCGATGTGCTGCGCAGTGTGTCGATCGACTTGCTCACGGCCCTTCGCTGGCAGGCGTATGGCCCGATGAACGATCCGGCGCAATCGCCGACGGTCGTGGTGGCGCTCGACGAAGAGACCTATCGGACGCCGCCGTTCGCCAATACCCCGAACGTCACCTGGACGCGCGAGATCGGCAAGGTCCTGACGGCGATGCTCGACGGCGGCGCCAAGGTCGTCGGCTTCGACATGATCCTGCCGACCTCCCTCGAGCAGTCGACGATCCCGTTCGGCGAGGGAACGCTCGGCGAGCGGGTCAAAGGCTTCGACCGCGATTTCCTGCAGGCGTTGGCGATCGGCGCCCGTGCCGGCAAGGTCGTGCTCGGAGAGGTGCAGCACGCGGACTCGCCGGTGCTGCCGTTCATGGGCCAGCGCATGGCGGTCGGGCCGCGCAACATCCGCTCGCTCAACCTCTTCGTGGACCCCGATGAGATCGTGCGGCGTGTCCCGCTCACGTTCCTCGTCGACGGAGCGCCACAGCCCTCGATGTCGGTCGAACTGGCGGCGCGCGCAACGGGCAAACCAGCCGAGCGCAGCGGTGATGGGACGCTCGTGCTCGACGGCTATCGCGTTCCGAGCCGCGTGCCGGACACGCTCGCCCTCAACTTCGAAGGCGGCGCCGAGGACATTCCCACCTATTCGCTCGCCGATCTGCGCGCCTGCGCGGACAAAGGTGACCGCGAGTTCTTCCGCCGCAACTTCGCCGGCCGCGTCGTTCTCGTGGGTGCCGTTCTCGACGTCGAGGATCGCCGCCTCACCTCGAAGCGCTTTGCCACCGGCATCGAAGGCGCGCGCGCGCCGCGCTGCGTACTGCCCGCACCGGCCTCGTTCGGCACCTTTGCTCGCGATTCCATTTCCGGCGTCTATATCCACGCAACGGCGGTGAACAATCTCCTGCGCCATGCCGCCTTGCGCGAGCTCGGCCGGCCCGCGCTGTGGAGCATCGACGTGACCGCCGCATTCCTGTGCGCTGCCGCGGCGTTGCTGCTGAGCCCGTTGCGCGGCCTGTTCGCGTTTCTGGCGCTTGCCGCCGGCTGGGCGGCGGGTGCCACATGGGCCTTTGCCCAGGCGCTGGCGCTGCCCCTGGTCGACCCGCTGCTGGCAGGGCTCGCCGCGGGGGCCGCGACCGTCGCTTATCGCTTCGTCGTCGCCGACCAGGAAAAGCGGCTGCTGCGCAGAGGATTTGCGCTCTATCTGGCGCCGGCGGTGATCGACAGGATGCTGGCCTCGGACAAGCTGCCGCAGCTTGGCGGCGAGACGCGCGAGGTCACCGTCTATTTTTCGGACGTCGCCGGCTTCTCGGGGATCTCCGAGAAGCTCGGGCCCGACGCGCTGGTCGACCTCATGAACGAATACCTGTCGGCGATGACCGATATCATCGAGGCGCATGGCGGGTTCGTCGACAAATATATCGGCGACGCCATCGTCGCGGTGTTCGGGGCGCCGCTCAACGACCCGCAACACGCGCTGAACGCCGTGCGCGCAGCACTCGCCTGCCAGCGCAAGCTCGCGGAGCTCAACCGCGAGTCCCCCAAGTTCCGCGGGTTCAAGCTCGGCCAGCGCATCGGCCTCAATTCGGGCGACGCACTGGTGGGCAATATCGGCTCGCGGCGGCGCTTCAACTACACGGTCATGGGCGACAGCGTGAACCTGGCCTCGCGCCTCGAAGGGGCGAACAAGTTTTTCGCAACCTCGATCATTGCCGCGGAGTCGACGGCCCGCCAGGCGGGGGCCACCATCCTGTGGCGCGAGCTCGACCAGATCCGCGTCAAGGGACGCGAAACGCCGGTGAAGATCCTGGAGCCACTGGGGACCGCCGAGGCTCCGGACCTGGAGCGCACCTCCGCCGCGATGGACTATGCCGAAGGCCTCGCCTGCTGGCGGGCCCGCGACTTTGCCAGTGCCGCGACGTATTTCGGGCGCTCGGCCGATCGCGACCCGCCCTCGGCGCGGTTCCTCGAGCGTGCGCGGCAATGCGCCGCAGTACCGCCGGGCCCTGGCTGGGAGCCGGTGAACACGCTCGAGGAGAAATAGCGCGCGGGTCTACTGGATCGTCGTGCCGCCGTCGCCGACGACGGCGAACGGCGCCCAGAAGATCGGGTGCGCGTAGGAGAACTGCGGCTGCTTGGTGGCGGGGTCGACGGAGCCCTGGCCGTCGATCAGGGCCAGCTCCGCTTCGCGCAGCGCCTGGCTGCGCCCGAGCTGCGGGTTGTCCGCCTGCCGGTGGAACAGGTCGGTGGTGAGCGTGCGTGCGGAGATCGTCTCCACCGGCCAGTTCGATACCAGGAGCGCCCGGGTGCCGGCGTAGAAGAACGCACGACCGAGGCCCGAGACCGCTTCGGCCCCCGCACCCTGGCCGCTCGCCGTATTGCAGGCCGAGAGCACGACCCAGTCGGCGTTGAGCTTGAGGGCCAGGATCTTGTCGACGGTCAGAAGACCGTCGCCCGGCACGTGCGCCACGTCGGGCGCCGAGAGCGCCAGCGCCGGCTGGGTCAGCCCGTTGAGGTCGCCCGGCACGAGCCCGTGGGTTGCGAACACGATGATCCGGCGATGCGCAAGGTCGGCCGTCTCGACGTTCTTTTCGTTGGCGGCCGCCCCGACGAAGACGTCGGTCGAGAGGTCGGCGCGCAGGGCAAGCGCGATGCTGCGCACTTCCTCCGCCGTGTCGGGCAGGCGCGGCAGGTTGGCGAGCTGAGCGCTGTCCACGCCTTCGGTTGCAGGCGCGCTGCGTCGCCGCAGCGGCAGCCCGCGCGTCTGCAGCCCCGCCGTCTTCTTGGCGCCGCGGGTTTGAAGCGCATCCGCGACCTGCCCGGACTGCGCCTCCCGGGCCTCCTCGGCGCTGAACCACGGATCGCCGAAGCCGATGAACGTCCGCCGGGCTTCCTTGGGGGCCGGCAGCGCGCGCAACGTAGCGAGTGACGTGACCGCCGGCAGCTGCGCCACCGCGACCTTCCGCACCAGGAAGGGCACCGCTTTATATTCGGCGAACATGACCGGGGCTTTCGCCGGCTGCGGCGTCGGCTGCGTGACGAGCAGGCTCAGCGGAATCTGTCCCAGCGCCTTATCCGGCACGATGAGCAGGTTCTGCGCGCTGGCCCAGCCGCTCTCCACCGGCTTGAGCACCGCGTCGTAGAGCTTGTTCGCCAGCGCCACGTCGAACGCCGGCACCTCGTCGAGAGTCGATGCGTTCGGATCGAGCGATTTGCGCAAGTTCGCGACCATCGTCTCGACCTCATGTGCGCCGATCTTGGATGCCGCGAACGCCGTCGGCCCCTGCTGCGGCACGGCCCACACGAACAGCCGCTCGCGGCCGACATAGGTTGCCACCAGCGCTTCGCCCGGACGGAGGCTCTTCTGCGCCTGCTCGACCGTGGCCGGCCGCGGGTCGATCAGGTTCGCGTAGTCGGGAAAGCGCTGCTCGATCTCCTCGCGCAGCCGCGCGCGTGCGTCGCGCAGCTGGTCGATCTGCTGGCGCAGCTTCTTCACCGCCCCGGGATCCTGCTCGCTCGTCGGCTGCGACAGCACGTTGGTCAGAAGGCCTTGCAGGGCGGCCGTCTGCTTCTGGGCGTCCTGTTCGTGGCGCGCGAGGTCGGCGAGCCGGGGGTCGGACACCGCCGCGCGGGCGGCCGAAGCCGCGAGCGCGCGCTCGACCGAGCGTCCGCGCACCGCCTCGGCGAGATGGAACGTCTCGGCGGCCGCGCCCGACCCGCGGGTGTCGGCGAGCAGAGCCATATACGCTTCCGCAATCACCTGCATCTGCTGGTCGCGCTTGGCCATCGAACCGCCGTCGTCGTCGCCGTCGGCCTCGCGCGAGCTCGACATCAGGATCGGCATGGCGGCGGCGAACTCCTGCGCCGCCCGGTCGTTCTGTCCCGTGCGCGCCAGCGCCAGACCCAGAAAGCCGCGCGATTCCGCCGTGAAATAAGCCTTCTCGCCAAGGTTCTTTGAGTGCCGTGCGACGATCGTTTCGATGATCTTGATGGCCTCCGGGCCCCGCTGCGACCGCAGCAGCGTGATGGCGTAGTTCTGGTTGGCATCGAGGAACCGGCTGCGCAGGGCCGGATCCTGGCCGATGTCGCGCTCGAGCGCGTCGTAGGTGGCGCGGGTGGCTTCGAACTTGCCTTGCCAGGACTGCACCTGGGCGAGCAGGGCCCGCGCGTTCGCAAGCGGCGCCGAACCGGTGCCATGGCCGATGTTGCGGTAGATGTCCTCCGCTGCCACCGCCATCTTCTCCGCCTCTACGTAACGTCCTTGCGCGTCGAGAACCCGCGCCAGCAGCAGGATGGCGTTCCCGGTCTCCGCCGCGTAGCGGCCGCGCCGCCGGAGCTGGTCGAGCAGCGCCGTGCGGATTTCCGCCTCGGCTTCGATCAGCCGGTTTTGCGCCATCAGGGCCTTGGCGAGTCCCGAATGATACCCGTCCGCCACCTCTTCGAAGGTCCCCGGCGGGTTTTGCAGCTGGTCGACGTTCGGCAGGATCTGCTGCAGGACAATTTCGAGGCCTTCGCGAAGCGCGGCTTCGGATTCGGCGTAGCGGCCCATGCCTCCTAAAAGTGTCGCGCGGGCTTCGAGGACATTGTCTCGAAACACGTACCTCTGGACCTCACTCGGCCCGTTAGGCCCGCGCCGCACGAACCCCTGCAGCTCGCGTTCGGCGAGCGCCATCGTCGCGCGCGCTTCGTCGATTTGCCCGGCCGCGACCTGGTTGCCGATCTTGTCGCGATAGATGTTGAAAATCGCGCCGCGGCCCTGCGTCTGCTGGCCGAGGAGTGCCAGGCGCTCGTCCTGGATCGCCGCCGCTTCCTTCGACTTGCCGGCGAAGCTGTAGGCGCGGCCCAACTGCTGCAGATAGAAGTTGATCCTCTGCGGCGGCAGGTTGGCCTGGCGGCCGAGCTCGTACGCCTTCTTGAGGTCTTCGACCCGCTGCGGCGCACGCCCGATTTCGCCGGCCGCCAGGCCGCGCCGGTAATAGAACTCGGCGATATCCGCGTTCGAGCCGCTGGCCGGCGGCTGGGCGTCGGCGGCCGCCGTCGCGGCCGCGCGCTTGGCCGGATCGGGCTTCTGCTTGTCGAGGATGGCCGTGATGTCGGAAATCGTGCGCGGCGGCGGGACGAAGACTGCCGGCGCGGCGGGAGTCTTTGCCGCGTCCTGGCCCTGGTTGTCCGCCGGCGGCAGCACAGTGGCGCGATACTGATCGACGGTCTTGATCGCCTCGTCGAGCGAGAGGGCCGCCCGCGCGGTGCCGCAGACGGCAGCGGCAAGGAGGCCGCCCACCAGGGCGGCGGCGGTCACATGATGGCGGACGTGGCTGATCATCTCTCGGGCCCCTGAACCGTGAACGGAATCGACGTGATTATACGACGACACCGTCGAAATTCGGTGACCTGGATCACTCGATTTGCGATTGCGGATCAAAGGCGTAGTACAGCACCGTAGCTCGACCCATCCGGCTTCATACGTCCGTCTGATATGCGCGCGGGCCCGGATCGGCGAACCTGCGTCAGCCGTCGCGTCCGGTCGGGCGCTAAGCCGACCTTAGGCTCGACCGCGGGCGGCGGAAGAGAATCCCGGGCAGCGCTGCTGCGCGGGATTCTCGAGGGGCCGGCGGCATCAGCGGATGGCGGCCTATTTGGC
Organism: Alphaproteobacteria bacterium; assembly: GCA_035506575.1. Lineage (GTDB taxonomy): Bacteria > Pseudomonadota > Alphaproteobacteria > CACIAM-22H2 > CACIAM-22H2 > DATJPD01. Next base: position 24,400 of record DATJPD010000089.1, read on the forward strand.
GCTCGCGGCTTTCGCCTTTTCCTTCTCCACCACGACGCGGTCCTGCCCGCGCTTGAGCAGCTCGGAAAGCTGCGGCTGGTGCATCCTCCCCGTCGCCCTCCGTCATAACGGACGGCGCGGGGACGTGCAAACCGTGCCCTTACGCGGCGCGCACCGTCGCGAGGAACTGGCCAACCTCGCTCTGCAGAACGTCAGCCTGCTTCACCAGCAGGTCGGCGGCCTTGAGCACGGCCTCCGCCGTCTCGCCGGACTTGTCGACCGCAACGGTGACGTCGCCGATATTGCTCGACACCTCGCGCGCACCCGTGGCGGCCTGCTGGACGTTGCGGCTGATCTCCTTCGTGGCCGCGTTCTGCTGGTCGACCGCGCTCGCGATCGAGGTGGAGATCTCGTTCACCGAGCCGATCGTGCCGGCAATCGTATTGATTGCCGCGACCGCTGACGCGGTCTCGGTCTGGATGCTGGCGATCTGGCTGCGGATGTTCTCGGTCGCCTGCGCGGTCTGGGTCGCGAGCGACTTGACCTCGCCGGCGACGACCGCAAAGCCGCGCCCGGCTTCGCCGGCACGCGCCGCTTCGATGGTGGCGTTGAGCGCCAGGAGGTTCGTCTGCTGCGCGATCGCGGTGATGAGGGCGGTCACCTCGCTGATCTTCTCGACCGCGGCGGAAAGCCCCGCCACGGTGCCCTCGGCGCTGCGGCCTTCTTCGTTGGCGCGGCGCGCCACCGTGGCCGCGTTGCCGATCTGGCGGCCGATCTCGGCGATCGAGGCGGACAGCTCCTCCGACGCGGCGGCGACCGTCTGCACGTTCGCGGTCGCTTCGTCGGCACCGGCCGCCACGGCGCGCGTCCGGTCGCGCGTGACTTCGGCGGAATGTGCCATGCTCTGCGCGGTGCCATGCATCTCGGTCGCCGAGCGGTGGACCGTCTCGATGATGGAGCTCACCTTCTGCTCGAACCCGTCGGCGAGCGCTGCGAGCGCCCGTTTCTTGTCGGCCTCGGCCCTGTGCGTCATCTCTTCTCGCTCGCCCTCGAGGCGGCGCATGGCCTGTGCGTTGTCCTTGAACACCTGCACGGCCTTGGCCATGCCGCCGATCTCGTCGCGCCGGTCCGCGCCATCGACGACGATGGCGAGGTCGCCGCCGGCGAGACGCTCCATCAGCGACTGCAGTTTCACGAGCGGCTTGGAGATGTCGCGGCCGACCAGGTACGTGATCAGCGCCGTCACCAGGATGATGCCCAGGGCTGCGAGCCCGAGCGACAACAAGGCGGCGCGATAGTCGACGGCGATGTCGTCCGTGTAGACGCCGGTGCAGATCGCCCATTGCCACGGATCGAATCCGGCGGCATAGGACACCTTCTGCACGGGTTCTTTGCTGCCCGGACGCGGGAAACGGTAGTAGACGAAGCCGCCGCCGGACTTTGCCGCGTCGATCTGCAGCTTCACATTGGGCACACCGTCGGGGTCCTTGGCGTCGAGGCGAACCTTGCCCTCAAGCGCGCGGTTCGTGTCGTTGAGGATCGTCTTGCCGTCATAGCCCTGCACGAAGAAGTAGTCGTTGGCGCCAAAGCGCAGGGGACGCAGCGCCTCGACGGCGCCCGCCTGCGCCTGTTCGCGCGTCAGCGTTCCCGCCACCTCCTTGGCGTGCCAGGCCTTCACGATCCCGAGCGCCACCTCGACCAGGCGCTGCGTCTGGATCTCGCGGTCGTTGACCATCTTGTTGTGCATGAACCCGGCACCGACCGCGGTGACGGCGGCCAGCGACAGCGCCGACAGCACGAGCAGGAGGCCGAGCTTGCTTTTGATCTTCAGCAGTCCGAGGAATTTCATCGTTGTTCTCTCACGGCAATCGTTTGCACGTCGTGTGCGGCAACATAGGGTGAAGAGGTAAAAAATGTCTCAAAATGCAGCGGACTACGGGGCGCAGAGCAGCCCGATCGCGACCGTGGCGGCGGCCGCCAGAGTTGCGGCATAGAGGCCGTTGCCGCGCAGGCCGAGCAGCCGTCCGGGGATGTCGAAGCTCGTCACCGTGACCATGGTCAACACCGAGATCGGCGACAACAGCATCGACAGCATGAACGTGACGATCCACATCCCGTAGAGGCCGGTCTCGGTGATCCCGAGGCTCGCCGCGGAGACGGTGGGGGCCAGCAGCGCGAAGGGCACCATCGGATGAATGCCCGCGACGGTGATGAGCGGCACGACGAACAGGATGGCCGCGATACCCCACATCCCCCCGGGCAGGACGTGAACCGCCACCGATTTGGCCGCCGCGGCCAGCTCGGGGATCTGCATCACGCCGACGAGAAGGCCGCACGACAGGAACAAGGCCGTCTCGGGCATGATGGTGGTCCAGCGCGCCGCGAGCTCGCCATCGGCGCGCGACAGCGCGGTGGTGACGTTGCCGCGGCCCCAGTAAAGGGCGCAGGCGAGGGCGGTGAACGACGAGGCGATCGAGATCGCCAAGGTCATCGACATGCGGAGCACGAGATGCGCGAACACGGTGGCGCCCAGCTCGGCCAGGAGAATGCAGATCGCCAGAGCCACGTTGGCGCGCCGCTGCTCGCAAGGTTCCATCGCCAGCGGGCGGGTGATCAGACCCGCCAGTGCTGCACCGATCACCGCGACCGGCGCGCCGATCGTGAGGCACGTGGCCCAGGACACTCCGGGAAACATGGCCATGACCGCGGCCACCGACGCGGTGGACGGGGCCACCAGCATCGAGAGCACCAATCCGCGCATGGCCGAGCAGGCGGCGACCTGCTCGGGACCGGCGCGCCGGCTGAGCGTCGCACCGGCCACGCCGACTGCGCCGAAGCTCAGCCCCAGGGCCGCACCGCATGACGCCAGGACGACCGCGGCGGGGCGCAAGGCGGCGGGAACGCGCGACAGGGTCGCCGCGAGTGCCGCGTCGAGCTGACGGTCGGCGAAGATCGGCCGCATCAGCGCCACGCACAGCATCAGCACGACGACGCTCGACATCCGTGCGGCGGCCGCGAGGACGACGGCCGGGTCGGGCGCCAGCGTTGCGGTGACGCCGAGCGCTCCCAACGCGACCACGACGGCGACGCGGCCGCTCGGACGGACGAGCCAGTGGCGCCACCCGACGGCCAGGCCCGCCACAAACAGCAGGGCCGCGACCGCGTCCCAGCCGACGTGCCCGGTGATCTCGCCGGCACTGCTGGCCGCGAGTGCTGCCCCGCAGCCGGCGAGCCCCCACGGGAGCTCGCGGGTGCTGCGGGCCGCCGCGGCGACGGTCGAAACCGTACTTGTGGTCATGACCGTCAGGCCGCGTGCATACGGACGCGGATCAGGTGCCGCTCTCGATCGCTGAAGTCGGTGCGCGCGTGCAGCATGACGTGGTTGTCGATGACGATCGCTTCGTCGGGCTGCAGGTGATAGAACGTGCGCGCTTCGCTTGCCTCGGCCTTGGCGCGGAAATGCTCGATGGCCCAGACGCGCTCATTCGTGCGCAGGTCCTCGCGCAGCGCGAAGCCGGCCATCAGGCAGTCGTAACGGAAGCGCACGAAGGGCGTGTCGCCCAGCACCGGCGCGGTGACGATGCGCTCCGACTTGAAAAAGGCGTCCGGCACGCGGAAGGGAAAAACGTTGCGGCGCAGGATCTCGATGCATTCACGGCCTTCGACCGTGCGGGCGAGCTCGTCAACCAGCCGCGGCACGTTGAGCAGGACCGAGACGCCGCCCTCCTGCGCCTGCTTGACGACGAACAGCGCGTTGTACTTCTCCGGGCTTCCGGCGAAAGCGCTGTCGCTGTGCAGCGGCGCCTCACCGGCCTCCTCGGAGAAAGTAGTCTTGTAGTCGACGGTCTTGCGGACTTCTTCGGCCCGCGCCTTCACCGGCCACAGCACGCGCTTGTCGTTGTTATGGTCGGTCGGCATGCCGACGCCGCGGGTGAGCGCCAGAACCAGGGTGTCGCGCACCGGCTGCGGATAGCGGTTGTAGCCCAGGCCGCGGAGCACGACGCAGGCGGGATCGAGGGCCACCGCGTCGCGTACGAGGCCGGCGAGTTCCTCAATCTCGGGCCAGTAGGTCGCCGAGATCTCGGCGAGCGCCTTCTGGCCCTCTTCGGTCTCGAAGGGCGTGGCGACGCCCAGCAACGACGCGCGTGCCTGCTCGGCGGTGCAGTGCGCCGCCACTGCCAGGATGAACCGCTGCGGCACCTGGAACGCGCTGACGTCGAGGATCGGAAGGACGTTGAGAGGCCGCCCCAGTCGCGACGCGCCGGACCGGCGCACCGGATGAGAGGAGAGGGAGTCAACACGGCGGCGCGCGCCGTGGTCATTCGCTTGGAGTTGCATCGGGTCCCCGCTTTTTAGGTCGCGGGCGCCGTCATTTCGCGACGCCCTTGTTGAGTACGGGCGAGCTTCTAGGGGACAGAAATTGCCGCGGTCTTAAGCCGTACGGTTGATGGACTGTGAAAAATGCATACAAGTCGCGGCGTTAACGCGTGTTTCGATTTCTTGACGCGCGAAACGTCGCGGAAAACCGCGCCGAAACGCGGTCGCTGAAGCGGCTTAATCATCCAGAGATTGATGCCTCGCGCGCCGGTTGTGCTCACAAAAAAATTTTTGCAGCGCACGCGCGTGCGGGCGGTCCGACTCGGATCCGTCGCGCCGCGCATCGAGTCGTCCGCCAGCGATGAGCGAAATCCGTGCACGGTGTCGAATTTTTGAGCGACGCCAAATCTGCTGCCATCACGCTGGCAGCAGCCATGCTTTACGATGCGTCCTTGAACAGGAGCCCGCGCGTGGGCCAATGGCGGGCACGAGCCGGTCACGCCCGATCTAGTCGCGGGCCTGCTCGCGGTCTTCGGCGGCATCTGGATTGCCACCACCCGGCCCCGAAGAGCTTGATGCGGTTTGCTTTCGGAGGGTCCCCAAGACAACATAGCCGGATCACATAGTCGCACGTCCACCCGGAGCCCTTCCCATGCCGATCATCAACCGGATTGCGGCGTTTCACGACGAGATGACCGCCTGGCGGCGCGAGCTGCACGCACATCCCGAGACGGCGTTCCAGGAACATCGCACAGCCGACTACGTGGCGGCCAAGCTCACCGAGTTTGGCATCCCGATCGACCGCGGGCTCGCCGGCACCGGCGTGGTCGGCACGATCAAGCGCGGCGACGGTCCGGCGATCGGGCTGCGCGCCGACATGGATGCGCTGCACATCCACGAGGCGAACGGCTTCGGCCACAAATCGCAGAATGCCGGCAAGATGCATGCCTGCGGCCACGACGGGCACACGACCATGCTGCTGGGCGCCGCCCGCTACCTGGCCGAGGCTGGCCGCTTCGCCGGGACCGTGCACCTGATCTTCCAGCCGGCCGAGGAGACCGAGGGCGGCGGCCGCAAGATGATCGAGGACGGGCTGTTCAGGAAATTCCCGGTGCAGGAAGTTTACGGGATGCACAACTGGCCGGGCACGGCGGTCGGGCGCTTTGCCGTGCGGGCCGGCCCGATGCTTGCCGCGACCGATACGTTCGAGATCGTGGTCACCGGCAAGGGCGGGCACGCGGCGATGCCGCATACGGTGATCGATCCGGTCCTGGCGGCTGCGAACATCATCACCGCGCTGCAACAGATCGCCAGCCGCAATACCCACCCGGTCGATTCGGCGGTGGTGAGCGTCACCCAGATTCATGCCGGCGATGCGTGGAACGTCATCCCCGAGCAGGTGCTGCTGCGCGGCACGGCGCGCGCCTTCAAGCCCGCCGTGCGCGACATGGTCGAGAGGCGGATGAAGGAGGTCGTGGACGGCATTGCCGCGGCTCACGGTGCGACCGCCACCTACATGTACAAGCGCAACTATCCGCCGACGGTCAACCACGAGCGCGAGACCGAGATCGCGGCGCGCGCCGCCGCAACCGTGGTCGGCGAGGCGAATGTGGACCGCAATCCGATGCCGACCATGGGCGGGGAGGATTTCGCCTTCATGCTCGAGCAGAAGCCAGGCTGCTACATCTTCATCGGCAACGGTCCGTCCGACGGCGGCCGGGTGCTGCACAGCCCGCATTACGACTTCAACGACGAGGTCCTGCCGATCGGTGCCAGCTACTGGGCGACGCTTGTCGAGCAGGTGCTGCCGGCGGGCTGAGTTCTAAGGCGGCAGGCACTCCGCCGTGCCGTCGCGCCCGACCTCGAGCGCGCCGACGATGCACAATTGCACGGCGGCATTCGCCACCAGGGGGGCTGCAGTTGGCGAGCCGGCGCCAAGCCCCACTCCAATGAGCAGACCGAGATAGGCCGCCAGCGCATCGAATTCGAAGCGAGACCCCGGACGACGGCAGCTGAGACCCTGTAGCAGCCGGCGGCGTTTCGAAATCGGGTGCGCAAGCGCCCTCACTCTGCGATCGTGCTCGTCCGTCATATCGTCATCCCCTGTATTACCTGCAGGCGCCGTGCTGGCGCGGACACCCGACAGAGCGCGCTGCTTTACGCGCAGCCGTTGGGCACGTCGCGTGACATTTCACGGAACCCGCAAACTTTCTGGCGGCAACAGTCGGCGCGTCCACCACAATGCGACCGAGACGGCGCACCACGCGGCGAACGCCGGGAGCAGCGATGCCCGGCCGAGCGGCGGCGCGAGCAGCCAGATCAACCCGCCAAAATCCCGCGAGTGCGACGCTGCCGAGCGCTGCGCCGGCCGCATCAAGCGCTGCGGCGTCCCGGCCGCGCCGTGCGCCTGTGAGACCTTGACGCGCCTTGCGGCGCCGCTCGTGCTTCTCGATCAGGGTGGCACTTGCGCAGAAGATGGCCGGCAACGCGAGAAAGAGGCCGCCCACCTCGGGTCCGCCAAGCTTTGCGACGGCGCCCGCCACGACGGTGGCAAGACCGCCGAGGCCGAAACGGATCACATACTCGTGCCACCCGGTCTCGCTGAGCGCGGAGAGATTGAGTTTGATTCCGCCCGGCATCGCTCAGCTGAGCAGAAGCCACTTGCCGCCGAGCGCGACCACGAGCCAGGCGACGAAGGCGAGAGTCGTGGCGGGCAGCGCCCGCCATTGCGCGCGCCTCATCAGCCGGCATACAAGGATGCTGTACGCGCACATCGCCATGCCGCCGATGACCATCGACCGGCCTTCGATCGCGGCATAGCCCGGCCCCTGTTTGGCGATGGCGAGGGCCAGCGTCGCGAGCGCCACCGACGGTGCCGCACCAAACAGACCAGCAAAGCTCTTGGGGCGGAACATGTCGCCGAGCACGGCGAACGCCGAAACCGCGATTCCTCCGATGGCAAAACGAAGGACGTATTCCTCCACGGCCACGGCTCTTCGTATGGTCTGAGCAGCGAGGTACGCTCAGCGCGGGCGGCGGCGCATCAGAGGGATGCGCGGTCCGCGATTCGTAACGTGAGCATCATAAACTGGTTCCGAAGGGGCACGCCGGTGGCGCTACGGCGCGGGGTCTCCGCCGGTGGCTTTGCGCTCCTTGATCTCGGCAAAGCGCTCGTATTCGATCGCGATCTTCAGGTGGGCGTTGCGGCTCGTGGGATTGTTGTCGAGCCGCGCGGCCTCGCGGTGCTCCTGCGCCTTGGCGCGCAATTCGGCAGCAGAAAGATCGGCTTCGGACATAAAATCCATCCAGCCGGGCGACTATAGCATGTCCGGCCCGGGAGCCGTCCGACAATCCTTATCGTCCACGTACGGCCTGGAAGCGCTGAATTTCGGTCTCGATCGCGGCACGGTCCAGCAAGCCTGCCGGTCGGCTGCGGCTCGCCATGCAGGCCAGGAAAGGCTGGAACCGCTCCAGGCTTTTGTCGTACAGGCGCCGGAGCTCGAGCAGCGGCTCCTCGTGGTCGTCGACGCGCAGGTTCAGGACCGGGTAGTCCTCGGTCGTGCAGACAAGGAGTGCCGCCGCCTGCTTGCCACGCTTGTCGCCGCCTGCCGCTTCGCCCGCCGTGAGCGCCGCCATCAGCCGTTCCGCGAACGGCAGCGCGTGGCCGCGCGCATAGGCCGCCGCGGTGTCTTCGATCACGCGCGGTCCGGCCAGCATGTTGCCGGCGACCGAGAACTGCTCGCCGCTGGAATGGCCCGCCCACGCGATACAGGCCGTGCCCGTGTGCGCGGCCACACGGCCCTGCGCATCCACCAGGTGCACCTGACGCTGGTCGCGCCCGGCGTCCGGACCCACGAGCGACTTCAGGGTCTCAGCCGGTGCTATGCCCTGCGCCAGGAGGTCGAGCCCGCGGCGGCCATAGAGCGGATTGACCAGCGCCTGCGTCGCCAGAGCCCCCACGCCGCTCTGCACAAACGGGCAAAGAGCACCCACGGCGAAGAACTTGCTCGCCACGGCGACGCCCAAGCTTCCGTCGCGGTCGCGGGCGACGATCGACCAGGTCATGCATGCCCTTTCGACTGGTTGGTCGCGACGAGTAACATCCGTCTCCGCCAAGCTCAAGCCGCCGCGGAATGCGCGATGTCCGGCTCAAGGGCGCGCTCTAGGTCCGCCTACCCGCGCGGCTGTGCCGGGAGATTCACGGGCGCGTCGTCGAGATGCAGCTCGAGGCGCTCGATATTGGCGCGCGCGGTGTCGCCGGCCGCACCCTCCGGGTCGAGCACCAGGACCTGCAACCAGTCCGCGCGGGCACCCTTGAGGTTCCCTTTGAGCCTGCGGATGATGCCGCGCTCGAGCCAGCCTTCGGGGATATCCGGGGCGACCCGCACCGCCTCGTCGGCGTCCTGCTGCGCCAGCTCGAGGCTGTCGACGTAGCGATAGGCCGCAGCGCGGAAGGCGAGCGCGATGCCGTAGCCCGGCTGCAGGTCCAGCGCCTTGTTGAGATCGTCGATCGCTTCCCAGTAGTTCTTGGCCTGCGCCAGCACCATCGATCGATCGACGTAGAGATCGGGGAGCTTCGGGGCCAATTGGATCGCGGTGCTGATTGCCGCGTTCGCGCGCTCGGGCTGGTTGGCCACGCTCCATGCCGTTCCCGCCTGCGAGAGAATGCGCGCGCGCAGTTCCGGGAGCGCCGCCTTCATGTCCAATGCGAGCGCTTCCAAGCGCGAGGCGGCCTCTTCGGGTTCGTCGAGATAGAAGAGTGCGACCGCCACGCATTGCTTGGCGGCGTTGCTGCCGCTGGTGTCGCGCCACTGCATCGCCGCCTCGAAGCCGTCTGCAGGTTTCTTTTCGGCGAGCTGCAGGCATTGCTGATAGTGCTGCATATCGTCGTACGAGGTCGCGAGATCGGGCTCGGGCTTGAGACGTTGCGCCATCGCCGGGACAGCGGCGAGCAGCAGACCGAAAAAAGCGAGAAAGAACCTGCGGTACGGCATGGGCGGCAAACAGAAGCACATCGGCGGGCAGGGCGCTATGGACTTATCGCGCGGGTGGCGTTCCGCGCACGCAGGCTTTATCTCTAGCGGATGCGGCAATTTGAAGGCACGCGGCCGGGATCGCTCGGCCGGCTGTTCATCTTCGGGCTCGGCTACACCGGCCTCGTGCTGGCACGGCGGCTGCGCAAACAGGGTTGGATCGTCGGCGGCACCGTGCAGAGCGAGGCACGGCTGGCGGAGCTGGCAGTCGATCGCATCGCCGGCTACGTCTTCGACGGCACGAGGCCGCTGGACAAGTTCGAGGAGGCGGTCGGGCGGGCCACTCACATCCTCGATTCGATTCCCCCGGTCGGCGAGACCGACCCGGTGCTGCTGCACCATGCGGGCGATCTCGCCGCCCTCAAGGGCGTCAAGTGGATCGGGTATCTCTCGACCACGGGCGTCTACGGCGATTGCCACGGCGACTGGGTCGACGAGCGCGCCGGATTGCACCCGACCGGCGCACGCGGCCGCGCCCGCGTCGCCGTCGAGCAGAGCTGGCTCGATCTCGTGCGTGTCGGCTTGCCGGTACATGTGTTCCGTCTCGCCGGGATCTACGGCCCCGGACGGAGCGCGCTCGATGCGGTGCGCGCCGGCACGGCGCGGCGCATCGTCAAGCCCGGCCAGGTGTTCAGCCGCATCCATGTCGAGGATATCGCGACGGTGCTCGAGGCCTCGATGGCGCGGCGCAATCCCGGAGCTATCTACAACGTGTGCGACGACGAGCCGGTACCGCCACAGGACGTCATCGCCTACGCGGCGGCGCTGCTTGATAAGCCGGCGCCGCCGGATGTGCCGTTCAGCGAGGCGGCCAAGACGATGAGCGAGATGGCGCGCAGCTTCTATGAGGACAACAAGCGGGTCAGCAACCGCCGGATCAAGGACGAGCTCGGCGTGCGGCTCGCCTATCCCGACTATCGAACGGGCCTGAAAGCGCTGCTCGCGGCACAATCCTGAGCCGGATCAAGGCGCCCTGCAAAATTGCCTCGTAGGCATTTCTTCGCTTGCTTGCAGGCATTTGGTGGAGAGAACATTTGGAGAACATCCCAGCAGGAGACCCGCCATGTCCGATCCTTATTCCCAGGCCGCCGATCTCGAGCAAATAGCCGGTTCGAGCAACGGCAGCCCCGAGCCCCCCGACCCGGACGACGTGGACGTCCTTGCCCGCATGATCTTTGGTGAAGGGGCGGATCACTACAATGTGCCGGGGGCGATGGAAGGCATCGGCTGGGTGGCGCGTAACCGCATCGGCGCGCGCGGCTTTCCCGACACGCTGACGGGCGTCATCAATCAAACGGACAAGCGTGGCATTCCGCAATTCAGCGCGGTTGGCAATGCCATCTGGAACGGCAATAAGCCATGGACGCAGGCCGCAGATCCGTCGATGCTCCAAGGCTCGGACATCGCCGCATACAAGCGCGCCCATGATGTCGCGCAAGGAATCCTGAGTGGCCAGATCGCCGATCCGACCGGAGGCGCGACCTATTACTACACCAGCAACGACGGCCAGCCGCCCGGCGGCCCTGACGGCTTCTTCAGTAAAGCCATGAACTCCGGCCGCCTTGTACAGTCCACCGATAGGATTGGGAGGTTCACCTTCCTTAAGGACACCCAATCGCGGTGAAGGGGCGCATGGGGCCGTGACTACGGCCCCAGTTGAATGGCGACCCGTTTGATCGGCGACGGCTCAGTCGGGTCTGGCTTGCCCGCCGGATATTCCACGACGAGTTCGAGCCCGCCGCCTTTGGTGTCGTTCACGCGATAGGTGGCCGGCGTCGTGCTGCTGCCGGACCGCGGCAACGCGATCGCCGCGAACTCGCCGAGATTGTAGACGTCGCGCGTGTTCGTCACGTCACGAATGTGCGTCAGATCGAGGACGCGCACGAACTCTGCGTTGGGGTTGTGCCGGTCGCCGGTTCGAGCCACCACGTAGATTTTGCCGCGGTGGTCGACATAAAGTTGCGCCGACATTTTTCCCTCGAGCGCGCAATATTCCACCTTCGTGAGTTCTTTGCCGTCATCGGCCACGGCGACGACCATCATCCTGCCCGGCGCGGTGCAGTATTGCTGGCGGTCGCTCGGGGCCTGCCGAACGACCGTCTGCGGGGCCGCCCACGCCGTCGTGGCGATTGGGAGCGGCACGGCACCCGCAATCGCGCCGATCACGAATAGAGGCCGCACCATCGCCGGAGACCTTTTCATATTCATAAGAGCTTGGACGCAGCGCATCACGGTCGCCTACTCCACAACCCGGATTGTGATCCGTTTCTCCGGCGGGCCGCAGCAGGGATCCCCGTCCGGGCCCGGTGCATAGCTCAAGGTGATGGTAAGCCCGCCTTTGATGTCCGGCAGGGCATAGTATTCGTTGAGCCACTGTGAATCCGGCGCGTCGAATTCTCGCAGTACCACTTCGGCGAGCTCGCGCAGGTTTGTCGTGTCGTCGTCGGTCGTCATGACTTTGAGCATGTACGTGGTTGCCAACGTGCCGCGGCCCACGCCGTATTCGATGGCGACGTAGAAGCGCCGCTTGTCGCGTTCGTCGATATACACCTTGGCCGAGCTTCTCCCGTAGGACGAGCAATAAGGATAGCGCGCGACCACCGTCCCCTCATCGACGACCAGCAGCAGCATGCGGTCGTCAGACGTGAGGCATTGGACCGCGTCATCCTTGGGCGTGTGCAGAACCAGCGCCTGCAGCGGCGCGGCCGCGGCGGCGCGGGACAGGGCGATCAGGGCCAGTGCCGCCAGTACCGTGCGGATGATCATCGACATCCTCCTCGCCTGCAGCTTAGGGAGCGAGAACAATCAGCGAACATCATCTTACCGCACGAACGAAACCGTCGAAAGCGCCCGGCCGGAGGCCGTTGAAATCATTTGGAAAAATTGTTGCCACGGTTGTCGCGCAAAGGGCCTCTGCAACCGCAAACACGTTTTCGGTTTGATTTCAGATGGTTGTGCGGGTCTGTCGTCTGCGTCGAATCCCGAGGCGATATCTCTCACTTCGGCCCGGTTTTGCGCGCAAGCTCGGTGAGGGTACGCGCGAGCAGCTGGAACTCCTCGCGCCGGCCGGTGCCCCGCCGCCACGCGAGGGCGATCTCGCGCGACGGCGCGTCCTTGGCGAGCGGCTTGGCGACGAGCTCGGTGCCCTTGAGGATGCCCGCGTCGAGCGCGAGCTGCGGCAGCAAGGTGACACCCAGGCCGTTGTCGACCATTTGAACCAGGGTCGCGAGGCTGGTCGCCTCGAAGGCATCGACATGTCGCCGGCCGTCGAGCCGGCAGGCCGACAGCGCGTGATCCTTGAGGCAGTGGCCGTCGCGCAGCAGGAGCAGGGACTCGCGGTCAAGCTCCTGCGGGATCAGGCGCGCGTGTTTTGCGAGCTCGTGGTCGCGCCGCACCACGATGCTGAACGGATCCTCGAACAGCGCCGTCGTCTCGACATTGCCGCAGTCGTACGGGAGCGCCAGCAGCACGGCATCAAGCCGTCCGGCGTGCAGGTCCTCGAGCACGCGCGCCGTCTGATCCTCGGTGAGGTAGAGCTTGAGCTTCGGGTAGGCCTTGCGCAGCCGGGGCAGGATGCGCGGCAAGAGGAAAGGCCCGATGGTCGGGATCACGCCGAGCCGCACCGTGCCGCTAAGCGGGGCGCGGTGGCCTTCTGTCGCCCGCACCAGTTCCTCGGTGTCGTGCAGGATCGCCTGGCCACGCGCGACCACGTCCTCGCCCAGAGGTGTCAGCACCACCTTGCGCTGCGTGCGGTCGACCAGCGGCGCCTGCAGCAGGTCTTCGAGCTCCTTGAGGCTGGCACTCAACGTGGATTGCGTGATACCGCACGCCGCCGCGGCGCGGCCGAAGTGGCGGTGCTGGGCGAGGGCCGCAAGGTGGCGGAGCTGGCGGAGGGAGGGAAGATGAACCATCGGAAAAATCGATCGGAGTGGTTATAATTATTTGTTAGAACGATTTCAAGATCGGGCCTATCTCACGGGTATCGCAAAATTCCAACCCCGCAGGAGAGACCCGCAATGCTATCCGTTGGCGATAAGTTTCCGGCCTTCGATCTGAAGGCCGTCGTGTCCACCGACCCCAAGAACGCCTTTGCCCAGGTCAATCCGTCGACCGACGAGGGCAAGTGGAAAATCGTGTTCTTCTGGCCAAAGGACTTCACCTTCGTCTGCCCGACCGAGATCGCGGCGTTCGGAAAGCTGAACGGCGAGTTCAACGATCGCGACGCGGTGGTCTACGGCGTCAGCATCGACAGCGAATATGTTCATCTTGCCTGGCGGCAGAACCATGCCGACCTCAAGAGCCTGCCGTTCCCGATGCTGTCTGACCTCAAGCGCGAGCTCAGCCAGGCGCTGGGCATCCTCGACAGGTCCGAAGGTGTGGCGCTGCGCGCGACGTTCATCGTCGACCCGCAGGGCATCATCCGCTTCGTGTCGGTGAACGACCTCAGCGTCGGCCGCAACCCGCAGGAGGTCTTGCGCGTCCTCGATGCGCTGCAGACCGACGAGCTCTGCCCGTGCAACTGGCAGAAGGGCGAAGACGTCCTCAAGGCCGCCTGACCGGAGCCGGCCGGTTGACGCTTTCGCCGCCGGCCGGCCGGCGCTTCCCTTTTCTCGGAGGATCTCATGTCACTCGAAGCCCTCAAGGCGCGTCTGCCCGACTACGCCAAGGATCTGAAGCTCAACCTCTCGACGTTGGCGGCGGAGCCGAGCCTCACTCAGCAGCAGCGTGCCGGCGCGTTCGTCGCCTCGGCCCTTGCCTCGCGCAACCCCGAGGTGACGGCCGCCGTGATCGGCGAATTCGGGACGCAGCTGTCGCCCGAGGCACTCACTGCCGCCAAGGCCGCGGCCTCGATCATGGCGATGAACAACATCTACTACCGTTTCACGCACCTGGTCGCAGCACCGGACTACAAGACGATGCCCGCCAAGCTGCGCATGAACGTGCTCGCCAAGCCGGGAGTCGAGAAGGCCGATTTCGAGCTGTGGTCGATCGCGGTATCGGCGATCAATGGCTGCGGGATGTGCCTCGACTCGCACGAGCGCATCGTGCGCGAGCATGGCGTGTCGTCGGAAGCGGTCCAGGCGGTGGTGCGCATCGCCGCGGTCGTGCATGCCGTCGCCGCCACTCTCGACGGCGAGGCCGCTGCTGCCGAGCAGGCTATCGCGGCGTAGCTACCCGCCCGACAGCTCTTCGACCGAGCGGCACAGCAGGGCCAAGTCCTGCTCGCGGCTCAGGCGGTGGTCGCCGTCTTTGACGAGCACCACCCGCACATCCGGTGCTGCCAACTGTTCCGCGAGCTTCACGCTGCGCTGCCACGGCACGTCGGGATCGCGCATGCCGTGCAGCAGGCGCACCGGGCAGGCGAGGTCGATCGTCTCGCGTAGCAGCAGATGCCGCCGCCCGTCCTCGATCAGCTTCAAGGCGATGCTGTAGGGCTTGTCGCTGTACTCCGAGGGCAGCCGCAGCACGCCCTCGCGCAGGAGTGCTGCGCGCTGATCGGGCGGAAAGGCGTTCCACAGCAGGTCCTCGGTGAAGTCCGGGGCGGCCGCGATCCCGACAAGTCCGGCCACGCGCCCGCGGCGGGCAAGGGCGGTCAGCAGCGCGATCCAGCCGCCCATGCTGGACCCCACCAGGATCTGCGGGCCGTCGGTGAGCTGGTCGAAGGCCGCCAGCGCATCGTCGGCCCACAAGCCGATGGTGCCGTCCTCGAAGCGGCCTGACGAAGCGCCATGGCCCCGGTAATCGAAGCGCAGGAACGCTTGGCCGCGCGCGCGACAAAATTCCTCGAGTGTCACGGCCTTGGTGCCCGTCATGTCGGACATGAAGCCGCCCAGGAATACGACGCCGGGGGACTTGCCGCGGGTTCTGTGATAGGCGATAGAAACGCCGTTCTGGCCGTGAAGCGTTTCTGCGGTGAGACCGGTCATCGGCTGCCTATCATCGGCTCGAAAGTGAAATGGTCGAACCCGCGAAATCTAGCATGCGTTCCCGTGCTCCTACACCGGCGGCCGCACCCGCGGCGGCCCCGCGCACGGCCGATGCGCGCATGCCGGCTGTCCTGCAGGTGGTCCCCAGCCTCGTCACCGGCGGCGTCGAGCGCGGGGCGGCCGACGTATCGGCGGCCCTGGTGCAGGCCGGCTGGCGCTCGGTCGTGGTCTCGGCCGGCGGGCCGATGGTGCGCGAGATCGAGCGCGCCGGCGCCACCCACGTCGTCCTGCCGGTTGATTCCAGGAACCCGCTGGTCGTCCGCCGCAACATCGGACGGCTGGCCGACCTCATCACCCTGCACCGCATCGATCTCGTGCATGCGCGCTCGCGCGCCTCGGCGTGGAGCGCCTGGGGCGCCGCGCAGCGCACCGGGCGGCCGTTCGTCACCACGTTCCATGGCGTCTACAACGAGAACAATCCAGTCAAGCACTGGTACAACTCGATCATGACGCGCGGTGCGCGCGTGATCGCGATCTCGGAATTCGTCGGCCGCCACGTCGCGCAGCGTTACGGCACCGCCTCGAACCGTATCCGCGTCATCCACCGCGGCGTGGATTTCACGGTGTTCGATCCGCACAACGTCTCGCAGCCGCGCATCGTCCAGCTGGCGCGCGAGTGGCGGCTGCCGGACGGCGTGCCGATCATCATGCTGCCCGGCCGGCTCACGCGGTGGAAGGGCCAGATGGTGCTGATCGACGCGCTGGCGCAGCTCGGCCGCCGCGATGTCTGCTGCCTGCTCGTGGGATCGGACCAGGGGCGGGCCAAGTACCGCAAGGAGATCGAGCAGCGCGTCCGGCTGCGCGGGCTCGAGGGCGTGGTGCGCATGGTCGACCACTGTCGCGACATGCCGGCCGCCTACATGCTGGCCGATGTCGTGGTCTCCGCATCGACCGATCCCGAGGCGTTCGGCCGCGTGGTTGCCGAGGCCCAGGCCATGGGGCGGCCGGTGATCGCGCCCAGCCACGGTGCCGCCCCCGAGATCGTGCGGTCGGGGGAGACCGGATGGCTCGTTCCGCCGAACGACCCACGGGCGCTCGCGTCCGCCCTCGACCAGGCGCTCAAGCTCGATGCCGAGCAGCGCGACGTGCTCGCGCACACCGCGACCGAGCACGTGCGCCGGCATTTCACGCGCGACAGCATGTGTGCCGCCACCATCGAGGTCTATCGCGAGGTTCTGGCCGACCACGAGGTTGCGCGCTGGAAGAGCGGGCGGTGAACGACGGTGCAGTGACCGGCGCCGAGCGCATCCTGGTCATCAAGCTTGGGGCGCTGGGGGATATCGTCCAGGCGCTGGGTCCGCTGGCTGCGATCCGCCGCCATCATCCGCGCGCCCATATCACGGCCCTGACGACCGCTCCCTTCGTTCCGCTGCTGGCGGCGAGCCCGTCTGTCGACGAGATCTGGATCGATCCGCGGCCGCGCTCCTGGCAGCTCGGCACATGGCTGTCTCTGCGACGGAAGTTGCGCGGCGGCCGTTTCGGCCGCGTGTACGATTTGCAGACGTCGGGCCGCAGCAGCTTCTATTTCCGCCTGTTCGGGCCGGGCCAGCGGCCGGAGTGGTCGGGCATCGCCACGGGCGGCTCGCACCCGCACGCCAATCCGCGGCGGGATTTCATGCACACGATCGAACGTCAGGCCGAGCAGCTCCGCGACGCCGGCATCGCCGATGTCCCGCCCACGGACGTGTCGTGGCTCACCGCCGACCTCGCGCGGTATGCGTTGCCGCAACGGTTCGCGCTGCTGGTCCCCGGCGGCTCGGCGGCGCGGCTGCAGAAGCGCTGGCCGGCGGCATCCTATGGCGCACTTGCCAGGCGTCTCCTGGCGCGCGGCATCACGCCGGTCGTGATCGGCATCGCGAGCGAGCGGCCGCTCGCGGCGACCATCCGCGCCTCGTGCCCGGAGGCCCGCGACCTCACGGGCCAAACCTCCTTCGCCGAGATCGCAGCACTGGCGCGGGAGGCGCAAGCGGCGGTCGGCAACGACACCGGGCCCATGCATCTGATCGCGGCTGCCGGCTGCCCGAGCGTCGTCCTGTTCTCCGCCGATTCCGACCCGGCGCTGTGCGCGCCGCGCGGCCAGGTGACGGTGCTGCGCCGGGCGGACCTGGCCCAGCTCGCGGCCGACGAGGTGGCGGCGGCCTTGCCGCCAGTCGTTTGACGCCCTAGATTGCCCGCCACCTGCTTGATTTGAACGCCGTTTCAGCCGCTAAACCCATGGTCGCGATCACCCTTCCCGACGGCAATGTGAAGAGCTTCGCCGGTTCCGTGTCCGGCGCCGAGCTTGCGGCTGCCATCGGTCCCGGCCTGGCCAAGGCCGCACTCGCGATGAAGGTCGACGGCAAGCTCGTCGATCTGGAGAAGAAGCTCGATCACGACGCGAAGGTCGCGATCGTCACGGCGAAATCGCCCGAGGCGCTGGAGCTGATCCGCCATGATGCCGCACACGTGCTGGCGCAGGCGGTGCAGGAGCTGTATCCCGGAACGCAAATCACCTTCGGACCGGCGACCGAGGACGGCTTCTACTACGATTTCGTGCGCGCCGAGCCGTTCACGCCCGACGATTTCGCGAAGATCGAGCAGCGCATGCGCGAGATAGTCGACCGCAACCTGCCGATCAGGCGCGAGGTGTGGACGCGCGACGACGCGGTGCGCTTCTTCGACAAGGCCGGCGAGAAGTACAAGGCCGAATGGGTGCGCGAGATCCCGGCCGACGAGGAGATCTCGATCTACCGCCAGGGCGAGTGGCTCGACCTGTGCACGGGTCCGCATCTGCCCTCGACCGGCAAGCTGCCCAAGGCGTTCAAGCTGACGAAGCTGTCGGGCGCCTACTGGCGCGGCGATGCGCGCAACGCCCAGCTGCAGCGGATTTATGGGACCGCCTGGGCGAACGATGCCGAGCTCAAGGCCTATCTGACCCGGCTGGAAGAGGCCGAGAAGCGCGACCACCGCCGCCTCGGCCGCGAGATGGACCTGTTCCACGTGCAGGAAGAGGCGGTCGGCGCGGTCTTTTGGCACCCGAAAGGCTGGACCCTGTTCCGTACGCTCGAGAGCTATATGCGCGGCAGGCTCGAGCAAAACGGCTATGCCGAGGTCAAGACGCCGCAGCTCGTGGACCGCAAGCTGTGGGAGCAGTCGGGCCACTGGGAGAATTTCAAGGACGCGATGTTCCTCGCCGTGCC
>DATJPD010000090.1:0-19041 GCA_035506575.1 Alphaproteobacteria bacterium
CTCGTATTTGAGCTCGACCGTCTTGCTCTCGACCCCGCGCGCGTCGGTGAACACGAGCTTGACGCCCGAGTTGAGGAAGGCGAGCTCGCGGAAGCGGTGCTCGAGCGTCTCGAAATCGTACTCGGTCTTGGTGAAGGTCTCCTTGGACGCGGTGAAGCGCACCTGCGTGCCGGTGCGCGTGCCGGCCTCGCCGATCACGGCCAGCGGAGCCTCCGCCTCGCCGTGCTTGAAGCGCATGAAGTGCTCTTTGCCGCCGCGCCAGATGCGCAGCTCGAGGGTTTCGGACAGCGCATTGACGACCGACACGCCGACGCCGTGCAGGCCGCCCGAGACCTTGTAGGAGTTCTGGTCGAATTTTCCGCCGGCGTGCAGCTGGGTCATGATGACCTCGGCGGCCGACACGCCCTCTTCCTTGTGGATCTCGGTGGGCACGCCGCGGCCGTTGTCGGTCACCTCGACCGAGCCGTCCGGGTGCAGGGTGATGGTGATCTCGTCGGCATAGCCGGCGAGCGCCTCGTCGATCGAATTGTCGACGACCTCGTAGACCATGTGGTGCAGGCCCGAGCCGTCATCGGTGTCGCCGATATACATGCCCGGCCGCTTGCGCACCGCATCGAGGCCCTTGAGGACCTTGATCGATTCGGCGCCGTAGTCGGCGGCTCCCTGGGTCGGATCGAGTCTGTGGGCTGGTTCACTCATCGCGGCATCACCGTCGCATCAAGAACACGGAAAAAACGGGCCCGCCCGCGCAGGCCCGCGAACAACTCATCGTCCGTCCCGGTCAGCCACGCCTGGGCGCCCAGGGACATGATCTCGTCGAACAAGGCGGCCCGCCGGGCGCCATCGAGATGCGCCACCACCTCGTCGAGGAGGAGGAGCGGTGCACAGCCGCGCTCGGCGGCAAGCTCGCGCGCGACCGCCAGGGTGACCGACAACAGGAGCGCCTTCTGCTCGCCCGTCGAGCAGTCGCGCGCCGGGCAATCCTTGGCCGCGTAGCGGACCAGGAGCTCGCTGCGGTGCGGCCCCCAGGCGGCGCCGCCGTGGCCTGCATCGTGAGCGCGCGACGCGCGGAGCGCAGCGCGGGCGCTGTCCTCGACCGCGACCGCCGGCATCGTGGCGAGCGCCGCATCGACCTCGCCCGACAGGGCCAGGCGCGCGGCCGGAAACGGCGAGGCCTGCTGCGCGCGGGCGTTTGCCGCGGCATCCAGGCGGCGGACCACGGCCGCGCGGGCGGCGGCGATCGCCACGCCATGGCGCGCCATGCCGTCCTCCAAGGCGTCGAGCCAGCCCGTATCGGCCGTCCCCTCGGACAAGAGCCGGGACCGCTCGCGCATCACGGTCTCGTAGGCCTGGACCTCGCTCGCGTGCTCGGGATGGAAGCCGTAGACGATGCGGTCGACGAAGCGGCGGCGGCCCGAGGAGCCGTCGAGGAACAGCCGGTCGAGCTCGGGGGTCAGCCAGACGATGGCGACGTGCTCGGCCAGATCCTTCTGGCCGCGCGTCGGCCGGCCGTCGATGCGCACGGTGCGGCGCTCCGACATGCGCTCGCTGTCGGCCGGCTCCCGGCCGGTGCCGATATGGACGCGGCCCTGCGCGGTTTCGAGCACCGCGGCGATCGCCCACGGACCGGACCCTGCATCCGCTCCGCGCCGGTCGACCTCGCCGAGCTTGGCCCGTCTCAGGCCGCGGCCGGGGGCGAGGAACGACAGCGCCTCGAGGAGGTTGGTCTTGCCGGCGCCGTTGGGGCCGGTCAGAACCACGGGCGATGCGTCGAGATCGAGCCGGAGCGCCCGGTAGCAGCGGAAGTCGGTGAGGTTGAGGCGCGCCACGAAGGCGGCACGGGATTCCTGTCCCGCCGCACCCGCAGGCTCCGCCACGACCGAGGCCACCGGGGGCGCCATCACTTCGTACCAAAGCTGCGAACGCCAGTGCGGCGACTACCCCTCACCCGCTCGCTGCCTTGCGCTGCGCCGCCGCGAAGCGCCGGCGGGCGCGAATCAAGACTGGGCGCGACCTCTCCCACAAGGGGAGAGGTGAATTTGCAGCGCGCCAATTTCCCCCTCTCCCCTTGCGGGAGAGGGAAGCGCGCGAGAGCGCGCGGGGTGAGGGATTCGCACATGACCAACGACCTTAGGCCTCACACCCGCATCGGCATGAGGACGTAGAGCGCGCTGGTGTCGGAGGTGTCCTGCACGATGGTCGGCGAGGCCGCGTCGGCCATCTGAAAGCGCGCCCCCTCGCCTTCGATCTGCTGGGCGATGTCGAGGAGGTAGCGGGCGTTGAAGCCGATCTCGAGCGGGGTCGAGCTGTAGCGCGCCTCGAGCTCCTCGGTTGCACTTCCCGCATCGGGGCTCGTCGCGGTCAGGGTCAACTGGCCCTTGCCGAGGGCGAGCTTGATGGCGCGCGACTTCTCGGTCGAGATCGTGGCCACGCGGTCGACGGCCTCGGCGAAGGTCTTGCAGTCGACCTCGAGCACCTTGTCGTTGTTGGCCGGGATGACCCGCTCGTAATCCGGGAAGGTGCCGTCGATGAGCTTCGAGGTCAGCACCACGTCGTCGAAGGCGAAGCGCACGCGGGTGTCGGAGAGCGACACGGCGATGGTGTTCTGGGTTTCGTCGAGCAGCTTGCGCAGCTCGAGCACGGTCTTGCGCGGCAGGATGACACCCGGGATGTTCTCGGCCCCGGTCGGCAGCGCCATCTCGACGCGCGCCAGGCGATGGCCGTCGGTGGCGACGGCGCGCAGGACCTTCATGCCGTTGCTCTGGCTCGCGTGCAGGTAGATGCCGTTCAAGTAGTAGCGCGTCTCTTCGGTCGAGATCGCAAAGCGCGTGCGGTCGATGAGGCCGCGCAGATCACCGGCCGCGAGCTCGAAATTGTGCGGCAGGTCCCCGCCCGCCATCTTCGGGAAATCCTCGGCCGGCAAGCCCGCGAGGGTGAAGGTGGAGCGCCCGGCGCGCAGACTGACCTGCCCGCTCTTCGCGTCGGCGCTGTCGAGCCCGACCTGGCTGCCCTCGGGCAGCTTGCGCACGATGTCGTAGAGCGTGTGGGCCTGGACGGTCGTGGTTCCCGTCTTGCCGACTTCGGCCGCCGCGGTCTCGACGATCGCGAGGTCCATGTCGGTCGCGGTCATCGCAAGCTTGTTCTTCGAGGCCTCGAGAAGAACGTTGGCGAGGATCGGAATGGTATTGCGCCGCTCGACCACGCTTTGGATATGGCCCAGGGCTTTGAGGAGGGCGCCGCGCTCAATGGTGAGTTTCATGACGAGGTCGGATCCGCGTCCTTCGGGGATTGGTCCGGCGGCCGCCCCGGACAATCCGCGAGCACCACCCCCTGGCAAGGCACGGCTAAGGGACGCTCTAGCCCGAGCTTTTTGCGAGGGGCGTCAGTATACCAGAAGCATTTGAAACTAAAAACCTTTTGCTGATTCCCGGGCTCGCAAAACAGGGTAAATTGAGCCTTAATTTCAAGCCTTTGAGCGGCGCGATTTGGGCTCCCCGGCGAGGGTGGCCGCAATCGCGATTTCAACCGCCCGGCGCTGCACGGAAACGCTCATCGAGGGCTGGGGCGCGGCGCCCGAGTCGCGGCCGAGTCGCGCCGCGACCTCGGCCGGCGGCAACGGCAAGTGGATGAAGCCGCAGGGGACCCGCGCCGGCAGTTTGGCCAGCGCGCGATACATCGCCGCATTGCACAGATACGTGCCGGCGGTCTCGGACAGGCGCGCCGGAATGCCCGCCGCCAGCAGCCCGGCCTGGATGGCGCGCAGCGGCAGCCGGCTGCGCCGGGCGGCAGGCCCCCGCGCCTCCAACGGCTCGTCCACATGGCGCGACCCGGCGTTGTCCGGCATGGAGAAATCCGCGATGTTGAACGCCACGCGCTCGAGGCGGATGACCGGTTCGCCCGCGGCCAGGCCGAGCAGGATCACCGCGACCGGGTCCAGCCCGCGCAGCGCCGCCGCGAGGGCGGCATCGAGCCGCGCCATGTCCACAGGCAGGACCCGCCCGACCACCGCCACGCCAGCCACGCGCCGGCCGTCGAGTCCGCGGGCAATGTCCGCCGATGGATTGGACGCATAGCCGCCGAACGGCTCGAAGCCGGTGATCACAACGGCCCGCTTCTTTTTCATGAGGAGAGCTTACCCCATTCCGATCGTCATGCGCGGGCTTGTCCCGCGCATCCACGTCGGGCCGTGTGCATGCTGCCCGACGTAGATGGCCGGGACTCGCCCGAAGCGGGCGGCCCGGCCATGACGAAATGGATGGGACTGAAGTGGAGGCTTACGCCTCCAGCATCCGGCGGAGGAGCTCGATGTCCTCGGCGAAGCTGGAATCGGTGGCGCGCAGCTCTTCGATCTTCTTGACCGCGTGCATCACGGTCGTGTGGTCGCGGCCGCCGAACTTGCGGCCGATCTCGGGCAGCGAGCGCGAGGTGAGCTGCTTGGCGAGGTACATCGCCACCTGGCGCGGGCGGGCGACCAGGCGGGCCCGGCGCGGGCTGTGCATGTCGGCGAGACGGATCGAGTAATGCTCGGCCACGCGCTTCTGGATCTCTTCGATCGTCACCCGGCGGTCGTTGGCGCGCAGCAGGTCGTGCAGCACGTCCTGCGCCGTCTCGAACGTGATCGGCCGGCCGACCAGGGTCGCATGCGCCGCGATCCGGTTGAGCGCGCCCTCGAGCTCGCGCACGTTCGAGGTGATCTTGTGGGCGAGGAATTCGAGCACCTTGGGCGGCACGGCGAGGCCCATCTTCTCGGCCTTGGTCTGCAGGATGCCGAGGCGCAGCTCGTAGGTCGTCGGGTGGATGTCGGCGACGAGGCCCCAGCCGAGGCGCGAGCGCACGCGATCCTCGATGCCCTCGAGGTCGGCCGGGCTCTTGTCCGCGGACAGCACGATCTGGCGGTTCTGGTCGACCAGCGCGTTGAACGTATGGAAGAACTCCTCCTGCGTGGAGTCCTTGCCGCTGATGAACTGCACGTCGTCGATCATCAGCACGTCCACGGAGCGGAACTGCTCCTTGAACGCCATCATGTCCTTGAAGCGCAGGGCCCGGATGAACCGGTACATGAACATCTCGGCCGAGAGGTACACGACCTTGCGCTGCGGATGGCGCTTTCGGATCTCCCAGGCGATCGCGTGCATGAGGTGGGTCTTGCCGAGCCCGACCCCGCCGTAGAGGAAGAGCGGATTGAACGGCACCTTCGCCTCTTCGGCGACGCGGCGCGCGGCCGCGGTGGCGAATTCGTTCGGCTTGCCGATGACGAAATTGTCGAAGGTGAAGCGCGGGTCGAGCGGCGCTCCGAAATCTTCCGGCTCCGCCCCGCCGACCGGGGCCATCGCGGCACCGCCCGCAAGGCGCCGGTCGCCGTGGGCCGGGATCTCGCCGTCGGCGCGGGTGGTCTGCGGCAGGGCGGGCGCCATACGCGCCTTGGCCATGTCGGGCCGCCCGACCTGAATCGGCGACCGGTCCGCCGCCGTGACCGAGCGCACGGCCGCGGCCGGGGTGGCGATCACGATTTCGACCGCGCGGATGGCTTTGTTTTCCGCCTTCCACAGCGCCCGCAGGCGTTCGGCATAATGCGTCCGCACCCAGTCCTGCATGAACCGCGTGGGGACCGCGATGCGGACCTCGCCCTCATCGATGCCGGCAAGGGTCAGCGGCTTGAGCCAGCTGCGGTAGGCAACTTCGCCGAATTCGGCGCGCAGCTTGCCGCGCACGCGCGCCCACTGGGTCTCGACGGTAGGTGCCGCGGGCTCGTCGCGCATCGTCATTCCTGCACCCAGGGAAGACCGGCGGCCTTCCAGCCCTCGGCGGTGCCTCGATGCCGCGCCGCATCATGCGCGCCCTCGAAGCCGCCCGCGAGATTGTAGCAGCGCTGCCAGCCGGCCTGCGTCATGGCGATGGCGGCCGAGCGCGAGCGCCCGCCCGAGCGGCAGAGAAAGACGACCGCGGCATCCTTGGGCACGCCCGCGCGCGCCAGGTCCTGCGCGAACCCGGCATTGGCGACCATGCGCGGCTTGCCGCCGCCCTCCGGGGTACCGGATGCAAAGGACTGCCACTCGACGAGCACCGGCCGCTTGCCGGCGGCGGACAGATCAGGCAGGCCGACGAACGACCACTCGGCCTGCGAGCGGCAATCGACCAGGACGGAGGCCGTCTCGGAGCGCAGCAGCTCCCACGCCTCTTTCGGCGACAGATCGCCCGCATAGCCCGCGCTCGGGCGGCTCGAACCGCCGGCTTCCGGTCGCGTCATCTCCGCAGACCCTTGTGACATATCCCCTGACCCGCCCCTGTCTCCCGGTCATTCCGACCGGCCCTGTCGTTCTGGCTGAACCCGTCTCGCCCACTTCGGCGCGCATCAACCCGATCGGCGCCGTCAGTACTCAGGCCCCGGCGGCACTCCGCCCCGGGGCCGGGTACTCGAGCACGCGTTAGCGTCTCCCGAAGGACCGCTCCGCGGAATCGAGACTGTCCGCTCTTGATTGTTCAGAGAATGAGATGTGAGTGAATGCGACATTTCGGTGAGATGTTCTTCCGGTGACCGGTGACTGCCGCCTGCTGCCCCTAGCTCGACTGGCCCACTCTATTTCTCGACCACTTTCTTTTCATTTAAGAGCCGTCTTCCCCACCGGACGGTCTTTTTGTACGAGTCGCTTTTTTTGACGACCACTCTTCGACGACCACTCTTTCGGCGAGTACCTTTTCTACGAGCTACCTTCTTCTACGGCTACCCTTCGTCCAAAGCTCAAACCGGAACGTACAACCCACGGACTTCGGATCAAAGATCCGATCGTCGCTCACACGCAGAACAGAAAACCCGTTTGTGGCACCGACCGCCTCGTTTGGTCTTCGCCGCGTTGACTGGAGTGTGCCTCCCGAACCCGCAGCGTATTGTCTGGCCTCCCCGGCGATCAGCAACGATCAATCTAGTCGCCGTTTTTGTAACACGCAACATCGTCGTGTCGCGATTCTGCAAAAAAAGTGCTTGCGAGTTGCGAAAGCGATGATCCCCGTGAAGCGCTGTCACATTGCGCAAAACAAAGCGCCACTCGATGTGCGCTCACGCACGGCGCACACGAATGTTGCGCGGCATATTTGATGTAGAGAGCGGCCGACACCCACGCCAATAGTTGTGCGTGGGTGTCGCGCGATTATCCGAGCGCTTTGATGCGCGCCGACAGGCGCGACAGCTTCCGCGCGACGACGTTCTTGTGAACGACCTTGCCGAGCACGCCGCGCATGAGGATCGGCTGCGCTTCCTTGAGCGCGGCCTGTGCCGTGCTCTTGTCGCCCGCGGCGATCGCCGCTTCCACTTTCTTGAGATACGTCCGGATCGTGGAGAGGCGCGACTGATTGACCGCGTGGCGGCGGATCGCTTGACGCGCCGCTTTGCGGGCCGATGGATTGCGCTTGATTTTCTTTGCCGCCATTGAATTTATCCGATCGCTGCAGGCTGAATTCAGAAGGCGCGGTTATAGCCCCGCACCTTATAGGAGTCCAGCCGGGGGCGTCGCCTGCGTCAGCGATGTTTGAACGCGGGCGGGCGCTTCTCGATGAAGGCGGTCATGCCCTCCTTTTGATCTTCTGTCCCGAACGCCGAGTGGAACAAGCGTCGCTCGAAGCGCACGCCTTCAGCCAGCGTCGTCTCGAAGGCACGGTTAACCGATTCTTTAATCATCATCGTGATCGGCAACGATTTTGCGGCGATGGTCTCGGCCGCCTTCACCGCCTCGTCGATGAGCTGGGCGGCGGGGACGACGCGGCTGACGAGGCCGCAGCGCTCGGCTTCGGCGGCATCCATCATCCGGCCGGTGAGACACAGGTCCATTGCCTTCGATTTGCCGACAAAGCGCGTCAAACGCTGGGTTCCTCCGGACCCGGGCAGGATGCCGAGATTCACCTCCGGCTGGCCGAACTTGGCGTTGTCCGCCGCGATGATGAAGTCGCACATCATGGCGACCTCGTTGCCCCCGCCGAGCGCAAACCCGGCGACCGCGGCGACTATCGGTTTCCTGCACGTGGTCACGCGCTCCCATCCCACCGTGATGAAGTCCTGCAGATATACGTCCATATAGCTGCGGTCCTTCATCTCCTTGATGTCGGCGCCGGCGGCGAAGGCCTTTTCGTTTCCCGTGAGAACGACGGCCCCGATATTGGCGTCAGCCTCGAACGCATCGAGCGCCTGGCCAAGCTCGCGGACGAGGGCATCGCACAGCGCGTTCAGCGCTTTCGGCCGGTTGAGGCGGATGATGCCGACGCGGCCGCGGGTCTCGACCAGGATGTTTTCGTACGCCATGTCTTAAGTCTCCTTCCGCATTTTTTATGCAGCCCTCAACCGGGCGACAGATAGAAGCGAATCCGCAGAGCGCCGGGGGCAGCCGTGGTGCTGCCCTGCGGTGCGCCTGATGGAAATTCGAGGCGCAACGTCTCGCCGTCGCGGCGGAACAGATCGGGGGCGGCGACCGCCCAGCCGAGCTGCGGCAAGGTCGAGCCATAGAAGGAGAGCACGGCCTCGCGGGTGACGGAGCCTTCCGCCCACGCCTCGACCACCCGGCCGCCCGGCGCATCGAAGACGACGTTCTGCCCGGCCACGGGTGCGAGACCGGCCATCAGCGGCAGGTCATCGATGCCGGCGACGAACCGGTCTTCGCCCGCCGCCGGCGACATCCAGGCCGGCGACAGGAGTGCCGCGAGAAGAAAGACAAGGAGGCCGGGGCGGCGCATGGCCCAAGCCTAGCGTTGCCGGCGCGGACAGTAAAACGTCGAGCGGCCGCTCTGCACGATCCGCCGCACCCCGCCTTTGCAATCGCACCCGGGGCACGGCTTGCCTTCCTTGTCGTACACGGCCCATTGGGCCTGGAACCAGCCTTGCTCGCCGTTGGCGTTGACGTAGTCGCGGGCCGACGACCCGCCGGCGGCGATCGCCTTCTCGAGCACCTCGCGCAGAGCCGCCACCAGGCGGTCGGCGCGCTCGCGCCGGATCAGCCGCGAGGCCCGCTTCGGCGAGATGCCGGCCGCATAGAGCGCCTCGCAGGCGTAGATGTTGCCGACGCCGGCGACGGTGCGCTGATCGATCAGCGCCGCCTTGATCGGGCCGCGGCGGCCGTCGAGCCGTGCCCCCAGGACGGCGCCGGTGAACTCGCCCGACAGCGGCTCGGGGCCCATGCCCGCAAACCTGCGATGGGCCTCGAGCTCGCCCGCCGGGATCAGGTCCATGAGACCGAAGCGGCGCGGATCGGTGAAGCGCAGCACGCGCCCGTCGTCGAGGGTGAACGCGAGATGCTCGTGCCGGCCGACCGCGTTCGGCCGGTCGCCAAGGACGAAGCGCCCGGACATGCCGAGATGGACCACCAGCACGTTGCCGTCGTCGAGATGGATCAGGATGTACTTGGCGCGGCGCGCCACCGCGACGACCCGGCGCCCGGTCAGGCGGCGGGCGAACCCTGCGGGCAGCTTCTCGCGCAGATCGGGGCGGCGCTGCTCGACCTCGACGAAGCGGCGGCCGGTGAGATGCGGCCGCAAGCCGCGCACGACCGTCTCGACTTCAGGCAGCTCGGGCATCGGGGATGTCGGACATGGCGCGCTAACCTAGCGAAAAGGCCGCCCGCGCGCTATCTTGCCGCGATGCCGGCACAGGCTGAAAAACCACCGACAACTCACGGCGCCACAACGCATTTCGGCTTTCGCGAAGTCGCCGAGGCGGACAAGGCGCCGATGGTGCGGCAGGTCTTCGACAGCGTGGCCCCACGCTACGACCTGATGAACGATCTGATGTCGGCGGGCGTCCATCGCCTGTGGAAGTCGACCCTGATCGCCGCGATCGCGCCCCGGCCCGGGGAGCTCCTGCTCGACGTCGCGGGCGGCACCGGGGACATCGCGACGCGCTATCTGGACGCGCTGGACCGCGCCGGCGATCCGGCCGCAGCGGCGCAGGACGCGCGGGCGATCGTCTGCGACATCAACGGCGAGATGCTCGATGTCGGGCGCGACCGCACGATCGACGGCGGCCGGCTCAAGGGCGTGGCGTGGGTCGCGGGCGATGCCGAGCATCTGCCGGTCGCCAGTTCCAGCATCGACGTGTACACGATCGCCTTCGGCCTCAGGAACGTGACGCATATCGATGCGGCGCTGGCCGAGGCGCGCCGCGTGCTCAGGCCGGGCGGGCGGTTCTTCTGCCTCGAATTCAGCCGCGTCGTGCTGCCGCTGCTCGACAAGCTGTACGATCTCTATTCGTTCCAGGTCCTGCCGCGGCTGGGGCAATGGGTCACGGGCGATCGCGACGCCTATCAATATCTGGTCGAGAGCATCCGAAAATTTCCCTCCCAGGACCAATTGGCCCGCCAAGTGTCGGATGCAGGGCTCGAGCGGGTGCGCGTGCGCAATCTCTCCGGTGGCGTGGCCGCGATCCATTCCGCGTGGCGGCTCTAGCGACCAAGCCATGTTCCGGACGCTTCGCAATCTTCGCCGGCTCGGGCGGATCGGACTGACCCTGGCGCGCCATGGCGCGCTGGACGATTTCGATGCGGCAACCACGCCCCGCAGCCTGCGGGCGCTGACGCGCCTGTTGAAGCGGCGCGATGTTCCCGATCGGCCGGGCCAGCGCCTGGCGGCAGCGCTGATCGCCCTCGGCCCAAGCTTCATCAAGCTCGGGCAGGCGCTGTCGACCCGCGCCGACCTCGTCGGCGAGGCGGTGGCCGCCGAGCTGTCGGCGCTGCAGGACAAGCTGGCGCCGTTCCCGGCGGAAGAGGCGCGCGCCACGATCACGGCGGAGTTCGGGCTGCCGGTCGAGGCGCTGTTCGCGACATTCGACGACACGCCGGTCGCGGCCGCATCGATCGCGCAGGTGCATTTCGCCGAAACCATCGAAGGCCGGCGGGTGGCGGTCAAGGTGCTGCGGCCGGGGATCGAAGCGCGGTTCGCGCGCGACATCGACCTGTTCCGCTGGCTGGCCGCACTCCTGGAGCGGCACGTGCCGCGGCTCAGGCGGCTCAAGCCCGTGGCCGTGGTGCACTCCTTCGCCGAGACGGTGAAGATCGAGATGGACCTGCGGCTCGAGGCGGCGGCCGCGGCGGAGCTCGCGCAGAACTTCGCGAGCGATCCGGATTTCCGCGTGCCGGCGGTCGACTGGGCGCGCACCAGCCGGCGCGTCCTGACGACGGAGCGCATCGCCGGCCTGTCGATCGACGAGCGCGGCGCCATTGCGGCGGCCGGCTTCGAGCCGCGCGAGGTCGTCGCCAAGGCGGCGCGGGCCTTCTTCCGCCAGGTGTTCCGCGACGGGTTCTTCCACGCCGACATGCACCCGGGCAACCTGTTCGTGGGGGACGACGGCGCCCTGATCGCGGTCGATTTCGGCATCATGGGCCGTATCGACGAGCCGACCCGCCATGCGCTGGCCGACATGCTGATGGGCTTTCTCGCAGGCGACTACGCGACGGTGGCGGAGGCGCATTTCCGCGCCGGCTTCGTGCCGGCCACGCAGTCGATGGGCGCGTTCGCCCAGGCCTGCCGGGCGATCGCCGAGCCGATCCTCGGCAAGCCCCTCAACGAGATCTCGCTCGCCCGGCTGCTCGCCCAGCTCTTCGAGGTCACCGAGCAGTTCCAGATGGAGACGCAGCCGCAGCTCCTGTTGCTGCAGAAGAGCATGCTGGTATGCGAGGGCGTGGGCCGGCTCCTGGCCCCCGAGGTCAACATGTGGGAGCTCGCGCAGCCGCTGATCGAGGAATGGATGGTCGAGAACCGCGGGCCGGGTGCGCGAGCGCGCGTCGTGGCCGAGCAGGCGCTGGCGCGGATCGAGGAGCTGCCGCAATTCGTGGACAATCTCGGGAAGGCGGCGGCGATGCTGGCCTCGGGCGGGGTGCGGCTGCACCCGGATTCGATCGCGGCGTTGAGCGGCGGCCGGCATGCGGCGTGGTGGCCGTGGGCGGTGGCGGTCGTGGCGCTGGCGGCGGCGATCCTCTGGCTGGCGTGATCCCGCCGGCCGGCCGTAGAATGACCGGATCTTCCCGGGAGGTTCTCATGAGCCAGGCCGCGACCACCGAACGGCACAGCATCGCAATCGAGCAGGTCGACCACATCGGCATCCGCGTGCGCGATTTCGACACCGCGCTTGCGTTCTACGGCGTGCTGGGGTTCAAGCTCGAGGTGAAGATCACCTACGATGCGGTCGCGATCATCCGCAACGACGCCGGCGTGGAGATCAACCTGATCCTCAACGGCAACGCCGGCGACCCCAAGACGAACATCCTGATGGACGTGCCGGAGAAATTCCCGGGCTACACGCATGTGGCGCTGCGTGTCGCCTCGGTCGCCGACACGATCAACACGCTGAACGAGCATGGGATCGTGATCACGCAAGGGCCGGTGTCGTTCGGCCGCGACGGCCACGTGTCCGTGTTCGTGCGCGACCCCGATCGCAACGTGATCGAGCTGCGCGGCCGGGCCGAGGACGTCTCGAAGCTTCCGGGCGTGCGCCACTACACGCCCGAGAACTGACGGAGCCTGCCGATGCGCTGGCGGTTGGCCGGCCTCCTCGCCTGCCTCCTGGGTGCCGCCAGCGCGTGGTGCGCACCTGCGACCGCCGAGGACTATCCGGCGCGGCCCGTGCGCATCATCGTGCCGACCGCGGCCGGGGGGCTTGCCGACCTGTCCGCCCGGGTGTTCGCCCAGAAGCTCGAGGAGCGCACCGGGCAGGCGATCGTCGTCGACAACCGGCCGGGCGGTGCCGGCATCATCGGCGCCGAGTTCGCGGCCAAGGCGCCGCCCGACGGCTACACCTTGATGATCGGCGCGCAGCAATGGATGGCCATCCTGCCGAGCCTCAAGGCCGACCTCCCGTACGACCCGGTCAAGGATTTCGTGCCGGTGGCCCAGCTGGTCCGCTCGCCGTTGATCCTGGTCGTGCACCCGTCGGTGCCGGCGGGCTCGGTGGCGGAGCTCGTGGCGCTGGCCAAGCGCGAACCGGGCAAGCTCACCTACGGCTCGGCCGGGCTCGGCAGCATGGGGCAGCTCACCGCCGAGGAGTTCAAGCAGTTCGCGGGCGTGAACGTGATCGGCGTGCCCTACAAGGGCGTGGCACCGGCGGGACAGGACCTGCTGGCCGGGCATCTGTCGATGACCTTCGACCTGGTGGTGAACGTGGCGCAGCAGGTGCGCGCCGGCCGGCTGCGCGCGCTGGCGGTGACCGTGCCCGAGCACGTGGCGGCCCTGCCCGAGGTGCCGACCATGGCCGAGGCGGGCCTGCCTGACGTCCAGGCGACGAACTGGTTCGCGCTCTTTGCCCCCGCGAAAACGCCGTCGGCGATCGTCACCTGGCTCAACCGCCAGGCGGACGAGATCTTCGCCTCCGCCGACGTGCGCCAGCGCTTCGAGGCGCAAAGCGTCGGCCTGCCCGGCGGCCCGCCCGAAGCACTCGGCGCCTACATGGCCGAGGAGCGCGCGCGCTGGAAGCGCGTCATCGACAAGGCGGGGCTCAAGCTCGAGTAATCGGGCTCATTCGGCGGCTGCGGCGGCCAACGGGCGCGGGCGCGGGAAGCACAGGGCCGCGACGACGACGACCCCGGCGAGAGCCGCCAGCACCGTGAACACCGCCGCGAAGCCGCCGGTACGGCCGTACAAAAAGGCCACCAGCGGCACTGCGGTGGCGCTGGCGCCGAAGGACAGCACGTAGCGCAGCGCATACGCGCGCGCGCGCCAGTCATCGTCGATGTACTTCGCCACCATCGCGTCGTTGATCGGGATCTGGCCGAACACGAAGAACATCATCGCGGTCGCGACCATGAGCATCGCCCAGTCGGTCGCCGAGCCGGCGAGGAGCAGCAGCGGCGGCTGCATGACGGCGATCATGATGAAGACGCCGCGCAGCGGCCGGCGGTCGATCAGCTGGCCGACGCACAGCTGGGCAATGGCGGCCAGCACGTAGACCCCGCACACGAACGCGCCGACGCCGAAGGCGGTGTGCGTCAGGGCGGCCAGGCGCTCGTCGAACACCTTGGGCATGGCCACGGTGGTGGCGCTGAAGATCACGCCGCCGGCGACGGTGGCAGCGACCACGACCGCAAAGACGCGCCGCACGTCGACCCTGACCGCGGCGGCACCCGTCTTGCGCTTGGCGCCGCCGGCGTCGACCAGTGCCGCCGGGATGGCCGCCCAGAACCACACGCCGCACAGGATCGACAGGATCCCCGGCACCACGAACGCGGCGCGCCAGCCCACCAGATCGGCAAGGGCGCCCGAGATGAGAGCGGCGAAGGCGAGGCCGAGATTGCCGGCGACACCGTTGATCCCCAGGGTGAGGCCAAGGCGCGGCTCATCCTTCACCAGCACGGCGATACCGACCGGATGATAGATGGCGGCGAACAGGCCGATGAGGGTGAGCCCGCAGGCGATCTCGAACCGGGTTTGCGCGAAGGCCGTGAGGATCGAAGCCGCGCCGATGCCCATGAAGAAGACCAGCATCATGCCACGGCGGCTCCAGTGGTCGCCGAGCCAGCCCGCGGGCAAGGACCCCGCACCGAACGCGATGAAGCCGCCGAGCGATAACGGCAGCATCTCGGCATACGGCATCCCGAAGGCCGGCGCCATCACGAGGACCACCGTCGGGAAGATCAGCATGAACAGGTGATCGAGCGTGTGCCCGATATTCAGCAGGACGATCAGGCTGAGCGGCTTCTGGATGACGGACATGCACGGGCCCTCGAGGAAAAGGTGCTCCCGAGCATACCCGTGGCGGCTTTGTCTTTCTCTCGCTATACTGCCATGAAATGCCGCGAAACAGACAAACACGTCCCTCGGCCCCGATTGCCGGCCGCAGCATCGACGCCGCCGATTTCCAGACCGTGCCACGGCCGCTCGCGGCCATGGCCAAGGACTACCCGGACGGCTGGGTGCAGGAGTGGCACAGCCACCCGCGGGCGCAGCTCGTCTATGCGTCGTCGGGCGTGATGACGATCACCACGCCGGACGGCAGCTGGGTCGTGCCGCCCAACCGCGCCCTGTGGATCCCGGCCGGCGTGGACCATCACATCGTCATGTCCGGGCCGGTGACCATGCGCACGCTTTATATCGCCGCCGGGGCGGCCTCCGGCCTGCCGCCCGCGTGCCGGGTGGTCGCCGTGTCGGGTCTGCTGCGCGAGCTGGTCCTGCGCGCGGTCGAGCTGCCGCTGCTCTACGACGAGGCGGGACCCGCCGGCCGGATCGCGGCCCTGATCTTCGATGAGCTGCGCCTGCTGCCGACCGTGCCGCTGCACCTGCCGAGCCCGCGCGATGCGCGCCTGAAGCGGCTGTGCCAGATCCTCCGCGACCATCCGGCGGATGCGCGCACGCTCGACGAATGGGGCAAGCTCGTGGGCGCCAGCGCACGCACGCTGGCGCGCGCGTTCGTCAAGGAGACGGGAATGAGCTTCGCCGCCTGGCGGGCACAGGTGCGTCTGCTGGCAGCACTTGCGCGGCTGGCCGGCGGCGAAAAGGTCACGAGCGTGGCCCTCGATCTCGGCTACGACAGCCCGAGCGCCTTCATCGCGATGTTCCGCCGCCAACTCGGCGTGACGCCGAGCCGCTACTTTGCCGCGGAGACGGCGAGCTATTCGGCCGCGGCCGAGTGACCTCCGGCTGCACCGGCGCCCAGGATCTCGCGCAGCGCCGTCAGCACGGCGGCGATATCGTCGGTCGAGCCGGCCGAGATGCGCACCACGTTCGGCGAGCCGGGCCAGGCGAACGACGCGACGAGGATGCCCCGTTCTGCAAGTGCCGCGACGATTTGCGCGGCCGGGCGCGGGCTGCGCGCGGTGACGAAATTGGTGGCACTCGGAAACACGTCGAAGCCGAGGGCGGACAGGCCTGCCGCAAGCCCGGCGCGCGACACGGCCGCGGCGGCGAGCACGCTGCGCGTATGGACGTCATCGGCCAGGGCCGCCAAGGCACCGGCCTGGGCGACATGGTTGAAGGTGAAATTGAGGCGCAGGTTGCGGAACCTGTCGGCCAGAGCGGTGCTCTGGGCGATGCCGTAGCCGACGCGGATGCCGGCCAGGCCTTGCGCCTTGGAGAACGTCCGGGTGGCAATCCACGGGCCGCGGCGGCAGCTGAGGATGGGCAACGTCTCCGGGCCGCCCGCGTCGCGTCCGAACTCGTAATACGCTTCGTCGAGCAGCAGCAGCACGTCATCCGGCACGCCCTGGGCCAGCGCCTCGACCGCGGCCCCGTCGAGCAGACCGCCCGTCGGATTGTTCGGTGTCGCCGCATAGACAAGCCGGCAGCGCGGCCCGATGGCCGCCAGCATCGCCGGCACGTCGACCCGGCCGTCGGCGGTCGTCGGCACGCCGACCACGCGGCCCTGCTGAATGCCGATGGCTTTCTCGTAGAGCGGAAACGAGGGGACGGGCACCACGGCTTCGTCGCCGGGGCGCAACGCCAGCTGTGCGGCGTGGAGCAGCAGCTCGCTGCTGCCGTTGCCGAACACGAGGCGGCCCGGCCGTACGCCGAGCGAGGCTGACAGTGCCGCGGCAAGTGCGGCCGGCTCGTTGTCGGGGTAGCGATGGACGTCCGCCGCCGCGGCCTGCATCGCCGCGACCGCGCGCGGCGACGGCGGGGTCGGCGATTCGTTGAGATGAAGACGCAGCGTCGTCATCGTGGCGGGGATGGTCCCTATAAGACTGCGGGCCCCAGGGCAAAGCCCTGGAGCCCGCATCTCGTGGCGAGGTCGGTCTTTCTTCAGCTCGCGCTGAGGACGATGCGGTCCATGCGGGTCCAGACGCCGTCGAGCGCCTGGGCCATCATCTTGGCGTCGCGGATGGTCTCGCCCAGGAGCTCGGGCCGCGCGCGCAGCACGAGCTCGGTCACCGCGAGCGATTCCTCCGCATGGCGCTCTTCGACGCCGTGCGAGAAGCACTCGTTGAAGTAGGGCTCTTTCACGATCGCGGGGAAGTGCACCGCAAGGCCGTCGGCCAGCGCGCGCATCCAGTCATCGGACATGACTTCGACCACGCACCACGGCCCGAGCGAACGGGCATAGAGCTTCTGGACGAGACGCACGAAGTGGCTCGTCTCGGGGTCGAGATGCTTGCACAGCTCCGCCGGCGCGCCGAACGCCTCGTCGTCGAGCACGCACTTGGCGCCCATCTTCTTGAACGCGCGGGTCAGCTGGTAATGATGGGTATCGCCGCCGGCCAAGCCGTCGTCATCGACGAAGATCTGCAGCTTGCGCTTGCGCAGCGCCGGGCTGTCGAGGTGCGGCAGGTAATACACGGCGGCGCGCGTCGCGTGCATCGCCGCCTGGTAGACCAGATGGATCTGGCCGAGAAAGTCGGGATTGGTCGCGCGCTCGGTCGGCATCGCCGTGAGATGCCGGAAGAACGGCATGCGCGACGGACGGTGCTCTTCGGCGATCGCCTCGATCGTGCGGGCGAACTGGCCGACTTCGATGTCCTTGGTCTGGGTCCATTCCGCGTCACGTTCGATGACGCTGGTTGCAGTCTTCATGTTCTCTTGTCCTCCGGTACTCGCCAAACGAGGGAACTGGTGCGCGTGCCGCAACGACGAGACACGAAAAGCGCCCGACCCTTCGCCCGCGGACCGTAGAGGCCGCGTTCTAACATTCAGTTAAATTCACCAGTTAAAATCTGAGGAAAACACTGGAAAACGCGGCGATTCGTTAATTCGTTAACCCGGCTGTGCTATGCGGACGCGGAGAAGACGCGCCTCGCGCGCGAATGCTTAAGGGGCTTCTGCTTTGATCAGACTCGCGACCGGCTGGATCACATTGTTCGTCATGGGCACGGATCTGTTCGTGATCTCGCCGCTCTTGCCGGCCATCGCGACCGACTTCGCGACGTCCGCGGCACTGGCCGGTCTCAGCGTGACGCTGTTCTCGATCGTCTACATGGTGGCGGCACCGCTGCTCGGCCACGTCGCCGACCGCGTCGGCCGCCTCAACACGCTGACGGCGTGCCTCGTCGTCTTCGGCGCGGCGAACGCGCTGACCGCACTCGCCGGCAGCTTCGCCTGGCTGCTCGCGGCGCGAATCCTCGCAGGGGCGGCGGCGGCGGGCGTGTCGCCGTCGGTGTACGCGCTGGTCGGCGAGGCGGCGCCGGCCGGCCGCCGCGCCACCTGGCTCGGCGTGGCGGTGTCGGGCCTGCTGCTGTCGCTGTCGATCGGCACGCCCGTCGGCACGGTCGCGGGCGAAGCGTTCGGATGGAAGGCGGTATTCCTGGGGCTGGCGCTGGCCAGCGCAGCACTCGCGGTCCTCAACCGGCTCCTGTGGGCCGGGAACAGCTTCGGCAGCCGCGCGGCGGCCGCCCAGTCGTCCGCCCGTGCGCCGGGATATGCAGCCCTGGCCCGGCGCCTGGTGCCGACCATCGCGTGGGCCACGGCCCTCTATTCGATGTACACGTATCTCGGCACCGGCCTCCGGGACGGCGGCTATTCGACCGACCAGATCGCGACGACGCTCGTGGCGTATGGGGCCGGGGCGATCGTGGGCACGCTCGCGGGCGGCCGCATCGCGGATTGGCGCGGCGTGAAATTCGCCACCGGGCTCGGCATCGCGGGGCTCGGTGCTGCATTGCTGGCGCTGGCGGCGGCGCTGACATCGGGCGGCCCGGTCGCATTGCTCCTCGGACTCACCTCGGCCGCGGCGCAGATCTTCTTCCCCTCGCAGCAGGCCGGGCTTGCCAACGACTTCGCGGATCAACGGGCAGCCGCGCTGGCATGGAACAACAGCGCCCTGTTCCTTGGTATTTCGTTCGGCTCCTTGCTCGGCGGCCAGGCCATGGCGCAGGGCGGCTTCACGGCCGACGTCCTGATGGCGAGCGGGATCGCCCTTTTCGCCTGGCTGGTGAATGCGGCGATCGTGCCGGGCCGCGCTCCGCCATCCGCCCTGGGCCCGAAGGCGCCGTCGTCCGGCGCCTGAAGCGCCTAGGTCGTGGACTCATAAGCGCGTGTCCACAGGCGAGTGGACGCCATGAGGACAGCGGCGAGATAATTGCGGGCCAGCTTGTCGAATCGGGTGGCGATCCGGCGGAAGTGCTTCAGCTTGTTGAAGAAGCGCTCGACCAG
>DATJPD010000091.1:0-18067 GCA_035506575.1 Alphaproteobacteria bacterium
AATTCCAGCCGGCGAACGCGTCCGGGTAATCGGCAATGCGGCGCGGCATGCCTGCGAGCCCGAGGAAGTGCTGCGGGAAGAACACCAGGTTGACGCCGATGAAGGTGATCCAGAAGTGCAGCTTGCCCGCCCATTCCGGAAACTCTTTGCCGGACATCTTGCCGAACCAGTAGTAGAAGCCGCAGAAGATCCCGAACACCGCACCGAGGCTCAGCACGTAGTGGAAGTGCGCCACCACGTAGTAGGTGTTGTGGAGCGCGATATCGACGCCCGCGTTCGCCAGCACGACGCCGGTCACGCCGCCGATGGTGAACAGGAAGATCAGGCCGATCGCCCACAGCATCGGCGTGGTGAAGCGCAAGGACCCGCCCCACATGGTGGCGATCCACGAGAAGATCTTCACGCCGGTGGGGACCGCGATGACCATCGTGGCGGCGACGAAATAGGCGCGGGTGTCGACGTCGAGGCCGACCGTGTACATGTGGTGCGCCCACACGACGAAGCCGATCACGCCGATCGCGACCATGGCGTAGGCCATGCCGAGATAGCCGAACACCGGCTTGTTCGAGAAGGTCGAGATGACCTGGCTGATGATCCCGAAGGCCGGCAGGATCATGATGTAGACCTCGGGGTGGCCGAAGAACCAGAACAGGTGCAGGAACAGGATCGGGTCACCGCCGCCGGCCGGATCGAAGAACGCGGTGCCGAAATTGCGGTCGGTCAGCAGCATGGTGATGGCACCGGCCAGCACCGGCAGCGCAAGCAGCAGCAGGAACGCCGTGATCAGCTGCGCCCACACGAACAGCGGCATGCGGTGCAGGGTCATGCCCGGGGCCCGCATGTTGAAGATCGTGGTGATGAAGTTGATCGAGGCCAGGATCGACGACGCACCGGCCAGGTGCAGCGAGAAGATCGCCATGTCGACCGCGGGACCGGGCGAGCCTGTCGCGCCCGACAGAGGCGGATAGACCGTCCAGCCCACCCCGGCACCGCCGCCGACGAGGGCCGAGCCGAGCAGCATCAGGAACGCCGGCGGCAGCAGCCAGAAGCTGATGTTGTTCATGCGCGGGAACGCCATGTCGGGTGCGCCGATCATCAGCGGGATGAACCAGTTGCCGAACCCGCCGATGAGCGCCGGCATCACGGTGAAGAACACCATGATCAGACCGTGCGCGGTGACCAGGGAGTTCCAGAAATGGCCGTCCGGAACCAGCTGCAGGCCGGGGTTCTGCAGCTCGGCGCGCATCAGGACCGACGCCGCACCGCCGATGAGGCCCGCCAGCATCGAGAACGCCAAGTACATCGTTCCGATGTCCTTGTGGTTCGTCGAGTACAGCCAGCGCCGCCAGCCGGTCGGGTGGTGATCGTGATGGTCGGCGTGGTCAGCGGTCTTGCTGCCGAAGTAGCTGCTCATCGTCTTACCCTTTCAATATCCCTGCGCCGCGGCCGTTACCGAGATGGAGGCGTTAGCGAGATTCAGACTGGGCCGCTGCGATGCGGACGGCGTCGCTGGACGGCGCGGCCGCGAACTTCTTTTTCGCCGTATCGAGCCACTTGTCGAAGTCTTGCTTCGACAGGGCCTGGATCTCGATCGGCATGTAGGCGTGGTTGTCGCCGCAGATCTGGTTGCACTCGCCGTAATAGGTGCCTGGCCGGTCGATGTTGACCCAGGTCTCGTTGACACGGCCGGGGACGGCGTAGATCTGCACGCCGAGCGAGGTGATGAAGAACGAGTGCATCACGTCGGTCCCGTTGACCAGGATGCGCACGTCGGTCTGCACCGGCAGGACCAGCGGGTTGTCGACCGACAGAAGCCGCATCTGGCCGGGCTTCAGGTCGGCGTCCTGGATCATGTAGCTGTCGAACGCGACGTTGCCGTTGTCCGGATAGGCGTACGACCAGTACCACTGGTGGGCGGTGACCTTGAGCGTCATCTTCGCGTTCGGCGCCCGATCCTCGAAATAGAGAAGCTTGAACGAGGGAATCGCGATCACGACCAGGATCACGACCGGCAGCACCGTCCACAGGATCTCGATCATCGTGTTGTGGGTCGTGCGGGTCGGCGTCGGATGCGCCGAGGCGCGGAAGCGCACCATGACGTACACGAGCAGCGCCAGAACGAAGAGCGTGATCAAGGTGATGATCACCAGCAGCATGTCGTGCAGGCTGTTGATGCGGTCCTTCACCTCGGAGGCCGGCACCTGCATGCCGAGCTGCCACGGCCGCGGATAATCGGCCCCGGCGGGACCGGCAAACAGAACGAAGGCAGTGAAAACGAACAGCGCGGAAACCGCCCGAGCGGCGGCACGTTTCAGCGAACCCATGACCATTCTTATGTCCTTAAAGAGACTGCGACCCGAGCTGCCTGGCGGAGCAACGGCCGGGGGTCCAGTCCGCCCCACCGACACGCAACGTGCCGACTGACTCGTGTGCGACCGACCCCGCAGGCGGCCCCCGGGGGTTGCCCGCCGTCTCGCCCTGCACTGCCGCAACTTATATCGAGCCTTGCCGCGCCCGACAAGACGCTCGGCATGCGAAAAGTGCATGCGAAGTCCGGGGGTTGCCGTCCGCCTCGAGGAGTTGCGACGCAGTTGCAGGATGGACCTGCCAGCGACGCGGGCGATGATCGGCGTGGGGCTGCAAACCATTCGCAGAACGCTTATGTTGAGGACATAGGCGCAAAGGTCCGCGCCGCCTGCTCCCCTTGGAGACCCGCATGACAGACCTCAGCCGCAGCGACGAGATCTTCTTCACCCGCGCCGGCCTCGACCGCGCCCGGCTCGAGCGGCAGGTGGCCGAAGCCTTGTCCGGCGCCGACGACGGGGAGTTGTTCCTCGAATACCGGCAGTCCGAGAGCCTCGCCTTCGACGACGGCAAGCTGAAGAGCGCCTCGTTCGACACCACCCAGGGCTTCGGGTTGCGCGCCATCGCCGGCGAGGCGGCCGGGTACGCGCACGCAACCGAACTGTCACATGACGCGATCGCGCGCGCCGCGCGCACGGTGCAGGCCGTCAAGAGCGGTACGGCGGGACACGTGGCCGAGCCCCCGGCCGGCACCAACCGCCAGCTCTACACGGACGAGAACCCGCTCGGCACCATGCCGTTCGCCGACAAGGTGAAGCTCCTGACCGACATCGACGCCTATGTGCGCGCCAAGGACAGCCGCGTGCGTCAGGTCATGGCCTCGATCTCCGGGGAGTGGCAGGCGGTGCAGATCGTGCGCGCCGACGGCCGCCGGGTCGGCGACATTCGCCCGCTGGTGCGCGTCAATGTCGCGGTCATGGTCGGCGACGGCGACCGCCAGGAGACCGGGTCTTACGGCTGGGGCGGCCGTTTCGGGTTCGCGCACATCGTCTCTCCCGACCAGTGGAGGAAGGCGGCGGACGAGGCGTTCCGCCAGGCGCTGGTGAACCTGTCGGCGGTGCCCGCCCCGGCCGGCGAGATGGCGGTGGTGCTGGGGCCCGGCTGGCCCGGCGTCATGCTGCACGAGGCCGTCGGGCACGGCCTCGAGGGCGATTTCAACCGCAAGAAAACCTCCGCGTTCGCGGGCCTGCTCGGCCAGCGCATTGCCGCCCCCGGCGTCACCGTGGTCGACGACGGCACCATGCCCGACCGCCGCGGCTCGCTCACCATCGACGACGAGGGCACGCCGACCGAGCGCACGGTTCTGATCGACGACGGCATCCTCGTCGGCTTCATGCAGGACCGCCAGAACGCGCGCCTCATGGGCATGAAGCCCACCGGCAACGGCCGGCGCGAGAGCTACGCGCATCATCCGATGCCGCGCATGCGCAACACCTACATGCTCGGTGGCTCGCACGATCCCCAGGAGATCATCAAGAGCGTCAAGCGCGGCCTCTACGCCGTGAATTTCGGCGGCGGCCAGGTCGACATCACGTCGGGCAAGTTCGTGTTCAATGCGGCCGAGGCCTATCTCATCGAAGACGGCAAGGTGGGGCCGGCGGTGAAAGGTGCGATGCTGATCGGCAACGGACCCGAGGCGCTGAAGCACGTGAAGATGATCGGCAACGACATGGCGCTCGATCCCGGCATCGGCACCTGCGGCAAGGACGGCCAGGGTGTTCCGGTCGGCGTCGGCCAGCCGACGATGCTGATCGACCGCCTCACCGTCGGCGGAACGGCCGCCTGAGCGCGCGCCTCGATCTCCCGGGGGGTCATGGCGGGGCGAAGGATCTGCGCCCCTTCACCGATGCCGCCGCGGCCTGCGCGCGCATCGCCGAGATCTACGACACCAGCCGGGCGGCGATCGCCGCCGCGTTCGCGCGGCGCGACGATCGGGCCCCGTTGCTGG
Organism: Alphaproteobacteria bacterium; assembly: GCA_035506575.1. GTDB lineage: Bacteria > Pseudomonadota > Alphaproteobacteria > CACIAM-22H2 > CACIAM-22H2 > DATJPD01. The sequence goes on from DATJPD010000091.1 coordinate 4,313, forward strand.
GCGCCAACTATCCCTATGTCGGCATCAGCGTCGGGCTCGACGATCTCAACCCCGATGCGCGGCCGTCCTACGGGATGATCCATGATCCCGGCACCTACGGCACGACGCTGACGCGTCCCGACCTCTTCTCGGACTATTACGCAGCACAGCTCCGCCTGCTGATCGAGAGCCACCGCGTGCCGGTCCTGGTCGGAACGAGCGACCGGCCGATTCCGCTGCCGTTCGTGGTCGAGGATGCGACGGCCGACGTGACCGAATCCGACGTGCGCGCGATGCTCGGCCGCTTCACGCTTCCCGACCTCCATGCCACCGACGACGCGGTCGCCAACGGCACCTATGCGCCGGCACCCGGGCAGCCGCGCCCCTTGGCGCTGTTCCCGGCCGAGCGCGTGGACTATTCGCTGCACCGGCTGCACCACTACACCGCGACCTCGGCGCACCATTTCCAGCGCTTCGTGCTGCTGACGAACTATCAGCGCTACGTGGAGGAGTTCCGCGACTACGCCCGCGGCCACATCGACTCCGGACCGGGGGAGTACGAGGCGTTCGTCGAGCCGGGCGACGTCGTGACCCCCTGCCGCGGCACCAACGGAACTGCCGCCTCGGGCACGCGGCTTGCGCATCTGCCGCAAATGCCCGCCTACCACCTGACCCGCCGCGACGGCAACGGCATCACCCTCATCAACATCGGCGTGGGCCCGAGCAACGCCAAGACGATCACCGACCACGTCGCGGTTCTGCGGCCGCATTGCTGGCTGGTGCTCGGCCATTGCGCCGGCTTGCGGCGCAGCCAGTATCTCGGCGACTACGTGCTGGCCCACGCCTATGTGCGCGAGGACCACGTGCTCGACCGCGACCTGCCGCTCTCGGTACCGCTGCCGGCGATCGCCGAGATCCAGGTGGCGCTGCAGGAGGCGGTCGAGAAGATCACCGGCCTGCGCGGGAACGAGCTGAAGACCCGCATGCGGACCGGCACCGTCTTCACGACCGATAACCGCAACTGGGAGCTCCGGTACAGCGAGCTCTACGAGAAGCTGAACCAGAGCCGGGCGATCGCGGTCGACATGGAATCGGCGACGGTCGCCGCGAACGGCTTCCGGTTCCGCGTGCCCTACGGCACGCTTCTGTGCGTCTCCGACAAGCCGCTGCATGGCGAGATCAAGCTGCGCGGCATGGCGAACGCATTCTACAGCGAGCGCATCAGCCAGCACCTCGCGATCGGCGTCGAGACCCTGCGCCTGCTGCGCGAAGGCGGAGAAGCCCGGCTGCATTCGCGCAAGCTGCGCAGCTTCGACGACCCGGCGTTCCGATAGGTTTGGCAGGCTCGCGGATCACACGACCGAATCGATGAAGGCAGCGAGCGCTACGTCGAGCTCGGACACGCCGCCCAAATCGTGCGTGGTGAGCGTGATCTCGACGCGGTTACCGGCGTTGAACCATTCGGGATGGTGGTTCAGGGACTCGGCCTTCAGCGCCACCCGGCTCATGAAGCCGAAGGCCTGGTTGAAATCCTGAAACGCGAATTCCTTTCGGATCGCGCGGCCTTCGACGTCGCGCCAGCCCTCGAGGCGGGCCAAGGCCTGCGCCCGGCTGGCTCCCGTCAATTTGCCCATGGTCTCTTCCCTCACCAAGGCGAACGCCAATCTGCCGCCATCAAAACGTCACTCGACCCGTCGCCAGAAGCGGCGCCGTCCAGCGATCGCCACTCGCCTGGAAGCCCAACGGCTCGTCGCCGCTGAGCGATGAGTTGTAGCGAATGCCCGCCTCGACTCCGATGGCGGCACCTGGCCCAATGCGGTAGGTAATCCCGGCACTGAGACCGATCACCGCGATCGTCGACGCATCATAGAAGCTGAACGTGCCCGTAAACCTCGGAGTGGTAAACGTGCCGTTGATCTTGGAGACCCGCGCCGCGCCGACGCTTCCTGCCACGTAAGGCACCAAAGGGGTCGCGGTTTCAATGAAATGGCGGTAGCCGATCTCGAAATTGAACTGCTTCAGATCGTCGGGCTTGAGAGAGCTCGCAACCGTTGTGCCGGATATTGTGGCGGTACCGTCAGTCGCCGATTTTCCGGAGGCGTGCTCATAGCTGAGGCTGCCGAAGACTTCGCCCTGATTTGAGATGCCGTAGCCGACGCTCACGCCACCCATGATCGGCGTGTCGTAAAGGTCGCTGAATTTCTTGCTGCTCGCGGTTACCGGTACGCTCCTGCCAAACCGGGTGCTCGTTCCTGATGCGGTCTTCGTGAAGTCACCGCCCGCGTTGAAATCGGCGCCGGCGAATGGCGTGACCGACCACTGGCCGACTTGCGGTGCCGTACGAGGTGCGGTGGTTTGCGCGGACACGGAATGCGAGCTGAAGAGCGCCGTGCCGAGCACGGCGGCAGCAAACGCAGATTTCATGAACTACCCCCTTAGCGAAAGAGCCGCTGCCTGCTCAAACGAGCGCCGGCGGCACAAAGCCTCTCTAACCGGTAATACCCAGCCGGGCGCGCGCCTCGGCGAGCGGCAGCGGCAGGTAGGGCCAGAAGTCCCAATTGTCGGTGAGGTCGGTGTTGACCCGGCTGCCGCGCTCCAGCGCATGGATGAAGCGCTCGGCCAGATCGCCCTTCGCCAGGAGGCCGGGCAGGTGCGGCTGGGGCACCGGCGTCACGTTGACGCCCGCTCCCCACAGGAACGACACCAGCAGCACCATGTAAAACGGATTGGTCTTCTTGAACGCGGCGGTGAACCCGCCGACCAGCAGCTCTTCCTGCGGTTCCGTGCCGTAGCCCGACAGCACGTGGACCATGTCGTGATAGGCGCCCGAAAGCGGAAACCCGTTGCGTTCGCCGGGGAACGCAAATCCGTGACCGCGGCAATGCTGGAAATAGGCACGACCGAGGGTGTTCTCGGGCAGGTCGCCGAGTGCCACGAAGCGCGCGGCGAGCTCCTTGTCTTCGTACATGCCGCGCAATCCGAGAACCGCCTCGGCCACGCCGCGAATTCCGCCGTGATGCCTGTAGGCATCCTTGACCATGTCGGCGATATGCGAGCGACGCATGAAATCGAGCCGGAACAGCACCATGTTCTTCTCGATCAGGAGCCGCACGGTGCGCAGCGCCGGGGTCGAAATCCCGAGCGCGGTCGCGAAGGCCTGCAGCCGCTCGAATGCCCCGGAATCGGGCTCGCCATCTGCCAGGACGTTCACGATCATGCCCTGCACCAGCTGCTCGCCCATGCCAGGCGTGGTGATGCGGGGCCCGAGCTCGTCGGGAGTGATCGGCTCAAGGGCGTCGAGATCCACGTCGAGCGACATCAGCAGCTTCTGCGCCGCTTCCATCATCGCCCGCGCGGCAGGCGGAAGGGCCCCGTTCCGCGCGACCACGGTGCGCATCGCGCGCAGGCAATAGAGACCCTCCTCGCCAGATGGACGGATCAGTTTCATGTGAACCCCGGTACTGTGCGTCGTGACGCCAATCGCCGGTTACGCCGGCTTTCGGAATTGCTTGGCGAATTCGTCGCGACCGGCCTCGGTGAGCACGGCGCTCACGAACAGGCGCAGGCCCTTCTCGAAAGCTTCGCGCGCGGTCAGGCCCGTGCGCGCCAAGGTCGCCGGGTGCACGAGGCCGTTGACGGCCTGCAACCAGAACTCGACCGCGAAGTCGAGGTCGACATCCTTGCGGATCATCCCCTCGGCCACACCGACGCGCAGGATGCGGCCGATGACCAGCGGGATGTTCTTGCGCCGCAACTCGTCGAGCTTCACGTACAGCTTCGGCGCGAACCGCTCGAGCTCACGTCCCAAAGTCGGCCGCGAGGCGCCGAACTGCCCGCCGACAATCTCCATGATCCCGTGCAGCCGGCGCGCGAAGGACAGTGACTCTTGCGCGAACACGGCCTCGACCTGGCGGCGTATCGTCTGACCGATCATGTCGATGATGGCGGCGACGATTTCGTCCTTGCTGTCGTAATGGACGTAAATCGTCTTCTTGCTCATGCCGAGCTCGTGGGCCAGAACGTCCATGGTCAGCGCGTTGTATCCAAAGGCATAGAGCTGATCGCGGGCGACGCGCAGGATCCGCCCCGACGGCGAATCGTCGGCGTCGAACGGAACGACGGCCGGGGCGCGGTCAGGCGGGATGGGTTTCACAGCTCCGGAACACGATCAGCGCAAATACGAGCCAGGCGGCGAGCACGATGAGCGATCCGGCGATGACCAGCGGCTCGTAGCGCTCGCCGAGGCCGGTCACAAGGCCGATGCCGAGAGGGAACAGCACGCCGCCGATGATCGCGAGCCATGCCTGGAGCTTTGCCAGCGCACCCGCGGCTGCGGCAGGAACCGCGCGGTAGTACAGACCGGCTGCGAACGGCAGCACGAATCCGACGAGGTTCAGATGGGCGTGGGCGACCGCCAGGGTGAAGTCGTGCGCCATCCCCATGGCGATTCCGCCGCACAACCCGACGACGAGAAGCACGGCGCCCGAGCGCAGCAGGAGCGATGAGATCATGCGGGAACCCCGATCAGCGAATAACGGGGAAACTATATTGGTATTATAAGTTTCCGTCAAGCGGGCGCTGCCTTCGCATTTAATTCACTCGCTCCGAGTCGCGAATCCATTTAGCTTTTGCGGCCATGGGGGCACCGGACAGCGTCAAGGAAAAGTACGGGGTCGGAGACAAGGACCGGACCTGGAACCTGCAGGTCCAGGTCCCACGCTCCGTTCTCGCCGCGGCGACCTTCGTGGCGTTCGTCGCCGGTGCGGCCGATCATCCCGCGCAGGCCAAGGACGTAGCTCCCAAGCACCCGGGCAAGAACACCGCCGCCCCGCGGCATCCGCACCAACTCGCGCACCGCGGCGCGCAGCACGCAGCACTCGACATGGCGGCAAGCCAGGCTCCCCGCCAGGTGGGCATCGCCTCCTGGTACGACGACCACCTGGCCGGCCAGATGACGGCCAGCGGCGACTTCTTCGATCCAGGCCGGTTGACGGCCGCCCATCGCAGCCTGCCGCTCGGCACGCGGATCCGGGTGACACGCCTGGCGACGGGCGATTCCGTGATCGTGGTCGTGAACGACCGCGGCCCCTACATCCGCGGCCGCGTTCTCGATCTCTCGCCCGCCGCCGCCCGGGCGCTCCGGGTCCCCGCCCGTCAGAATCTTCCGGTGAAAATCGAGGTCGTCAGCCTGCCGCAGCTGCCGGTGCGGACCGCGCACCGATAAGATCGCTGGCGCGGCACCGCCCGCCCGGCGCATGATTCGCCGCTGTCGAGTCGGCCAGGGAACCGATCATGGATTTCGCGACGATCTGGGACGCCATCGTACTGGGCGTCATCGAGGGCCTGACCGAGTTCGTCCCCGTCTCCTCCACCGGCCACCTGATCTTTGCGTCCGATCTGCTCGGTTTCGATCCGCGTTACGCCAAGCTGTTCGAGATCGTGATCCAGCTCGGCGCAATCCTCGCCGTATGCTGGCTGTACCGCGCGAAGCTCATCGAAGTCACGCTGGGCGTGTTCTCGAACTCCGACGACTTCCGGTTCGCCCGCAACGTGCTGCTCGCGTTTCTTCCGGCGGTGATCGTCGGGGTCCTTGCCTACGGATTCATCAAGCGCGTGCTGTTCAGCCCCTGGGTGGTCGCGGTGAGCCTGGTGGTCGGCGGCATCGCAATCTTCGTCATCGAAGCCCTCCGACCGGCGCCGCGGCACCATGTCATCGACCGCTTTCCGGTGGTCACCTCGATCGGCGTCGGCCTGTGCCAGACCCTGGCGATGATTCCCGGCGTCTCGCGCGCCGGCGCCACGATCATGGGCGCCATGCTGCTGGGCGTCGACCGCAAGGCCGCGACCGAGTTCTCGTTCTTCCTTGCGATCCCGACCATGCTGGGCGCCACCGTCTACGACCTGTGGAAGAGCCGCCACGACCTGACCACGGACGGGCTCGGTGTGATCGCGATCGGCTTCGTCGTGGCGTTCGTCGCCGCTTTGCCCGTCGTCCGCGCCTTCGTGGGCTTTGTCAGCCGGCATGGGTTTGCCCCGTTTGCGTGGTACCGCATCATCGTCGGACTGGCGATGATCGGGCTCCTGCTGTGGCGCTGACGTCACTCCCCGTGACAAAAAAGCCCCACAAATTGGCGTTACGTTGACACGACTCGGGGCCGGGTCTATACGGACCCCGAGCGTCATGACGCGACGTTCAGCCACATACCCGTTGAGGAGCTCCATGAAAAAAGTGATGTACGGCCTGATGGCGGCCGCCCTGTCCCTCGGTCTCGCTGCCCCGTCGTTCGCGGCCACGATGCCGGCCGTCCAGGGCACCAGCCACGTGACCAAGGCGCAGCAGACGACCCCGATGGCACCGGCGAAGAAGACGACGAAGAAGAAGTCCGCCAAGAAGAAGTCGTCGAGCAAGAAGGCGCCGGCCAAGAAGTCCAGCTGAAGTCAGTTTTCTGACGAGCCGATGTCCGCAGGCCTAAAGTTCTAGCAGCACGCTTTCAAGCTTTCGGCAGAAACGGCGGCTGGCGCTTCTGAGCGCCGCCGCCGTTTTTCTTTTCCGACATCGCAAAGCCGGTCAGTAGGCGTATTCGCGGAAGAACGGATCGACGCTGCCCTTCCACCGTCCGTGGAACTCGTCGAGCTTGACCTGGGCCGGCGTCCGGCCGGTCTCGGCGATCTCGACCAGCTCGTTGAGAAACGGACTCTCGTCGCGCTCGCCCGTGCGGTCGCGCCGGTTGCGCCGCTTGAGGCCGTCGCGGGCAATCGCGAGCACCTGCCTCGCCACATCCTGCAAGGTGCCGCGCCGGAACGGGGTTCCAAGCGCATATCGCGGCACCTGATCGTGAAGGGCCACGATCTCTTCGACCGTCCAGTCCTTGATCAGATCCGCCGCCGCGTCGAGCGCTACGGCATCGTAGAGCAGGCCGACCCACAGCGCCGGGAGCGCGCAGAGGCGGCCCCACGGTCCGCCGTCGGCACCGCGCATTTCCAGGTAGCGCTTGAGCCGCACCTCCGGGAACGCGGTGGTCAGATGGTCGGTGAAGTCGGTGATGCGCGGCTCGTCGCCCACCTCGTCCTTGAACTTGCCGGCCATGAAGTCGCGGAACGAGCGCCCCGACAGGTCGATATAGCGGCCGGCGCGATAGGCGAAGTACATCGGCACGTCGAGCACCCAGTCGACGTAGCGCTCGTATCCCATGCCGGACTCGAACACGAAGGGCAGGACCCCGCAGCGGTCCGGATCCGTGTCGAGCCAGACCTGGCCGCGCGTGCTGAGCAGACCCGACGGCTTGCCGTCGCTGAACGGCGAGTCCGCAAACAGGGCGGTGGCGACCGGCTGGAGCGCCATGCTGACGCGGAATTTGCGCACCATGTCGGCTTCGGAGTCGAAGTCGAGATTCACCTGGACGGTGCAGGTGCGCAGCATCATGTCGAGCCCGAGCTTGCCGCGCTTGGGCATATACGCGCGCATGATGTCGTAGCGCTGCTTGGGCATGATCGGGATGGCCGAGCGCGGCCATTTCGGATTGAAGCCGCACCCGAGGAAGCCCACGCCGAGGTCCGAAGCGACCGATTTGACCTCGCGCAGGTGCTGCTCGGTCTCGTCGCAGGTCTGATACAGCGTCGAGAGCGGGGCACCGGACAGCTCGAACTGCCCGCCCGGTTCGAGGGTGATGCTGCAGTCGCCGCGCTTGAGCGCAATCGGATTGCCGTTCTCCGCGACCACCTGCCAGCCGAAGCGGGTCATGCCCTCGAGCAGGGCGCGGATGCTGGCCCGCTGGCCGTCATAGGGAAGCGGCCGCAGGTCGTCGAGGCTGAAGGCGAACTTCTCGTGCTCGGTGCCGATGCGCCAGGCATCGCGCGGCTTCTCGCCGGCTGCCATGTAGTCGACGAGCTGCTTCCGGCTCGTAATCGGCACACCGCTGGCGACGGGGGGAGCAGACATCAGTAGTTTCCGTTCGGTGACCGAATTTCTAGGACTGGGGGGCGGCTCTTAGGACCGGGCCACGAAACGTGGCGGCGGAGAGCCCAGGCGATCGTGGGCTAGGGCCTGGAAGACCGCGAGTGCCGTGAGCGCCGCGGTGTCGGCACGCAGCACGCGGGGGCCTAGTCCGACCGCGGTAGAGAACGGCAGTTTGCGCAAACCGTCAAGCTCGGCGCGTGCGAAGCCGCCCTCAGGCCCGGTGAGAATCGCGTGCGGCCCGCGCAAATCCTCCTTCGCCAGCACGTCAGCGATGGGGCCGCCCCCGCCGGACTCATCGCAGAAAATGAGCCGCCGCCCGGCGGGCCAGCGGGCCAGGGCGTCCACGAGCTTCACCGGCTCGAACACCTCGGGGACCGAGAGCCGTTCGGACTGCTCGGCCGCCTCGATTGCGGTCGCGATCAGGCGCTCGCGGTTCACCCGCGTGACGATCGTGTGCTGGGTGAGCACCGGCCACAGGGCCGAGACGCCGAGCTCCGTCGCCTTCTCGGCGATGAAGTCGAGCCGCGCCCGCTTGATCGGCGCGAACACCAGCCACAGATCGGGCTCGACATTCGGCTCGCGGCGCCGACCCTCGAGGCTGACCGTGCACCAGCCCTTGCCGAAGCCGTCGATACGCGCGGCATATTCCCCATCTTGGGCGTTGAAGACGGCAATACGCGCGCCGCGTTCGAGCCGCAGCACGTGGCGCAGATAATGCGCCCGCGCCGCATCAAGCCCGAGGCTCGGCACCGCCAGCGACGTCGGCACATAGAGCCGTGTTTCGATCTGTTCTTCCGGCATTCTGCTACGATTAGGCCATGATGGACGCCTCGCCAACAAGTGGCCCGACGGACGCCGGCCCAAGGCATAGCCACGCCAGCGACATCCCGAAGGGCGGCTGGATGGACCGCTACGCGCCGGCGATCGTGCGACCCTATCTGCGCCTGGCGCGGCTCGACCGGCCGATCGGCACGTGGCTTCTGCTGTTCCCCTGCTGGTGGGGAATCGCGATGGCGAGCCCCGGGTGGCCGAGCCTGTGGCTGATGCTCCTGTTCGGCGTGGGTGCGGTGGTGATGCGCGGCGCCGGCTGCACGTACAACGACATCGTCGACCGGGACTTCGACGGGCGGGTGGCCCGCACCGCCGACCGGCCGATCCCGTCGGGGGCGGTGAGCGTCCGCCAGGCGGTCGCCTTCATGGCGGCCCAGGCACTCGTGGGCTTCCTGATCCTGTTGCAGCTCGGCGGCACCGCGATCTGGCTCGGCGTGCTGTCGCTGGCGTTGATCGCGATCTATCCCCTGATGAAGCGGGTCACCTGGTGGCCGCAATTCTTCCTCGGGCTCGCGTTCAACTGGGGCGTCCTGATGGGCCCCGCAGCGGTGCTCAAGAGCGTTCCGGGCTGGGCCATCGTGCTCTATATCGGCGGCATCTTCTGGACCTTGGGCTACGACACGATCTACGCGCACCAGGACAAGGAGGACGACGCGCTGATCGGCGTCAAATCCTCGGCGCGCCGCCTCGGCGAGTGGACGCGCCCCGCCCTCTTCTTCTTCTACGCCGCGGCCACCTTGTTGTTCGGCGTGGCCGGGCGCCTCGCCGGGCTGTCGGCGCCGTTCTATGGCCTCCTGGCGGCCGGCGGCGTGCAGCTCGCGTGGCAGGCGGCGCGGATCGATTACAACGATCCGGTCGATTGCCTGGCCATGTTCAAGTCCAACCGACTGTTCGGCTGGCTGGTGCTGGCCGCGGCGATCGCCGGCCACATGGTTCCATGAGCCGGGCCGCGTGAGCCCGTCCGAGATCGCGAGCTTCATCGCCGCGCAGACGCGGCCCGGCCCGGCTTCGCTCGTGCCTGAGATCCGCCTGCATCTTGCGACCGAGGTGACGCCGCTGTGGCAGGCGACCGAAGCGACGTTAGAGCAGAACGGGCTGCCGCCGCCGTACTGGGCGTTTGCCTGGCCGGGCGGGCAGGCGCTGGCGCGCCACCTCCTCGATTATTCCACGATCGCCCGCGGCGGCCGCGTCCTCGACTTCGCGGCGGGCGGCGGCATCGCGGCGATCGCCGCGGCGAGATGCGGCGCCAACGTGACGGCGGCAGAGATCGACGCGGTGGCGGCGGCGGCGATCCGGATGAACGCGGCCCTCAACGACGTCGCGGTCGGCGTGCTGACGGTCGACCTCACGGCGCGCGATCCGTGCGACGTCGCCCGCGAGTGGGACCTCGTTCTGGCGGGCGACGTCTTTTATGAACGCCCGATGGCCGAGCGCGTCGGGCCCTGGCTGCGGGCGCTGGCGCGCGAGGGAAGGACGGTGCTCGTCGCCGATCCCGGTCGCGCCTATCTGCCCGCGGGCGGTCTGGTCGAGCTCGCCCGCTACAGCGTCCCGACGAGCCGCGACCTCGAGGACCGCGACATCCGGGAGACGCGTGTGTTCCGGATGACGGAATGAGTCAGACGGCGCGGCGCGTCCGGAGCACGACGTAGCGGCTGACCACGATCAACGACAGGTTCCAGCCGATCGAGACGGCAAGCGCGCCGAAAAGGGCCGCCGCCCTGCCGGTGTGCTGGGCCAGCAGGTGCAGCACCACGAGGGCCACGCAGAATCCGAGCAGACCGGGAAGGCTGTTGGCGGTGATCGCCGCGGTCGCCGGGCCGCCGAGGCGGGGGTGGAGGATCAGCATGAGGCTGATCATCACGATCGGGACCAGCGCCAGGATCCCGGTCGTCGCGGGGCCGAGCCACGAGCTCAAGGTCACGACCGTGGCGACCAGGGTGGCGACCATGCCGGCGCGCAGCGGCACGTCGTACCAGCGCCGCGTCACCGGGGGCATCGCCGCGTGGCGCAGCCGCCAGGCGACCGGCATGCAGACGACAAAGGCGGTCACATTGGCGGCCACCGCGGTCAGAAGCGTGTCGCCGAGCGGCCGCAGGACCGTCACCAGGGCGATCCACACCGCGAGCGACGACAACAAGCTGGTCATCCGTCCGCGGGATTGCGCGAGCACGCTGTAAACCGTGCAAAAGACGATGGTGGCCGTGTTGCTGACGACGCTCGTCAGCGCGCTGGCCGCGATGAATTCCGCATCATGGTCGAGCGCCAGGAACACGTAAGCGGGCCCGGCCGCGACCGGCAGGGTCACCACCATGGCGCCGACCAGGGGTCCGGCGCGTTCGGCGGTCCAGCTTGCAAGAACAACGAAGCCCGCGGTGATGATCAGTTTCGTCGCCAGCGCCAGCCAGAAGACCAGGTCGGGCGACATCACCGCGGGATGCGCCGGCGGGGCGTTTTACGTTTCGATGCCCGAGGACTCGGTCTCGACGATCCGGTACCGGACCATGGCGTTGTCGATGCGCGCCATGTTCCGCGCCTGCCACTCCTTGCGCGCCGCCTCATAGGTATGAAACGGCCCATACTCTTCGAGCGACACGTCCGCAGCGAGGGTCTTGAAGTCCGTGTCGGTATATTCGCCCCCGACAACCCAATATTCCGCCATGATCAATCGTCCACTCTCGGTCGGTCTCCCCCGAGAACAGCAAATTCAGGTTATCGTATCATTAACTTTCTGGCCAGTGCGCAACAGAAACGTCACAATCGCGCGAGATATTCCGCGGATTGTCCAACCGCTTTACCTCGCTATACTGCGCATCCTGCATGCCGAAGCATCCGACCCCGGCGCGCATCGAACTTTACCGGCGCGTCTACGACAACTTCACGGCGTCCGTTTCCCGCTTCGACTGCGGCCGCAAATGTGCGCCGCACAATGGCGGCACGCCCGTCTGCTGCGACACCGAGCATGCGGTACCCATCCTCGACAAAGGCGAGTTCGCGCTGCTGACCGCGCGCACCGATTTGTGGCGGCGCTACAAGCCGACGGACGCCGACGGGCGCGCGATCGTCGCCGACATGCACGTCGAGAACTGCGCCGCCGAATGCAAAGGGGCGGCGTTCTGCGAGCGCGAGAACCGCACCATGGCCTGCCGGGCCTTCCCGTTCTTTCCCTACATCACGCGCGACCGCGAGATCGCGGGGCTCGCCTATTTCTGGGGATTCGAGGACCGTTGCTGGGTGATCAGCAATCTTGGCGTCGTGACACCCGATTTCGTGCGCGAGTGCCTGACGGCCTTCGAGACGATCTTCGCCGAGGACCCGCTCGAATTCGACACCAACCGCGACCTGTCGGCCGACATGCGGCGCGTGTTCACGCGCTGGAACCGCGTCATTCCGCTGGTCGGCCGCGACGGCGCCTATTACGTCGTCGAGCCACGCACCCATCGCATCCGGCCGGCCACCCCGGCGGAATTTTCGCGCCACGGTCCGTACCGCGACGAGCCCAAGCAGGCCGACGCGGCGGACTAAGTCGATCAGCCAGAGCCAAGCTGACCTCGGGCTAGCCGGTCATCTGTGACCACGCGTTCCCGCGTGGTCGCCGCGCGCGCCGTCGTGATCGCTGCTACTATAGGGGACGCAGTCGAATTCCCAGTGGCAGTTTCCCGCCTGGTCGCATACGCAGCGCGGCCTCATGTCGCGGCAGCCGGCGGGTGCAACGGGCGTAACCGGCGCCACGCCACAGTCGGCGGCGAAAGCAGCAGCCGTTGGCGACACGACGCTCCAGATTGCGATGAAAGCCAGAACTGCGCGCACGGGTTTTCCTTGCTGTTTGGTCCTGGATAGCGGCCGCTGTCCATCGCCGCTTTGACATGGATCAAGGAGACAAACGGCAGCGCTGCTGCGCCTATTGGAAGAGCAGGAGCCCGTGCGCGCCGGCGACCGCGCCCATGATCACCACGAGGCTGGCCAAGAACAGGATCCAATGAAGCCGCCCGAGCAACCGCAAGGCCGCCTGCGGATCGGCGGCGGCCTTGGCGCGGAACCAGCGGCCGAGAAACAACGGCTCGGCCACGAACAGGATCAGGGTGAAGACCAGCCAGATCAGCACCATCCCGTGCATCCACCAATAGGCGGCATCGGCAAACCGCGACCACAAATCGAGCCGCGCCAGCATGTGCAGCCCGGACAGGCCGACGACCAAGGTCCAGACGCGCGCCTGCCAGCCGAAACGATGCTCGGCCGCCTCGAACACCTCCAGCGCCGCGCGCGCATCTTGCAGCCGTCGCAACGACGGGAGCAGCACGGCGGCCACGAAGCCGACCCCGCCGATCCACAGGATCACGCCCGCGACATGCAGGGCGCGGGCGATCGTGACGTCATCCACGGCCGCGCTCCTTCGTGGTCTCGCGCCCGGCGTAGAGAAACGTGCCCAGGACCACCCAGCGCCGCGCCACGTCGGCGCGGCCGGGCTTCGCCACCAGGGGCGTGGTGTAATGCCAGAACGGCAGGCGATAGGCGGTGATGCCGCCGGCCAGCGCCACGTCGGCGTCTTCGCTGAAATGCCCGTCGCGGGCATAGACGAGATACTGCCGTGCGACACCCGGCCCGGCGAAGGTCACGTGCACGTCGATGTAGCCGCCGGCGGCGCGCGCGTCCTCCGGATGATGGTCGGTGTGCGGACCGGCGTAGTCGCCCGGTCCGTAACATAGGACCTGGCGGCCGTAATCCGCGGCCAGCGGCCGGCCGGCGAGGATTTCGACGAAGCGCCGGAAGCTGGCGCTGCCGGTCATGGCGACGAGACCGATCCGCTCGGCGGCGCGCCACGCTTTGGTGCCGCGGCGTTCGAGATAGGCGGTGCGGGTCCGGACGGTCTTGCGCAGGCGCTCCTGGTAGTTGCGCGTCTGACCGGTGATCGATTCGGGCGGAATCGGTTGCGCAAGTGCCGTGAGATACGGCGACAGGCTGCTGTCGAGCAGGCGCCATGCCGCTTTGGC
>DATJPD010000092.1:0-55018 GCA_035506575.1 Alphaproteobacteria bacterium
CGCGCTCAACGGCGAAATCGCCTGCATCGTCACGAAAATTCTCCCGGCGCGTCGGTGCGCCACAGGAGATAGAAGCAAGCCGCGTGCCCGCGGCACTTAACCTTACCTACGGCGTGACCGGCGTGGGCGTCGGCAGCTTCATGCCGCGGCGCGCCATGACCTCGCGCAGCCGGTCGGGATAGTCGGTGATGATGCCGTCCACGCCGCGCGCGAGCAGCGCATCCATGTCGGCGGGCGCATCGACCGTCCACACGACGGTCTCAAGGCCGAGCGACTTCGCCTCGGCCAGCGCCGCATCGCTCACATCGCGGAAGAACGGCGACCACACCGCACACCCCGCCGCTTTCACGAGGCGCGGCGTCGAGCCACCGAAATCATCGACGTCGAGCCCGGCGGTCCACGGGCTCGGACCCGGCTTGCCGCGCTGGACGGTGTCGTCGGCCCCGCGCTCGAAGGTGAGGCACACGGTCGGGATCTGCGGGGCGATCCTTTGCACGACCTTGAGCGTGCGCCAGTCGAAGGACTGGATCATCGTCCGGCTGGCGATCCCGGATGTCAGCACGACCTCGACCAGCATCGTCGCGAAGGTCTCGGGGTCGACCGTCTCCTCCGGTGCGAGGGGCGAGAGCTTGGTCTCGATGTTGAAGCGCACCTCGGTGTTGCCGGACTTCTCGACCAGGCGCGCGAGCTCGGCCAGGAGCGGAAGACCCGTGCCGGGGACGGCCTGCTGGTCGGGGAACTGGCGCGCATAGTCTGTGCCGGGCCGGATCGCCCCCACGTCGTAGCGCCTGAGCTCGGCCAAGGTCAGATCGTGGATCGCCGGACCGGGCCCTGCGAGGTACTGGCCGTCGGGGCCCTTCGTAATCGCCGGCTCGAGCCGGCGATTGTGCGAGATCACCACCGCCCCGTCCTTGGTGATGCCGGTGTCGAGCTCGAGCGTGTCGACACCGGTCGAGAGCGCCCACGCGAACGCCGGCAAGGTGTTCTCGGGCCGGTGGCCGCGCGCCCCGCGGTGACCTTCGAGATCGAAGGCGTGAGCGGGGAGCAGCGTAGCGAGCGCAAAAGCTGCGGCGAGTATCAATCGGCTCACGGACCCTCACCCTCCCGCGCTGTAGCGAGGGCCCCTCCCTCTCCCGCTTCGCGGGCGAGGGGCTTTCAGACCTGCCGCTCGACCATCAGCTTCTTGATCTCGCCGATCGCCTTGGCCGGGTTCAGGTGTTTCGGGCAGGTCTTGGTGCAGTTCATGATCGTGTGGCAGCGATACAGCCGGAACGGGTCTTCGAGCTGGTCGAGCCGGTCGCCGGTCGCTTCGTCCCGCGAGTCCGCGATCCAGCGATAGGCCTGCAGGAGGATCGCCGGGCCGAGATAGCGGTCGCCGTTCCACCAGTAGCTGGGGCAGCTCGTCGAGCAGCAGAAGCACAGGATGCACTCCCACAGCCCGTCGAGCTTGGCGCGCTCCTCCGGGCTCTGCAGCCGCTCGCGGTCGGGGGCCGGCGATTCTGTCTTGAGCCAAGGTTCGATAAGGCGCAGTTGCGCATAAAGAGTCGAACAATCTCCGACCAGGTCCTTGATCACCGGCAGGTGCGGCAGCGGGTAGATCTTCACGTCGCCGCGGCATTCCTCGATCGGCTTCAGGCAGGCGAGCGTATTGGTGCCGTCGATGTTCATCGCACAGCTGCCGCATACGCCCTCGCGGCAGGAGCGGCGGAAGGTCAGGGTCGGATCGACCTCGTTCTTGATCTTGATCAGCGCGTCGAGGACCATCGGCGCCACGTCGTCGAGGTCGACGTAGTAGGTGTCGAGCCGCGGGTTGTCGCCCACATCCGGGTCCCAGCGGTAGATCTTGAACGCCTTGACCCGGCGGGCGCCCTCGGGACGCGGATGCGTCCGGCCCTTGGTGACCTTCGAGTTCTGCGGCAAGGTGAATACGGCCATGGGTCGTGCCTGGGGTTCGTGCCTGGGGGGTCGTTGCCTTCAGTACACCCGCGCCTTGGGCGGGAAGCTCTGCACTTCGTTGGTGAGCGTGTTGAGATGCACCGGCCGGTAGTCGATCTTCACCCGGCCCCGCTCGTCGAGCCACGCGCAGCTGTGCTTCATCCAGTTGGCGTCGTCGCGCTTGGGGAAGTCCTCGCGTGCGTGCGCGCCGCGGCTTTCCTGCCGGTTCAGCGCCGAATGCAAGGTGACGACCGATTGCGCCAGGAGGTTGTCGAACTCGAGCGTTTCGACCAGGTCCGAGTTCCAGATCAGCGAGCGGTCGCTGACGCTGAGGCTCTCGGCCTTCTGCCAGATCGTCTTGAGCTTCTGCTCGCCCTCCTTCAGCACCTCGGCCGTGCGGAACACCGCACAATTGTCCTGCATCGTGCGCTGCATCTCGAGGCGCAGCTTCGCGGTCGGGAACTCGCCGCTGGCGTGGCGCAGCTTGTCGAAGCGCACGAGCGCCCCGTCCGTCGAGCCGTTGGTGAGCGGCTTGTGCGCCTCGCCGGGCCTCACGAGCTCGGCGGCGCGGTGGGCGGCAGCGCGGCCGAAGACCACGAGGTCGAGCAGCGAGTTCGAGCCCAGCCGGTTGGCGCCGTGCACCGACACGCAGGCCGCCTCGCCGATCGCCATCAGGCCGGGCACCACGGCGTCGGGGTTGCCGGCCACCGGATTCACGACCTCGGTGCGGTGATTGGTCGGCACGCCGCCCATGTTGTAGTGCACGGTCGGCAGCACCGGGATCGGCTCGCGCGTCACGTCCACGCCGGCGAAGATCTTCGCCGTCTCCGAGATGCCGGGCAGGCGCTCGTGCAGCAGCTTGGGATCGAGATGCTCGAGGTGCAGGTGGATGTGGTCCTTCTGCGGGCCGACGCCGCGGCCCTCGCGGATCTCGATGGTCATCGAGCGGCTCACGACATCTCGTGAGGCGAGGTCCTTGGCCGAAGGCGCGTAGCGCTCCATGAAGCGCTCGCCCTCGGAATTGGTGAGATAGCCGCCCTCGCCGCGCGAGCCCTCGGTGATGAGGCAGCCGGCGCCGTAGATGCCGGTCGGATGGAACTGGACGAACTCCATGTCCTCGAGCGGCAGCCCGGCGCGCAGCGCCATGGCGTTGCCGTCGCCGGTGCAGGTATGCGCCGACGTCGCCGAGAAATAGGCGCGCCCATATCCGCCCGTCGCGAGCACCACGAGATGCGCGCGGAAACGATGGATCGTGCCGTCGTTCAGGTTCCACGCGACCACGCCGCGGCAGGCGCCGTCGTCGTCCATCAGCAGGTCGAGCGCGAAATACTCGACGAAGAACTCGGCGTTGTGGCGCAGCGACTGCTGATAGAGCGTGTGCAGGATGGCATGGCCGGTGCGGTCGGCCGCGGCGCAGGTCCGTTGCGCGATGCCCTTGCCGTAATCGGTGGTCATGCCGCCGAAGGGCCGCTGGTAGATCTTGCCGTCGGGCGTACGGCTGAACGGAACGCCGTAATGCTCGAGCTCGATGATCGCCGGCATCGCCTCCTTGCACATGTACTCGATCGCGTCCTGGTCGCCGAGCCAGTCGGAGCCCTTGACCGTGTCGTACATGTGCCAGCGCCAGTCGTCGGGGCCCATGTTGCCGAGGGCGGCCGAGATGCCGCCTTGCGCCGCCACCGTGTGGCTGCGCGTCGGGAACACCTTGCTGATGCACGCCGTCTTGAGGCCCGTGATCGCCATGCCGAAGGTGGCGCGCAGGCCCGCCCCGCCCGCGCCCACGACCACCACGTCGTAGGTGTGGTCGACGATCGGATAGGCCTTGCCGTTGATGGCGGGGGCGGCACCGTGACCGTTGCCGCGCGCGTCGTCAGCCATCACTCAACTCCCCCACGAATACATGCGAAAGACGGCGAAGACGATGGCGAGCCCGAGCACGATCGCCGCCGCCTTGATCAGCAGCAGCCAAAAGAGCTTGGCGCCGTCGCCGTGGACGTAGTCCTCGATCACAACCTGCAGGCCGAGCTGGGCATGATGGAACGCCGCCACGACCAGCAGGATCAGGAGGATCGCCGGAACCGGCGAGGCCACCCAGTCGACCACGGCCGCGTGCGGCGCGCCGGCGAGATGGACGATCTGCGCCACGAACCACACGGTCAGCGGAATGAGCGCCAGGGCCGTGACGCGCTGCGCCCACCAATGCCCGACCCCCGACTTGGCCGAGCCCAGCCCGCGCACGCGCGCGAGATCGGAGCGCAGCGAACTCGGGCTTCGTCCTTCCTGGCTCATTTCAGCCCCCACCACCAGGTGACTGCGGTGAGAACGAGCGTCGCGAGAATGACGAGCCAGCCCGAGACGTAGGTCGTGCGCAGCTCGAAGCCGTAGCCCGCATCCCAGAACAGGTGCCTGATGCCGTTGCACAGGTGATAGAACAGCGCGATCGTCCAGCCGATCAGCAACAGCCGTCCGATCCACGACGCGAGCACGGCCTGCACCTCTGCGTAGGCCTCGGGCCCGGTCGCCGCCGCGATCAGCCACCACGCGAGCAACAGCGTGCCGACGGCAAGTGCCACCCCGGTGGCGCGGTGCGTGATCGAGAGGACGGAGGTGAGCTGCGGCCGATAGATCTGCAGATGCGGCGACAAGGGCCGCGCCGGCGCCAGCACAGGCTTGGGAGCAGGCGGCGCTTCGGGAGCTGCGGGCATGATGCCTCTTCAGTTGCTCCAGCGTGCTGCGGGACTACTGTCCGCCGGCCGCCGGAGGGATGCCCGGGCGTATCACAGCAGCGAATCTTGGATTCGGCGCCGACGCGCCCGGAAATGACGTGTCGCACCATTGATTTAGACCGCCTGCCTGCGCGCCGTCAACGCCGCCGAAACCAGCCCGGCCCGCACCCCGCGGCACCTCCGCCGGCGGGCGGGCGCCGCATCGAGGGCCGGTCCGGGCCGCATCGCCGCGCGATATCCACATGCTGTGCATAAGTAATTGTGGACAGACCGGTGGATATTTTGTGCGCGGAATGTGGAGATTCCGACATTTTGTCAACAGAAATTTTGGTTTTACTTGTCGATTATTATTGTCTGTTTTCGGGCCTTCTGAGAAGCTTCTCCCCGGTACGCGACGTGCGGAGGAAGTGCGGTTCGGCTCGCACAGCGGCCTGAAAGCCCGGGAGGGCACCGGTTCCGAAGGGGATCGGCGGTCGCGGACGACGAAAGCAGCGCCTCCGGAACGACCTCCACCCCTTCGGGGGCGCGTCGTTCAATCCCGGTGTCGGTCCCTTCGCCGGAAGGGGGCGCGCCGGGCGGAAGGCGGGAGGCATCCCGCGGAGGGCAGCCCGGGCGGACGTGGCCGGGCTCTGGTCTCAGAAGGGACCGTCTCGCAAGAGGCGGCCGTTTCGGGGGCAAGGGTTCGACGGTCCGGTCGGAGGCGGGACGGTTCCGGGATGAACCGTTCCAGCCGGTCGGGCGGTTGAGGCGGCGAGGCGCTGGATGGCAACGTCCGGAGCCCACGCGACCTCGGACGCAGCGGATGGGCAGCTCGACGTGAGAGCGTTTCTCCCCTTTCCCGGGTGCGGGGCCGGGCCGCAAGGTCTTGTCCCACCGTTGCGAGGGTTTGCTCGACGCTTCCTCCAGAGCGCCGGGCGGGCCCCCGCAGAGGAAGCCCGGATGTGGCGGCCAGGGGTGCAAGCCCCGAGGCGTCAGGTCGTGTCCCGCCCGGACACGTAGCGTCGGATCTCGGTCCAGCGCGCCTGACGCCTCTTTTATTTTGCGCAGATGTTGCCCGCGCCACCGAAACGCCAGCCCCCAAAAACGGCGGTGCCGACGGAGGTCATAAACCTCCGCCGGCACACCATCGGCGTCACACTCGAAACTGTCCCGCCCGGACAGCTAGCGATCGTCTCTCGGGTCCAGCGCGACCCATCGTGTGCACGAGGCTCGGTCCAGCACACCTGACTGACGAATCCTCCGTAACATGGGTCGCCGCCCCCAACAACCACATTTTGGGGGTGCCCTAAATTTTGGCTCTAATGCTAGTCTTTTCGGGTGCCGACGGGGCCCGCGGCAACCGTCACACCGCCCCTGTCGCGGACCCGACCGCGCCGCGTCGTTGGCGGAAAACCGGGCTTTTTCGGCCGTCGCGGCGCGTCAGCCGCGCTTCTGGATCGATTCGGCGAGGGCCAGCGTGTGCTTGGCGCCCTCGACGTGCAGGCTCTCGATGAACTTGCCGTCGACGACCAACACGCCCTTGCCCTGCTTCACCGCGTCGGCATGCGCGGTGGTGATTTTCTTCGCCCAGGCGATCTCTTCCGGGGTCGGGCCGAACGCGGCGTTGGCCGCCGCGATCGTCTTGGGGTGCAGGAGCGTCTTGCCGTCGAAGCCAAGCTCGGAGCCCTGTCGGCAGGTCTCGAGAAAGCCCTGCTCGTCGGCGAGGTCGAGATGCACACCATCGAGGATGGTGAGGCCGGCGGCGCGCGCGGCGAGCACGCAGAGGCTGAGCAAGGTGAGGAACGGCAGACGCATCGGCGTATGGCGGGCGCGCAGGTCCTTGGCGAGATCCGACGTTCCCATCACCAGACATTTGAGGTGCGGGCTCGAGAACGCGATCTCTTCGACATGCAGCACCGCAAGCGGCGTCTCGATCATCGCCCAGATCGCCATGCTGGGCGGCGCGCCCGCGGCCGCCAGCCGCAGATGCGCGTCGCGCACGTCGCGCGGCTTCTCGATCTTGGGCAAGAGCACCGCATCGCAGCCCGAGCGCGCGATGGCCTTGATGTCGGCGCCGCCGGTGGCACTCGCCGGATCGTTGATCCGCACCACGGTCTCGGCCTTGTAGCCGCCGGTTTTCAGCGCCGCGACCACCTGGTCGCGCGCCACCGTCTTCTGCGAATCGGCGACCGCATCCTCGAGGTCGAAGATCAGGACGTCGGCGTCGAGGGTGCGCGCCTTCTCGAGCGCCCTGGCGTTCGAGCCGGGCATGTACAGAGCGCTGCGCCGCGGACGGATGGACGGATGCGACATCTTGTATCCCCTTGCTCGGCTCTATTTTACACGCCTGAGCGGCGCGGGCTAGGCAATAGCCTTCGGGGCCGGTACCCCGCCGGCTCTATCGCCTGACGGCGGCGCATGGTACGGGAGCGCCGGAGGCGGTCCTCGGCATGTCCACCTTTGATGCGGCTCTGCGCGGCGGCGGCATCGTCATCTTTCTGCTGCTCGCCTATATCGGCTGGCGCGATGCGAGGCACATCCCCGCCGCGCGCTACGGCGCGCTGCTGGTGATCTGCGGTGCGGCCTATCTGGTCGAATCCGCACCTCCCCTGGTCTACGACAATTCGGCCTGGCTGGCCCCGTTGCGCGTGCTCAGCATTTCGACGGCGGCCGTCTTCTTGCTCTGGTCGACCGCGACGTTCGACGACTCATTCCGGCCGTCGTGGCGGGCCTGGCTGCCGCTCGTGGCGATGGTTGCCGTGGTGGTCTGGGCCATGGCTTCGAATTCCGGCCCGGCGTGGCGCGCGGTCGAGATCGCGGAGCTGACCCTGGTCGCCCTCGGCGTGTGGCGCGCGGTGAGCGGCACCTCGGCCGACCTCGTCGAGGGACGGCGGCGCTTCCGTGTCGTGCTGGCGCTGGGCGTGGGCATCTTCATGGGCGCGTTCACGATCGTCGCCGCGATCACCAGTGCTCCGGTTCAGGGCCTCGGCAGCACCATCGGTGCCGCGACGGTCCTGGCATTGGGGGTGGCGACCGCCGTGCTGCGGCTCAGCGCCCGAGCGCAGTCGACGCTTGGCGCCGATCCGCGCGAGGCCAACCAGGCGGCCGGCGTGCCGGCCGAACCGACCGATCCGCCGGACGGCGAAGAGCGCGTCGTCCTCGACCGCCTCCTCCACCTGATCGAGGTCGAGCGGATATACCGCCAGGAGGGGCTCGGGATCGCCGCCCTCGCCGAGCGGCTGCGCGTGCCGGAGTATCGCCTGCGGCGCCTGATCAACCGGCGGCTCGGCCATCGCAACTTCAACAGCTTCATCAACGGCTACCGGCTGGCCGAGGCGATGTCGGCGCTGTCCGATCCCGACCAGGCACAAGTGTCGGTTCTGACGATCGCCCTCGATGCCGGGTTCCAGTCGATCGGGCCGTTCAACCGGGCGTTCAAGGCGAAGACCGGCCTGACCCCGACCGATTTCCGACGCACCGCCCTGGACCGGGCCACGTCCGCTGAAGCTTCGCCGATTTCGAAATCGGCCTGAGGTTCAAAGAATCGGCCAGTGCCTCCGCGGCTTCGGCGAGACCGGGGACGCCGTCCCGGGCAGGCTCAGGCGCATCGTCATCCCTCAGGGGTACTGGCATGCGCACCATCTATCTGATCCTGTTTTGGTCCGTCCCTGCGGTCATTGCGCTGGCGGTCCTCGAAGCGGGAGCCCTGTGGGCGATCCGCGGCCGCTACGACTGGCGCGCCGCCCTCGCCTCACTCGCCGACCTCCTGATCCGCCAATATGTCGTTTACGCGTACCTGGCATTCGGGCCGGCCGACGCGCTGATCGGCTGGCTTTCTGCACACCGCATCGCGACGGTGCCTCTGACCCCGTGGCCCGCGATCGCGACACTCTTCCTCGGCCAGGAGCTCTGCTACTACTGGTTCCACCGCTGCAGCCACCGCTTCCGGCTCCTGTGGGCGAACCATGCGGTGCATCATTCACCCAATGAGCTGAATTTGTCGGCGGCCTTGCGCTTCGGATGGACCGGGCGGCTCATCGGTGCCAACGCGTTTTTCCTGCCGCTGATCTGGCTCGGCTTTGCGCCGCGGGCGGTGTTCGTCACCTTGAGCCTGAATCTGCTGTATCAGTTCTACCTGCACACCGACTGGATCCCGAAGCTCGGGCCACTCGAATGGGTGCTCAACACGCCTTCGCACCACCGCGTGCATCACGCGGTCAATCCGGAGTATCGCGACAAAAATTTCGGCGGCGTGCTGATCATCTTCGACCGGATGTTCGGCACGTTCGCCGCCGAGCGCGCCGACATTCCCTGCCGTTATGGGCTCGACGTTCCGCTCCACTCCTACAATCCGGTGTGGATCGCGTTTCACGAGTTCGCAGCCCTCGGACGAGACATGTGGGCGTCGCGCAGCTGGGGCGCGCGCTGCCGCGCCCTCGTCGGGATACCGGCGGCATAAAGCGGCTTTCCCGCGCCGTCCGCCTCGGGTAGTGAGGACAGGGTGAACGTCCTCTCGATCCAGTCCTCGGTGGCGCTCGGCCATGTCGGCAACAGCGCCGCCGTGTTCGTGCTGCAGCGGCTCGGCCACGAGGTGTGGCCGATCGACACGGTGGTCCTGTCCAACCATCCGGCGCATGGCGGCGCGCGCGGCCGCGTGACGCCGGCGGCCGAGATCGAGGAGCTCGTGCGCGGCCTCGGCGAGCGCGGCGTGCTGCGCGGGTGTGCGGCGATCCTGACCGGCTACCTCGGTGCGGCCGACCAGGGTCCTGTCGTGCGCGCGGCGGTCGCGGCAGTGCGCGCCGCCAACCCGGACGCGCTATGGCTCCTCGACCCCGTGATCGGCGACGGACACGGCGCTGCCGGACGCGTGTACGTGAAGCCCGGCATCGCGGAATTCCTGCGCGACCACGCCGTGCCGGAGGCCGACATCCTCACGCCCAACGGTTTCGAGCTTGGCCTCCTCACCGGCCGGAGTGTGGATACAGCCGAGACGGCGCTGGCGGCGATCGACGGGCTGCGGACGCGGGGCGCCGGGCGCCGGCCCCTCGTGGTCGCGACCGGGCTCGAGCTGCAGGGCGCGCCAGAGGCCAGCCTGACCCTGCTCGCGGTCGACGATTCCGGCGCCTGGCGGGTCACGGTCCCCCGCCTCGACCGCGCGGCGCACGGGGCCGGCGACATCTTCGCCGCGGCGTTTCTCGGCCGGCACCTGCACGGCGCCAACCTGCCCGATGCCCTCGCGGGCGCCGCGGCAGCGGTGCAGGCGGTGCTGGCGCGCAGCGACCGCAACTCCGCCGACCTCGCCCTCATCGCCGCACAGGACGCGCTGGTCACCCCGCCCGAGCGGTTCGCGCCCGACCGGCTGCGCTAAACTCTGCACGGCGGCGCTGGTCTTTCGGGCAGGGCCGCGCTATGCAGGTCTTTCCCCACCCTCGCGGCGTGTCGCTGCAACAATAAAAGAACCCCGCCGTTAATACCCCATGCTGGTCGTTTCGGTTCTGGTCAAAGGCCTGATCGCGGGCTTCCTCATCGCGGCTCCGGTCGGCCCGATCAACGTGATGTGCGTCCGCCGCACCATCGTGCACGGACGCCTGGTGGGACTCATTTCGGGGCTCGGGGCGGCGGCGGCCGACACCTTCTTCGGCGCGATCGCCGCGTTCGGCCTCACCTTCATCCACGACTTCCTGATGCGCGAAAAGTTCTGGTTCGGCATCGGCGGAGCCGCCCTGCTCCTCGTCATCGGCGTGCGCATCCTGCTCGCGAAGCCGCCGCAGGAGAAAAAGGACGACGACGAGGAGAAGGATCCGGCGAGCCTGCTCGGCGACTTCACGTCGACCGGGTTTCTCACCCTCACCAATCCGGTGACGGTGCTGTCGTTCCTCGCCGTGTTCAGCGCGTTCGGCGTGCAGAACGAGGAGCGCAGCCTCGCCGATTCCTGGATGCTCCTCGTCGGCGTGTTCCTCGGATCGTCGGTGTGGTGGCTGCTGTTGACGACGACCGTCGCCCTGTTCCGCGACAAGTTCAATCGCGAAGGCCTGCGCTGGGCCAACCGGATCGCGGGGGTGGTGATCCTCGCCTTCGCCGCCGTCGTGCTGTGGAAGGGTGCGACCGGCTGACGCGAGCGCGCGGCGCTACCAGAGAATCCGGATATTGAAGGTGCCGAGGATCGCGAGCACCGCACCTATCACCAGCACCAGAAGCGTCAGCACCATCCCGGCGGCGCGGCCGAACGACCGGCCCGGGCTCTGCGACAGGCCCTGGGCGTGCAGGACGCGTCCCACCAGCAGCAAGATGCCGAGCACGTGGACGATCCACTTGCTGTCGCCGACCAGATCGACGCAGAGCAGCAGCAGGAGCGCCAGCGGCACGTACTCGATGAAATTCGCCTGGACGCGCATCGCGAGCTGCAGATCGGGATGACCGCCGTCGCCGACGCCGACGCCGTGCTTGCCGCGCAACGACATCACGCGCACCGACAGCACGATCAGCAACAACGCAGCGAGGCCGATGTAGAGCGGGGAGGCGAACAGTCTCATGGGGGACATTCTCCTCGTCGTGTGCCGTGTTGTCCATGTCTCCGCCGAGAGACCGCCGGGGCGCCGCAGGTTTGCGGCAATTCAAGGTTGAATTTGATTTGTGCCTTTCGCGGAGCGGGACTAGTGTCCGGTCCCCGGCGGGCCGGCCCGACCTCTCAAATGCCGCAAACCGACCCGGCCCGCGGAGAGTGAAACAGCCGTCACACTGCCGCCGTAGTCTCAACCGTTCCGCGAAATGGAGTTGCCCATGGTGCTGCACTCCGTACGCCCGGCTCCCCGGCCGCACGACGTCGACGTCGAGGATTTGAGGCTCAACTACGACCCCGAGAACCCGCAAGAGCGGTTCAGATCAGCCGGCGTGGCGGCGGCGCTGCGCTCCACGAGCGAGCGACTGCCAGCCGTGCCGCCCTGGCCCGCACACGCAACACCGGTCGCAGCACCGCTCGCCAAGCCGCCGGCCGAGAGCGACGACCTCTCGCGGTTCAAGGGCAAGATCGACGCGGTCGTGGTCACCTGGACGGCGGCGGAAGCGGCGGCACTCGCCTCCCTGTTCACGCCCGGTCACCTCCCGTCGACCTGGTACGAATACCGGCATGACGTCGCGAGTTACGTGCCGCTGGTGACCGGCGGCCGGGCCCCGTTCAACGACAAACAGGCCGACATGGCCCGCTACTATCACAGCCTCGGCCTGTACTTCCCGTGCCAGATCGGAAAGGCGCGCGTCCTTCTGTTCAAGTCGGGCCTGCACCTCGATTACGATGGTCCGGCCACGCCCGTGCGCAAGCTCATGAGCGAGATCGCGACTGAGGTCGAGCCCAGGCTGTTCATCACCACAGGCACCGGCGGCGGAATCGGCAAGGACGTGATCCTGGGCGACGTCATCATCGCCGCGCAAACGAGGTTCGACTGTACGACGCAATTCAAGAACGCGCCGTTCGCCAAGACCGCGTACAAGACCTCGCCGCTCCCGGCCGGCGTCCTGGCGGCGATCACGCCGGCGCTGACGCGCGTCAACGCCGAGCGGGTCAAAGGCGGCCGGGCGGAGCCGAAATTCTGGTCCGGAGCCGATACCGCGATCGTCACCACCGATTTCTTCGGCTTCGACGATTCGACCAACCACTACAAGCTCCAGGGCCTCGGCCAGGCGTGCGACATGGGCGATGCGATGGTCGGCCTAGCGCTGCAGAGCCATCCCAACCTGAAATGGTACGCGATCCGCAACGCGTCCGATCCGCAGATCCCCAATCCGTCCGGCGACATGGTGGCAGCGAGCCATGAGGCCGGGCTCATCTATTCCGAATACGGCGCGTTCACCACCGCGGCCAGCGTCATAGCCAGCTGGGCCGTGATCACCGCCACGTTCAACGAATAACCGGACAAGAACGAGCAGCACGGGAGAGCCGTCAGCGTCCTTCAGTCCAACCGGCCAACCCATGGAGGCCTCGATGAACGACACGAAAGCTCCCGTCCTTACGCGCAAGCTCGGCCGCAAGCCGCGTTCCTACGATCCGCGCGTCCCGCACCTGAGTGCGCTCCGCCTCGGCCGCCCTCCGGTCAGCCCGCCGGACGACCTCGACAACACGAACGGCATGCCGGCCAATCTGGGCATGATGCTCAACAACCAGCTTGGCGACTGCACGTGCGCGGCCTTCTACCACGCGCGCCAGGTGTGGACGTTCAATGCCCAGAAGAAGACGAGCACCGAACCCGACAAGGACGTGCTGGAGCTGTACGAGCACGCCTGCGGCTACGATCCGAAGGTCCCGTCCACCGACCAGGGCGGCAACGAGCAGCACGTGCTGAAATTCCTTCTCAAAACCGGCGCTCCGATCGGCGCCCAAGGCTCGGCGCGCGACAAGATCATGGCGTTCGTCGAGGTTGATCCGCGCAACATCGACGACGTCAAGCGGACGATCTACGAATGCGGCGTGGCTTATATCGGCTTCAACGTGCCGCAGAACATCATGCCCGCGGGCGGCGTGCCGCCGAAGATCTGGAGCGTCGACAAGTCCAACTCGAAGATCATCGGCGGCCACGCCGTCGTGCTGCCCGGCTATGACGCACAGGGGCCGCACGTGATCTCGTGGGGCGAGCGCTACAAAATGACGTGGGACTTCTTCGTCACGTTTGTCGACGAGGTCTACGCGATCGCCGACCGCGCGTGGTTCGAGGCGACCCAAAAGACGCCGCTCGGCATGACTCCGGCCGAGCTCGAGGCGCAGATGCAGGGGCTGCGCACGGCGGCTTAGGTCTGGTTTGCGAGATCGCCCTCTCCCCCGCGAGCGGGGGAGAGGGATTTTCAGCGCCGGCTCACGCCGCCTTTCGCATGAAGCCCTGCTTCACCAGCTCTTCGGCGATCTGGACGGCGTTCAGGGCCGCCCCCTTGCGCAGGTTGTCGGACACGCACCAGAACACGAGCCCGTTGTCGACGGTCGGGTCGGTGCGGATGCGGCTGACATAGACCTTGTCCTCGCCTGCGGCCTCGACGGGAGTGACGTAGCCCTCGTCGGTGCGCTGATCGACCACCGCCACGCCGGGGGCGTCACGCAGCACGCGGCGCGCGTCGGCGTCCGAGATGGGCTTCTCGAATTCCACGAACACCGCCTCGGCATGGCCGACGAAGACCGGCACGCGCACGCAGGTCGCGACCACCTTGATCTTGGGATCGAGGATCTTCTTTGTCTCGACCGCCATCTTCCACTCCTCCTTCGTGAACCCGTCGTCCATGAAGACGTCGATATGCGGGATCACGTTGAAGGCGATCTGCTTGGTGAACTTCTTCTTCTCGATCGGCTGGTTGACGTAGATGTTGCGCGTCTGCTCGAACAACTCGTCCATCGCCTCCTTGCCGGCCCCCGACGTCGACTGATAGGTCGAGACGGTGACGCGCTTGATGCGCGCGAGGTCGTGCAGAGGCTTGAGCGCCACGACCATCTGGATGGTCGAGCAGTTGGGATTGGCGATGATGTTGCGCTTGGCATAGTCGCGCAGCGCCTGCGGATTCACCTCGGGCACCACCAGCGGCACGTCGGGGTCCATGCGGAAATGGGAGGTGTTGTCGATGACGACGCAGCCCGCCTTGGCGGCGCGCGGCGAATGCACGGCCGACACCTTCGCACCTGGCGAGGACAGCGCGATATCGATGCCCTTGAAGTCGAAATCGGCGAGGTCGCGCACCTTGAGCAGGTCGTTCTCGCCGTAGGACACCGTGGTGCCCTTGGAGCGGGAGGACGCGAGCGGGATCACCTCGTCGACCGGAAACTCCCGCTCCGCGAGGGTCTTCAACATTTCGCGCCCGACATTACCGGTGGCGCCGATGACTGCGACTTTGTAGCCCATGAGAGAACCCTGTGCTCGAAAGTGAGGTCATGAGAGTAGCGTCGCGGGACAACACGTGCAGTCCTGAGCGGGCAACGGCCGCCCAGGGGTCCAAAACGCGAACGCGTGTGAATACGCCGGCCGGTCCTTATTTTCAAGACATTTGCGCCCTCAAGAGTTTGCGCGGAGCCGATGGAAGGCACGGAACCAAATCGAGCGGCCTATCTTTTTAATATTTCGTGACAATCGCGGGGATCGCTGCGCTATAGTCCGGGCTACCGCACCCCGATGGGGATCAGGGAAACGCACCAATGAAACCTCGCTCCGCCCTCGATAACGAGCAGCCGGAAGAGCTGCTGTTCTTCCGCCGCTGGATCGCCAACCCGCTCAAGGTCGGCGCCCTTCTGCCGTCGGCGCCGGCGCTGGCGCGCCTCGTCGCACGCAATGTCGAGATCGGACCCGACGACGCGGTCATCGAGGTCGGGGCCGGCACGGGCTCGATCACCAAGGCGCTGGTCAGTGCGGGCATTCCACGCGAGCGGCTGTTCGTCATCGAGATCGACGCCGACATGTGCACCTATCTGCGCAAGCAGTTCCCGCAGGTGCAGGTCATCCACGGCGATGCGGGGCGGCTGAGCGAGATCGTGCCGGGCCGCTGGCACGGCAAGGTGTCGACGGTGGTCTCGGGCATTCCCATGATCACGCTGCCGTTCGAGGCGCAGCAGCGCCTCATCAAGTCGTGGTTCGGCATCACCAAGCCAGGCGGGCAGATGCTGCAGTACACCTACTCGCTCATCTCGCCGATTCCCGAGGCGAAGCTCGGGCTGTCGGTGCGCCGCTGCGGCATGGCGTTCCTCAACGTGCCGCCGGCCTCGGTGTTCAGCTATCGCAAGACGGACGCCGCCTGAAGATCCTGCGGGCTAAAGGTCTTTCGGCGGCGACATCCGGAAGCCGACGCCCATCCGGTTCATGGCGTTCATGAGCGCGATCGCATAGGTCAAATCGGCGATCTGCTTGTCGCTGAAATGCTCGCGCAGCGGCTCGTACGCCGAATCCGGCGCCTTGGTCTGCGGCAGCAGGGTCAGCGACTCCGCCCAAGCCAGGGCCGCGCGCTCGCGCTTGGTGAAGAACGGCGTTTCCTGCCAGGTCACCACATTGTGCAGGCGGCGCGTGCTCTCGCCGGCTTTCTCGGCGTCGCGCGTATGCAGATCGACGCAGTAGGCGCAGCCGTTGATCTGCGACACCCGCAAATAGACCAGATTGACCAGCGATTCCTCGAGCCCGCATTTGCCGATGTAGCTGCGGATCGCACCCCAGGCCTTGTAGCCGTCGGGCGATATGGTCGCGTACTGAAGCCGTTGCTGCATGACGCACCTCGCGTGTTGAGCGCTCCCGGCTCATTCAAGCGCGCCGGCCGGCCGAAGGGAATGGCCGGCATCCCTGCCATGAGGCCGGCGCCGGGCTCCGGCACCCGGCATTGATATTGCAGTGATCCTCGGATGGGAGATGATGTCGGGCGGGGGTGGACCATGGCGCTGACGGTCAAAGCCGAGCCGTACGAGTTTGCGTTGGAGCCGCGCCTCGCGGCCCTCCTGATCATCGACATGCAGCGGGACTTCGTCGACCGCGGGGGCTTCGGCGAGGCGCTGGGCAACGATGTGTCCCTGCTGCGCCAGACGGTGCCGCCCACCCAGCGCGTGCTGGCCGCCTGCCGGGCGGCGGGCGTGATGGTCATCCACACGCGCGAAGGCCACCGGCCCGATCTCTCCGATCTCTCGCCGGCCAAGAAGGCGCGCGGCCGGTTCAAGACCGGGATCGGCGATCCGGGCCCCATGGGCCGGCTGCTCGTGCGCGGCGAATACGGCCACGACATCGTCGACGAGCTGAAGCCGCAGGCGGGCGAGCCGGTGATCGACAAGCCCGGCAAGGGCGCGTTCTACGCCACCGACCTGGGCGCGATCCTGCGGGACCGCGGCATCCGCCAGCTCATCGTCTGCGGGGTCACCACCGAGGTCTGCGTCAACACCACGGTGCGCGAGGCCAACGACCGCGGCTACGACTGCCTGGTGCTCGAGGACTGCGTCGGCTCGTATTTCCCCGAGTTCCAGAAGGCCGGCCTCGCGATGATCAAGGCGCAGGGCGGCATCTTCGGCTGGGTTGGCGCCTCCAAGGACGTGATCGCGGCGCTGGAAACGGGGCGAACATAGGCCAACCTTCTCTACGTCATGCCCGAGCTTGTCGCGGGCATCCACGTCGGGCCGAAAGAACGAATACCGACGAATTGCACAACGACGTGGATGGCCGGGACTTCGCCCGGCCATGACGAGAAAATCAGACGGCTACGCCGCGAGCTTGTCGAGCTCTTTCAGCAGCTCCGCACCCATCTGCGTCGTCGACACCTCGGTCATGCCGGGCTGCATGATATCGGCGGTGCGGATGCCGCGCGCCAGCACGTTCTTGGCCGCCGTCTCGACCAGGTCGGCGTCGTCGGCGAGATCGAACGAATAGCGCAGCATCATCGCGAAGCTCAGCACCATGGCGAGCGGGTTGGCGATGTCCTTGCCGGCGATGTCGGGGGCGGAGCCGTGGATCGGCTCGTAAAGCGCCCGCCTGCGCCCGGTCGCATCCGCCGCCCCGAGCGAGGCCGAGGGCAGCATGCCGAGCGAGCCGGTGAGCATCGAGGCGAGGTCCGACAGCACGTCGCCGAACAGATTGTCGGTGACGATGACGTCGAACTGCTTGGGGTTGCGCACGAGCTGCATGGCGCAGTTGTCGGCGTACATGTGGCCGAGCTCCACGTCCTTGTACTCGGCGTGGAGCCTGGTGACGGTCTCGCGCCACAGCACGCCGGTGTGCATGACGTTGGCCTTCTCGACCGAGGTCACCTTCTTGCGCCGCTTGCGCGCGAGCTCGAAGGCGACGCGGCCGATGCGCTCGATCTCGGGCGTGGTGTAGACCTGGGTGTCGACGCCCCGTTTCGTCCCGTCCGGAAGTGTCGTGATGCCGCGCGGCTCCCCGAAATAGACCCCGCCCGTGAGCTCGCGCAGGATCAGGATATCGAGCCCGCTCACGACCTCGCGCTTCAGGGTCGAGGCGTCGGCCAGCGCCTCATAGACCATGGCCGGACGCAGATTGGCGAACAGCCCGAGGTCCTTGCGCAGCCTGAGCAGGCCCTGCTCCGGCTTCTTGGAAAAATCGCCGGTGTCCCATTTGGGACCGCCGACCGAGCCGAACAGCACCGCATCCAGCTTCAAGGCCAGCTGCATCGTGTCGTCGGTGATCGGCGTGCCGTGCGCATCGAGCGAGGCGCCGCCGACAAGGCCGGTCTTGATGTCGAAGCGTACGGCGCGGCGCTTGTCGAACCAGTCGATGACGCGCGTCACCTGCTTGAACACCTCGGGGCCGATGCCGTCGCCCGGCAGCGCCAGCAGGGTCTTGTTCGCGGCCATGTCGTCTATCCTTAAGGCTGGTGTTACGCCTTGGCGCCGGCGTAGAGCCAGGGCTGGGCGGATTTCTGCTGCGCCTCGAAGCCGTCGATCTTGGGCTTCTTCTGCATCGTGAGGCCGACATCGTCGAGCCCGTTCAACAGGCAGTGCTTGCGGAACGGATCGATGTCGAACTTGATGCAGCCGCCGTCCGGGCCGCGGATCTCCTGCTTCTCGAGATCGATCGTGATGACGGCGTTCGCACCGCGCGAGGCGTCGTCGAGCAGCTTGTCGACGTCCTCCTTGGGCAGCTTGATCGGCAGAATGCCGTTCTTGAAGCTGTTGTTGTAGAAGATGTCGGCGAACGACGTCGAGATCACGCAGGTGATGCCGAAATCGAGCAGCGCCCACGGCGCGTGCTCGCGGCTCGACCCGCAGCCGAAATTGTCGCCTGCGATGATGATCTTGGCGTCGCGATACGCCGGCTTGTTGAGCACGAAGTCCGGCCGCTCCTTGCCGTCATCGGTGTAGCGCATGCGCTCGAACAGCACCTTGCCGAGCCCGGTACGCTTGATGGTCTTCAGGTGCTCGGCCGGGATGATCTTGTCGGTGTCGATGTTGGGCATCGGCATCGGTGCGGCCACACCGGTCAGGGTCGTGAATTTCTGCATGACGGGTACTCCCTCGCCCGAAGATCAGATGAGCTCGCGCACGTCGGCGAGCCGGCCCGACACGGCGGCGGCGGCCGCCATCTGCGGGCTGACGAGATGCGTGCGCCCGCCCGTGCCCTGCCGCCCCTCGAAGTTGCGGTTCGAGGTCGAGGCGCAGCGCTCGCCGGGCTTGAGCTTGTCGGCGTTCATGGCGAGGCACATCGAGCAGCCGGGCTCGCGCCACTCGAAGCCGGCGGCGATGAAGATCTTGTCGAGACCTTCCTGCTCGGCCTGGTGCTTGACGAGGCCAGAGCCGGGCACGACCAGCGCCTGCACGGTGCCGGCCACCTTGCGGCCCTTGGCGATGGCGGCCGCGGCGCGCAGATCCTCGATTCGGCCGTTGGTGCACGAGCCGATGAACACCTTGTCGACCGTCACGTCCGCCAGCCGCGTCCCGGGTTTCAGGCCCATGTACTCGAGCGAGCGCGTCATGGCCGCGCGCTTGGCCTCGTCCGCCACGTCGGCGGGGTTCGGTACCACTCCCGTGATCGGCAGCACATCCTCCGGGCTGGTGCCCCAGGTCACCTGCGGGACGATATCGGCCGCCTTGAGGGTCACTTCTTTGTCGTACCTGGCGCCGGGATCGGACGGCAGCGTCTTCCAGTAGGCAAGTGCTGCTTCCCACACCGCACCTTTGGGGGCGTAGGGCCGGCCCTTGATGTACGCAAACGTCGTCTCGTCGGGGGCCACGAGGCCGGCGCGTGCGCCACCCTCGATCGACATGTTGCACATGGTCATGCGGCCATCCATCGACAGCGCGCGCACGGCCGAGCCTGCGTATTCGATCACGTGGCCGGTGCCGCCGGCGGTGCCGATCTTGCCGATGATGGCGAGGATCATGTCCTTGGCCGTGACGCCCTTCGGCAGGTCGCCGTCGACCGTGATGCGCATGTTCTTGGCCGGGCGCTGGATCAGGGTCTGCGTGGCCAGAACGTGCTCGACCTCCGACGTCCCGATCCCGAACGCGAGGGCTCCGAACGCCCCGTGCGTCGCGGTGTGGCTGTCGCCGCACACGATCGTGGTGCCCGGCAGGGTCAGGCCCTGCTCGGGCCCGATGATGTGGACGATGCCCTGGCGGATGTCGTCCATGCCGAAATAGGTGAGCCCGAAGTCGCGGCAGTTCTTCTCCAGGGTCTCGACCTGCAGCCGGCTCTGCGGCTCGGCGATCCCCTTGCTGCGGTCGGTGGTCGGCACGTTGTGGTCGGCCACGGCCGTCGTCGCATCCGGCCGATGCACCTTGCGGCCCGTGGCGCGCAGGCCCTCGAAGGCCTGCGGGCTCGTCACCTCATGCACAAGGTGGCGGTCGATATAGAGGAGGCAGGTGCCGTCCTCCTGGGTATCGACGACGTGGCTGTCCCAGATCTTGTCGAACAACGTCCGCGGCTTGCTCATCCTGCCGTACTCCTCCGCTCTCGCGGCTACTCCTTACTTGGCGGCCTTTTTGTCGGCCTTCTCCGCCTTCTTATCGGCTTTCGCCTCGGCTTTCGGCTTTTCGGCTTTGGCCGGCGCGTCCGCCTTTGCCTCCGCCCCCTTCTGGGGTGCCTCGGCCTCGGCCGCCGCGGGTGTCACGCCCTCGAGCAGCTCGGCCTCGCTCATCTCGGCCGCGGTCGCAGCCCCGGTGCCGGCCTTCTCGAGGATGCGCGCCTTCTTGCCGGTGCGGCCGCGCAGGTAATAGAGCTTGGCCCGGCGCACGTCACCGCGGCGCATCACCTCGATCGCGGCGATGCGCGGGCTGTAGAGCGGGAACACGCGCTCCACGCCCTCGCCGAACGAGATCTTGCGCACCGTGAACGACGAGTTGAGGCCGGAATTGGTGCGGCCGATGCACACGCCTTCGAACGCCTGAACGCGCTCGCGGGTGCCTTCGATCACCTTCACGCTCACACGCACGGTGTCGCCGGGTGCGAATTCGGGGACGGAGCGTTGCGCCGTCAGCTTGGCGATCTGCTCCTTTTCGATTTCTTCGATGATGTTCATGACTCTCTCTCCTTGCATTCGAGTTTAGCGCATCCGCTCAGGATGCGTGAGGTTTCGCAGCACTGTAGCGGGCCCACAGATCCGGGCGGCGCTCGGCAGTGATCTTCTCGGCCTGGGCGAGACGCCAGGCGCGAATCTTCGCATGATGGCCGGACAGCAGCACCTCCGGCACGGCGCGGCCGCACCACGTCTGCGGCCGGGTGAAATGCGGATATTCGAGCAACCCCGCCTCGAAGCTCTCCTCGCTCAGCGAGGCCTCGCTGCCGATCACACCGGGCAGGAGACGCACGCAGGCATCGATGAGGGCCAGCGCTGCGGGCTCCCCGCCCGACAGCACGAAATCGCCGAGCGAGACCTCGTCGAGGCCGCGCGCCTCGATCACCCGCTGGTCCACGCCCTCGAACCGCCCGCACAGCGTCACGATGCCCGGGCACGCCGCGAGATCGCGCACGCGGGCCTGATCGAGCAGACGGCCGCGCGGGGTGAGATAGAGCGCCTTCGTCCCCGCCGGCGCGTCCACAAGCGCCGCCTCGAGTGCTGCATCGACGATGTCCGCCCGCATGACCATGCCGGCCCCACCGCCGAACGGCGTGTCGTCCACGGTCTGGTGACGGTCGGTCGCGAAGTCGCGGATGTCGATCGTGTTGAGCGTCCACAGACCGGCCTCGCGCGCGCGACCAGCCAGCGACGCGCCCAGGGGTCCCGGGAACATCTCTGGAAAAATCGTCAGCACGGTTGCCGTCCAAGTCATAGGAAAATTCCACCACGGAGACACGGAGGACACGGAGCCGCGGAGCAACGCGCGGCGCGCGCACTCGAACTCCTCTTCACCTCCGTGCTCTCCGTGTCTCCGTGGTTCATTTCTCTTCCGTCTCGCTCTCGTCCTCGGGCTTCCACTCGACCACTTCGGGCGGATCGACCACCAGCCGCCCGCCCTGCAAATCCACCTCGGGCACCGCCCGCTTCGTGAACGGCAAGAGCAGGCTCTGCCCGTCCGCCGTCACCACCTCGACGATGTCGCCGGCGCCGTAGTTCTGCACCGCCTTCACCGTCCCGATCTTCGTCCCATCCGTCCGCTCCGCCGCAAGGCCCACCAGATCGAACAGGTACCACTCCCCGCGCTTGGGCTTCGGCAGCCGGTCCCGCTCGACGTACAGCCGAAGCCCTCGCAGGGCTTCGGCGGCGTTGCGGTCATCGACCCCGTCGAGCCGCGCGATCACCAGTCCCCGGACCAGGCCGCGCACCTTGACCTTGAAGCGCCGCGTGCCGCTCTCGTCCTCGACCGGGCCGTAGGCCGCGATCTTGGCGGGGTCGGCGGTGAAGGTCTTGATCTTCACCTCGCCGCGCACGCCATGCGCGCCGGCCACGGCGCCGACCAGAACCTTGCGCGCGCCGGTCGTCAGGCCGTGGCCTCCTTCGCGGGCTCGGCCGCGGCGGCAGGAGCCGCCTCGCCGCCCGCCGCACCAGCCGCCGCCTTCAGGCGCTCCTGGGTCTTGGCGCGCGGCGCACTCTTCTTCGGCGTCTCGCGGATGACCGGCTTCGGCCCCAGATTCGCCTCGTGGAGGAACCGCGCCACGCGGTCCGACGGCGTCGCACCGACCGAGAGCCAGTGCTTGATGCGGTCGACGTTGAGCACCACGCGCTGCGGGTCGTCCTTCTGGAGCAGCGGGTTGTAAGTCCCGAGCTTCTCGAGGAAGCGGCCGTCGCGCGGGCTGCGGCTGTCGGCCACGACGATGCGGAAGAAGGGCCGGTTTTTAGCACCGGCCCGCGACATGCGGATCTTGGTCGCCA
This sequence comes from Alphaproteobacteria bacterium, assembly GCA_035506575.1. Lineage (GTDB taxonomy): Bacteria > Pseudomonadota > Alphaproteobacteria > CACIAM-22H2 > CACIAM-22H2 > DATJPD01. The sequence continues at coordinate 22,395 of DATJPD010000092.1, forward strand.
TGTTGCTGGAATGCCCTTTCTGTTGCTGTGTCGGTTGTGAGGGTTGCTATCTGCGGAACAGAGAATTGATCCCGGCCCGGGCGATGCCCCGCTGGCCGAGCTTGGTGACCTGCTTCATCATCCGGCTCATCTCCAGATGCTGCTTGATGAGCCGGTTGACCTCTTCGACCGTGGTTCCCGAGCCCGAGGCGATGCGGCGCTTGCGGCTCGCGTTCAGGAGCTTCGGATAGCGGCGCTCCTTGGCGGTCATCGAGGAGATGATCGCCTCCTGCTTGCGCACCATCTTGTCGTCGATCTTGGCGTCGGCGATCTGCTTCTGCATCTTGCCGATGCCGGGCAGCAGGCCCATCACGCTCGACAGGCCGCCCATCTTGCGCAGCTGGCGCAGCTGGGTCGCCATGTCGTCGAAGTCGAACTCGCCCTTCTGGACCTTCCGCGCGAGCTTCTCGGCGTCTTCGCGCTCGACCGTCTCGGCCGCCTTCTCGACGAGGCCGACGATGTCGCCCATGCCGAGGATGCGGCCGGCGATACGGTCGGGATGGAAGACGTCGAGCGCGTCGAGCTTCTCGCCGAGACCGATCAGCTTGATCGGCCGGCCGGTGACGGCGCGCATGGAAAGGGCCGCGCCGCCGCGCGCATCGCCGTCGACGCGCGTCAGCACGATACCGGAGATGCCGATCTTCTCATTGAACGAGCGCGCGAGATTGACCGCGTCCTGGCCGGTCATCGCATCGGCGACCAGCAAGGTCTCGGCCGGAGTGACGGCGTCACGAACGGCGGCCGCCTCGGCCATGAGTTCGTCATCTATTGCCAAGCGGCCGGCGGTGTCGAGCAGGACGACGTCGTAGCCTTCCTTCGCCCCCACATCCATGGCGCGGCGCGCGATCTCGACCGGGCCCTGGCCGGCGACGATCGGCAGGGTCGGCGTGCTGGTCTGCTGGCCGAGCACGGCGAGCTGCTCCTGTGCCGCCGGCCGGCGCGTATCCAGCGACGCCATCAGGACCTTCTTGCGGTCACGCTCGGCCAGGCGCTTGGCGAGCTTCGCCGTGGTGGTCGTCTTGCCGGAGCCCTGCAGGCCGACCATCAGGACGGCGACCGGCGGCGTGGCGCGCAGATTGATGTCGGCGGCGGTCGAGCCCAACGTCTCGACCAGGTGGTCGTGAACGATCTTCACCACCATCTGGCCCGGCGTGATGCTGCGGATGACCTCCTGGCCGATGGCGCGCAACTTCACCTGCGCCACGAAATCCTTCACCACCGGCAACGCCACGTCGGCCTCGAGCAAGGCCACGCGAACCTCGCGCAGGGCCGCATCGACGTCGGCCTCGGACAAGGCGCCGCGGCGCTTCAGCTTGTCGAAGACGTCGCCCAGACGTTTGGTGAGTGATTCGAACATCGCCGCCGCAGTACCTACGCGCAAAAGCCGTTGACCCCAGTGCGCGTACTCGCGGACTGGGGGAGACCCCCCATTTCCTGGACAGATGAGAGGGGCCCAAGGGGCTGGTTGTCCCTTGAAAGCGCGCGGACCCTACGGCTTTACGGAAGCCGGGTCAAGCCTGGCGGCAGACCAGAACATCGCGTCATTTCAATATATTGAGCCTGTGATCGAACTCACAGACACGTGCCTTGCCCAGGACCATGCTGATGGCGTCTAATACGGCCCTCCTCAGACCGGACAGAACGTCCCATGTTTGACGCCATCAAGACCGCCCTGTCGGGGCTCCTCGCAGCACAGAACTCGCTCTACTCGGTCGCGACCAATGTCGCGAACTCGAGCGACGTCAGCCGCCTCAAGCCGCAGCCGGGCGATGCGCCCACGTTCCAGCCGATCGACACGGTTGAGACGACCGGCACCGGCGGAACGGTGGTCAGCACCTTCACGCCGGTCACTCCAGCGACGGTCACCGTCCCCGACCCGCAGTCGCCGCTGGCCGACGGGCAGGGGCTGGTCGGGCTGCCCAACGTCGACCTCGGCACGCAGCTCGTGACCGCGCAGACGGCCAAGATCGCCTTCGAGGCGAACGCGAAGGTCATCTCGACGGCCAAGAAGATGGAGCAGTCGCTCCTCAACATCATCACCTAACACCCAATTGCTCCTCAGAGCTGGCGCCCCATAGACTTGCGTCCGCCCAGGGGCCATATAACGGCCCATGACGGATGCCGCCCACCCGGTCCCCAGCCGCAAGTTCGTGAAGATGCACGGGCTCGGCAACGATTTCGTCGTCATCGATGCGCGCGAACGTCCCTTCGCGATCGACGACGCGCGGGCGCGCGCCATCGCCGACCGGCACACCGGGATCGGGTGCGACCAGCTCATCATCATGGAGAAGCCGCCTGGCGGCGGTACCGGCGCGGCCGACATTGTCATGCGCATCCGCAATTCCGACGGCGGCGAGGTCGACGCGTGCGGTAATGCCTCGCGCTGCGTCGCCGACCTCCTAATGCGCGAGACCGGACGCAGCAGCATCGTCATCGAGACCGCCGCTGGCCTGCTGGATGCCGAGCGCAGCGGCGGCGGCCGCATCACGGTCGACATGGGTGCGGCGCGCCTCGACTGGCGCGATATCCCGCTCTCCGAGCCGCAGGACACCGGGCATCTCGATCTCAGCCTGGGACCACTCAAGGACCCGGTCGCGGTGAGCATGGGCAACCCGCACGTCGTGTTCTTCGTCGACGACGTCGAGAACGTCGATCTCAAGAGCCTCGGACCGATCCTCGAGCGTCATCCGTTGTTTCCCGAGCGCGTCAACGTGGGCGTGGCCCAGGTGATGAGCCGCGACCGCGTGCGTTTGAGGGTCTGGGAGCGCGGGGCCGGCATCACTCTCGCCTGCGGCACGGGCGCCTGCGCGGCCCTGGTCGCGGCGGCGCGGCGCGGCCTCACGCACCGCAAGGCCACGATGATCGTCGACGGCGGCGAGCTCGAGATCGAGTGGCTCAAGGACGGGCACGTCCTGATGACCGGGCCGGTGGCCGTGAGCTTCACCGGAGAGCTCCCGGAGCCGTGACGCCGCCGGCCGAAGTCGCGGACGGCGGTGCTGCGGTGGAGGTGATGACCTTCGGCTGCCGGCTCAACGCCTATGAAAGCGAGATCATCCGTAACCTCGCCGCCGACGCGAAGCTTGCGGACACGGTCGTCGTCAACACGTGCGCCGTCACCGCCGAGGCCGAGCGCCAGGCCGTGCAGGCGATCCGCCGCCTCAAGCGCGAGCGGCCGCAGGCCAAGGTCGTGGTGACAGGATGCGCGGCCCAGATCGACCCCGCCCGCTTCGCCGCCCTCCCCGAAGTCAGCCGCGTGATCGGCAACGCCGAGAAGCTCCAGCCTGCGACCTGGCGGGGGCTCGACGGCACCACCCGCGTGCGCGTCGCCGACATCATGGCGGTCCGCGAGACGACGCCGCATCTTCTGCCCGGGCTTGCCGAGCACACCCGCGTGTTCCTCGAGATCCAGCAGGGCTGCGACCATCGGTGCACCTTCTGCATCATTCCGTTCGGCCGCGGCCCGAGCCGCTCGGCCGCAGCCGAGACCGTGGTCGCCCAGGTGTGCCACTATGCCGAGCGCGGCAGCCGCGAGGTCGTGCTCACCGGAGTCGATCTCACCTCCTGGGGCCAGGACCTGCCCGGCCAGCCGACGCTCGCGGCGCTAATCGGCGGCATCCTCGCAGGCGTGCCCGACCTTGCGCGGCTGCGCCTGTCCTCGCTCGATCCCGCGGCGGTCGATGACGAGCTCGTCGGCCTCATCGCCCGCGAGAAACGGCTGATGCCGCATGTGCATTTGTCGATGCAGGCGGGCTGCGACCTGATCTTGAAGCGCATGAAGCGGCGCCACACGCGCGAGCAGGCGATCACGCTCTGCCGGCGCCTGCGCGCCGCACGGCCCGACATCGCCCTGGGCGCCGACCTGATCGCGGGCTTTCCCACCGAAGACGAGGCGATGTTCGAGCGCACCCGGGCGCTCGTCGCCGAGGCCGGGCTCGACTTCGTGCACGTGTTTCCGTTCTCCGCCCGCCGCGGCACGCCGGCCGCGCGCATGCCCCAAGTCCCGGCCGCGGTGATCCACGCACGCGCGCGCCGGCTGCGCGAAACCGCGGCCGCGGCGCGCCGGCAGTTCCTCGCGCGGCAGACCGGCCGCACGCTCGCGGTCCTGGTCGAAAAAAGCGGCCGCAGCGGCCATGCCGAGAACTTCGCGCGCGTCTCGCTCGACCGATCGCACGCACCGAACACCATCGTGCCCGTATCCATCACCGGGGCAGATGCAGATCACCTCCACGGACACGCGGCATGAGCTGGTTCCAACGTCTCAAAGAAGGTCTCGGCCGCTCGTCCAACCGCCTGGTCGAGGGCATCGGCAAGGCCCTCACCTCGCGCAAGCTCGATGCCTCCACGATCAGCGGCATCGAAGACGCGCTGATCGAGTCGGACCTCGGCCCGGCCGTCGCGGCCAAGCTCGCCGAGCGCCTGCGCGGCCGGAAATTCCCCGGCGACGTGGACGAGGCCGCGGTGCGCACGAGCCTCGCCGAGGAGATCGGCGCGATCCTCGCCCCTGTCGCGAAGCCTTTTGCTCCCGATCCGGCGCGCAAGCCGCATGTCGTCCTGGTGGTGGGGGTCAACGGCAGCGGCAAGACGACCACGATCGGCAAGCTCGCGCACCAGCTGAAGGCGGAGGCGCCCGGCCGCAAGATCCTGCTGGTGGCGGGCGACACGTTCCGTGCCGCCGCCGTCAGTCAGCTGCAGATCTGGGGCGAGCGCACGGGCTGCGAGGTGATCGCCGGGCCGGCCGGCGGCGATGCGGCCTCGCTCGCGTTCGACGCGCTGACGCGCGCGCGCGGCGAAGGGGCCGAGGTGCTGCTGATGGACACGGCCGGACGGCTGCACAACAAGGCCGACCTGATGGCCGAGTTGCAGAAGATCATCCGGGTCATGCGCCGCATTGACGCGACCGCACCGCACGACGTGCTTCTGGTGCTCGACGCGACCACGGGGCAGAACGCGATGGCCCAGGTGGAGACGTTCAAGGCCATGGTCGAGGTCTCCGGAGTCGCGGTCACGAAGCTCGACGGGAGCGCTCGCGGCGGAATTTTGGTCGCGATCGCCGAAAAATTCGCTTTGCCGGTCGTCGCGGTGGGTGTCGGCGAAGGCGCCGACGACCTCCAGAAATTCGACGCAACGGGCTTCGCGCGCGGGCTTTTGGGTCTCGATTCTTAGTCCGGAATTCAATCGCAGGGGCGTTAATTTTCCGCAGTTTTCTGCTCTTTTTGGCAGTATCTCTGCGGTGACTCCCACAATAGGTTCCAAATAAATCCTGGTCGCTGCCGAGCACTTGTGGCTCGTCCCAACTGTAGTAGGTTCTTCTTGTCAAGCCCCTGCCTATTGATTTTTCTTGACAATAGGTTGTACCTGATGATGTTCTAAGCAGGTTCGGATCGAATTCAGGGAGGGTTTTCACAACGTGCGGGAGATATTCGGCGGCTGACGTCGACCTTCTCGTGCGCCCCTCGACGATCTGAAACCATCGGAAACCAAGGAGTCACACCAATGGCAGCGAAGAAGAAATCGAAGAAGAAAGCCAAGAAGAAGGTCTGATCTGAACGCTCGGTGCGTCAGAACTAACTAATTCTCTCCTGAGTAAACTTCATGGTTGCGTTGGACGGTGGATAACCGTCCAACGCATTTTTCGTTTTGGGCCTCGGTTGAGACTTCGGGCGGGGTCAGAAGTCGCCGGTTTCGCCCGGCGGATTGCCCCGCGCCGCGAACACCGCGGCCTCGCCGACGTCGCGGTCGTGATGAAGCGCCCAGCGCACCGACGGAAAGGCGAGCTCGGTCCACGGCAGCTCGTCCCAGGCGAAAAGCCGCACCTCCTGGCTTTCCGGCCCGGCTGATATCTCCCCGTTCAGCAACCGCGCGCGGTAGATGATCTGCACCTGCGACAGGCGCGGGATGTTGAAGATCGCGAGCACGCCCTCGAGGGCGAGGCGCGCCCGCGCCTCTTCCCAGGCCTCACGGTGCGCGCCGGCCTCCGCGGTCTCGTTCAGCTCGAGATAGCCCGCGGGCAAGGTCCAGAAGCCCTTGCGCGGGTTGATCGCGCGCCGGCACAAGAGGATCCGGCCGTCCCAGCGCGCCACCGATCCCACCACCACCTTCGGATTGTCGTACTGGACGAATCCGCAATCGGGACAAGTGAGCCGCTGGCGGTCGTCCCCCTCGGGGATCGTCGGCACGCGCGGTCCGATCGCGGGCTGCGGGTCGCGGCTCATGGTCCGAAGTGTCGCCGCCCGCCTCTGGCGAGGCAAGCATCGAAGCGCTCACAGCCGCATCGCGGCGAGCCGGCGTCAGACGAGGATGTTGATGATCGAGCCGCGCGGCAGGTTGCGCCGCGGCTGGGCCGGGGGCGCGGCGGGTGCAGGGGTGGTCGGAGCTGCGGCCGGAGAGACCGTCGCCGGGGCCTTGAGCTGTGCGAAGACGGCGCGCGCCGCCTCGCGGGCGGCCTGGGTCTGGGCGGGCGCGGGCGCCCGGCGCAAGCCGGTGGTAGGATTGGTGGCGGTGCTGGAAAGAGCCTGAAGTACCGACGAATTCGGCGTGATCTGCATGATGATAAAATTTTATGCGAATGCGACTAAAATTCCGTTAATTGCCCGGTCGCGCGGTAAAATGTTGGGGAATAAGCGTTTGCGCCCGGGTGTATATGCGGTGCCGCTAATATGGCGCCGACGGGCCGACTCACCGGGCGCCGCTCAAGGAACGAGGTCGGGCGGGCCAGCATGTCGGGGCAGGGGATGAGCAACGCGGAGGACGACCATCCGATTGTCGCGCAGATCCCGCATCTCCGGCGTTACGCGCGGGCGCTGATCGGCGATCGGGCACTGGCGGAAGATCTGGTCCAGGACTCGCTCGAGCGGGCGTGGAGCCGCTTTCACCTGTGGCGCAAAGGCAGCAATCTGAGGACGTGGCTGTTCAGCATCATGCATAACCTGCACGCAAATCTTGCTCGTAATGCGAGCCGGCGTCCCCTCGCCGCACCGATCGACGACGATTTCACCCTCCCCGTCCGCCCGACCCAGGAAGACCAGATGGAGGTGGCGGCCATCGAGGCGGCGCTGGCGCGCCTGCCCGAGGAGCAGCGCCAGGTCATCCTGCTCGTGGGCCTCGAGGACATGACCTATCAGGAAGCCGCGGCGGTGCTCGACATCCCGCTCGGCACGGTGATGAGCCGGCTGCATCGCGGCCGCGAGCGCATGCGCGAGATGATGACCGCGTCTGGAGGCCCGGGCTTGCGGAGGGTCAAATGACGACATCTCCGATGGGTTCGGGGACGGGCGGTGCGGCACCGTTCAGCGACGACGAGATCCACGCCTATGTCGACGGGCAGCTGGCGGCCGAACGCCGCGGCGAGCTCGAGCAGATCATCGCGGCCGATCCGGAGGTCGCGGCCCGCGTCGCGTTCTACCGCCGTCTGAACGCCGAGCTGCATCGCCGCTTCGATCACGTGCTGGCCGAGCCGGTGCCGAACGAGTGGCGCCCGGCCCCGGTGTGGCAGCGGCGCGTGCGCGACCGGCGAGCGCCCACGGTGCGGAATTTCGGCATCGCCGCCGCCTGGCTGTTCGCCGGCCTGATCGCCGGCTGGTCGACGCATGATCTGGTGATCCCGCCCAAGATCGTCGAGCGCGTGGTCGAGCGGCCGGCGCCCATCTTCGACCAGGCGGCCGTTGCCTTCACCGTCTTCACGCCCGAGGTGCGCCATCCGGTGGAGGTGCGCGCCGACGAAGCGCAACATCTCATGAGCTGGCTGTCGAACCGCATGGGCCGGCCGATCAAGGCGCCCAATCTCGACGACGCCGGCTGGCGGCTGATGGGCGGACGGCTGCTGCCGGTGGTCGAGGACACGGGCAACCGCCACGTCGCCTGCCAGTTCATGTTCGAGCGCGGCGACGGCGCGCGCCTCACCGTGTACTACAAGGACGCGGGGTCGCCCGACGCGACCGCGTTCCGCTACGCCGAGCAGACGGGCGGCGTCGGCGTGGTCTACTGGTTCGACGACAAGCTCGGTTATGCGGTGGCCGGCAAGCTGCCGAAGGACCAGCTGCAGACCCTCGCGCGCAAGATCTACGACCAGTTCAATTCCTGAATCCGGCGCCGAGCGTTTAGCCGCTCAATGCATCAGCGCGGCGACCCCCGGCAGCGTCTTGCCTTCGAGCCATTCAAGGAAAGCGCCGCCGGCGGCTGAGACATACGAGAACTGGCTCTCGACCCCGGCCTGCACGAGTGCCGCCACGGTATCGCCGCCGCCCGCGACCGACAGCAGCTTTCCGTTTTTCGTGAGCTTCGCCGCCTCGCGCGCCACCGCCTTGGTGCCGGCTTCGAAGGGCGGGTGCTCGAACGCGCCGAGCGGCCCGTTCCACACCAAGGTGCGGCACCCGGCCAGTGCCGTGACGATGTCGGCGATCGACTGACGGCCGATATCGAGGATCATCTGGTCCTCGGGCACGCGACCGATCGGCACCGTCGTCGCGGCGTCGCCGGCGGTCAGCGCCGGCGCCACCACCGCATCGATCGGCAGCACGATCCGTTTCTTTGCGGTCTCGGCGTCGGCCATGATCCGGCGCGCCGTCTCCGCCATCTCCCGCTCGCACAACGAACGCCCGACCGCGACACCCTTGGCGTAGAGGAACGTGTTGGCCATGCCGCCGCCGATCACCAGCACGTCCACCTTGCCGAGCAGGTTGCCGAGCAGCTCGAGCTTGGTCGACACCTTGGCCCCGCCGACGAGTGCCGCCACCGGGCGCTGCGGAGATTCGAGCGCCTTGGCCAAAGCCTCGAGCTCCGCCTGCATGAGACGGCCGGCGGCCGACGGCAGCAGGTGTGCGATCCCCTCGGTCGAGGCGTGCGCGCGATGGGCGCACGAGAAGGCGTCGTTGACGTAGAGATCGCCGAGGGCAGCGAGCTGCTTGGCGAACGCCTTGTCGTTCTTCTCCTCGCCGGCGTGAAAGCGCAGGTTCTCGAGCAGCGCCACCTCGCCCGGCTTGAGCTGGGCCACGGCGCGTTCGGCGGGCGCTCCCACGCAGTCGTCGGCAAAGCGCACGGCAGCGCCGCCGAGCGCCCGGCCCAGGGCCGCGGCCAACGGCGACAGCGACAGCGCTGGATCTTTCCCCTTCGGCCGGCCGAAATGCGACAGCACCACGACCTTCGCCCCGCTCTTCGCGAGCTCGCGGATCGTCGGCACCAGCCGCTCGATGCGGGTCGCATCCGCGACCTGTCCGTCTTTCATGGGCACGTTGAGATCCGCGCGCACCAGAACGCGCCGGCCTGCGACATCGAGATCGTCGAGAGTGGAAAACCCGGACATACGACTTTTTCCTTACATTCCTTACAGAGGCGGCGCGCGTTTGAGCACAGTCCCGCAATGGTTGCAACGCTTTACCAGAAGCCGGCGAGTCGCGAGTGCGGACAAAAATGGCTTTGTCGACTTGTCAAGTCGATGCTAGGCTTTCGTTACCCGGTAACAGGGGATGGGCAAGTAAGAAATAAATAACAACATGCAACCAAACAGGGCAGGCTTGATCAGGGAGCATTCAACATGATGGCGTCGGGGGATGGCGCGCCGATTCGCGCCACCGTCAAATGGTTCAACACGGCCAAAGGGTTCGGATTCGTGACGCCGGCGGATGGTTCGCCGGAAGCGTTCCTGCACCTATCGGCACTCAAACAGGCAGGGTTTGAGACGATCGGCGAAGGTGCCGGCATGCTGGTCGAAATCGGGCAAAGCCCCAAGGGCCGGCAGGTCGTGCGCGTGCTGGAGGTCGACAACAGCATGGCCCGCGCACCGGCACCGCGGCCGCGCATGGGCGCCGCCGGCGGCCCCGGCGGGGGGCCGGGAGCAGCCCCCGTGTCGCTCGAAGGGGCGGTGGACGTCGATGGCGTGGTGAAGTGGTTCAGCTCGTTGAAGGGCTACGGCTTCGTCTCGCCGAACGACGGCGGCAAGGACGTCTTCGTCCACATCACCATCCTGCGCAACGCCGGCGTCGATTCGCTGATGCCCGGCCAGACGGTGCGCATGAAGGTGGTGACGGCGCGCAAAGGGCCGGAAGCCGTCCAGGTGCAGATCACCGGGCCGACCCCCGCCAATCCCGATCCCGGCGGCTACCGTTAAGTCACGCAACACCGGTCCGTGAGCGCGCACGCTTAACGCGCGGGCGCATCACGGCGCTGCGTCCTCCGCGACAAGCCATTCGACCCGCGCGCCCGCGCCGCGCGCGGCACCGAACAGCCGTGCCAGCTTCGGCAGCAGCGCCGACAATGTCGCATCCATCCGCCACGGCGGATTGATCAGCACCAGGCCGCAGCCGTTGAGCCGCTCGGGGTCGGTCGCCGGGCGCAGCAGCAGCTCGGCGATCAGGATGCGCGCGATACCGGCTGATTTGAGATCGCCGTGAAACGCCGCGACCGGCGCCCGCCCTTTAATGGGATACCAGAGGAGAAACTGGCCGGTCGCCCACCGCCGGTGCGCCTGGCGGACCCCGCGCGCCAGCCGCGCGAACTCGTCCTTTTGTTCGAACGGCGGATCGACGAGCACCAGCCCGCGGCGCGGCTTCGGCGGCAGGAACGCCCTCAGCCCCATATAGCCGTCGACGTTGTGCACGCTCACGCGGCCATCGCCGGCAAACAAGTCGGCGAGCGTGCGCGCGTCCTCGGGATGCAGCTCGAGCAGCATGAGGCGGTCGTCGGGCCGCAGAAGGTCGAGCGCCAGGCGCGGGCTGCCGGGATACCAGCGCAACGGCGTTCGGCCCTGGTTCAGGCCGCGCACGACCGCGAGGTACGGCTCGAGCTCGGGCGGCAGCGCCTGGGGATCGGACTCCAGCAGGCGCTGCACGCCGTCGCGGAACTCGCCGGTCTTTTGCGCTTCGGCGGAGGACAAGTCGTATCGCCCGATACCGGCATGCGTGTCGATGACGCAGAACGGCGCGTCCTTGGCCTTGAGCCGCTCGAGCAGGAGCGCGAGCGTCGCGTGCTTGACGACATCGGCGAAATTGCCGGCGTGGTAGGCGTGGCGATAGTTCATCGGTGCCGTTCGATCTCCTCCGGACGGGTTGATTTTATGAAATGATCGGCGCCTGATATACGACGCTTTCATCATGTCGCGTTTCGACCACCTGCTCGCCCGCCGTCTCGACAGCCTCAGCGAACGACATCGGCTGCGCTCCTTGCGCCCCGTGGCCCCGCGCGGCCCCGGCAAGGTGACGCGCGACGGAAAGCTCCTGGTCAACTTCTCCTCCAATGACTATCTCGGCCTCGCGGCCCACCCGGCCCTGATCGCCCGCGCGCGCGAATGGGCGGAAGCGCTTGGCACCGGCTCAAGTGCATCGCGCCTCGTCTGCGGGACGCTCGAAGCGCATGAGCGGATCGAAGCCAAGGTCGCCGCCTTCAAGGGGACCGAGGCGGCTCTGATCTTCGCCTCGGGCTTCCAGGCCAACGCGACCGTGCTGCCGGCCCTCCTCGATCGCCGCACCACCGAGGCGGCGCCGCTGGTGTTCGCCGATGCCTTGATCCACGCAAGCCTCCATCACGGCTGCCGCGCCGCCGGAGTGAGCCCGCTGTTCTTCCGCCACAACGACCTCGCTCACCTCGAAGAGCTGCTGGCCGCGACGGGCGGCGAGCCGGCCGCGCGCTTCATCCTCACCGAGAGCGTGTTCAGCATGGACGGCGACCATGCCGACGTACCGGCGCTCGCGGCACTGGCGCGGCGGTACGATGCTTTCCTCTACCTCGACGAGGCGCACGCCACCGGCGTGCTCGGGGAGCGCGGAGCCGGCCTCGCCTCGCTCGCCCAAGGCGAGGTCGACCTCGTCATGGGCACGTTCAGCAAGGCGCTCGGCAGCTTCGGCGCCTACGTCGCCGGCAGCCGGACCTTGCGCGATTATCTGATCAACCGCTGCGCCGGCTTCATCTACTCGACCGCCCTGCCGCCGCCGGTGCTGGGTGCCATCGACGCAGCGCTCGACCTCGTGCCGCGCATGGAGGCCGAACGGGCGGAACTGCAGCGGCTGGCCGCGCGCCTGCGCACGGCCTTACGTGCCGCGGGCTTGGATACCGGCGCGTCGACGACGCACATCGTGCCCGTGCTGACCGGCGAGGAGGCGCCGACGATGGCGCTGGCCGCCGCTCTCGAGGAGAGAGGGCTCCTCGGGGTCGCCATCCGTCCGCCGACCGTGCCCGTGGGGGCAAGCCGCATCCGCTTCGCCCTCACCGCCGCCCACCAGGCGGACGACGTCGACCGGCTGGTCGCAACCCTGACGCGCGCGGCGCGGCCGGCCCCCGCGATACATGGCTGAGCCGCGCGGCGTCTTCGTCACCGGCACGGATACCGATGTCGGCAAGACGGTGGTCTCGGCCTGCCTGGCCGCGGCGTGGAACGCTGGCTACTGGAAGCCGATCCAGACCGGCCTCGCCGCCGACCGCGGAGACACCGCCACCGTGACCGCTCTGGCCGGCCTCTCGCCCGAGCGCGTGTATCCGCCGGCCTACGCCTTCCAGGCCCCGCTGTCGCCGCACGCAGCAGCAGCGGCCGAGCACGCGATGATCGCGCTCGACACGATCGCGCGTCCGGCCAGCAGCAAGCAGTTCCTGATCGTCGAGGGGGCAGGGGGCGTTCTGGTGCCGCTCAACCGGTCGGCCCTGATGATCGACCTCATCCAGCGGCTCGGATTGCCGGCGATCCTGGTGGCGCGGAGCACGCTCGGCACCATCAACCACACGCTGCTGAGCCTCGGCGCCTTGCGGGCGCGCCAGGTCCCGGTCGCGGGCGTGGTGATGAACGGCCCGCCCGATGCCGGAAACCGCCGCGCCATCGAGCAGTTCGGCCGCGTGCGCGTGCTGGCCGAGCTGCCGCGCATCGAGCCGCTGGATGCAGCGGCGATCCGCACCCTGGCCGCCCTCATCCCGCCGCTGGGCTCGGTGTTTCCGTGAGCGCTGACGATCTGCGGGCGCTCGACGCGCGCCATGTCTGGCACCCGTTCACGCAAGCCCGGACGGCGGCGGCGCCGATCGTCGTCCGCGAGGCCCGCGGCAGCACCCTCGTCAGCGCGGACGGGCGGTCGTATGTCGACCTCATCTCCTCGTGGTGGGTGACCTTGCATGGCCATGCCGAGCCGGCGATCGCCGAGGCGATCGCGCGCCAGGCCGCGTCTCTCGAACAGGTGATCTTCGCCGGCTTCACGCACGAGCCCGCGGTTCTGCTCGCAAGCCGGCTGGCTAGGCTGCTGCCGCGCCCGCTCGGCCGCGTGTTCTTCTCGGACGACGGATCGACGAGCGTGGAGGTGGCGCTCAAGCTCGCCGTCCAGTACTGGCACAACCGCGGGGCACCCCGGCGCAAGCTGCTGGCCTTCGAGGGCGCCTATCACGGCGACACCTTCGGCGCCATGGCAGCCGGCCGCAGCTCGGGCTTCTATGCGCCGTTTCACGAGCTCTTGTTCGCGGTCGGCTTCGTCCCGTTCCCCGCTACCTGGATCGACGATCCCCAGGTCGAGGCGAAGGAGGACGCAAGCCTGAAAGCACTCGACGCCTGGCTGGCGCGCCACGGCGATCAGGCTGCGGCGCTGATCCTGGAACCCCTGGTGCAGGGTGCGGCCGGCATGCGGATGTGCCGTCCGGAATTCCTGCGCCTCGTCATCGAGCGGGTGCGCGCCTATGACATGCTCGTCATCTTCGACGAGGTGATGACCGGGTTCGGCCGCACCGGCGCCCTGTTCGCCTGCGAGACGATCGGCGCCACCCCCGATATCATCTGCCTGTCGAAGGGGCTGACCGGAGGCTTCCTGCCGATGGCGGCCACGGTCTGCCGCGAGCCGATCTACGAAGCGTTCCTCGACGCGAACTTCGACAAGGCGTTCGCGCACGGCCATTCCTACACGGCCAATCCGCTCGGCTGTGCCGCAGCACTTGCCTCGCTCGATCTGCTCGAGGCGCCGGAGGCCGGGCGGCGGCGTGCCCGCATCGCGGAGGCCCATGTCCGCGGGCTGGCAATGCTGTCCACGCGGTCGAGACTATCGCGACTGCGCCAGCGTGGCACGATCGCGGCCATGACCTTGCCGGCGGCGGCCGATGCCGGATACACGGCCGCGATCGGACGCCGTTGCGCTGCGTTCTTCCTCGACCGCGGGCTCCTCGTGCGGCCGATCGGACGCGAGCTCTACCTGCTGCCGCCCTATTGCGTCAGCGACGATGAGCTCGCCCGCGCGTATGAGACGGCGGCCGACTTCGTCTCACGAGAGATCGAATAGGAGCAGCTCGGCGTTATCGACGCCTTCGATCTCCACCTTCGTCTCATCGGAGATCGCAGCACCGTCGCCTTCGCGCAACACCGCGCCGTTCACCTTGGCACTGCCGCGGGCGAGCTGGACCCAGGCGTGACGCCCCGGCTTCAGCGCATGCCCCGCCCGCTCGCCGCGGTCGAAATTGCCCGCGTAAAGGTCGATGTCCTGGAACAGGCGCACCGCACCCTCGCGCGCATCGCCGGCCGCCACGAGCTTGAGCTGCCCGCGGCGCGACGCCGCATCGAAGGCCTTCTGGTCGTAGCGTGGCGGCAAGCCGTTGCGCTCCGGCAGCATCCAGATCTGCAGGAGGCGCACCGGCTCGGTCTCGGAGTGGTTGAACTCCGAATGCCTGATGCCGGTCCCGGCACTCATCACCTGCACCTCGCCCGGCCGGATCACCGATCCGGTGCCGAGGCTGTCGCGATGTTCGAGCGCTCCGTCGAGCACGTAGGTCAGGATCTCCATGTCGCGGTGCGGATGGGTCGGAAACCCGCCGCCCGCCGCGATGCGGTCGTCGTTGATCACGCGCAGCGCGCGGAACCCCATGTGCTGGCGGTCGAAATACTCGGCGAATGAAAAACTGTGCCGGCTGTCCAGCCAGTCGATCCGGGTGGTGCCGCGCTCGGCGGCGGGGCGGACGGTCATCATGGGGCGATCCTTGTCTGTCCCGGGCTCCCCGGGTGGACCTGTGAAATGTCGCTGCCCGGTCCGGTTCACAAGACGTTTCAGGCGTCCGCGTGACTTACGCGGCGGTAACAGCACCGGCCCTCCGCGTCTTAAGGTTCTGTAAACGCTCACCTTGTATGGTGATGCAAATGACTCGCATTTTCATTGACGGCGCCACACCGGTGGCCTATGAAGACTGCAAGTCATTCTCATTTGCATAGGGCTTGTGTCCGCCGATGTATATCTGCATTTGCAACGCGATCACCGACAGCGACGTGCGTGCCCTCGTCAACCAGGGAGCCCGCTCGGTGGGCCAGATTTACCGCCGTCTCGGCTGCAAGCCGCAGTGCTGCAAATGCATCGATGACGTGAAGCGAGTGATGAACGGCGCCGCTGCGCTCTCGCTTCCCGGCGCGCCGCACGCCTGAACGTCCGCCTCGTTGCGCGCGCCGGGGCGTGCCGCTACAACGGACGAATTCCCGGGAGGCGCGTATGAAAGGCGATAAGGGCGTCATTCAGCAGCTCAACAAGGTGCTGACAAACGAGCTGACGGCCATCAACCAGTACTTCCTTCATGCCCGCATGTGGAAGAACTGGGGCTACGAGAAGCTGGCCAAGCACGAGTATGAGGAATCGTGCGGCGAGATGAAGCATGCCGACCGCCTGATCGAGCGCATCCTGCTGCTCGAAGGTCTGCCCAACCTGCAGAACCTGCACAAGCTTGGGATCGGCGAGACCGTCCCCGAAGGACTGAAGGCGGACCTGGCGCTCGAACGGCGTGGACGCGCCGATCTGCTCGAATCGATCGCGGCCTGCGAAAGCGTCAGCGACTTCGTGTCGCGCAGCCTGTTGCGCCACATCCTCGACGAAACCGAGAGCCACATCGATTACCTAGAGACGCAGCTCGACCTCATCGAACAGGTGGGCTTGCAGAATTATCTTCAGTCGCAGATGTAGCCGCGCGGCCGGCGTGACCCGAATCGAGTCAGCCCCGGCATAAAAGCGACACGCCTGAGGCTGTTTACCCGGGCCATAGCAGCGCCTACCTCACTGGGGAGCTGCCATGTCCCCGCCTGCCCTCGATCTTTCCCGACAGATCGCTCTCGTCACCGGCGCCAGCTCTGGCATCGGCCGTGCCTGCGCGATCGCGCTCGGCCAGGCCGGGGCCACGGTGGTGGTCAACTATTCGGGCCTGGGAAAGACGACTGCGAGTGACGCCGAGGCGGTCGTGGCCGAGATCGCCAAGGCGGGCGGCCAGGCTGTCATCATGCGCGCCGATGTGAGCCAGGAAGAGGACGTCGAGGCGATGTTCGCCGAGACGATCCGGCGCTTCGGCACGCTGCACATCCTGGTGGCGAACGCCGGGATCCAGCGGGACGCGCCGGTCGCCCAGATGACGCTCGCGCAGTGGCGGCAGGTGCTCGACGTCAACCTCACCGGCCAGTTCCTCTGCGCCCGGGCCGCGGTTCGCGAATTTCTCCGCCGCGGGCCGCAACCCGACATCTCCGCAGCATTGGGCAAGATCATCTGCATGTCCTCGGTGCACGAGGTGATCCCGTGGGGCGGGCACGTGAACTACGCGGCCTCGAAAGGCGGGGTCATGCTGTTCATGAAGTCGCTGGCGCAGGAAGTGGCCCAGCACCGGATCCGCGTGAACAGCATCGGCCCGGGCGCCATCCAGACCGCGATCAACCGCGCCGCGTGGGAGACGAAGCAGGCATTGTCGTCCCTTCTCACGCTGATCCCGTATGGCCGCATCGGGCAGCCGGACGATATCGCCCATGCCGCCGTCTGGCTGGCCTCGGACCAGTCCGACTACGTGACGGGCACCACGCTCTTCGTCGACGGCGGGATGACGCTCTATCCCGGATTTTCAGAGGGCGGCTGAGCCATGCCCGAAGCCACCGGGCCGGAATCCACCTCACCGACCGGCGTCCGCGAAAAAACGCGGCTGAGCGAACAGGCGGCGACCGAGCGGCGCATCGAAGATTACGCCATCATCGGCGACACGAGCACCTGTGCCCTCGTCGGGCGCAACGGGTCGATCGACTGGTTCTGTCCGCCGAATTTCGACTCGCCGGCGTGTTTCGCCGCACTTCTCGGCACGCCCGAGAACGGCTGCTGGGTGATCGCGCCGAAGGATGCTCCAACCCGCATCCACCGGCGCTATGTCGACCATACCCTCGTCCTGGAGACGACGTTCGAGACGCCCACCGGGGTGGTCCGTCTGACCGACTTCATGCCGCGTGCGTCCGACGAGCCGGCCGACATCGTGCGCATCGTGTCCGGCGTCGAAGGCGAAGTGAGGATGAATTTCGAGATTCGCTTCCGCTTCGATTACGGCCATATCACGCCCTGGGTGCGCCGCGGCGATGGCGGCATCTCGGCCGTGGCGGGCCCGGACGCGATCCGGATGAACACGCCCGTCCCGCTCGAGGGCCGGGACTTCTCGACCGTGGGCGAGTTCACGATCGCGGCGGGGCAGACGATCCCGTCGGTGCTGACCTGGTACCGGTCGTTCGACGACGTTCCGCCGGCCCGCGACGCCCAGGCGCTGCTGACCGACACGCTCGAACGGTGGACGGCGTGGAGCGCACGATGCGACGTGCCGGAGGGGATCCCTCCGGCATGGCGGGACGCGGTCATCCGCTCCGCCATCACGCTCAAGGCGCTCACGCACAAGCGGACGGGCGGCATCGTCGCCGCGGCGACAACCTCGCTGCCGGAGTTCGTCGGCGGCACGCGCAACTGGGACTACCGGTATTGCTGGCTGCGCGATGCGACGTTCACCCTCTACGCGCTGATGAACACCGGCTACATCGAAGAGGCGCGGGCCTGGCGCGAATGGCTGGTCCGGGCGGCGGCTGGACGCGCGGAAGAGCTGCAGATCATGTACAGCCTCGCGGGCGAGCGGCGCCTGCCGGAATACGAGCTGCCCTGGCTCGAGGGGTTCGGACGCAGCCGGCCCGTGCGGGTCGGCAACGACGCCTACCTGCAGACGCAGCTCGACGTGTTCGGCGAGGTCATCGATGCGTTGTTCGCGGCCCGCGCCCACGGGCTGAACGCGCACGACGACGCCTGGCGGGTCCAGCTCGAACTGATGCGCCATCTCGAAAACCACTGGCGCGACCCGGGCGCCGGCCTGTGGGAACAGCGCAACGAGGCCAAGCGCTACGTCTATTCCACCGTGATGGCGTGGGTGGCGGTGGACCGGTCGATCAAAACGGCCGAGCAGTACGGGCTCGACGTCCCGCTCGAGGGCTGGAAGGCCTGGCGCCAGGTGATTCACGACGAAGTCTGCAGCGCCGGCTTTTCGACCCGGCGCAACGCCTTCGTGCAGTCGTTCGGCGGCGAAGAGCTCGATGCCTCGGCGCTGTTGATCCCGCTGGTCGGGTTCCTGCCGATCGATGATCCGCGCGTGGTCGCCACGGTCGAGACCGTCAAGCGCGAGCTGATGGCGAACGGCTTCGTACTGCGCTACATCGCCCACTCGAAGGCCGACGGCCTGCCGCCCGGGGAGGGCGCCTTTCTCGCCTGCTCGCTGTGGCTCGCCGACAATCTCTGCCTCATGCGCCGGTTCGACGAGGCCAAGGAGATCTTCGAGCGCGTGCTTGCCGTGCGCAACGACGTAGGCCTGCTCGCCGAGGAATACGACCCGCTCAACCGGCGTCAGCTGGGAAATTTCCCTCAGGCCTTTTCGCATGTGGGCGTGATCAACACGGCGCGCAATCTCATGCTCGGCTGCGCCACGCGACACGGGGCCAACCAGCGGGCGTCCCCCGAAATCTAGGTCGTGACGGCCCTCACAGCCGGCCGGTCGCGGCACGATTATCCTTAACGCGTCAGTGAATTAGAGCGAATCGCGTACGGCGTTTCCTTGGAAACGTAATGAGCGCATGATAATTTCCGTCGTCCGCGTCGAACAAAGCCCCGAGAGCTGCATCGGTGCGAGACACCGGGGGCACGCAGCGGGGGGCCGTGAGGGGAACGGGGTTGACGGGGGCTTTGGGGGTCTATCGGACAGCGGCCTGTGGCGGCGGCCGAGCTAACGCGCGCGCGGCGCTGCGCCTGATCGGTGCGCTGGCGCTGAGCGTCCTCGCATCTGCGGCTGCGGCCCAGCAGGCGCCGCGTCCCGCACTTGGCCCGCTGCTTCAGCCCGGTCAGGGGCGGCCGATCCCGGAACTCCCGGCGACCCCGAATTTCGATTTCTCGATCGAAGCGCCGCGCCGCTCGCCCGTGCCGCGCGCGGTCGAGGAACTGAGCTTCGAGGTCAAGGACATCCACATCGCCGGTTCGACGGTATATTCGCCCGGACAGCTGCGCCCGCTCTACGAGCCCCTGATCGGGCGCAGCGTGCATCTCGCCGACATCATCGCCGTCGCCGACCAGATCGAGGGCAAGTACCGCGCCGACGGGTACATCCTCACGCGCGCGTTCGTACCCCCGCAAAGCGTCAGCAACGGCGTTTTCCAGATCAACGTCGTCGAGGGCTACATCGAGGCGGTGTCGGTCGAGGGCGGCGACGACGATGCCCGCAACCGGGTGCGCGCCATCGTCGCGCCGGTCACGGCATCGCGGCCCTTGCAGCTCAAAGTCATCGAATCCGCGCTGCTGCTGGCGAACCAGCTGCCAGGGACCGGGGCCTCCGGCCTCCTGCGGCCCTCGCCGACCCAGCCGGGGGCCTCGGACCTTGCCGTGACCGTGACCGCCGAACCGGTGTCGGTCGTCCTGTCGACCGACAACCGCGGCACGAAGCTGACCAGCCGCTGGACCCAGGAAGCCGACGTCGCAGCATTGGTCGGCGACGATCAGATCGTGCTTACCGTGTCCAAAGCGCCGCGCTGGGACGACCGGCGTGCGTTCTCCGGCCGGTATGTCCATCCGGTCGGTACGGACGGGATGACGGTCAGCGCCAACTTTCTCACCTCGGATTCAAGCCCGAGCGGCCCTGGCGCGGGCGGCTTGCAGCTTCCGACAAAGAGCAGGTCCATGGGTGGGCGCGCCGCCTACCCGCTCATCGTCAGCCGCGAGAACCTGCTGGCGATCGACGGCGGCCTCACCATCCAGAAGTCGGAAGTCAACGAAGCCGGCACGCTCTTGCGCGACGACTGGCGGACCATCGACATCGCGATCGCCTACCAGAACGTCGGGTTCCTGGACGGCGTGTCGAACGTCTCGTTCGATGTCGTCCGCGGCCTCAGCATCCTGGGCGCCTCGAGCGCCAGCAGCAGCAACGCGACACGGACCGGCGGGCAACCCGACTTCACGAAGTTCAGCACCATCATCCGCCGGACGCAGCCGCTGTGGGGCGCCTTCAGCGCCTCGGTCACCGCGATCGGCCAATACTCTTTGAATACGCTGATGCTGGGGGAAGAGGTCAGCTATGGCGGCGCGGTCGGCGTGGGGCGCGGCTACGATCCGGCCTCTCTGACCGGTGACAGCGGCGCCGGCGGCGCGTTCGAGCTGCGCTACGACGACGCCTCGCCCGCCCCGTTCGTGAACAACGCGCAGTATTACGTGTTTTACGACGCGGCCCGGATCTGGAACCACAAGGCCGCCCCGCCCAACAACGATACTCTGCAGTCGACGGGTGTCGGCGTGCGGCTCTCGATGGTGCGCAACATCGCGCTCGGCATCGAGGTCGCGCACACCTTCGTGCCGCTGCCCAGCAATGACCTGCACGGCGATGGGCTGGGTAATAACGTGTACACGCGTGATACCCGGGCCCTGTTTAACGGTTCGGTAAAGTTTTAACGGTGACCTGTGTCACAGACCGGGGTGGCGACCCTGACTAGAATTGGTTGTTTACCGAGGGGGTCGGGTGAAGCCGTTGAACTGGCCTGATTTTAGCCATTTGCGACGGGCGTTGCTGGCGACCAGCTGCCTCGCGGCGGTCGGCACGGCGATGCCAGTGCCGCTTGCCGCGGCACCTGCGGGGCTGTCGGTGGGCTCTGGCCAGGTGACGGTCAGCAATCCCAATGCGCAGACGACCCTCATCCAGCAAGGCACCAACAAAGCGGTGCTGAACTGGAACTCGTTCTCGGTCGGCAGCGCCGAGACCGTGAGGTTCCAGCAGCCGAACTCGTCGTCGGTGGCGTTGAACCGGGTGACCGGAAGCCAGGCGTCGTCGATCTTCGGTCACCTGACCGCGAACGGACAAGTGTTCCTGCTCAATCCGAACGGCATTCTGTTCGGCCGCAACTCGGTCGTGAACGTCGCCGGACTGGTCGCGACCACATCGGGAATCAGGGATTCCGACTTCCTGGCGGGCAATTACAATTTCGGCATCGCCTCGCCCAATCCCAATGCCGGGGTGGTCAACCAGGGCACGATCCAGGCGGCGGACGGCGGGTACGCGGTTCTGTCGGGCGCCTATGTCCAGAACGACGGATTGATCCAGGCACGCCTCGGCAAGGTCGTGCTGGCCGGGACGACCACCTTCGCCGTCGACTTCGCGGGCGACAATCTCCTGAGCTTCGCGGTGACGGGTCCGGTGACCCAGGTGCCGACCGATGCGAACGGCAACCCGGTGACCTCGCTCGTCAGCAACACGGGCTCGATCGTGGCCGATGGTGGACAGGTCACGCTGACCGCGCGCGCGGCCAAGGGCATCCTCGACAACGTCATCAACACGACAGGCATGATCGAAGCCAGCACCGCCTCGATGGTGAACGGAACGATCGTGCTCGATGCCGGCGACGGCGGCGTCACGGTGGGCGGCGGCCTGAGTGCCACCGGCCTCAACCCCGGCGAGACCGGCGGCACGATCAACGTGCTGGGAGGCGCCATCACCATCGCCTCGGGGGCCACGATCAACGCCTCGGGCGATGCGGGCGGCGGCTCGGTCTTCATCGGCGGCAATTTCCACGGTGCCGGACCGCTGCCGAACGCGTGGACGACGAACGTCCAGCAGGGGGCTGTGATCCTCGCCGATGCGGTCACGTACGGGAACGGCGGCAACGTCGCCGTGTGGGCGGACGGCTACACGGCGTTCAACGGCACGATCAGCGCCCAGGGCGGCGCCCTCGGCGGCAACGGCGGCTTCGTCGAGACCTCGGGCCACCAGGGGCTCTCGATCCAGGCCGGCAGCGTGAACACGCTGGCGCCGAACGGCCAGGTCGGCACCTGGCTCCTTGACCCCATGAATATCACGATCGTGAGCAGCGGCGGCACCGCATCACTCACGCAAGTGTCGAGCTACTTAAATGATGCGGGCCTCAGCGACACCATCAATGCCAGCCTGATCAATGCGGCGGCGAGCAACGTGACCCTGCAGGCGACGAACAACATCACGTTCAACACCACCGTTGGCATGACGACCACTGGTGTCGGCATTACGGCTCAGGCTGGCAACGACATCTCCGTCAACTTCCTCCTGGACACGACAGGCGGCAATATCAAATTGTCCGCGAACGACAACATCGCCGGGACCGCGACCGGCCACGGCAGCATCCAGGTCGCCGCCGGCGGGGCGAACATCGAGACCAACCTCAGCGGCGCGACGGGGGGCTCGATCACGCTGACCACCAACGGCGGCACCGGCTCGATCAACACCGGCAGCGCGCCGATCCAGACCGCCAACGCCGCCGTCAGCATCAGCGCCGGGTCAGGCACCAACAGCGACGTCAACACCAACAACGGCGTCGGCATCACGCTGGGCAACGGCAGCGGCACCATCACGACGACGGGGTCGGCCGGGACCGTGTCGCTGACCAGTGCGGGCGGCATCTCGCTGAATTCGGGAGCGGGGATTCTCACGACGGGCGCCGGAGTCACCGTCAGCGCCAATGATAGCAGCGCCGGTACGCCGACCGGCAGCGGCAGCATTACCCTGACCGACATCGGCATTTCGACCACGGGGAAAGCCGGAACGACGGTTTCGATGACCAACGGCTCGAACACCCTCTCGATCCTGAATTTGACCGGGATCGCGTTCAGCACCGGCCAGACCATCTCCGGACCCGGAATCCCGTCCGGTACGACCATCACAGGGGTCACAGGCAGCACGCTCACGCTGAGCAATAACGTCACCGTCTCCGCCTCGGACGTGTTCGTCCGCGCGATCGGCGGATCAAGTAGTACCGGCGGCGCCATTACCCTCACGACGAACGGCGGCTCCGGGGCCATCAGCCTCGGAACCGCGGGCCTGCTGACCGCGGGCGGGGCCATCACGCTCAACGGCGCTTCGATCGCGAGCAACACGGCCGCTCCCGGGCTGTCCAGCGCCGGCAACAATGCGAGCGGCGCGTCATCGGGCGCCGGCGGCAACGTCAGCATCACCACCACGACTGGCGGCGTGACCCTCGGCGGCGGGATCATCACCTCCGGCGGATTCAACAGCAGCAACGTCGGCGGCAATTCGGGCAGTGTCACCATCTCGTCCGCCGGTGCGGTCGATATCGGCGGTGGGCTGAGTCTCATCACGAGCGGCAGCGGATCCGCGCTCATAGCTTCGGTGCAGAGCATCGCCACCAACGCAGCCTCGCCCTCCAACACCAGCCAGACGACGGGCAACGGCGGCGCGATCTCCGTGACCGGCACCAGCATCAAGCTCGCCTTGGGCGCCACCAGCAACGGCGGCACGGACGAGGTGACGGGCTCGACCAGCGGCGGCGGCAACGCCGGGACCATCGCACTCAATGCAACGAGCGGCGACGTCGTCATCGGCAGCGACAGCACCGGCAGCGTGACCGGCCTCATCGCTCGCGGCGGCGATTCGCTCAACGGGTCCGGCGGCAACGGTGCGAACATCTCGGTGACCGGGACGGCGATTTCGTCCGGCGGCAAAATCCTCAGTCGCGGCGGCGACACGGTGAACGGTCCGAGCGGCGGCGCCGGCGCAAACATCACCTTGACTGCAACCGGCAGCGATCTCGGCCATTCGATCCGCCTTTATGGAACATCCGATTCACCGACCGACACCGACGGCACGCTGATCCAGGCCGACGTCAGCTCGCGCGGCGGCCAGACCGGCCAGAGCGGCGGAGAGTTCACCCTGACCGGAACGGTCAGAGGCGCGGGCGGCAACATCATCTTCCAGGGCTCGGGCGGCGGTGCGCTCCAGAGCGACGTGCTGCTGCAGACCAGCTCGGCGAGTTCGCTGAACGGCGGCTCGAACGTCAGCATCGGCGCCGGCGGCGGCAGCAGCGGCGGAGCTATCCGGATCAACGGCTCGATCAACGCCGCGTCGGCCAATGTCGAGAGCCTGCGCCTGACTGCCGGCAACGGCAGCGCCACGATCGCTGGCGGCGTCGGCGCGTCCACGGCCTTGAACAGCTTGACCTTCGGCACGGGCATCAACGACCTGCCGAGCGGCAGCAATGGCGGCGCCATTACCCTTCAAGGCCCGGTCACCGTCAGCACGCTGATCCAGGATTTTCGCAACTCCGGCAGCCTGACGTTCAACGGATTCCTCACCACGCCCCAGCTGCGCAATCCGGGCAATAGCGGCAGTTCGGCGGCATCGCTGGCGATGCTCGGCGGCGGCCTGTTCACGGGCGACATCAAGACCGGCGGGAGCGGCAGCAACCAGACGATCTCGCTCGCCGGCAATTTCACGATCGCGAGCTCGTTCACCGGAAGCCTGAACGGCAATGACAGTCCCAACTTCATCATCGCCGGACCGGGAAGCTTCGACAGCTCGGCGGTGAACAGGAACCTCGTGATCAACTCGATCTTCAGCAACTCGCCGTTCACGATCAACAGCGGCAGCGGGAACCTGACGATCAGCTCGGTGTCGAGCAACTCAGGCGCCACCTTGGCGCTGCGCGGCAGCGGCTTCGATCAGATCCTCGCGACATCAGGCCCGGTCGCCTACGACCTGCGGAACTTCAGCGGCACCACGCAGATAACGGGCGGCACGACGCTCACCAAGGACCCGCCGAAGGGCGCCGTGGCGGCACTCATCCCGCCGCCGCCTGCACCGCCGGTCAACTTCGCTCCGCCGCCGATGCCTATCTTCACGGCTCCGGTGCCGATCCCGGTCGTCGCGGTGACCCCGGCGGCACCCGGCCCGGTGGGATCCGCCGCGTCCGAGAACGCGCCCACGACCGTGCAGGGCACGGACACCGGCGGCTCGATGTTCAGCCAGATCAGCCCCGCGACGCCCGGTCCTGGCACCGGGTCGAGCTCGGGAGGTACGAGCGGCGGCGAGGGACAAGGGTCCAGCACGACAGGTTCGCCCGGCACAGGCGGCACGGCCGGCCCGGGCGGGTCGACGGCTTCCAGCGGCGGCTCGAGCGGCGGCAGCCCCGGCGCTGCACGCGGGGGAACGGGCGGCGCGACCGGCTCGACCACCGGCTCGACGACTTCGGCGCCGCCGCCGGACTCCGGAGACCGCGCCATGTCGGTAATCGCGCAGCCGCCGCCGGTGCAGCCGGTCTCGCATCCGCTGCCGGCGCCGCCGCGCGTCACGGCACCGGTCATTCCGGGCTTCGTCAGCCAGGTGCAGCACCCCGTGGTGCCGAAATCGGGCACGCCGGGCGTACAGCAGGGCTTCTCGGCCTCCGGTAACAGCGGGCGGTGGTGACGATGGGCATTCGACGCCGCCCCGCATCCCCTCTCGTCGGCGCCGTGCTGCTTCTGGCGAGCTGTGCTGCGTCCGGAGACAGCGGTGCTCCCGCCGCCAAGGACTATGCGAGCGCGCTGCGTGATATGACGGGTGCCGTGTGCCGCACCTCCGTGCGCACCGACATCGCGCCCGACCCAGGCGCGCCCGCACCTCTCTATGTCACCTGTGGCGCCGGCAAGCGGCCGAACGGTGCGGTCACGGCCAGCATGGCCCCGCTGGCCGTGCCGCTCGATGACGCTGCACGCCACGAAGTGCTGCAGAAGGTCGCCGCCGGCTCGTCGGCCGGGACGGACGCCGCAACGCGACTCTTGTGCCGCGACGGTGCCTGGACCAAGACCCCGGACGGACTCGACGTCAGGCTACAGCCCTGCACGGTGATCGACGGCGGATGGCCGCAAATCGTCGTCACCACGATGATCGGACCGTACCTCCTGCAAGCCGAAGGGTTGCCGGCCATGCTGCCGGTGCTCGAATCGACCATGGCGGCGATGACGCGCTATGCGCCGGAGAACGGCCGGGCGGCCTTCGGCGGAAGTGCGGCCGCCAAGGACCAGCTCGCCGCGACGTTCGGCCCGCAGCTGCGGCCGGTGGGTGCGGCCGATGTGGACCGGTTCGCGACGTTGACGGAAACCGCGCGCCTGAACAGCAGCCGCAAGAATTTCCGCGCCGCCGAGGACGCGTACCGGGAGGCGCTGACGATCCAGGAGCGCGCCTTCGGCGCGGACTCGCCCGCGGTCGCCCAAACCTTGACCGCCCTCGCCCTCGAGGTGAGCAACCAGGGCCGCTTCGCGGAAGCCGCCGCCCTGTTCCGGCGCGCCGAGCCGATCATCGAGCGGTCTCCGAACCCGGCCGACCGCGCGCGCTTTTTCACGTACAAGGCCTACGACGCCGCCAACGCCGGCCAGTTCACCGACGCCCTGCCCTACGCGCGCGAGGCGAGCTCCATCTGGCGCGGCCTGGTCGGCGACGAAGCGCCGGACCTGGGCGACCTCTCCGCCAGCCCCAACGAATCGCGCTCGGTGCGCCGCGGCGAGCTCGCGCATGCGCTCAATCTCGAGGCCGCGATGGCGCTGCGCACCGGCGACCTCGCGAACGCCGAAGCGACCGCCAAGGAGGCGTTGACCATCATCGGCGAGGAGCGCGGGCTGCCGCCGTGGTGGCGGCCGGAGGTGCTGACGACGATCGGCGAAATCTACGCGGCCGAAGGGCGCCTGACGGAGGCGGAAGAGAGCTTCCGCGGCGCCTTGATCTTCCAACAACGCCTGTTTGGCGAAACGGCACCCACCGCGGTGACCCTGATGGCTCTGGGCAAAGTGTATTCCCGCGAGGAGCTGCACACGGAGGCCTTACGGTCGTTCGATTTGGCGCTGAAGATCCTGAACAACGATCAGGTTGCGCGCAGCCAGCTCGTCTTCGACCAGATCACCCCCTTCCTCACCTCGGCCAACGCGGTGATGCGCCAGCACCCCGAGCAGCGCGCCGAGCTCCAGGCCAAGATGTTCCGCTCGGTGCAGCTCACCGCGACCAGCGTCGCCGACCAGACGATCAGCCGCGCCTCGGCCCGCCTGGCCGCCGACGATCCGGCGATCGAAAAGCTGGTCCGCGACCTGCAGGATGCCGAGCGCGAGCGCGATTCGGCGCGCATCCAGCTGGCGCGCCAGACCTCGCTGCCGGACGAAGAGCGCGGTGCGGTCATCGAGTCCAACCTGCTCGCCGAGATCCAGCAGCAGAACGCGCGGCGCGACACCTTGCTGGCGACGATCCGCAACGAGTATCCCGCCTATGCCGGCCTGCTCGATCCTGGCCCGGTCGATCTCGCAGCACTCCAGGCGAAGCTGCGCCCGCGCGAGGCGCTGGTGATGTTCGAGATCGGACGCGAGCAATCTTTCGCGCTGGTCGCCCGGGCCGATGGCTTTGCTGCCCGGCCGCTCCCCATCGACCAGGCGAAGCTGGACCGTATGGTCCGCGATATCCGCTCTGCCTTCGTGCTGCGGGCCGGCGGCGTGAACGACTTCGATCTCAACGACGCCTACGAGCTCTACCGCGCGCTGTTCGAGCCGGTCGCGGGCGAGCTCGATGCTGTCGACCACCTCGTCATCGTCGCAGAGGGCGCGCTTGCCAGCCTCCCGGTGTCGCTGCTCGTGACCCAGCGTCCCACGGGGCGCGATTACCGGACCGCCGCGTGGCTGGTGCGCCGCTTTGCGACCAGCAACGTCCCCTCGGTGCGCGCCTTCCTCGCGTTGCGCACGAGTGCCGCGGCGGCGCCGGCACCCAAGCCGTTCCTCGGCGTGGGCAACCCCTCCTTCGAGGGAACGGCGCGCGGGCGCGCCGCCGTGCCGGAGGCCGGCCGCTGCCAGGACGCAGGGCCGATGCCCGCCTCTGCCCTGCGCGCGTTGGCACCTCTGCCCGAGACCGCGGATGAGCTGCGCGCTGTGGCCGGTCTACTGGGGGCCGGACCGGGTTCGCTCCTGACGGGTACGGCGGCGACCGAGCAAGGATTGCGCAACGCGTCGCCCGGCGATTACCGAGTCCTCTATTTTGCGACCCATGGCGTCCTGCCCGGCGAGCTGTCGTGCCAGTCCGAGCCGGGTTTGGCCTTGTCGCCGCCGCCGGTGCCCGCGAAGACCAAGACCGAAGACGGACTGCTCGAGGCGAGCGAGATCGCGGCCTTGCGCCTCAACGCCGACCTGGTCGTCCTCTCCGCCTGCAACACGGCGCAAAGCGCCACCGGGTTCGGCGGCGAAGCCCTGTCGGGCCTCGCCGAGGCGTTCTTCTACGCGGGGGCCCGCGGCCTGATCGCCAGTCATTGGGAGGTGCCGTCCGCCCCCACCGTGCGCCTGATGAGCGGCATGTTCCAGCGGCTCGGCCCGAACCTCGCGGGCGGCGCCGCCGCGGCCCTGCAACAGGCGCAGCTGCAGCTGGCCGCGCAGCCTGCCACCGCGCATCCGTTCTTCTGGGCGGCCTTCACCGTCATCGGCGACGGCAATCGTTCGTCCGCTGCGGAGAAAACCGCCGGGCTGGCCCGGTCGTCCATGGGAGGGACCCGGTGAAGCGCGCCGCCTCCGCCCTCACGGTGGTGCTCGCAGGGCTGCTGGTCGCAGCGCACGCGGCCATGGCTGCCGATCTCGTGGTTGTCACGAGCCGGGGCATCGGCCTGAAGGCCGGCCAAGCGGTCGACGGCGCGCAGCCGCTGGTCCTCAAAGAGGGCCAGCAGGTCGAGCTGATCGCGCCGACCGGTCAGCTGATCAAGCTGCACGGGCCCTGGGACAAACCGCCGATCGCGCCGGGTGCCGCGGACGCGCCCGATGCGAGCGTGGCGTTGAAGGCGCTGTTGACGGCGAACCTTGCACGCAGCGAGAGCGTGGGCGTGGTGCGCGGCGCGCCTGCGCAGGTCGTGCCGCCGGACCCATGGCTGCTCGACGTGACCCATGTCGGCATCCGTTGCGTCCCGGAGAACCGGGAGGTCGTGTTCTGGCGGCCCAACCGCGGCGGAGCCGCTGCGGTCACGGTCGAACCCTACGACCGGAGCTGGCGCGCCCGCGCCCAATGGCCTGCCGGGGCCGACCGCATGGCCGTGCCTGCCAGCTTGCCGCTGGCGAACCGGTCCACCTACATCGTCGGCCTGAACGGCAAAGACATCCCGATCACGCTGGTGACGATTCCCGCCGCGGCCAGCAACGATGCCATGCGCGCCGCCTGGATGATGCAGCAGGGCTGCGACGCCCAGGCGCAGGCTCTGCTGCAGAGCGCGCGGTAGCGCCAATGGCCGTCAAGGCCCGCCAGGCCCTGTTGTTCGCCGGCATCGCGGCCAGCGCCGCGGTCATCGTCGTCGCCGCGTTTCACAACCTGTCCAACCTCACGCGGATGGAGCTCTTCACCGACGACGTCCGCACCGTCGCCTCGACGTATGTGCACCACGAGCCGCAAGACCCGCGCGTGGTGATCGTGGCGATCACCGAGGACACTCTGACCCAGTTCCCCTACCGCTCCCCCGTCGACCGCGCCTTCCTCGCCAATCTGCTGCGGGTCCTGCAAGACCGCGGGGCCAAGGTCATCGGCCTCGACGTGCTGTTCGACCAGCCGACCGAGCCCGAGAAGGACGCGGAGCTCAAGGCGACCATTGCCGGCCTCAAAGTGCCGCTCCTCGTGTCGTACACCGCCAATCCCGACATCGTGGACGCGGAGCAGCTCGACTACCT
This sequence comes from Alphaproteobacteria bacterium, assembly GCA_035506575.1. GTDB lineage: Bacteria > Pseudomonadota > Alphaproteobacteria > CACIAM-22H2 > CACIAM-22H2 > DATJPD01. Next base: position 52,130 of record DATJPD010000092.1, read on the forward strand.
GAATGCGTTCGTGCCGGCGCGGGTGCGCGCGCGGGCGGAGATCGGCACCGATCCGGTCGACGGCGTCACGCGCTGGATCGACTTCGGACAGATCGAGGCGGACGGCCGCTTCATGCCGGGCCTGGCCGCCGCGATCGCAGGGCACGCCGGCGCGGTCGTCCCGACCCGTCCCACAGCCCGCGAACACATCATCTGGCACGGCCGGCCCGACGGCGACACGCCCGCGTTCAAGATGTACCCGGCGCATGCGGTGCCGGTTCTGCCGGCCGCATGGTTCAAGGACAAGGTCGTCCTCATCGGCGAGATGGTCACTCTGACCGACCGGCACCCGACGCCGTTCGACAGCGTCGGCAACCGCGACGAAATGCCGGGCATCGAGATCCACGCGAACGCCGTCTCGCAGCTCATCGAGGGGCGGCGGTCCTGGCATCTGGGATGGCCCGGCGAGACGGCCCTCGTGCTGGCGCTCACGATGCTCGGGGCCGGGTTCGGCATGGTCAACCGGCGCCTGGTCAAACACGTCACGCTCGGCCTCGCCACGCTGGTCCTGCTGTGGGTGGGGGGATTCGGGCTGTTCCATTTCACGGCGCTGACGATTCCGCTGGTCGAGCCGAGCGCCGGCCTTCTGCTCGCGATGTGGGCGGCCGACGCGATCACCGGCCGCGAGGCGCGCCGCCAGCGCGAGTTCATCCAGTCCGCGTTCTCGCTCTATCTCAGCCCGCATTACGTGCGCCAGCTGGCGAGCAACCCGCGGCTGCTCAAGCTCGGCGGAGAAATGCGCGAGATGACGCTCCTGTTCTGCGACATCCGCGGCTTCACGACGCTGTCGGAGAGCATGAACGCGCACGATCTCACGCGCTTTCTCAATCGCTTTCTGACGCCCATGACCGAGGCCGTCCAGGCGACCGGCGGCACGATCGACAAGTACATGGGTGACGCCATCATGGCGTTCTGGAATGCCCCGCTCGACGATCCGGCGCACGCCGAACGCGCCTGCCGCGCGGCGCTGGCCATGCGCGCCGAGCTCGTACGGCTGAACCAGGAATGGCGCGAGGAATCCACGGTCACGGGCCAGCCGTTCCACGAGGTGAAGATCGGCATCGGGCTCAACACCGGCGAGTGCTGCGTCGGCAACCTGGGCGCCGACCAGAAGTTCAACTACTCGGTCATCGGCGACGACGTGAACCTGTGCTCGCGCCTCGAAGGCCAGACGAAGGCGTATGGCGTCGACATCGTGATCGGCGAAAAGACGGCGGCGGAAGCGCCGGCCTTCGCGCGGCTCGAGCTCGATCTCATCCGGGTCAAGGGCAAGACCAGGCCGGCGCATATCTATGCGCTGGTGGGCGACGAGCGCATGGCCGAAAATCCGGCGTTCGCGACTCTGGCCGCGGCGCACGATGCGATGCTTGCCGCGTATCGGGCACGCAACTGGGCCGAGGCGCGCCGGCAGCTCGACACCGCGCGGGCCAGCGCCCCGGAGCTCATGCAGAAATTTTACGCCGTTTACGAGACCCGCATCGCCGCGTTCGAAGCCGAGCCGCCCTCGGTGGACTGGGACGGCGTCTATGTCGCCCTCGAGAAATAAACGCCCTGTCGGGCCGCGGTGACGACATGACGGTCATCGAACGCCTGAAGACCGCACTGGGCCTGGGTGCCGCACCCGACGGGACCGAGCGCCGCGAGCATCCGCGCATCGCGGGCCCGCTGCTGACGCTCCGGTTCGGGGGCGGAAAGTACAAATCCGTCGACTGGTCGCTGGGCGGCTGCCGCCTCCTGGCGCCGGGCGGCCAGTTCCAGCTCCGCCAGCAGGTGGCCGGCCGGATCAAGATCGCCGGCGGCGACGGGCGCGGCGAGTTCTCCGCCGAGATCGTGCGCATCGATCCCGACGGCCATGTTTCTCTTCGCTGGCTTGAAATATCGCCGCATGTCTTCGTGACCATGCACGGCTTGGGACAGTCGTGAGTCTGTGCCACCCGCCCGCTTCCGGCCGTTGGCCGCTTCTGGTAGATACTTGCCTGTCGGAGCTTTTTCGCGTCCCCGTAGCTCAGTTGGATAGAGCGGCAGTTTCCTAAACTGTAGGTCGGAGGTTCGAATCCTCTCGGGGACGCCAGCTATCACAACAGCTTGCACAATAGCACCGCGAAGCGCCGGTCAGCTCGTGGAAGCATTTCGAAAGCAAGCTGCGCCATCTCGTAAGGGCGTGCCCCCTCTAGGCAAACTACAAGCGCAGCGAACAGGCCGACGATGGCCCCCTATCGCTAGCAGCTCTAAATCATAAATAGAAAAATGGTCGTCCAGGCTGTCCGGATCGTCCATTTTCGAGGCCGATCAGCAGCATGCGCCTGACGCTCGGTGCGTCCGACCATCGTCCGGGATCGTCCAGCGTGAACCAGGCCGTGCACGCCGCTACTCGATCCCAGCTGCCGCACCACGAGCTGCGGTCCTTTGGCTTTCGGGTTCTCCGCCTTGAAGCCGCCGCCGAGTGCGACGGCGTGCTCGTTCAAAATCCACGCGAGGTGGTGGTTCTCGATGCGCTTATCGCCCCGCCGGCACCGCGAGCAGCGCGTCGGCCATGTTCGGGAACTCCGCCTCGACCTGGTTGAGCAGCTCGGCGAGCGCCCGCTGCCAGGCGATGCGGGCCTCCTCGGCGCGCAGCCACTGCCCGTTCTCGGAGAGCCGCTCGCGGCGGCGCTTGGCCGCGTCGTGCTCGGCCGACTCGGCCTTGGCCTCGAGCAGCCGGCGCTGCGCATCGCTCGCCGGCAGATCCTCGGCCTCGGCCGGCTTGTCCACGATCGGCGGAGCCGCCTGGGCTGCCTGCTGCACCACGTCGAGCGTCAGGTTGAGCTGCTGGCAGGCCAGCTCGAGATCGATCGAGCCGTCGTCGCGCAG
>DATJPD010000093.1:0-31278 GCA_035506575.1 Alphaproteobacteria bacterium
GGTGCGGATATTTCTCATCCAGGTATTCGCAGATGACGCTCGAATCGATGATGACGTCGTCCCCGTCGACCAGGGTCGGCACGACGCCGTTGGGGTTGAGCTTCAGGTATTCGGGCTTGAGGTGCTCCCGAGCCTTGCCGAGGTCGAGCCGGATGTCCTCGAACGCCAGGCCCTTCTCGGCGAGGCAGATGCGGACCTTCTGGCTGCAGGTGGAGTGCGGCGCGTTGTAGAGCGTGAGCATGCCGCGAGATTAGATCACCCCGCCTAAAAATGGAACCGGCAGCGGTCCTTCAGAACCTGATGCGGATTCCGGCGGAGACGCACAGCACGCTGGCAGACGGGCGCCTACGGACAATGGCTGCCGTCAGTGAAGCTGATGGACCCGCTGGTGGTGGCGCCGGAGGTACAGTCGCCGGCAGTCTTCACATTGCCCGTGGAGCCCGACAGGACCGTCGCCGTGTTGCCGACGCCGTCCACCTGTGCCGCATGGGGGGTCACGCCGGTGGCGCTGAACGTATTGCCGCTGACCGTCGCGCTGACCGATCCGCCGCTGCCGTTCAGCTGGAACGCCACCGAGACGGCGCTGGCATTGGCGGCCGTCGCCGTGTTGCCGCTGACCGTGATGTTGGTGGAGGCGCCGAGAATGCGGATCCCGAACGCAGTGCCGCCGCCCGTCGACGTGGTGGAGATCGTATTGTTGGTGATGGTTGCGCCGCTGACCCCGGTTGCCTGCACGCCGAAGGGGTTGCTGCCGCCGCTGCCGGTCTGGTTGATCGTCATGCCGGTGAGTGTGCTGTTATTGGCCATATCGACGGCGGCGACGCTGGCCGTCGTCGTGTTGCTGATCGTGGCGGCGGAAGTGGTAAGGGTGGCGGTGCGGCCGGACGGCGTCGTCACGGTGAGCGAGCCCGCGCCCATAAGGGTCTGGCCGGATTGCAAGGTGGTGACGGCGGTGGTGTTGAACGTGCCGGTGAGGATGACGGTCGAGTTGGCGCCGGCATTGGCGACCGCGGTCGGCAGATTGGCGCCGGTGGTGGTAGAGCTGCTGAGCACAGTGATCGCGCTACCGCCCGAGGTCTGGGTCGCGGTCTCGACCACGCTCGATGAGGTCGAGGTGGTGGCGGTCGCGGTGGCGGCGTGCGACTGATCGACGATGTCGACGTCGCGCACGATCGGGTCTTCCATGCGCCGCTCCATCGCCGTCAGCGCGGCGGGCCGCTGGCCGAAGATCTGCAGCGGGATGCGCAGCCGCACTTCGGCAAACGCCTGCGTGCCACGCGGGCCGTCGTTCTGCACTTCGCCGCCCAGATCCAGCCGCGCGCCCTCCCACAGATGCGGCACCTCGTCGATGGTGAGGTTGATGCGCCCGCGCGGGCCCTGGGTCGCGCGCGTATTGTCGGCGTAGAAGCGATAGCCGCCGGCATAGACGCGCAGCTGGGTGGTGTCGATCGCGGCGAACACCGGCACCCGCCAGCCGATCTCGGCATCGAAGCCCTTCTGCTCCACGTCCTGGGTGGTGACGGTGGTGGTGCGGTTGGTGGTCGTGGTGGTGGTGGTCACCTGGACGGCCGTATCGGCCAACGCCGCGGTCGAGGTGGCGGTGCTCGACGTGCTTGTGTTCGAACTGGTCGAGGCGTTGCGCACGCTAGAACCGATCGGTTGGTAGACGTTGGCGCGCAGATCCCAGTCGAGCGACAGCGCCTCGATTCCGAACGTCGCCTGCTCGAACGTGGTTCCGAGCTCGGTTTTGCGGCGGTCGTAGTAGCTGTAGGCGCCGAGGTTCCAGCCGGACTCCAGCATGTGCCGGACGCCAAGACCGAAATTGCCTTCCTCATCGCTGTGGTCGTCGAACCGGCCGCGAATGTCAGCGAACAGCAGCGAGTTGCTGTCCTGCAGCATCGGCATGAAGAGGTCGCCTGTGCCGAGATTGCGCTTGGTGCCGACCTTGCCGTCGAGATCGAGGAACGGACCCCATTTCAGGGGCGACGACGGCCCCGTCTGCGCGGCAGCCGGGATCCCCAGGAGCATCGCCAGCATCGCCACTGCGATCGCCGCGCAACCGGCTTGTGATCGCCTGATCGCCTGCGCCATGGCCCCCCGTTCCCGTACCGGAGCCCTTTTTGGACTGCCGGCACGGTTAACAATTGTAAATGGCTTTGGGCCGTAACGCCATCCTGCCCTGCCGCAAAGATGAGTGTCGACGCTATGCGCTCAGGCGCGCGCGTACTTGCCGCGCTGGAAGAAGCGGTCCTTGGCGTCGTCGGTGGCCGTGTCGCGCGCCGACGTGATCTTGCCCACCTTGGCGAGCGCCTCCTTGACCGCTGGGCGGGCGCCGATCGTCTCGATGTAGCGCTGCACGTTCGGCCGGTCCGCCACGTTGATTTCGAGGAGGGCATGGTTGCGCAGCCATGGGAACGTGGCCACGTCGGCGATCGAGTACTCGGCCCCGCCGACATAGGGATGCTTCGCCAGGCGCTGCTCGAACAGGTCATAGAGCCGATGCACTTCGGTGCCGTAGCGGATCACCGAATAGTCGTTGCCGGGGGGAGCAAAGCGGCGGAAATGGACGCGCTGGCCGAACATCGGGCCCACGGTGGTGAGCTGGACCATCAGCCACTGCACCATCTCGAAATACGCCGCCTTGTCCTTCGGCACCAGCTTGCCGGTCTTATCGGCCAGATAGAGAAGGATCGCGCCGGATTCAAAGACCGTATAGGGCTTGCCGCCCGGACCCTCGTGATCGACGATGACCGGGATTTTGCGGTTGGGATTGAGCTTGGTGAATTCGGGCGTGAACTGCTCGCCCTTCCACACGTCGACCGGGATGACCTTGTAGGGCAGGGCCAGCTCTTCCAGGGCGATGAAGATCTTGACCACGTTCGGGCTGGTCAGCGCATACAGGTCGATCATGACGGCCTCGCTTCGAGGGAATGAGAACCCTGAGCTTAGCCGGATGAGGCGGCTCGCGCCATCGCCGGCCCCCGATTTCTCCATACCCATTTGGGGGACAGCCCGCAATTTCCTGTAAACTCACGAGGTTCGAGACACTGGCTCGGGAGCGGACGGCTGGCTTATCGCACCACGATCGGGTCGCGGACGTGGACGTTCGACGATCTCAAGGCTCTGATGGCCAAAGCGACGCCCGCTCGCTCGGGCGACGCACTGGCCGGCCTCGCCGCAGGCTCCGCCGAGGAGAACGTGGCGGCGAAGCTTTGCCTGGCCGACGTTCCGCTGAAGGCATTTCTCGACCAGCCGTTGATCCCCTACGAGGAGGACGAGGTCACGCGGCTGATCCTCGATACGCACGACGCGTCTGCGTTTGCACCCGTCGCCCATCAGACGGTGGGCGAATTCCGGAATTGGCTGTTGTCCGGGCAGGCGACCCCCGACGTTCTGGCGCGCCTGGCGTCAGGCATCACGCCGGAAATCGCCGCCGCCGTCTCCAAGCTCATGCGCAACCAGGACCTGATTCTCGCTGCGCGCAAATGCCGCGTGGTGACGCGGTTTCGCAACACGATCGGCCTTCCCGGTACCATGGCGGTGCGCCTGCAGCCCAACCATCCGACCGACGACCTCGACGGCATCACCGCGTCGATCGTCGACGGTCTTCTCTACGGCTGCGGCGATGCGGTGATCGGCGTCAACCCGGCGTCGGACGATCCGACCGTGATTCGGGCGCTGCTGCAGCGGCTCGACGACATCATCCAGCGGTACGAAATTCCGACCCAGGCCTGCGTGCTGACGCATGTCACGACGACCGTCGGGCTGATCAACGCGGGCGCCCCGGTCGATCTCGTGTTCCAGTCCGTGGCCGGGACAGAGGCGGCGAACGCCGCATTCGGCGTGAGCCTGGCGATCCTCCGCGAGGCGAGCGATGCCGTCGCGGGTCTGCGGCGCGGCACGGCGGGCGAAAACGCGATGTATTTCGAGACCGGGCAAGGATCGGCCCTGTCGGCGGGCGCCCATCACGGCGTCGACCAGCAGACCTGCGAGGCCAGGGCGTATGCCGTCTGTCGCGCGTTTTCCCCGCTCCTGGTGAACACGGTCGTTGGCTTCATCGGCCCTGAATATCTTTACGACGGAAAGCAGATCACCCGCGCTGGCCTCGAGGACCATTTCTGCGGCAAGCTGATGGGCGCGCCGCTCGGCTGCGACGTCTGCTACACCAACCACGCCGAGGCCGACCAGGATGACATGGATGGGCTCATGACGTTGCTCGCCGCCGCCGGTGTCGCCTACATCATGGGTGTTCCCGGCGCCGACGATGTGATGCTCAACTATCAGTCGACGTCGTTCCATGACCAGCTGTATCTCCGCGAACTGCTGGGCCTGCGCCGCGCGCCGGAGTTCGAGGCGTGGCTGGCGCAGGTCGGGATCGCGGACGGCGAGGGTCGCCTGCTGCCCCAGACGCGGCCGCATCCCCTGCTGGCCGCTGCAAGCGGTGGGGCGGCATGAGCCGGGGCTTGGGCGCTCCCGATCCGTGGCTGCGTCTTGCGACCCTGACGCCGGCCCGCATCGCGCTCGGCCGCGTCGGATCGTCACTGCCGACACATCAGGTGCTTCGGCTGGCCCTGGCTCATGCCCAGGCGCGCGACGCGGTGCACGCGGCTCTCGACGTCGCGCACGTGCGATCGGCGCTAGAGGCGCTGGGGCTTGCTGTCGCGACCGTGGCGAGCGCCGCCCGTTCGCGCGAGGAGTATCTCCGCCGGCCGGACCTGGGGGGCTGCCTCGCGGATGAGGGCCGGGCGACGCTGACGGCCGGCGCCGGATCGCCCGTCGATCTCGCCCTGGTGGTCGCGGACGGCCTGTCGGCCGCAGCCGTACATGCGCATGCGGTGCCGCTGATCGCGTGCCTTCTGCCCCATATCAGCAGGGCAGGCCTCAGACTGGCGCCGGTCGTGATCGCGACGCAGGCCCGGGTGGCGCTCGGCGATGAAATCGGCGAGGCCCTGCAGGCACACGCCGCAGTGATCCTGATCGGCGAGCGGCCCGGCCTGTCGGCGCCGGACAGCCTCGGCGCGTATCTCACCTTTGCCCCGCGGCGGGGCCGCACGAATGCCGAGCGCAACTGCGTCTCGAACATCCGCGCGGGCGGGCTCGACTATGACGACGCCGCGCGCAAGGTCGCGTGGCTCGTGACCGAGGCGCTGCGTGGCGGTTTCAGCGGCGTCGCCCTGAAGGACGACAGCGGCCGCCGCGTGATCGGCCCGTAGATACCGGTACGACCGGGCTACTTCGTCGCCGTCTTCGGCTCCTTGCCCGTGTAGCGCAGCACGAACAGGCCCCATTTGTCGTCATTCATGTAGACGTATCCGCGGGCATCGACGGCGAGCTCCTCGCTCCAGTTGATCGGCGACCCATGGGCGCCGCCCTTCTCGGGCAGGCCGGGGCGCTCGGGCGGCATGAAATAGGCGACCTCGGTCGGCAACGTGGCGTCGCTGATGTCGAAGACGCGCAGACCCGCGTTGAACCACGCCACGTACATCAGGTTGCCGGGATGCTGGATCGCCGGGTTGTGGATCTCCTGGCTGGTGTTGTGCGGTCCGAAGCGCCCGCCCTTGTCGCAGAAATCCCTGTACGGCACGTTCTTCGGCGGCCGCGGCGTGGGGAAGATCGAGATCAGCCGCGGGTGCGCGGGGTTGGCGTTGTCGATCAGGCCGGCGAAGTTCATGCCGTCGTCTTTGCATTCGGGCTTCTGCGCTTCGGAGCTCACGTAGAGGAGCCTGCGGTCCCACAGCGGCAGGACCGTATGGACGGACTGCGTGCCGACACTGGCGAATGGCGGCGTGAAGCGCAGCCGGCCCATGAGCTTGGGCTGGGTGGGATCGCTGATGTCGAGGTTCACGACGTCGGGCGTGTAGGGAAGCGAGGCCATCTTGCCGTCCGGGCTGACATTGGCCGGGCCGTGGAATCCCTCCCAGCCGTCGGCGGCTGGCTCGCCGTCTTTCTGGCCGGGCTGCCACCACTTGCCGACTTCCTTTGGATGCGCGGGGTCGCTGACGTCGAGGATGACGAGGATGTTCTCCTTGAAGCCCGGATAGCTGGTCGCGAGATACGCGTATTTGCCGCCGGGATAGGAATTGCGGTGAGCTCCCGTCGAGCCGCCCTGCCAGGAGGAGACCTGCTTCGGGTTCTCAGGATCGCTGATGTCCCACAGCAGCACCGCCGGCAGCGGGTTCTTCTGCGGCGAGAAGCTGTTCAGCGAGGTGATCATCAGATTGTCGTGCAGCGTCACCTGGGAGGTGATGATGCTTTTGTCGCCGGTCTGGAAGGGGATGAACTTCACGTACCGCGGGTTGGCCGGATCGGTGATGTCGACGATGCTCCAGCCCTGATCGAACGTGTGCCCCGTGAACAGGTACCATTTGCCGTTGGCGGCGTGCTTGATTGCAATCTTGAACGCGCCGTAGCGGCCACCGAGCGCTGAGAAGCCGACCGGCTTCACGTGCTCCGCCTGCCAGCCGGACGGGAAAGGGTCGGCCAGCACGGGAGCCGCGGACATGAGTGTAAGGGCCGCAACAACAATTGCAGCGCGCCAGCGCACGACGTCCGGTACGTTCGGGATCGATCTCATATTCCCCCCTTGCGGTATCTTGCGTTGCCTAACGTCTTATACGGTTCGCGCCTGAGTGGGAATGGGTGCAAATAAGAAGGGCTGCCCTGGCGGGCAGCCCTTCCATTGTCTGATCCTGGTTGAGCCGAGGACCAACAGACTGCAGGTCAGGTCACGGCCCGATACGCGGCGGTGACAACCCAGGTCCCGACATTCAACCGAACATGACAATGAGACACTGGATCACCTCCTTTCGCTGTTGAAGCCACGCCCCAATATGACCGAGCCGCCGTGACCTTCACAAGATATTTGGACACAGATATCTGCCGCACCCTGGTAGCGGTCGCCGTCGGAACCAAACACCAGGCGAGGGTTTGTCGCGAGGAAGCTGTCATCACCATCGATGGGGCAGACATGACAATCATACCTCAGACATTCCGCGGCAGCTTGATCGCGACGGCATCGGCGCTGGCGCTGGCCCTCTGTGCCGGCGGTGCCATGGCCCAGGGCTACAGCGGCCAGAACGGCGGATCGTCGACCATGCAAGGCCAGGGTACGCGCGGCGAATCAAACGTGGACGGATCCGGCGTTGGCGGTCCACGCGACAAGATGCAGAAGCAGCCCTACAACACCACGAACCCGTCGGCGACAAGGCCGGGTATCGCCACGGCGCCGACCTCGCCGCGGTCGAACACCACGACAACTCCGCGCTCCGACACCGGGAGCCCGAACGTGAACCCCGGCAACAGCCACTGACCTGTCGGGCCTGGCTCGACCAAAACGGCGCCGCAAGCGGCGCCGTTTTTTTACCCGCGGACCGGCACCAGGGGGCGCTGTCAGCCTCGCGTAAGAACTTGACCCAAAAGGAGAATCTTTAGGCCTAGGAACCGTGTATCATTGGACGGCGCTTAAGAAGCCGTTTACTGTGTCCTGGCAAATTAACAAAAATGTGAACAGGGACCGTGGAGACGCGGCGTGGATGGCATGAGTACTGCCCAAGTGGCGCCTGCGACTGAAAAAGCGCAGTCGGGCGACAGCCTGGAGCGCCGAGTGATCGCGGAGATCGCCAACCGCATCGGCACTCTGGGGGTCGAGACGGCGGACGTCGCCGGCAATCTCGACGAAATCTCAGGACGGGTCGGCCGGCAGGCCGAGCAGTTCAAGGCCCTGCAACGGACAGCCGAGACCATGGTCGGGACCAATCGCGAGCTCGACAAATCGGCGCGCGCGGCCCAGACCGCTGCCTCCACGGCCGGCACCGGGGTGAATGAATCCCAGACCGTGGTCAACGCCGCGGTGCAGCATATCGGCGAGCTGACTTCGGCGGTCTCCCGCATCGAGGCAAAGCTGCAATCGTTCGGCTCCGTGCTGGAGCAGGTGTCCGGCGTGGCCCATGCCATCGAGACCATCGCCAAGCAGACCAATCTCCTGGCGCTGAACGCCACGATCGAGGCGGCTCGCGCCGGGCAGGCCGGGCGCGGCTTTGCCGTGGTGGCGACCGAGGTCAAGACGCTCGCCGAGGAGACGCGCAAGGCGACCACGCGCATTTCGTCCATCGTGAGCGACCTCAACAGCCAGATCGGCGGGCTGCTGACCGAGAGCAAGGCCGCCTCGCAGCACGCCGCCGAAGCGGGGCAGGGCGCTGGCCGGCTGCAGGGCGTGGCCACGCGCGTCCATGACGAGTTCTCACTGGTCGGCCGCGAGATCCAGACGATCGCCCAAATGGCGGCGGCCAACCTCGGCTACTGCGATTCGGTCATCAACGAGCTGGCCGAGTTCTCGAAGAACGTCGATGTCTCCTCGACCCACCTCAAGCAGGCCGATCAGCGCGTGCAGGCGCTGCTCAAGGGCAGCGAGAGCTTGATCGAGTACGTGGCGGAAAGCGGCGTTGCGACGCCGGACACGCCCCTCATCGAGGTGGTGATCCAGACCGCCAAGCGGATCGAAGCCGAGTTCGAGGCGGCGATCGAGCGCGGCGATATCACGGCCGAGAAGTTCTTCGACGAGAATTATCGCGAGATCCCCGGCACCAACCCGCCGCAATATATGACGGACTACGTCGAACTGACGGACCGGCTCCTGCCGCCGATCCAGGACCCGATCCAGAAGATCGATCCGCGCGTGGTGTTCTGCGTCGCCTGGGCCAAGGGCGGGTACCTGCCGACGCACAATCCGAACTATCGCCAGCCTCAGGGGAAGGACCCGGTCTGGAACGCGGCCAATTGTCGTAACCGGCGCCTGTTCAAGGACCGTGCCGTGCAGCGCGTCGCGGCCAACACCAGGCCGTTTCTGCTGCAGACCTACCGCCGCGACATGGGCGGCGGCAATTTCGTCCTGATGAAGGACCTCTCCGCGCCCATCTTCATCCGCGGCCGGCACTGGGGCGCATTCCGGATGGGTTTCCGGCAGGCGTAACTCTGGCGCGGTATCGGGGTTCGGTACCGCCGGAATGAATCCGCCGCTTCGCGGGTTGTCCCTGGGCAAGGGGCACCGTCCACAGCGAAGCGAGGAACCACATGAGCTTGCGCCGGATCATCATCCTGGCCATGGCTGTGATCACGATGGGCGTGCTTGCCGGTTGCGTCGTCGAGACAGACGGCGGCTGGCACCACGAGCACGGGTGGCACGAGCATCATCGCTGGTGAACGCCGGAGGATGCGGCGCCCGCCGGTCGCTGACAGGGCGATCGCGGCCTAGGCGGCCTTGGCCCAGCGCGCCACAGCCGTCAGCAAGCGGTTTCGCTCGATCGGCTTGGCGAGGTGATCGTTCATCCCGGCGGTCAGGCATTTGCGGACGTCGTCTTCCATGACATTGGCGGTCATGGCCACGATCGGCACGTCGCGCGGGGCGCCTGGCAAGGCCCGGATGCGGGCGGTCGCCTCGTAGCCGTCCACGCCCGGCATCTGCACGTCCATGAGGACCAGATCGTACCGCTGGCGCTGGACCGCCTCGACGGCGGCTCCGCCATCATCGGCCGTGTCGACCGTGTGCCCCGCCGCCTTGAGCATGATCGCAGCCAGGCGGCGGTTCATCTCCGCATCGTCCACCAGGAGGATCCGCAGCTTGCCGGGAGATGCCGGGCCCTCCACGGCCGTCGGCTGCAGCACCAGCGCGCCCTTGGCGCGCGGCAGCGATACCGTGAACCAGAACGTGCTGCCGCGGCCTGGCGCGCTGGTCACGCCGATCGTGCCGCCCATGAGCTCCACGAGGCGCTTGCAGATCGACAAACCAAGGCCCGTTCCTCCGTACTTGCGCGCGGTCGAGGACTCGGCCTGCGTGAAACGGTTGAACAGGCGCGCCTGCACGTCCTCCGGCATCCCGATGCCGCTGTCCTCGACCTCGAATCGCAGCTTGACGCCATCGCGTTCGTCGCCGTCGCAGGACAGGCGCAGCTGGACCCGCCCTCCGCGTTCGGTGAACTTGATGGCGTTGTTGAGGAGATTGAGCAGGATCTGGCGCAACCGGTGGCGGTCGCCGACGAGCATCGTCGGAAGAGACGGTGCGACCCGTGCATCGAGCGCCAGCTCCTTCTCCGCCGCGGTGTGCCGCATGACCGACAACGCATCTTCAACCAGGGCCGTGGGTGAGAAATCGGCGTGGTCGAGAACCATGCCGCCCGCCTCGATGCGCGAATAGTCGAGAACGTCATTGAGGAGGGTGAGGAGGCTGCGGGCGGCGCCGGCGACCGTCTCTGCGTATTCGTTCTGGTCTGGGTCGAGCTTGGTCCGGAGCAGAAGATCCGAGTATCCGATGATGCCGTTCATGGGCGTCCGGATCTCGTGGCTCATGGTGGCAAGAAACTCGGACTTGGCGCGGTCCGCGGCCTCGGCAGCGGCCCGCGCGGCCTTGAGCTTGTTCTCCGCTGCGGCACGCAGCCCGATCTGATGCGTGAGCCAGAAGCCCAGGGCTCCGATAATGGCGGCGAGAGCGACAGAAATCGCGCCGTCGAACAGCGCTTCCTGGCGCCAGTCGGCCAGCACTTCGTCTTTGCCCAGGGCCACGGCGGCAACGAGCGGATAGGTCGAGAGCCGCAGATGACTGCCAATCCGCTCGACGCCGTCGGTCGCGTTCTTCATCAGGTTGGTTCCCGCGATGCCCTGAGGCAGGAACTCGCGAAACAGCGGACCTTTCAGCATGGTGCTGCCGATGAGCGCCTCGTTATAGGGGCGGCGGACGAGCAGGACGGCGGAGTCGGTCGATGCCAGGATGATCGATCCCGTGGTGCCGATGTTGAACCGGCCGTAGAAGTTCGCGAAGTACCGGATGCTGAGGCTGGCGACGACGACCCCGGCGAAGCTTCCATCCGGACGGTCGATGCGCCGCGAGATCGGGATCACCATCTCGCTCGTCTGTCTGCCGCGCACGGGCGGGTCGATGTGCAGGGCCGGACCAACGTGGGTCCGGTGGTACTGGAAATACGATCGATCGGCGTAGTTGGTCGGCTCGATGACTCCCGCGGAGCTCGTCAACAGGTTCCCACGCTCGTCCAGAACCGTGATGGTGCGCAGCTGCGGCAGCGTCTTGACGCGGGCCTGCAGGAAAGTGTGCAGGCGTTTCACCGCTCGCGACGACGGGCCGTCCACCTCGACGCGCTCGACGAGAGCGAACAGCATGCCGTCGACCTCCCGCACCGCGTCCTCCGCATGCTGGGCGACCGATTGCGTCAGGTTGGCCGCGCTTTCGCCGGCGCGCTCGATGACTTCCGACCGGTTGTTCCAGGTCTGGAACGCATAAAGACCAAGCAGAATCGCGCAGACCAGAACGATGAAGCCGCCCGTGGCGGCCTGCAGCGAGATTCGACCCCTCAGGCGTGGCTGAAGGCCAGGCGGCGGCCTCATGCGGCCGCCGCAGTGCGCCCGCCGAGAAAGCGTGACCGCAGCGCCTCGCAGCCGCGCGTGGTGGCGGCGACCAGTTCGACGGCGAGCGCGGACGCCTGGTCGGCGTCACCCGCCTTACAGGCTTCCTGCAGGCTGCGGGCCAGTGTGGAGGCGCGGACGAGGCCGTAGCCGCCGCCGGTCGATACGAGCGTATGGGCCTCGAAGGCGAGGTCATTCCAGTTCTGTGCGGCGCGCAGCACTTGCACCTTTGCCATGCGTGCCGCCGTGCTTGCGAGATAGTCGCTCAGAAGCTCGCGAAATTCGGCGTCCGGCAGTGCGTCCTGCAGGCCGGCGAGCGCCGTATCGTCGAAATCCATGATTGTCTCCCCCGCCATGATCGCTAGGCGGCCTTAGGCGCCGCGATCCGGTGATTGGTCCAGTGCTGGACCCGCTGCAACAGAGTGTCGCGATGGATCGGTTTCACGATGAAATCGTTGCCGCCGGCCACGAGCCCTTCCTTCACGTCGCCGCGCGTCTTGCACGCGGTCAGGAAGGCGATGGGGACCGTCCTGAGCTGGGGGTTCTCGCGCAGGCGGCGGCAGGTTTCGACACCGCCCAGGCCCGGCATCTGGATGTCGAGCAGGATCAGCCGCGGCGTGCAGCGATGGACCAGGCTCAGCGCATCCTCGCCGGAGGCGGCGCCGACGAAGGTGTAGCCGGCACCCATGACGATCGCGTTGAGCAGCGCCAGGTCTTCCGGGCTGTCGTCGACCGCGAGGATAAGCTTGCTGCGCAGGTCCAGGCTCATGAAGCGCGTCTTCTGACCGACGGTTTGGAAACGTGCTGGTGCCAGTAGAGCGGAAGGGTCTTAAGGCCGGGTAAATTGCGCCTACGTAGATTACGTAGGTCTCAGCAAAAACAAAGGCTTACGCCCCCTGGGATTAGGTGTCGCGCGGCTAGTGGTCGCGCCGGGCTTCCCGCGCCTGGAGGGCAGACGTCACCGCGCTTGCGAGCTTGTCGAGCCGGTACGGCTTCTGCAGGAGCGGGTCGTCCACGATCGGCGCAAACACAGTCGTGTCCGCATAGCCGCTCATGAAAATGGCGGGCAGCCGAGGGTGGATCTCGCGGGCGCGGCGGATGGTCTCGATGCCGTTCATGCCCGGCATGGCCACGTCCATGAGAACGAGGTCGATGCGGTCGTGCGCGAGGCGCTCCAGCGCCGCATAGCCGCTTTCCGCTTCGAGCACCTGGTATCCGAAATCCCGAAGCCCGTTGACCGCGATGTCGCGTACGTCCGCATCGTCATCGACGACCAGAATAGTCGCCGGACCGCCGTTCAACTGCGGCGCGTCGGCAGATTGGAGCTCGACCGCGACCGGCTCGCTGGCCGAGCGCGGCAGGCACAGTGTCACCGTCGTGCCGCGTCCCAGCGCGCTCTGCAGGTAGACGTTGCCGCCCGATTGCACCGCCACGCCATGGACCATGCTGAGCCCGAGGCCGCTGCCCTTGCCGATCTCCTTGGTGGTGAAGAACGGCTCGAATGCCTTGGCACGCACGTCGTCCGTCATTCCAGAGCCGGTGTCGGTCACGGAGACGAGGACATAGTCGCCGTCCGGCAGGTCGTCAGGGCGCGCGGCGGCCGGCACGTTCGCCGTCCGGATGGTGAGGCGCCCGCCGTCCTTCATGGCATCGCGGCCGTTGATCGCGAGGTTGAGGAGCACGAGCTCGAGCTGGGTCGGGTCGACCATCGCCGGCCACAGAATCGGGTCGAGCTGTGTCTCGATCTGGATCGTCGCCCCCATGGTCCGGAACAGCATGTCGCCGGCGCTGGTGACGAGGCGGTTGACGTCGGTCGGGCGGGCGGCGAGGCGCTGCTTGCGCGAAAAGGCGAGCAGCTGGGAGGTGAGCCGCGCGCCGCGCTCCACCGCCTTGCACGCGGCAACCAGGGCGCGCTCGGCGCCTTCGTTTCCGACCCGCCGCCGCGCGATCTCGATATTGCCGAGCACGGCGGTGAGCAGATTGTTGAAGTCGTGCGCGATGCCGCTGGTCAGCTGCCCCACCGACTCCAGTTTTTGCGCCTGCAGCAGGGCCGCCTCGGCGCGCTCGCGGTCGGCGATCTCCTTGGTGAGCCGGCCGTTGGCTTCGGCGAGGCTGTGCGTCCGCTCGGCGACCAGGCCCTCGAGATTCGCAGCCAGCATCTTGTAGCGTTGCTCGCTGTCGGCGAGAGCGGCGAGCGTGTCCTGGACTTCATATTGGCGTCGGCGGGCGCGGCCGGCCGCGCGCACGGCGCTGACCAGGGTTGCGGCATGGACCGGCCGTTCGAGCAGGGTGACGTTGGCCTGGGCTTTCAAAGGCCCCAGGTTCTGCCACGCCTGCACGCTGTCGCTGCCGTGGTCGACGAGCACGAGGAAGGGGAAGTCGGACCACGACGGCTGGTCCGCTATCCAGCGTTCCAGCCGCCGCAGATCGGTTTCCAGCAGCGCCTCGCCGGTGATCACCGCCGTCGCGGCACCTGCGCCCAACGCCTCGCACAGCTCCGCCAGATCGGCACAGGCGGCACTCACGATACCGGCCTGGGACAGGGCGGCTTGCATGAGCGGCGCGTCCCGGCCGGCGGGCGCGAGTATCAATGTCCGCGTGCGCATTCGGAGCGGATGGAACGATCAGTTCGCTTTCAGCAGTTTCTGCGGGCCGAGATAGGTCGGCACGCCGGTCAAGATGCCCTGGAACTCCGTCAGGGGCTCGCCCACCTGCAATCCGTCGCTGCTGATGCGCAACTCCCGGATCGAATCCTCGTGCGAGCCCACGCGCTTCTTCATGACGCTGACTGCCTTGCGCAGCTTGCCCTGGGCCTCGAAGTAGCGGAGCAGCAGGACGTTGTCGCTGAGATAGCTGAGGTCGAGCGGGTTCTGCATCGCGCCGATCATGCCGTGCTGGGCGATGATCAGGATCGTCAGCACGCCCCGCAGGCTGAGATAGCTCAGGAGCTCGTGCACCTGGAGAATGAGGTGCCGCTCCTCGGGCATGGAGTTGAGCAGGCCATTGAGGCTGTCGATGACGATGACTCGCGCGTTCTTCTTCTCGACCTTGTCGCACACCAGCTGCGTGAACTCCCCCGGCGACATGTCGGCGGGGTTGATCTGGTCGATCGAGACCTTCTCCGCCTGGACCAGCGGCTCGAGCGCCAGGCCGACGCCGGCCGAGCGGTCGTAGATGCTCTCGATCGTCTCGTCGAAGGCGAACAGCGCCGAGAACTCGCCGCGTGCGGCTGCGGCGCTGAGGTAGGTGAGGGCGATCGAGGATTTGCCGGACCCGGCGGGGCCGATGAGGAGGGTGCTGGTGCCGCGCTGCAGGCCGCCCCCCAGCATCTGGTCCAGCTGGGGCGAGCTGCTGCGGACGATCTGCTTTTCCTGCCGGACTTCCGGCGCGATCGCGGACAGGCGCGGAAACACCTGCAGGCCGCCGGTTCGGATGATGTAGTCGTGATACCCTCCGTGGAACCTGACGCCGCGCATCTTGCGCACGCGCAGGCGCCGGCGTTCGGCGCCGTATTCGAGCGCAATCTGCTCGAGCGTGATGACGCCGTGCGCGATGCTGTGTACCTGGAGGTCATGGGTCTCCGAGGTCATGTCGTCGAGCAGCAGGACCGTGACGTTCTTCTTCGCCAGGAACTGCTTGAGCGCCAGGATCTGGCGGCGGTATCGCAGAGGGCTTTGCGCGAGAAGGCGCATCTCGGACAGCGAGTCGACGACCATGCGCGCCGGCTTCACGTCGTCGATCTTCTGGAAGATCTGACGCGCCGTCTCGCCGAGCTCGACCTCCGACGAGTGGAAGACAGTTTGCGCGTGGGCCGTCTCGTCGCTCGGTGCGAGCTCGAAGATCTCGATCCCCTCCAGCGACCATTTGTGCGCCTCGGCGACGGCGCGCAGCTCCTCGGCTGTCTCCGAGAGCGTGATGTAGAGGGTTTTTTCATCGCGCCGGCGGCCGGCCATCAGGAACTGCAGTCCGACCGTGGTCTTGCCGGTTCCGGGCGTGCCCTCGATCAAATTGATCCGCTTGCGAACGAAGCCGCCGTCGAGAATGGCGTCGAGGGCAGGTAGCCCCGAAGACACGCGGCCCTCAATTTGCGTCATGACAGCCGTTTTCCCATGGCAAACAGCACGGTAACAGCGCCGTACCATAACGCCCTACGGTCCGTTCCGCGTGTTGGGGAAATCCCCTAGAAGCGGGCCGGAAATCACCTAGGCGGCGAGGACCGCCGCGCTCGGTCCCGTCAATCCGCCCGTGCGCGGGCGACCAGGCGCGGCCCTTCGAGAGCCTTTGTGCAGACGGTCTCGATCTCGGCCGTCGACGTGATGGTGACGCTGAGGTCGTTGAGGCGGCCGTTATGGATGCCATAGATCCACCCATGCACCGCGATGGGCTGGCCGCGATCCCAGGCGTGCTGGACGATGGTCGTGTTGCACACGTGGCGCACCTGCTCGATCACGTTGATCTCGCACAACGCGTCGACTTCCATGCCCTTCGGAACGGCCTCGATCTGCGCGCGGTATTGCGCGTGGAGCGTCGACAGGCCGTAGAGCCAGTTGTCGATCAGCCCCAGCTGGCTGCGCTTCAGCGCCGCCTGGACACCGCCGCAGCCGTAATGCCCGCACACGATCACGTGGCGGACCCGCAAGGCTTCGACGGCGAATTGCAGGACGGCCAGGCAGTTGAAATCGACATGCATCACCTGGTTGGCGACGTTGCGATGGACGAACACCTCCCCGGGCAGCACATCGATGATCTCGTTCGCGGGCACGCGGCTGTCGGAGCAGCCGATCCACAAGACTTCGGGGGATTGTTGCTTGGCCAGTTTCTCGAAGAACCCCGGACGCTCTTGAGCGATCCGGGCGGCCCATTTCCGGTTGTTTTCGAGCAGCCGGGTCAAGGTGCGGTCGTGAGGATCGGTATCCGACATGTGGTCCCGTCAGAGTTTGGGATCCGAGAATCGTTCAGATGATGCCGCAATGCAATGGGCGAGCACGCGCCGTGCCGAGACCGGCGAGCCGCTCGGCGGCCACGCTTGACAGGAGCCCGGCCCGCCCGCCACAGTCGAGGTCAAAATAAAACGTAGTTTCATAATGTGAAACATGGAGGAATGCCGCTTGGGCGCACGCCTTGATCTGGCGGAACCCGCAAGCCCTGCGAGGGCTGACGACCTTCCGTACTCCGTGTCGACCCTCGACCGCGCGATCGACGTGCTCGAGGCGTTCAGCCACAACAGCCCCGAGCTGAGCCTGAAGCAGATCGCCGCACGCACCGGCCTCCATAAGGCCACGGCATTCCGGCTGCTCGCCACGCTGTCGCGACGCGGATTGATGATCAAGCATCCGATGACCGGCCAGTACAGGCTCGGCTTCGAGCTGATCTCGCTGGCCGAGATCGCCAAAGGCCAGACCGGCCTGGTCGCCGAGGCGCTGCCGGTCATGCGGCAGGTCCGCGACCAGCTCAATGAAACCGCCTTCCTCTGCGTGCGCGTGGGCGATCACCGCGTGGATATCGAGCAGGTCGAGGGGCTGCAGAACATCCGCCGTGTGCTCACCCTCGGCGAGCAGAAGTCGCTCTATGCCGGGGCCGGCAGCAAGGTGCTGCTGGCCGCGATGAGCGATGCGGCGATCGAGGCTTATCTGGGCCGCACGAAGCTGGTTGCGCTCACGAAGACCACCCCGACGAATGCGAAGGCGGTGTGGACGGAGGTCCGGGCGATCCGCCGGCACGGTTACGCCGAGGGATGGGACGAGCGGGATTCCGGCGGCGCCGGTGCGGCGGCGCCGATCTTCGGTCCGTCGGGCGAGGTGATTGGAGCGCTCGCGATCGCCGTGCCGACGAGCCGCTACAACGCGGCTCTCAAGAAGAAGACGATCGCGGCGGTGACCAGAGGTGCGGCGGCGATTTCCGATCGGCTCGGCGCGCCCAAGCGGCGTGAGATTCGCGGAGTATCCGCCGCATGAGACGCGACGTGATCGAGGCGCGGGGGGTCGACCACCGATACGAGGGCCAGGCGGGTTGGGTGCACTCGCTGCAGGGGTTCGAGCTGCGCATTCCCGAGAACGAGTTCCTGTGCATCCTGGGCCCGTCAGGCTGCGGCAAGAGCACCTTCCTCAAGATCGTGGCCGGACTGATCAGGCCATCGGCGGGCGAGGTGCGCCTCAACGGCCAGCCGATCGTCGAGCCCGGCCTCGACCGCGGCATCGTGTTCCAGGAGCACGCGCTCTTTCCGTGGCTCACCGTCCTGAAGAACGTCGAGTTCGGGCTGAAGATGGGCGGCTGGCGGAAGGATGCGGCGCACGAGCGGGCCATGCACGTGCTGCGGATCGTGGGGCTTGCGGATTACGCCGATCTCTATCCATACCAGCTCTCCGGCGGCATGAAGCACCGCGCGGCGGTGGCGCGGGCCTGGGCGCTGACGAGCGCCGCCCTGCTCCTGATGGACGAGCCGTTCTCGGCCGTCGATGCGATCAACCGCATGGCGCTCCAGGACCATCTGATCGCCACCTGGCTGAGCGAGCAGCGCACCGTCCTCTACGTCACGCACGATATCGACGAGGCGGTGTATCTCGCTGACCGTATCGCGATCATGAAGCCCTCGCCGGGCCGCATCGCTCACGAGGTGAGGGTGGACCTCATGCGGCCGCGCGACCGCAATTCATCCGAATTCGCCGCCTACAAGGCCCGCATCACGGCCGAGATGCAGCGGCTCGCGGCCCACTGAGACGGAGGAGGGAGCACGACCATGCAGTTCTGGACTCGCATCATGACGGCGTCTCTTCTAGCGGCGGCGCTGGGGGCGGCACCGGACGGCCACGCCGCCGACAAGGTCCGGGTCGGCATGCTGAAGCCGAACGTCGTGACGGTGATCTACTGGATCGCCGTGAAGACGGGCGCGTTCGAGAAGAACGGCCTGGAGGTCGAAGAGCATCCGTTTCCCTCCGGCCAGAGTGTCGCCGGCGTCGAGCAGATGCTGCGTGGCAACCTCGATTTCTACATCGGCGCCGGCGGGGAGGTCGCGCGCGCCAACTCGCAATCGATGCAGGCCGGCAAGCCGCCGCCGCTTGCCATGATGCCCGCCGGCGACAAGGGCGGCACGAATTTCATGATGAGCAACAAGCTTCAGGGCAAGACGTTCGATGATCTCAAGTCCCAGCAGCTGCGCATCGGCATCTCCTCGCCGTCGTCGACGCACCTGATCCTGTTCCGCTCCTTCCTCAAGGACAAGAACCTGACCACGAACGATCTCAAGTGGCAGTTCATCACCGTCCAGGGCGAAAACATGGTGCCGGCGCTGCTCGGCGGCCAGCTCGACGGATTCATGCACGATGCGCTCACGGCCACGATCGCGCTGCAGGCGAAGGCCGGGTTCCTGTTCATGAGCGCGCACCGCGGCGATATGGGGGAGACGGCGCAGAACCTGCCCAATACGATGATCACGATCTCGCGCGGGTACACCGCGGCGCATCCCGATATCACCCGCCGCTTCGTCAAGGCGATCTTCGATGCGAGCGATGCCTACGACAAGGCGCCCGTGTCCGAGCAGGTGAAGATGATCGCCGAGTGGACGCACCGCGATCCGGCGGTGGTCGAGCAGATGCTGCAGATCTTCGATCCGCGCGTGCCGCGCTCCGACAAGCCCGCGCAGGCGTGGTGGCAGCTCGACGGGACGGCCATGAAGGCGCGCGGCGAGATCCTGCCGCAGATGAAATTCGACGACGTGTTCGACCTCTCGTATCTCAAGCAATAGGTCCCGCTTCCACGTGAGCAGCTCGCTCGACACAGCCTCCATTTCCGCCGGCGCGGCGGGCACTCCAATCGCGGAGCCGGCGTTCTCCGACTACGCGCGCGCCAAGCGCCGCCGTGTGCGCTGGCGCCGCATCTTCCGGGGCGGCGTCGGGACCCTGGTGGTCCTGCTCCTGTGGGAATGGATGTCTCGGGCGTTCGACCTCGAGCTGATCCTGCCGCGCCCCTTGGCGGTCCTGCGCAACGTCGTTTCGACGTTGATGTTGACCAACGAGCCGTGGCTGTACGGGCCCAATATCTATGTGCATCTGGAGCACAGCTTCCTGCGCGCCATGATCGGGTTCGGGCTGGCGGCGATGATAGCCATCCCGCTCGGGCTCGTGCTCGGGCGTCTCGCGACCTTGCGCGAGTTCACGCTGCCGGTGATCAAGGCCCTCTATCCCGTCCCGGGGATCGCGTGGATCCCGATCGCCATCCTGTGGTTCGGGCTCACCGACAAGGCCGTGGTCTTCGTCGTGTTCACGACCACGTTCTTTCCGCTGTTCTTCAACACCGAGGCCGGGGCGCGCCTGATCAATCCCGTCGTGCTCAACGCCGGGCGATGCTTCGGCGCGCGGGGGCCCGTGCTGTTCTTCCGGGTCATCCTGCCGGCCACCGTGCCCTACATCATCACAGGCTTGCGCATCAGCATCGGAACCGCGTGGCGGATGATCGTCGCGGGCGAGATGCTGGCGGCACAGGACGGCATCGGGTTCATGCTGATGGAATCGCGGTTCCAGTTCCGCGCCGTCGACCTGATGACCGCGATGATCCTCGTCAGCATCGTGGGATATCTCACGGAAAAACTGATCGTCGACACGATCGAGAAGCGGACGATCGAAAAGTGGGAGGTCCAGCCCGGATGAAAAAGACCACGCGCCTGCGCGAGCTGATCTATCGGCAGGGAAAGGTCCTGACCATCCTTCACCCGCCGACCGCGGCGCATGCGCGCATCATGGAGAGGGCAGGTTGCGAGGCGGCGTTCGTGGGGACCAGTGGCGTTGTCGGTGCCTATACGGGCCTGGCCGACGTCGGCACGGCCACGATGAGCGAGTGCGTGCAGATCGCGGGCTGGATCGCCAACAGCGTGCAGTTCCCGATCATCATGGACGGCGACACCGGCCATGGCGGGATCATGGCGGTGCGCCGCATGGTTCGCGAATGCATCAAGGCCGGGATATCGGGCGTGCGGATCGACGACCAGCCGATCGAGGGCAAACGCCGCACCCAGAGTGCCGGTCTGGAAGTGGTACCGCTCGAGCATGCGATCGCGCGCTATCGCGCCGCGGTGGACATGAAGAACGAGCTCGATCCGGACTTCGTGATCATGTCGCAATGCTATGCGCGCGATGCCGCCAATGGCGGACTGGAGGATTGCGTCCGGCGCCTGGCCGCCTACCGGACCGAGGCAGGCGTGGACTGGGTGCAGTTCGAATCGCCGCATTCGATCGATGAAATCAAGCGGGCACGGGCAGCCGTAACCGGTCCGTTCTCCTTCATGAAGGGCAAGCTGCCGCGCTATCTCGGTCTCGACGAGCACCTCGCCCTCGGCGTCAACATCGCCTGGTATCCGGGCTTCACCCATCAGGTGACCTGGGCGGCGTTGTGGGACTTCATGCAGGACTTCCAGGCGCGCGGCATCGTCGCCTGGGAAGAGTTCCTGGAGCGGCGCAAAGACCGCCCGTTCCCCCATCCCGAGATCGGCGCTGGCGGCGAAGGCCTCGCCAAGCAACGCGAACTCGAAGAGCGCTATTTCTCCGCCGCGACGCTTGACA
This sequence comes from Alphaproteobacteria bacterium, assembly GCA_035506575.1. Classification (GTDB taxonomy): domain Bacteria; phylum Pseudomonadota; class Alphaproteobacteria; order CACIAM-22H2; family CACIAM-22H2; genus DATJPD01. The sequence goes on from DATJPD010000093.1 coordinate 20,961, forward strand.
AGTATCGGCGCTCGACCGGCGGCTCGATGTCCTGAACATGTAAAAGCGGAGACCCGCATGGCACGCGATGGCTTCAAGATCTTCGACTCCGACACGCATGTCGGGCCCTATGCCGAGATCCTCGACAAGTATCTCTCGGCGGCCGAGAGGCAGCGGCTGCAGCCGTGGGAGGCGCATAAGACGGTCAACGAGAAGACCGGGCACGTGACCTACACCAAGGGCCAGCGGAAATACCGCCGGACCCTCGGGACGGCGAAAGCCGATGAGACCCCGGCCGGCTACATGGCCGGGTTCACCGGCGTGAAGCGCGACCGTCAGCCCAGCCCGCGCGGCGACGACGATCCGGCCGAGCGCATCAAGGACCTCGATTACGAGGGCGTGGACGTCAATCTCACCTTGCCGTCGGGCTGGTTCGGGACCTGGACCAGCGGCGATGACGTGCCGCTCGAGATGGCGATGTATCGCGCCTACCACCGCTGGATGGACGAATACTGCGGTGCCTATCCGCAGCGTCTCGGCGGCGTCATCCTCGCCGGCGCGCGCGATGTCGCGGGCAGCCTCGAGGAGATCCGCCGCTGGGGCAAGTCGCGCTGGGCTTGGGGCCTCCTGGTCTATGCGCCGGTCGGCACGCCGCTCGACCACCCCGCGCTTGAGCCGGTCTACGCCGCTGCGGCCGAGTATGACCTTGCGGTCACCCTGCATACGTTCACGGTGATGCCGCCCTACGCCCCCGGCGGGCAGGACACGTGGGAGAATCTATGGCTGCAGCGGTCGGCGGCGCATCCGTGGTGCGGCATGCGCAACATGGCATCCCTGATCGGCAGCGGGGTCATGGACCGCTATCCCAAGCTGCGCATCGGCACCCTCGAAGCCGGCCATGGCTGGCTGCCGTTCTGGATGGCGCGCATCGACGAGCACGCGGAGACGATCAAGGCAGCACTGCCGCCTCTCAAGCAAAAGCCCAGCGACTATGTCCTCGGCGGCCGCTACTTCCAGAGCATCGAGATTCCCGAGGGCGAGCAGCTCACGAACTCCGTGATCGATCTCATCGGCGAGCACGTGCTGATGTACGCCTCCGACTACCCGCACGGGGAAAGCCACTTCCCGCATTCGGTCGAGGCGGTGCTCGCCTGGAAGATGCCGCGCCAGCGCAAGCAGAAACTGCTGTGGGATAATGCAGTGAAGCTCTACGCCCGCTGCGGGCTCGACTGAGGCTAGACCGTCGGCTCCCAGGGACCTGCCGTCGGCTGGGCCTCGCCTTCGCCGGGCCAGGGCGGCATGGTCGCGCCGACAGCCACCAGCGGCTCGGCACCGTCGCAACGGAATTGAAACCGCGTGCCCACGGGGATGCTGATGGACACGCCGGGGCCGACCTCGACAACGCTCTGATGGTCCCCCTGGGACCGCCACATACGGCCGCGGCCGGAGGCGAAGTACCAGATCTCCTCGACCGTCCGGTGGACGACCGCTCTCGCGACCGTGTTCGACGGCAAGGTGAACAGCGCCATGCCGCCGCGCGGCAGCCCGCAAAGGATCCGGACTTCCGACCCGTCCGGGGCGATCACGTCAGGTTTCGCGCTGGCTTCCTTGGTGTCGAAGCGTCCGGTCTCGGAAGACATGTGGCGCATCTCCTTCGTAGCGATGTGCGGCGAAGGTAGCGCGAAAACCTGCGGCCGTCGTCAGTCCTTGCGCCGGGCTGTGCGCATGTCGTCCCGGGTCTGGTCGCGGTCGAGCCGGCCGATCCAGGCCTCGATCTCGTCCGACAGCGCCTCGATCTCTCCGGTCACACTCGGATCCGTGCTGCCTGCCCGCAACTGCTCGCGCAGGCGAGCGCGGCGGGCGCGCAGGGATTCGCCTTCGCGCGTGGCCACGCTGCCCCGGCCCGAGAGGTTGCGGAACGCGCCCTCGAGCCGCTGGTCGAGCTCGTCGAGGCGGCGATGGGGACCTTTGTCGATGTCCTGGCTAGCCATGCATGCTCCTTCAGCGCCCATCGTGGATATGGGAGTTGCAGGAGCAGCGCGCAACCGGGGTGGCAGCGAGAGGGCGCCGACGCGTCAGAAAAATGCCCGGGCGCCCAGCTGGAACTGGTTCTCGGCCGCGCGCGGCGCGAGACCGGCGCTGATGCGGTCGTGCCGGTAGCTGTCGACGCGCAACGCCTCGGCCGTAAACCGCAGCCAATGGACGGGGCGCCAGCTGACGGCGACCGTGCCGGCCTGACCGCGCTCGCTGAGGTCTGGAGCGAACGACGGCGCTTCGTTGTGGGTGTCGAAGAACTCCACACGCGCGGCGACCGTGACATTGCCGAAATACCGGCCCGCCAGAAAATAGGCGGACTGGAATTTCGTCAGGCTTCGATAGGTGGGCGAGGGATCGATCTCCGTGCTGCCGCTCATCGCCTGGCTGAGAAGGACGATGTCGTCGATATCGACTTCGACGCCGACGCTGTCGAACTTGGTGCGCCATCCGATCTGGCCGTTGCGGGTGGCCCTCGGATCCGCGCGATTGTCGTAGTGCAGAAGAGTGAGTTTGCCGACCCCGTCCAGGCGTGCCGATGTCCCGGCATACCAGCCGGGTGAGTCGCCGATTTGCACGAACGGCTCCTCGTAGTAAGGCGTCGTGGCACCCAGGCGCCGGGCAAAGATATCGGGAAGCCGCACCTTCCCGAACACGCCGGTATAGCTGTCGCCCAGCGACCAGCCGCGATCCTCGATCAGCGTGCCAGCGGCGGCGTTCCAGCCGAACAGGGCGCCCGTGGCCTGCAGCGCCCCGCCATCGAACCGCCACTCGCCGCTGGTCTCGCCGCCGATGGTGCGCAGCTCCTCGCCGATCCAGGTGTTGATGGCCGATGGCGTGAGCGTCCACGGGCTCGTCCAGGCCACGCTTTCATTCTCGAGCGAGATCGGCGGGAAGAAGGCGCCGAGCTTCGTCGTCCATTGCCAGGACGCGTTGTCCACCGGACGGTAGCGCGCGTAGCCCTCGAGGATATCGACCGGCATGTATTGGTTCGGCGCGATGTGAAGTGTGCCGAGGAACGCCAGCTCGGGCGTTACCTGCGCCTTGCCGTCGGCGGCGATCTCCGCCAGGTGCGGCTCGCTGCCGCTGTCGCTGCCGCCGTTGAACCGGAGCTTGCCGAGGCCGCCGTCGGTCCACGACCGCTGATTCGAGGGCTGTACGAGCCGCGCGTCGCCGAAACCGTTCAGCGTGTAGTCTTCGGCGCGGGTCGGGAGTGCCGTGACCGTCGACAGGCCGAGCACAAGCGGCAGCAGACTGAGCAGCGTCCGTCGCTTCCGGCATCCGCAGGCCATGGCTGCATCCCCCGACTCGCCTGCGGCCAGTATAGCGCGGATGCCCGGCTTGCCTCGCTACCCGGGCAGCTTTTGGATGGAGTCGGAGTCCATGTCGACTGCCGGCGCAGCCGCGTCCGGACGCCGCAAGGTGAAGGAGACCGTGGTGCCGTCGCCCAGCTTGCTCGCGATGTCCAGTTTGGCGCCGTGCAGCTCGACCAGAACCTTGGTCAGCGGCAAGCCAAGGCCGGTGCCTTCGTAGCGCCGGGCGAGCCGGCTATCGACCTGGCTGAACGGCGTCAGCGCGATGGCCACGTGGTCCGGTGACATGCCGATGCCGGAATCCATGATCTTGATCTCGGTGCCGTCGGGTCGCGCACTGGCGATCAGGGCAACGCGCTTGCCGGGCTCGCTGAACTTCACGGCGTTCGACAGCAGGTTGAGAATGATCTGCCGCAGCTTTGCCTCGTCGGCCCAGACCAGCGGCGGCGGGTCGGGGATGCTCGCGACGAGGTCGATATTGGCGCGGGCGCACTGGTTGGCCATCATGGCCGTGCACTGGCTGAAGACTTCGCCGAGATCGACGCTGTGCGGCTCGAGATGCAGGCGGCCGCTCGCGGTGCGAGCCAGGTCGAGCACGCTGTTGATGATGTCGAGCAGGTGGCGGGCGCTGGTCAGGATGTTGCCGGCGTACTCGCCATAGCGCGGGTCGCCCAGCTTGCCGAATGCCTGCGAGGACATGATCTCGGTGAAGCCGATGATCGCATTCAGCGGCGTGCGAAGCTCGTGCGACATATTGGTCAGGAAATGGCTCTTAGCTTCGCTTGCCGCCTCGGCCTGGCGCTTGGCCTCGGCGAGGCTCGCCTCTCTTTCCTTCATCTCGGTGATGTCGCTGAGCACCAGGAAGTAACCGCCCTCGGGCGTGCTGCTGCGGCTCGCACGCAGCCACTTGCCGTCGGCGAGCTGAAACTCGCCGCCCAACGCGAGAAGATCGCTCCAGTCCGGCTCGTGCTCCGGCGCGCGGGCGCTGCCGAGCAGAACGATGCGCTTCACGAGGCGGCTGGCGACGTCCTTGAACACGGCGGCGAAATTGGCGTCGGCGCCGAGTTGGCGCGCGAGCGGCGGGAAGAATACCGTCAATTGGCTGTTGGTGATCACCGCACGGCCATGGGCGTCGACCAGCACCATGGCCTCGGGAGAGCTCTCGAGGGCCGCGATGAGCCGGCCCTGAGCCGAACGGCGCTGGGCGGTCTCGCGTTGCATCATGTCGCGGATATTGTCCTGCATCACGGTCATGGACCGCAGCAGGGCGCCGGTCTCGTCCTCGCCCCCCGCGGGAATTGGCGTCTGGAGCTCGCCGCCGGCGATGCGGTCGGCGACCGAAGCAGCGGCGGCGAGCGGCCGGACGATGCGGCGCGCCAGCATCAGCGTGATGGCGGCCGATAGCAGCAGTGCGACGGCGATGGCCGCGAGGCTCGAGTTGCGGAAATCCACGACCGTCGACAGCGCCTTGCGCCGGGCGACGAAGCTGTGATCGACGGTGAGCTCGGTCAGCCGGTCGAAGCGATTGATGACTCTCTCGGCGATCGCATCAAGGCTGCGGTCGAGACCGGCCCCGCTGAGAGCTCGCCGCAGCTCGGACCACTGCGTGACGAGTTGCTTGATCTCGCGAATGACCGAGCGCTCATCCTCGGAGAGCGAACGGTCGTGGGCAACCGCCAGGTCTTCGAAGAAGGCGCTCGTCAGCTCGTCGAGCCGCTGGTCGATGCCGGGGCGGTCGGCCGCACCGACGAGGCCGCGGCGGAGCAACTCCTTGTCCATCTCGACGAAGTGCAGGCTGGCCGAGCGCGCATAGTTCACGGCCATCAGCGGACCGTCGAAGGTGCTGGCGACGTAGCCTCCGGCCACGGACAGGACATAGACGCCGAAGGCGCCCACCGCAGACGTGATGAGGCTCATCGCGATGAACGCGACGAAGAGCCTGGTGCCGATCGAACCTTTGATCCGCATCGCCATGGAAGGGCCTGTTTCTGGGCGTTTCCAGGTGAAAGGCGCGCGACAAAAGAACACCGCCGCCGGGCCATAAATTTCAACCGCAGATTGGTCGATTTGTCTTAATGATCACCTAAGGTTACTGCATCCGCCGGTGTAGCTTATTTGACGCTGACCACCAGCAGCATGGTGGGATGGATGTGGCACCGGACGTCGAACGTCCCGGAATCGGGGAAGCGGACGCTGATGGTCTCCCCGGGCGTCTGTTCATTGGAATCGAAGTTCATCGTGCCCGACTTGACATAGATCTGGTGCAGGAACTCGTCCTCGTTGGTGAACTGCAGGGTGTCGCCGCGCGCGATTTCAACGCGTTTGACGGCAAACGCGCGGCCCCTTTGCGAGATCCGGATGGTCTGCGCCGCCCACGCCCAGGCCCCGCTCTGGGCGATCGCCACGCCGATGAAGAACGCGATCACGATGCTGTGAACACGCGGGCAACGCATCGCTCGAGTGTATACGACGTGCAGGCGCGCGTCAGGCGGGCTGCAGGCCGGGACGGTCGCGGATCGGGAAATTGACGATGGCGGCGAACACGCCGGCGACGGCCGTGAGCACCCAGACCACGTCATAGGAGCCCGTCAGGTCGAACGCCACGCCGCCGAGCCAGGCGCCCAGGAACGAGCCGACCTGATGGCTGAGGAAGCAGCCGCCGAACAGGGTGCCGAGATCGCGCACGCCGAACAGGCGGCCGATCACGCCGTTGGTGAGCGGTGCCGTGCCGAGCCAGGTCAGGCCCATGATCGCGGCAAAGGCGAATACGGTCGCGTCGTTCTTTGGCAGGACGAGGAAGCCGAACAGCACCGTGGCGCGGACCAGATAGAGCCACCCGAGGACGTGCTGCGGGCGCCAGCGCGCGCCCGCGTGGCCGCACAGCCAGCTGCCCGCCATGTTGAACAGGCCGATCAGCGACAGCGCCACGGCCCCGAGCCCGGCCGGCAGGTGGCAGGTCAGGAGATATCCGGGCAGGTAGGTGGTGATGAACGCGAGCTGGAAGCCGCAGGTGAAAAACCCGAGCGTCAGCAGGAAATAGCCGCGGTCCGACATCGCGGCACGGATGATCCGCAGCGGCGACGGGCGCGGGGCGAGGAAGGCTGGCTCATCGGCGCGTGGCGGCGAACCGGCGGTGCCGCGATCGCGGATGGCCAGGCCGAACGGCACGGCGAGCAACATCACCGCGGCCAGCACCAGGAACGCGAACGCGGGGCCGTGGTCGCCGATCAGCGCCTGGGTGACCGGCGGCAGCGCCACCTGGCCGAGCCCGCCAATGGTACCCGAGAGCCCGAGCGCTTTGCTGCGCTGGGCGGGCGAGGCGGCGCGGCCGACCGCGGCCAAGGCCGTGCCGAACCCTGTGCAGGCGAGGCCGATCCCGACCAGCACGCCCATCGCCAGGATGACGGCCGTGCCGCCGGGAATGACCGCCGTGAGGATCAGGCCCGCGGCGTAGAGCACGATGCCGAAGACCGCGACAACGGGCGTCCCATAACGGTCGACCACGGCACCCGCAATCGGCTGGGCCAAGCCCCAGACGATGTTCTGGAGCGCCATGGCCAGCGCCCACACGGTGATCGGCAGGCCGTTGGCATAGGAGAGCGGGTCGAGGAACAAGCCGAAGGTCTGACGGATACCCATCGCGAGCGTCATCATCACGCCGGACGCGATGATGATGACGAGCGGGCCGAACGCAGAGCGGGGCCCCGGCGTCGAGGCGGTGTCCGGTGCTTGGCTCATCGGCGGACTGTACCGGCAGGGCGGGCGGGCACAACCGAAACCACGTCATGCCTCAAATGACAAAAGCTCACGCTTCGAGAAAAGAGAAAGGGCCTGCCGGACGTGCCGGCAGGCCCCCGGACTCAAGTTCCAGCGGTGTTTACTGGAAGAGCTTCATGGCGTTGATCAAGGTCTCGATCACGCCCCAGGTCAGCGGGATGCCGACAAATCCCCAGGCGAGAAGGAGATGAAACGGGGTAGTGCCTTGATTGTCGATGCTCATGGTTGCCTCCGTTATTCCGCCGCTGCGCCGGCAAGCGCCTGCTCGCGCTCGCGGGTCATGAAGAACCGCTCGGCGACCGGCTTCACAAGCAGATTGCAGACGAAGCCGACGACCAGAAGCCCCGCCATGATGTACATGGTGGAGTTATAAGCCTGCGCCTTCGCCACGCCATGGTCGAGCTGGTACTGCCGGATGTAGTTCACCAGCACCGGACCGAAGATGCCGGCCATTGACCAGGCCGTAATGAGCCAGCCGTGGATGGCGCCGACGTAGCGCGTCCCGAACATATCTCTCAGATACGCCGGCACGGTCGCGAAGCCGCCCCCATACATGCTGAAGATCACGCCATAGAACAGCACGAACAGCGTGAGGTTGGCGGTCGAACCGGTCCATGGCACGAGCGCGTAAAGCACCGCGCCGAGCGCGAAGAACACGAAGTAGGTGTTCTTCCGGCCCAACAAGTCCGACATCGAGGCCCAGAAGAACCGGCCGCCCATGTTGAACAGGCTCATCAGACCGACGAAGCCCGCGGCTGCCGCGACTGTCACCCGGCCGGGGAACATCTCCTGGCTCATGGCGGAGGCCTGGCCGAGCACGCCGATGCCGGCGGTCACGTTCAGGCACAGCACCCACCAGATCAACCAGAACTGCGGCGTCTTCAGTGCGTCGTACACGAAGACATTTTTCGTGGTCATCATCTTCTTCGGCACTGCCGGCTCGGTCCACCCCTCCGGCTTCCAGCCGGGGGCGGGCACGCGCACGATCACGGACCCCATGAACATGAAGAACATGTAGATGAGGCCCATGACCACGAAGGTCTCGGCGACCCCGACATGCGTCGGCGTCGAGAACTTCGCCATCAACCACACCGACAGCGGCGAGGCGATGAACGCGCCGCCGCCGAAGCCCATGATGGCCATGCCGGTCGCCATGCCCGGGCGGTCGGGGAACCACTTGATCAGGGTCGACACGGGGGAGATGTAGCCGAGGCCTAACCCGCAGCCGCCGATCACGCCATAGCCCAGATAGGTGATCCAGAGGTTGTGGATCGATACGCCGAAGGCCGAGATCAGGAAGCCACCGCCGAAGCAAAGGGCTGCCGTGAACATGGCGCGGCGCGGTCCGCCTTCCTCGACCCACCGTCCCATCACCGCCGCCGAGGCGCCGAGCATGAAGATGGCGATGCTGAAGATCCAGCCGAGATCGGTGAGCTTCCAGTCATCGGGCGTGGACTGCGTGATGCCGAGGAGCTTGGTCATCGGCAGGTTGAACACGCTGAAGGCGTAGGCCTGGCCGATGCACAGGTGGACGCACAGCGCGGCGGGCGGAACCATCCACCGGCTATAGCCGGGTTTCGCCACCGTATGAGCTCGGTCGAGGAATGACAGCATGCGTTTCTCCTTAAAACCCTTCTTGTCGTTGCCCTGCTCTTCTGTCAGCAGCCGCATGAGGCGGCCCGACGGGCGTGAATCGCCATTGTTATTGTTGAATTTCTTCTATCACCCCCGACCAGCGGCCGCAACGACCGTATCACCCGTGGGACAAGCGGGATCGGACCTGTTAACTCTTTTTGTTGAGCGAAATCAGTCTACCGATAGGCGTAGCACCAATGACGGTGCCGAAGACCACCGGTATTCCGCCACGGCTACATATCGGCGAGGAACGGCCGCTCGCGCAACAGCCGCCGCACCTGGTGCTCGAAGCGCTGGTCGGTCAGCTCGTCGGACAGGAGGAATCGCTTGGCTTGGCGTGCCGCGGACTCGGGCATGCGGCTGAGCGGTCCGGCCGCCATGGCCTTGAGCTGCACGTCGGCGGCGAATTCCAGAACCAGCATCGCGATCGTGGCCTCGCGCACCGAGGATCCGACGACCAGCGCTCCATGGTTTTTGAGCAGGACGGCGCGCCTCGGTCCGAGCGCCTCGGCGATCGTGTCGCCCTCGTCCTTGCCCAGCACCACGCCTTCGTATTCGTCGAGCAGTGCGATGTCGTCGTAGAAGATGGCGCCGCTCTGCGTCACCGGCTCGAGCGTGGCGCCGGCGGCGCCCAGCGCCAGCGCGTGTCTGCCGTGCGTGTGGATGATGCAGCCGATATCCGGCCGGGCCTCGTAGATCTGGGTGTGGATGTTGAGCGTCGGGTTGACGCGGCCCTCGCCGCTGACGGTGGCGAGCTCGAAATCCGCCTCGATCAGGTCGCCCGCGGCCACCTCATCGAAGCCGAGTCCCCACCGGTGGCTCCAGAACGTGCGCGCACCGGGAAGGCGCGCCGTGAGGTGCCCGGCGATGCCGCTCGACTGACCGTCGGCGTCGAGGATGTGATAGGCGAACAAGAGGTCGCGCCTGAGTCTCTCGATGTCGCTGGTTTCGGCGTTCGCGCGGGCGAACGGGGTCACTTTCGGCGCCATGGTCGTCTCCTCCGCGGCGAGGATCGGGCGCCTGCGGCAGCGCTGTCAAGAATTGACCGCGCTCGATTGACAGGCCCGGCCGCCGCGACCGATCATCGTCTTAAGCACGGAGGAACGCATGGCCCAGATCCGTCACATGGCGATATTCACCGAGGACCCGATGCGGCTCGCCGACTATTACGTCGAGGTGTTCGGCATGAAGCGTACGGGTACGGGAATCAACGGCGACATCTGGATCACCGACGGGCACTTGGATGTCGCGATCATCCCGCGCCTCAAGCCCGATTACCCGAAGGGCCTGCATCATTTCGGTTTCACGCTCGACGCGGATGAAAAGGCCGAGGTGTATGCAAAGATGAAGAAGCACGGCATCGAGCCGTTCAAGCCGCCGGCCGACCGCCCCTATGTCGAGGAGAAGGGCAAGGACCCGGACGGCAATGTCTTCGATATGGCGACCTCGGCCGTGGCCGGCGACGGCGGAGGGAAGGTTCGCGAGAAGGAGCGGGTCTAGGGCTTACGCCGCCTTTTCGGCGTCGATACGCTCGGCGAGGAATCCCGATACGACTCGAATCAGTGTCTCCGGCGCAGCAC
>DATJPD010000094.1:0-3298 GCA_035506575.1 Alphaproteobacteria bacterium
GTCGCGGCACCGGGATGTGCTGCAAGGGTTCCGCAACAGCACCACGCTGTCCAACAAGTACGGCGTCTCGCTGGATCCGGCCTCTCGCGGCCCGCACGCGTCCAAGACGATGTCGTTTCTGGCCATGGACGACCCCGCCCACCTGCGGCTGCGGACCCTGGTCTCAAAGGGGTTCACGCCCAGGAGGATTCGGGAACTGGAGCCCCGGGTCACCGAGATCGCCACGCGGCACCTGGACACCATGCTGGACAAGGCGAAAGACGGGACCATCGACTACGTCGACGAGTTCGCCGGGAAACTGCCCATGGACGTCATCTCCGAGCTGATGGGTGTGCCCGAGAAGGATCGGGTTCAGGTCCGGGCCTGGGCCGACGGCGTGATGCACCGCGACGAGGGCGTCACCGACGTGCCGCCGGAGGCCGTCGAGGCCTCCCTCAACCTCATCGTCTACTACCAGGGGATGGTGGCCGAGCGGCGCAAGAAGCCGACGGATGACCTGACCACCGCGCTACTGGAGGCCGAGATCGACGGCGACCGGCTCACCGACGACGAAGTGCTCGGCTTCATGTTCCTGATGGTGATCGCCGGCAACGAGACCACCACCAAACTCCTTGCGAACGCGGCATTTTGGGGTCACAGGAACCCGGATCAGCTGGCCCCGGTCTACGCCGACCCGTCCCGGGTGCCGCTGTGGGTCGAGGAGACCCTGCGCTACGACACCTCCAGCCAGATCCTGGCCCGCACCGTGTCCGGCGAGCTCACCCTCTACGGCACCACCATTCCCGAGGGCGATGTGCTGCTGCTGCTGCCGGGTTCGGGCCACCGCGACGAACGGGTCTTCGACGACCCCGACGACTATGTGATCGGGCGCGAAATCGGGCCCAGGCTATTGAGTTTCGGTAGCGGCGCACACTTCTGCCTAGGCGCGCATCTGGCGCGCATGGAGGCCCGGGTCGCGCTGACCGAGTTGTTCAAGCGGATCCGCGGATATCAGGTGGACGAGGCCAACGCCGTCCGCGTCCACTCCAGCAATGTCCGCGGATTCGCTCACCTGCCCATGACTCTGAAAACCAACTGAAGGGCCGCACATGCCCCGCTTTGACCCCCTGCCCGAACGCCGGCCGGCGATCGTGGCCGGCGCCTCGTCCGGCATCGGAGAGGCCACCGCCATCGAACTCGCGGCGCACGGCTTCCCGGTCGCCCTGGGCGCCCGCCGGGTCGAGAAGCTCAACGACATCGTCGGCAAGATCAACGCCGACGGCGGCGAAGCGGTCGGCTTCCGCCTCGACGTCACCGACCCGAACTCGGTGAAATCCTTTGTCGCGCAGTCGGTCGACGCGCTCGGCGACATCGAGGTGCTGGTGGCCGGCGCGGGCGACACCTACTTCGGCAAGCTCGCCGAGATCACCACCGACGAGTTCGAGTCGCAGCTACAGATCCACCTCGTCGGCGCCAACCGGCTGGCCGCCGCGGTGCTGCCGGGCATGCTGGAGCGGCAGCGCGGCGACCTGATCTTCGTCGGCTCCGACGTGGCCCTGCGCCAGCGGCCACACATGGGCGCCTACGGTGCGGCCAAGGCCGCGCTGGTCGCGATGGTCACCAACTTCCAGATGGAACTCGAGGGCACCGGCGTGCGGGCCTCGATCGTGCACCCCGGCCCGACGAAGACATCGATGGGCTGGAGCCTGCCGGCCGAGAAGATCGGTCCCGCGCTCGAAGACTGGGCCAAGTGGGGCCAGGCCCGCCATGACTACTTCCTGCGCGCGGCGGATTTGGCACGAGCCATCACGTTCGTCGCCGAGACCCCCCGCGGCGGATTCATCGCGAACATGGAGCTTCAGCCCGAAGCCCCGTTGGCCGACAACAGAGGCCGTCAGAAGCTCGCACTCGGCGAGGAGGGTATGCCCTCATGACTTCCACAGCGATCGTCCCGCGGGTTTCCGGCGGCGAAGAAGAGCACGGCCACCTCGAGGAATTCCGCACCGACCCAATCGGTTTGATGAAGCGCGTCCGGGAAGAATGCGGAGACGTCGGCTGGTTTCAGCTGGTCGACAGGCACGTGATCCTGCTCTCCGGCGCGGAGGCCAACGAATTCTTCTTCCGCTCCGCCGACGAAGAACTGGACCAGGCCGAGGCATACCCGTTCATGACCCCGATCTTCGGCAAGGGCGTGGTGTTCGACGCCAGCCCCGAGCGGCGCAAGGAGATGCTGCACAACTCGGCGCTGCGCGGCGAGCAGATGAAGGGCCACGCCGCCACCATCGAGGGCGAAGTCAAGAAGATGATCGCCAACTGGGACGACGAGGGCGAGATCGAGCTGCTCGACTTCTTCGCCGAGCTGACCATCTACACCTCGACGGCCTGCCTGATCGGGCTGAAATTCCGCGAGCAGCTCGACCACCGGTTCGCGGAGTACTACCACATGCTGGAGCGCGGCACCGACCCGCTGTGCTACGTCGACCCCTACCTGCCGATCGAGAGTTTCAAGCTGCGCGACGAGGCGCGCGTCAAGCTCGTCGCGCTGGTGCAGGAGATCATGGACCAGCGGCTGGCCAGTCCGCCGAAGGACAAAGCAGACCGCGACATGCTCGACGTGCTGGTCTCGATCAAGGACGAGGACGGCAACCCGCGCTTCTCCGCCGATGAGGTCACCGGGATGTTCATCTCGCTGATGTTCGCCGGGCACCACACCAGCTCGGGGACATCGGCGTGGACGTTGATCGAGTTGATCCGCCACCCCGAGGTCTACGCCGAGGTGCTGGCCGAGCTCGAGGAGCTGTACGCCGACGGCCAGGCCGTGAGTTTCCATGCGCTGCGCTCGATTCCGAAGCTGGACAACGTGGTCAAGGAAACGCTGCGACTGCATCCGCCGCTGATCATCCTGATGCGGGTCGCCAAGGGCGAGTTCGAGGTCGAAGGTTTCCCGATCCACGCCGGTGACTACGTCGCCGCATCCCCGGCGATCAGCAACCGCATTGCCGAGGACTTTCCCGATCCGGACGCCTTCAAGCCCGATCGCTACACCAAGCCCGAGCAGGCCGACATCGTCAACCGGTGGACCTGGATTCCGTTCGGCGCGGGGCGACACCGCTGCGTCGGGGCCGCCTTCGCCCAGATGCAGATCAAGGCCATCTTCTCGGTCCTGCTGCGCGAGTACGAGTTCGAGATGGCCCAGCCGGCCGACAGCTATCACAACGACCACTCCAAGATGGTCGTCCAGCTCGCCCGGCCGGCGAAGGTCCGCTACCGCAAGCGCCAGAAGTAGTTCATGCCATGGGATTTCGGGTAGAAGCGGATC
>DATJPD010000095.1:0-26272 GCA_035506575.1 Alphaproteobacteria bacterium
TTGAACAGGTCATGCAGGATCGGGGGCAGGTGGCTGACCGCCGCCGCGCGGTCGACGAGCAACGTCTCGGTCGCCCCGCAGACGCCCGGCCGGCGCATCTTCGCGTTCAGCACCACCTGGCGCGCCATCTCGACATCCGCCGCCGCATGCACGTAGGTCGCACAGAGGCCTTCCAAATGGGCGATCACCGGCATGCGCGATTCCTTCATCACGCGCTCGATCAGCGACTTTCCACCGCGCGGCACGATGATGTCGATGTACTCGGGCATGGTCAGCATGTGCCCGACCGCCGCGCGGTCGCGCACCGGCACGATCTGGATCGCGGCCTCGGGCAGGTTGGCCTGGCGCAGGCCCACCTGCAGGGCGGCCACGAGCGCCAGCGATGACAAAAGGCTCTCGGAGCCCGCGCGCAGGATGGCCGCGTTGCCGGACTTGAGTGCGAGGCCGCCCGCATCGGCGGTGACGTTGGGCCGCGCCTCGTAGATGATGCCGATGACGCCGAGCGGGGTGCGCACGCGCTGGATGACGAGGCCGTTGGGCCGCGTCCACTCCTCGGTGACGGCACCCACCGGATCGGGCAGATCGGCAACTTCTTCGAGGCCGCGCGCGATGCCGGCGATGCGCTTGTCATCCAGCATCACGCGGTCGAGGAACGCTGAAGTCGCACCGCCCTCGCGGGCCAGCGCCATGTCGGCCGCGTTCGCCTCCAGGATCCGGGTGGCGCGGCGGCGGATCTCCGCCGCACCGCTCCTGAGCGCCCGGCTCTTGGCGCTGGCGCTGGCCGTCGCGAGGGCGCGCGCCGCTTCGCGCGCGGCCTTGCCCATCGCCTGAAGGGTCGCGGCCAGATCGGTCTCGGGGGCGGGCGCGCTCATGTGATCTTCGAATCAGGATCGGCGATCACGACTGGGTCACGAGGTCGTCGCGGTGGATCATCTCGTCGCGGCCACGGTAGCCGAGGATCGTCTCGATTTCACGGCTTTTGTGCCCCCGGATGCGGGCCGCGTCGGCCGACGAGTAGGCGACGAGGCCGCGTGCGATCTCCTCGCCCGAGGGACCGCGCACGATCACCGGATCGCCGCGCTCGAACTCGCCCTCGACCGCGAGCACGCCCGCGGGCAGGAGGCTCTTGCCCGCCGCCAGTGCCGTGACCGCACCCGCATCGACGCGCAACGTGCCGACGGGCTGCAGCGAGCCGGCGATCCAGCGCTTGCGCGCGGTGCGGGGGCTCGCTTGCGGCAGGAACCACGTGCAGGCGGCGCCGTCTTCGAGGGCGGCCAGCGGATGGTCGCGTTTGCCGAGCGCGATCGCCATGCGGCAACCGCCGGCGAGCGCGATCTTGGCAGCTGTGATCTTGGTGACCATGCCGCCCGAGCTGTAGCCTTCGGGAGCCGCCCCCGCCATCGCCTCGATCTCGGGGGTGACGTCGCTCACCGTGTCGATGTGCGAAGCGGATTTGTCGAGCCGGGGATCGGCGGTGTAGAGGCCGTCGATGTCAGAGAGCAGCACCAGCGTGTCGGCACTCACCATTTGCGCCACGCGCGCGGCCAGCCGGTCGTTGTCGCCGAAGCGGATCTCGTCCGTGGCCACGCTGTCGTTTTCGTTGATCACCGGCACCGCGCCCAGCTTCAGCAGTTGCTGGATCGTCGAGCGCGCGTTGAGATGCCGGCGGCGCTGCTCGGTGTCGTCGGGGGTCAGCAGGATCTGCGCCACCGTGATCTCGTGGCGGGCGAGCGCCGCCTGCCAGGCATGCGCGAGCCGGATCTGCCCGGTCGCCGCCGCCGCCTGCTTCTCCTCGAGCTTGAGCGCCCTGGCGGTGAGGCCCAGATGCCGGCGGCCGCAGGCGATGGCGCCCGAGGACACCATCAGCATCTCGCAGCCGCGCTTCTTCAGACGCGCGATGTCATCGGCGAGCGCGTCGAGCCAGGCGCGCCGGATGTCGCCCTTGTCCTCATCGACCAGCAACGCCGAGCCGACCTTCACGACCATGCGCTTGGCCGTGTCGAGCGCGGGGGCGGCGGGTTTGCGCAAGGGGGCGGTCATGCGAGCGCGTCGGCTTCTTTGGCCGCTTTCTTCGCGTCGGCGGTGCGGCGCTTCTTCACGAGCTTGAAGAGGGCGCGGAGCACCTCGGGCACGCCGGTTCCGGCGACGCCGGAGAGCGGCAGGACCACGGCACCCGGCGACAGCTTCTTGGCGGCGCGCGCCAGCGCCGCCGACTTCTTTTTGATGGCTGCCGCGTCCAGCGCGTCGATCTTGTTGAGGCCGATGATCTCCGGCTTCCCGTCGAGGCCGTTTCCGTACGCCTCGAGCTCGCCCCGGATCGCGCGATACGCCGCGACCACGTCCTCTTCCGTGCCGTCGACCAGATGCAGGATGGCGCCGCAGCGCTCGACATGGCCGAGGAAACGGTGCCCGAGGCCGCGTCCTTCGGAGGCGCCCTCGATGAGGCCGGGCAGGTCGGCGATCACGAACTCGGACTCATCGCTGCGCACCACGCCCAGCTGCGGCTTCAAGGTGGTGAACGGATAATCGGCGATCTTGGGGCGTGCCTTCGACGTCGCGGCGAGAAAGGTCGACTTGCCGGCGTTGGGCAGGCCGACCAGGCCCACGTCGGCGATGAGCTTGAGGCGCAGCCACAGCCAGCGCTCCTCGCCGGGCCAGCCGGGATCGGCGCGCTTGGGCGCCTGGTTGGTCGAGGACTTGTAGTGCGTGTTGCCGAAACCGCCGTCGCCGCCCTTGGCGAGCAGCACGGTCTGGCCGGGCTCGGTCAGGTCGGCGACCGGAGTCTCGTTGTCCTCCTCGAAGATCTGCGTGCCGACCGGCAGCTCGAGGACGATCGTGTTGCCCTTGGCACCCGAGCGGTTCTGGCCCATGCCGTGGCCGCCGCGCTGCGCCTTGAAGTGCTGCTGGTAGCGGTAGTCGATGAGGGTGTTGAGGTTGGCCTTGGCGATCGCGATCACGTCGCCGCCGCGCCCGCCGTCGCCGCCGTCCGGGCCGCCGAACTCGATGAACTTCTCGCGCCGGAAGCCGACGCAGCCGGCCCCGCCGTCGCCGGATTTGACGAAGATCTTGGCCTGGTCGAGGAACTTCATGGCGGTATCGGCTCAAATGAAAAAGGGGAACGGCCTGGGCCGCTCCCCTTCTTCGGATTGTTCGGTTCGGGAACGGCTATTCGGCTGCGGCGGCTGCCGGCACCGGCTCGATCGACACCAGGGTGCGGCCGCCCGAGCGCTGCTGGAACTTCACGACACCGTCGGTGGTCGCGAACAGGGTGTGGTCGCGGCCCATGCCGACATTGGCGCCGGCGTGATAGGTGGTCCCGCGCTGGCGGACCAGGATGTTGCCGGACAGCACGATCTCGCCGCCATAGTGCTTCACGCCGAGGCGGCGGCCTTTGCTGTCGCGCCCGTTGCGCGAGGAGCCGCCTGCTTTCTTGTGCGCCATGGTCGCTTACTCCTTCTTCGCGGCGGCCTTCTTCGGCGCCGCGGATTTGGCCTTCGCCGCCGGTTTCACCGCGGCCGCCGTGAGGTCGGGCTTCTGGCCGTCGGTGTAGATGCCGCCGATGCGCAACACCGTGCCGAGCTGCCGATGCCCCGTCTTGCGACGGGAATTATGGCGGCGGCGCTTCTTGAAGATGATGACCTTCTCGCCCTTCACCTGCTCGAGCACGGTCGCGGTGACGACGGCACCCGAGACCAGCGGCGCGCCGACGGTGTGCTTGGCGGCATCGCCGACCATCAGCACCTCGCTGAACTGCACGACCGAGCCGGCATCGGCCGGCAGCTTCTCGACGGTGATCACGTCGTTCGCGGCGACCTTGTATTGCTTGCCGCCGGTGCGGATGACTGCGTACATGATCTTCACCAGTTCATGCCCGGGCTGGCGCCGCTCCGAAAGCGCGCTATACGCCGAGGCTCTCTATAACGAAACACGCCGCGGAAGCACCCCCCGCGGCGACGAGCGCGCAATATAGCCGCAACTCCCTGAGTGTCAACCGATTTTCCGCCCTAATCGGCCGCCTGGGCTGCGCCTAACCCGTTGTGTGTGAACGACAATTCGGAGGTCACCGGGTGCATTCCCTCGAGACCGAGCACCGAGAGCGTGCCGGCCGCGGCATTCGCCCGCACCGCGAGGCGCGTGTCGGGGTTGAGCACGGGCGGGACCAGCCAGTCGAAGCCGTCGACCGGCCGGCCGCTGACCCCGGCCAGGCAGCGGATCCGGTGGTCGCTGGCATAGCCGCGCGAGCTCCACACGCAGCCGGCGAAGGCGTCCGGGCCGCGCCAGCCGTTGCCGGCGACCCCGCCGTCCTCATGGATCACCGCCTCATCCTCGATGCGCTCGATGACGCAGGCCTCGTCCGGCTCCGATCCTGCGAGCAGGAACAGGACCGGCAACGCCAGCGGCGTCTCGGCGAGCGCGCGCCGCGCCTCGTCATAGGTGCGGCAGGTCTCGAACACATGCCGCAACAGATGCGCGGGGGCCAGGGCCGTGCGGCGCCAGATGCTGGCCCGGTTCTTCGCCCAGTCGCCGACGAACGTAAGGCCGTGCCGGCGCATCGGCGCCTGATGGATGGCGGCCGAGAATCGTCCCGGCGCCATGGCGGTGAGCACGCCCACGGCCCCCGGCCACGTGACGTTGTAGTAGACGCCGGCGTCGGACCCGGCGCGGGCCACGACGACGTGCCGGCCGAGGCCCGGCAGGCGCCAGTCGAGCACGCGCAGCATGCGCGTCCCGCCTGCGGGGTCCGGCTCGACGAGGCCGGTGCAGCCCCACTCGAAACTCAAATTGAGCATGATGACGCCCGGCACGCGCAGGTGTGCCGCGACGGCCTCGATTTCGCCGCAATAGGGTGATGCATTGCGCCTGAGCCAGGCGCGGCTCACGGCATCGCCGCAGCGCAACGCGAGACGGCTATAGCGCCGGCGCGCGATATCCACGAGCGCATCGGCGCGCGGCCGGGCGGCCGCCAGCAAGGCAAGCCCGCCGCCGCGGCCGATGTCGATCACGGGAATATCTGAGGTCGGGGTGTGGTCCATAGATTCGTAATGTTGTGCGCGAGGACATTTCGCGCAAGCGGGCGGAATACCCGCGCGCATCGCGGTGTAAACGGAATGAGTCACACGAGCCTGGGCAGCGAGGCGCAGCACGGTTTCGTGAACAAGATTTAATGTTCGGAAATCGCAGGCGGGCGGCGTTGCCGGCGTGTGTACGACGAACAGTGAAGTGGCGTGTCCTTGACCCCCTGACCCCAACGGACACGCTCCTTAGCGGCCGATTGGCGTGTCTTACCGACCCGCCGATCGGCCGTTTTTTTGCTCCGGCCTTCGTGACGAGAGGCTCTGCCGACCTCACGGGTTTGTGTTAGGACTACACGAGTGGGCCCGGTCCGTTCGCGGCCACAGGGCGAAGAGAGATGAGAAGGGGGTGTCATGAGGCGTCAGATTTTCGCGGCGGTGGCTCTGGCGGGCCTCGCGCTCGCCGGCTGCGGCGGCGGCCAGCCGATGGCGACGGAACCGGCGCACAAGGTCGTCGACACCTCGATCGGCAAGGTGCTGGCGACCAACCGCGGCATGACTCTCTACACCTTCGCGAAGGACACCACACCCGGGCTGTCGAACTGCAACGACCGCTGTGCGGCGAACTGGCCGCCGCTCATCGCCCTCGACGACGCCAAGCCGGTCGGCAAGTGGACGGTGCTGCGCCGCGCCGACGGCATGATGCAATGGGCCTATGACGGCAAGCCGCTCTACGGCTGGCACGAGGACAAGCAGCAGGGCGACACCGGCGGAGACGGCCAGCTCGACGGCGCGTGGAAGGCGGCGCGGCCGTAGCAAAGCCCGGCCGAATCCGGCCCGGCTTCCGGTTGCGATCCCCCACCCCTTAGGCTAGGGTCCGCGCCGTTCCTATCAGGACAGGTGGCCGAGTGGCTGAAGGCGCCGGTCTCGAAAACCGGTATACCGGCAACGGTATCGTGGGTTCGAATCCCACCCTGTCCGCCACGCCACGCCGCTTCTCGTGACATCAGGCGCGCCCCAATCCCTGCCCCGCGTGCTCGTCCTCATGGGCGTCTCGGGCTCCGGCAAGACGACGGTGGGGGCGATGCTGGCCGGCCGCCTGCGCTGGCGCTTCGCCGACGCCGACGATTTCCACAGTGCGGAGAACGTCGCGAAGATGAAGGCTGGCGTTCCCCTGACGGACGCGGACCGCCAGCCGTGGCTGGACGCGATCGCCGCGCAGATCGACCAGTGGCGCCGGGACGGTGTGCACGGCGTCGTCACCTGCTCGGCCCTCAAGCGCAGCTATCGGGATGTGATCGTCGGGACCCGGCCGGACGTGCGCCTCGTCCATCTCAAGGGGGAGCGGCCGCTGATCGCCGACCGGCTCGCCGCGCGGCACGCGCATTTCATGCCGGCAAGCCTGCTCGCGAGCCAGTTCGCCACGCTCGAAGAGCCGGCCGCCGACGAGCGCGCGATCAGCATCTGGGTCGGCAAGCCGCCCGAGGCGCTGGTCGAGGAGATCGTGAAAACCCTGGGTGCGGCCTAGCGCTTCGGCGGTTCGAGGTGGCCGCCGAAGGCGTGGCGCATCGCCGAGAGGAGCTTGTCGGCGAGGCTGTCTGTCTCGCGCGAGCGGAAGCGGGCGTAGAGGGCTGCCGACAGGACGGGCGCAGGTGCGGCTTCTTCGATCGCGGTCATGATCGTCCACCGCCCTTCGCCGGTGTCCTCGACGTGGCCCGAGTAGGCCTCGAGCTTCGGATCCCTGGCGAGCGCTGCCGCAGTCAGGTCGAGCAGCCACGAGCCGACGACGCTGCCGCGCCGCCACAGCTCGGCCACGTCGGCGAGATCGAAGTCGTAGCGCCGCTCCTCGGGCACGTCAGTGCCGCCCGCCTTGCGCAGGATGTCGAAGCCCTCCGCATAGGCCTGCATCAGCCCGTACTCGATGCCGTTGTGGACCATTTTGACGAACCGGCCCGCACCGCTCGGGCCGCAATGCATGTAGCCGCGCACGACGCGCGGATCGCGCGCCTCGCGGCCCGGCGGCTGCGCGATGCTGCCTTGCCCGGGTGCCAGTGCGGCGAAAATCGGATCCAGATGGTCGACCGCGTCCCGATCGCCGCCGATCATCAGGCAGTAGCCGCGCTCGAGCCCCCACACCCCGCCGCTGGTGCCGCAATCGAGATAGCGGATGCCCTTCGCCTTCAGGGTGTGGGCGCGGCGCACATCGTCCTTGTAGTAGGAATTGCCGCCGTCGACGATGATGTCGCCCGGCTGCAGCAGCTCGCCGAGCCGCATCACGGCCGCTTCGGTCGCCTCGCCGGCCGGCAGCATCACCCACACCACGCGCGGTGCGCCGAGGCGGCGCACCAGGTCCGCAAGATCGCTGCCGCCGGAGACCCCGCTGCCCTGAAGTGCCGCGACCGCCGCGGGGTTCTGGTCGAACACCACGCAGCCATGGCCGTGGCGCACGAGCCGGCGGACGATGTTGCCGCCCATGCGGCCGAGGCCGAGAACGCCGATCTGCATGTCGTCCTTCCCTGGTTCGCCGTGTGACGATCAGGAAAGCACGGGGGCGCGACGCCGGCAAACGCCGGAGGAGCCGTCAGGCGGCGGCGACGACGTCGAAGGCGACGCAGATCCGGTCCTGGCCGCTCGCGAACGGAATCGTGCGGTGCCAATAGAACGACGGGAACAGCACGAGCAGCCCGTCCTGGGGCTTGAGCGACCGCGTGAGATGGGTGTCGGGCAGGAGCTCGGGAAAATCGGTGAGGCCCTCGCCGAAGCGGATGTGCCCGGCTTCGCCCACACCCTGTGCGATGTCAGCGGGCACTTGCGCGTAGTAGATGCCGCTGACCAGGCCGGCCGGATGATAGTGCGCGGTCTGGAAGCCGCCCGACCGCAGCACGACCGCCCAGCCGTTGATCCCCCAGTGCTGCGAGTGCGGCCGGAACGCGTGCGGCACCGCGGCCACGACCAAGGCCATGTACTCGCCGACGGCGGCGGCGATGGCGCCGCGCAGCGCTGCCATCGGCGGATCGTTATCGCGGAACAGCTCGAGCGTCTGGCTGCCGATCTGGGTGGCGCGGCCCGGCGGGTCGCGCTGCAAGGTCGGATGGGCGCGGATATAGGCCACGAGGTCGGCGTTGAAGGACGCAAGGTCGGGCCAGCCGTCCATGCCGTCGAAGCGGCGGACGCGCAGCAGCCGCTCGTAATCGAGAAGGGCCGCGGCCTCGTCACGCCGGCCCAGCTTCTGCAGCACGATCGGCAGCAGGGCGAGCGCGTCGACCTGTCCGGGGGCCAGAGCCAGCGCATGCCGCAGCGCGGCCTCCGCACCCGCAAGATCGCCCGTCGCCTGCAGCTTCTGGCCGAGGATCACGTGAAAGCGCGCGGTGGAGGGGGCGAGGCTCACCGTCCGGCGCAGTGCGGCCAGGGCTTCGTCGCACTCGCCCGCGTCGAACAGCGCGTTGCCGAGATTGGCGTAGGCCGGCGCCAGCTGGGGGTCGGCCGCGACCGCGCGCCGGAAGCAGTCGATCGCCTCGGCCCGCTGGCTCTCCTTCAGCAGCAGCCCGAGATTGACCCACGCGGCCGCAGCGCGCGGATCGATGGCGAGGGCCGCGCGATAACTCTCGACCGCCTCGGCGCTGCGCCGCTGCCGGTCGAGGACGACGCCGAGATTGTAGTGCGCGTCGTAGGAGCGCGGATCGATGGCGACGGCCCGGCGCAAGAGCGCCACCGCCTCGTCGTAGGCGTCGGTTGCGTGGAGCGCGATGCCGAGTGCGGTCAGCGCCGCCGCATTGTCAGGCTTGAGCTGGAGGCTGCGGCGATAGCCGGCGATCGCCTCGGCCAGGCGGCCGGCACGATGGTGGTCGGCGGCGGCGGCAAAGATCCGCTGCGGGTCTTCGAAGGGAAAGCCGGTCATCGGCGGGCGGGGTCGCGGCTCAGCATCGCGATATGTACTTTAGTACATATTCACGGAATTGTCACATAATTCAGCACCTTACCTGGCTGCGCCGCCACAAATCGCGCGCCGCGAGAGCGGCCCCGCCGACGATCAGCACGCAGGCCAGCGCGACGCGCCCGCTTAACCCCGCGCGGCCGAAGGCGATCAGCAGCAGGGTGGAGAGCAGCGGCGTGGCGTAGGAGAGGGCGCCCAGGGCTTTGATGTCGCCGCGCTTCATGCCGACGTCCCAGAGAAAGAAGGCGCTGCCGACCGGGCCGAGCCCGAGCCCGAGCACGGCAAGCCACTCGGACCCGTGCGGCCAATACGTGCGCTCGAAGATGAGATGGGCGAGCAGGGCCAGGACGGCGGTCGCACCGCAGAAGGCGCCGACCGCATCGGTCGGGACCTCGCCGAAGCGCCGCGACAGGACCGAGTAGGCGGCCCAGATCACCGCGGCCGCCGCCGCGGCGGCATAGCCGGCGGCGAACTGCGGCTTCACCTGTGCCGCATCGACGCCGATGAGGACCGCGCAGCCGGCAAGGCCGGCCGCGGCCCCCGCGAGATGCCACGGCGTGAGCCGCTCGCCGGGCAACAGCCCCGCAAAGAGAACGATCAACAGCGGCCAGAGGTAGTTGATCAAATTCGCCTCGACCGGCGGGGCGAGCGACAGGGCCGCGAAGTAGCAGGCGTGATAGCCGAACAGCCCGCCGATGCCGAGCGCCCACACGCGCGCATCGAGCGCCAGATGGCGCGTCACGTTTTCGCCGCGCGCGATCCAGCTTGACAGGGCCAGGAGGAAGGCGAGCGCAAACGCCATCGCCACCATCTGGAACGGCGGCACGGGGCCGGCGGCGGTCGCCAGCACGGCCAGCGACGACCACAGCAGGACCGCACCCGCGCCGATCGCGGTGGCGCGGCGGATGGACGTTCGATCGTGCATATATGGGAGTTAGAACACGCCCAGGTGCTGGCGCAAGTCGAGGCCGCGGCGCTCGATGTCATCGGGGGTCGAGGTGACCGCGACCTGGCCTGAGTTGAGGATCACGATGTCGTCGGCGATCGCGAACACGAGCTTGGGGCTCTGCTCGACCAGCACGATCGAGAGGCCGCTGGCCTTGAGGGTTTTGATGGTCTCCATCACCTCGGCCACGATCTGCGGTGCCAGTCCTTCGGACGGCTCGTCCATCAGGAGGAGGCGCGGATGGCCGACGAGGGCGCGTGCGATCGCCAGCATCTGCTGCTCGCCGCCCGAGAGATAAGCCGCCATCTGGTCGCGCCGCTCCCGAAGGCGCGGGAAGGTGCGGAAGACCTCGTCGATCGACCAGCGCGCCGGTCCCCCGTTGGCGGGAGGGCGGGCCGCCACGGTCAGGTTCTCTTCGACCGTGAGGCTCCGGAAGATGCGGCGGCCTTGCGGCACGAGGGCCACGCCGCGCGCCGAGATGCGCTCGGGGGCCAGGCCCGCGATCGGCTCGCCGAACACCGCGACCTCGCCGCGCCGGGGGGCGAGCAGGCCCACGACCACGTTCATGCAGGTCGATTTGCCGGCCCCGTTGCGGCCCAGGAGGCCCAGCATGCGGCCCTCGCCGAGGTCGAATGAAACCCGGTGCAGCACGTGGCTGTCGCCGTAGAACGCATCGACCCCGTCGAGCCTGAGGGCCGTGCGGGACGGGGGCGCCTTAGTGGCCAAGGTAGACCTCGCGCGTGCGCGGGTCGTCGACCACGTCCTTGCGCGTGCCCTCGACGATCACCTCGCCGAAATGCAGCAAGGTGATGCGCTCGGCGAACTCGAGCGCCACGTCCATGTTGTGCTCGATCATGACGATGGTGACCTCGCGCGGGATGGCGAGGATGGTGCGGTGCACGTCCTGGCGCTCGTCGATCGACAGGCCGGCGAAGGGCTCGTCGAGCAGCAGCACCTTGGGGTTCTGCGCCAGCGCCATCGCGATCTCGACCCGCCGCCGCTCGCCATAGGACGTCTCGGACACGCGCCGGTGGGCGATGTGGTCGAGGCCGACCCGCGCCAGGGCCGCGCGGGCGCGCTCGATCACCACGTGCTCGCGGTCGAGCGGCGTGAGCGGGTTCCAGCGCAGTTGGGAGAGCCCGACCAGCGCCAGGGTCACGTTGCGCAGGATGGTATCGCGCGCGAAGAGCGTGATGATCTGATAGGTGCGCGCCATGCCGAGATGGGCGCGCCGGCGGCTGGGCGTCTTGGTGATGTCGTGGCCGAACAGGTGGATCGACCCGCTGTTGGGGCTCATCTCGCCGGTGATGAGGTTGAACAAGGTCGTCTTGCCGGCGCCGTTCGGGCCGATGATCAGCCGCCGCTCGCCGGGAGCCACGGCAAAGTTGATGTTGCTCGCCACGCGCAGGCCGCCGAAGGCCTTGCACAGATCCTTCACCTCGAGAGCGGGCGCCGTCGTCATGGCTCCTCGAGCCGCGGCTGGGCTGCGTCCGGGCGCGAGCCGCGCATGGCCTGCAGCGCCCGCCGCGTCAGCCGCACGGTGCCCGGCACCAGGCCATCCGGCATCAGGATCACGATCGCGACGAAGATGGCGCCGAGCACGAAGTTCCAGCGCTCGATATAGGCGCTGGCGACGTTCTTCATGACGACCAGCAGTCCGGCGCCGACGATCGGCCCGAGAAGGGTGCCCGCGCCGCCCGAGATCACCATCAACAGCACCTCGGCCGAGGCGGTGAGGGTGATCGCCTGCGGGCTGATGAACTCGTTGTAGTAGAGGAAGAGGAGCCCCGCGATGCCGCTCAAGAGGCCGGAGAACAGGCAGGCATAGAAGCGGATCAGCCACACGTGATAGCCGAGCGCTTCCATGCGCCGCGGCTGGTCGCGGGTGCCGGCCAGGCTGGCGCCGAACGGCGAGCGGACGAAGATCGCCACGGCCACGAGGGTGAGCAGGAACACGATCAAGGTCGTGACGTAGAACGGGGTTGCGTCGTCGAGGCCGATGCCGAACGGGGCCGGCCGGCTGGCGACGTTCACGCCGTTGTCGCCGTTGGTGACGCTGAGCCAGCGATACGCGAGGCCCCACAGCACCTGGCCGACGGCCAGGGTGATCATCACGAAGCCGATGCCGGTCGCGCGCAAGGACAGGCCCGCGAACACCGCAGTGCCCGCGAGCGTGATGGCCAACGCCCCCAGGATCGCCGCAAGATGGCCGGCACCGTGATCGAGCAGGATCGCGGCTGCGTAGGCCGAGAGGCCGAACAGCCCCGCGTGGCCGAGCGACACCAGGCCGCCATAGCCCGCGAGGATATTCACGCCGAGGGCGAAGATCGCGTAGAGCAGGATCTGGCTCGAGATGTTGATGTAGTAGGAGTTGCCCACCCACCACGGCAGGGTCGCGAGGCACAGAATGCCGAGGCCGATGGCGATCTTATGCACGCTCATGGGGCGTGCCTGCCGAACAGCCCTTGCGGCCGTAGCGCCAGGATGATGACCATCGGCAGGAACAGCACGAAATAGGCGAGCTCGGGGAACATCGCCTGGCCGAAATTATAGAGGGCGCCGACCACGAGACTGCCGACCAGCGAGCCGAGCAGGCTGCCGGTCCCGCCCAGGATGACCACGACGAGGGCCAGCGGCAGCATGTCGGAATCGATCCCGGGATAGACGGTGAGGATCGGGCTGCCGATCATGCCAGCGAAGCCGGCAAGCCCGGCGCCGAGGCAGAACACGATGGTGAAGAGCTTCGACACATGGATGCCGACGACGCGCGCCATGTCGCGGTCATCCACCCCGGCGCGGATCATGGCGCCCAGGCGCGTGCGGTCGAGGAGCATCCACAAGGCGATGGCGATGACGGCCGCGATCGCGATGATGACGAGCCGGTAGAGCGGGAACGCCACGCCGAAGATGTGCGCGAAGCCCGTGAACAGGGACGGCGTCGCGACCGAGATGGGATCGCCGGTCCACACGACGAGGCACAGATCGGCGACCATGAGGGAGATGCCGAGGGTGACGAGCACCTGGGCCAGCTCGTTGCCGGCCAGGCGGCGCAAGAGGAAGCGCTCGATGAGGCCGCCGAACGCGGCGATCAGGAGGGCTGCCGCCAGGGCCGCGACCCAGAAATTGAGGCCGGCCCAGATGAACAGGCTCGCGCCGAAATAGCCGCCCAGCATGAACAGCGAGCCGTGGGTGAGGTTCGGGATCCGCATCAGCCCGAAGATGAGCGAAAAGCCCGTCGACAGCAGAAACAGCAGCCCGCCCAGCGTGACGCTGTTGACCGTCAGCACGATCCACAGGCTCATCGGTGCAACTCGGCCGTGATGTCGGAAGAGGACCGCTCCCCTGTTCCGGTCGCGGACCAGGGGAGCGGCGCGAGCACGTCAGGTCTTGAGCGGTGGGTAGTCGCGCGAATAGACCGGCTGCGACAGGAACTTCTTTTCGTCGAAGGTCCAGAACTGGCTCACGTTCCTGTAGGTCTTCACCGTGGGGTTGACGAGCTTGCCGTCCTTCTTCTCGCATTTGCGGATGAAGATGTCGCCGATGATGTTGCCGAAATGGTCGAACTTGACCGGCCCGCGCGGCGTGTCGGTGAGCGAGACGGCGCGCAGGGCCTTGATCAGCTCTTCCTTGTTGTCGGTCTTGCCGTCGAGCTTCTTGACCGCCTCTTCGATGACCATGCCGTTGAGCCACATGATCGCGGCGTACTGGCCGGCGGCGACGTTGTAGTACTTCTTCATCGCGGCCAGGAAATCCTCGTTCGACTTCGTCTTCAGGTCGGCCGTGTAGGGGCTCGAGCTGACGAGGCCGATCGCCTCGTCGCCGAAATGCGGCAGGAGCGCGTCGTCGCCTGACGTCTCGCCGCCGAGGACCGGCAGCTTCAGGCCGGCGTCGTGATATTGCTTCATGAACTTCACGGGATTTGCCGCGGCAAAGCCCTGCACGACCGCTTCGATTGCGCCGCTCTTCGCCATCTCGTCGATCTGCGCCAGGTACGGCGTGTAGTCGGCCGTCACGAGGGGCGAATACATCCTTTTGACGACGCGCCCGCCTTCGCCTTCGAACACCTGCTGGAAACCGCCCAGTTGTTCGTACCCGAACGCGAAATCATCCGCGATCGCCACCACCTTCTTGAGCTTCATTTCCTTGGCGGCATAGTCGGCAAGCGGATGCATTGCCTGCGAGGAGGTGGCAGAGGCGCGCAGGAGGAACGGATTGGGTTTGCGCTGGGTCACGTCCTCGGCGGCCGCGAGGCTGAGCATCGGCGTCTTGTGTGCCGCCACGTAATCGGTAATGGCGAGGAGTTCGAATGCGGCCAACGGGCCGTTGATCACGTCAACCTGGTCGCGCTCGATCAATTCCTGCGCCTTGGTCTTGGCCGTGGCGGGATTGCTCGCCGAATCGGCGACGATGAAATCGACCTTGCGGCCGGCGATCGTGTAGTTCTTGGCCTTCAGGAACGAGGTCAGCCCCTGCTCCATCTGGATCCCGCCTTCGGCGAGACCGCCGGTCTTGTCGCAGATGAGGCCGAGCTTCAGGGATGCGCCCTGCGCGCGGACGTAAGGTGCCTTCAACGTCGCGGCGACGCCCGCGCCCGCCAGTCCCTTGAGCACGGTTCTACGGCGTAGTTTCATCGTTATGCCTCCCAGTTGCGCCGGCCCGTTAGTCCGGCCGTTTATCGCCTGACCACTCTAGCAAGGGGCAGTGGGACGTGCAGCCCTAAAAGCCGCGCCCGCCGAGAGGCGAAGCCGTCTTTAGTAGCGCCTAAAGTTACGGCAATTCAGCGGCGCCAGCGCTCGCGGAGCGGCCCGGCTTCGCCGAACACCGGGTCCTGGGCGGGCATCGGGACCTTGGGCACGGTCTCGAGCGCGTGCTCGTGCTCCCAGCCGGCGCCGGTGCAGATCTCGGGCTCGCCGTCGCCGTCGGGGTAGGCGCCGATGACCAGGAGGTCGGGGCTGGCGCCCATGTTGCGGTGGCCGACCCCGGCCGGGATCACCACCACGTCGCCCGCGCGGACCTCGACCACGAGGCCGTCCGGACCGCCGAAGCGCACCCGCGCCGTG
This sequence comes from Alphaproteobacteria bacterium, assembly GCA_035506575.1. Lineage (GTDB taxonomy): Bacteria > Pseudomonadota > Alphaproteobacteria > CACIAM-22H2 > CACIAM-22H2 > DATJPD01. Next base: position 14,953 of record DATJPD010000095.1, read on the forward strand.
CCGCGCACGATGCCCAGTACCTCGTGCGTCGTTGCGTGGAAGTGGTCGTAATCGTAGATGCCGTTGCGCCACGCGCCGGTCCAGCGGTGGCGGGCGAACAGGGTCTCGCAGGCGCCGGTCGGGTCCTTCGCGTCCGGGTCGAGGACGCCGCGATAGACCAGCAACGGCAGGTCGCGGTTGTTCGGGAACCTGCCGTCGTCGCGGAAGAGATACTGGTCGATGGGGGCCGAGGCCATGACCCGATCTTAATCCGGAACAGCCGGCTTTGGTTCCGCGGTGCTACTCGGCAGGTTCCGCCGCGGACTCTCTCTCGGGGGCCCGTTCGGCAGGCTCCTCGGACTGGATGGCCGCGACCAGCGACGCCGCCTCGACGGTGCGGCGGAGGGCGCGCACCGCGGCGCGCACCGCGGGCGACGGCCGCCCGTCCGGCTGCAGCATGAACAGCAGCAGCGAACGCCCGGTGACCTCGTATTCATCGCCGGTGCGGAAGCGCGGCGCCTCGTCGCGGTCGGGGACGTTGGTGTCGAGCAGGCAGAGGTAGGTCGCACCGCCGGTCACCTCCGGCAGCTTGAACTTCACGACGTCGTGGTAGGAGTTCACGACCAGGAGCAGAGTCGCATCGCTGGCCGGCCGCTTGATGCCCGAGGCCTGGGCGCGCCCGTCCATCAGCATGCCGAGGCAGCGCGCCTGCGTGTCGCTCCAGGCGCCGTTGTCGAGCTCCTGCCCGGTGGGCGACAGCCAGGTCACGTCCTTCACGTCGAGCAGCTGGTTGTATTCGCCGGTGAGGAAGCGGCCGCGGCGCAGGATCGGGAACGCCTGCCGAAGCGCCACGAGCTTGCCGACGAACTCGATCTCGGCCAGACCGCGCTCGTCGATCGCGTCCCAGTCGATCCAGGTGATCTCGTTGTCCTGGCAATAGGCGTTGTTGTTGCCGCGCTGGCTGCGGCCGAACTCGTCGCCGGCCAGCAACAGCGGCGTTCCGCGCGACAACAGGAGCGTCGACAGCAGATTCCGCTTCTGCCGGTCGCGCAGCGCGTTGATGCTCGGATCGTCGGTCGGCCCCTCGGCGCCGCAGTTCCACGACAGATTGTTGGAGGAGCCGTCGCGGTTGCCCTCGCCGTTCGCCTCGTTGTGCTTGTCGTTGTAGGAGACGAGGTCCTGCAAGGTGAAGCCGTCGTGCGCGGTGATGAAGTTGACCGAGGCCCAGGGCTTGCGGCCGCGCCGGTTGAAGGCGTCGGCCGAGGCCATGAGACGGGTCGCGAGGTCCGGCAGCTTGCCCTCGTCGCCCTTCCAGTAGGCGCGCACCGTGTCGCGGAACTTGTCGTTCCACTCCGCCCAGCCGGGCGGAAAGCCGCCGACCTGGTAGCCGCCGGGGCCGCAATCCCAGGGCTCGGCGATCAGCTTCACGCCCGAGAGTACGGGGTCCTGCAGGCACGAATCGAGAAATCCGCCGCCCTCGTCGAAGCCGTGCGCCTCGCGCCCGAGGATGGTGGCGAGGTCGAAGCGGAAGCCGTCGACGTGCATCTCCGTGACCCAGTAGCGCAGCGAATCGGTGACCATCTGCAGGACGCGCGGATGGCTGAGGTTGAGCGTGTTGCCGGTCCCGGTCTCGTTGATGTAGTAGCGCTTCTGATCGGGGATCAGCCGGTAATAGCTCGCGTTGTCGATGCCCTTGAAGCCGAGCGTCGGGCCACGCTCGTTGCCTTCGGCAGTGTGGTTGTAGACGACGTCCAGGATCACCTCGAGGCCGGCGTCGTGGAAGTGCGTCACCATGTGCTTGAATTCCTGCAAGCTCCCGGTCGCGAGGTAGCGCGGCTCGGGTGCAAAGAAGCAGATGGTGTTGTAGCCCCAGTAGTTCGACAGGCCTTTGTCGACGAGGTGCTGATCCTGGACGAACGCGTGCACCGGCATCAGCTCGACCGCGGTCACGCCGAGGCTCTTGATGTAGTCCACCACTTCGGGAATGGCGAGGCCGGCGAAGCTGCCGCGAAGACCTTCCGGGACCGCCGTATTCAGCTTGGTGAACCCTTTGACGTGCAGCTCGTAGAAGATCGTCCGCTCCCACGGCGTCTCGGGCTTGCGGTCGCGCGTCCAGGTGAAGGCGGGATCGACCACGCGGCATTTGGGCATGAACGGCGCGCTGTCGCGGTCGTCGAAGGACAGGTCCGCGTCGGGCGCACCGAGCCGGTAGCCGAACAGCGCCGGATTCCATTTGAGCTCGCCCGACAGGCCCTTGGCGTAAGGATCGAGCAGCAGCTTGTTGGGGTTGAAGCGGTGGCCGTTCACCGGATCGTACGGCCCGTGCACCCGATAGCCGTAGAGCGTGCCCGGCCTGAGATCGGCGAGATAGCCATGCCAGATCTCGTTCGTGAACTCCGGCAGCTCGATGCGCTCGATCTCTTCGCCCGAGGGGTCGAACAGGCACAGCTCGACCTTGGTCGCGTGCGCTGAGAAGAGCGCGAAATTGACGCCGAGGCCGTCCCAGGTGGCGCCGAGCGGAAACGGCCAGCCCTCGGTGACGCGCGACGTGACCTTGCGGATATGCACCATGGATGGGATCGGGGTTCCACCGGCGGCGGCGATCCGGCGGATCCCCCGGGCGACGGTCCCCCAACAACGTGACCCAAAAAGGAACGTTCCCGAAAATCGTCGGGACAAAAAAGGCCGCCGAGCGGCCTTTTCGGCCATTCCGAGCAGCCTTAAGCGTGGCCTGACGCCTTTCGTCAGCGCCGCGGGAGGGCTGCGACCGCCTGCGCCTGGTCGGGATAGTGGCTCAGCACGAGGCGGACCGGCTGGCCTTCCTCGTCGCTTTCGATCTGCAACGGGATTCCGGCCTCGTTGAACCACACCGTGTGCGGCCGGTCGGTGTCGATCTCGTATTTCTGCGTCCGGAAGCTTTGTCCACCCACCGACAGCATCTCGGGCCCCTGGTCGATGACCTTGGCCGAGAAGATCCGCCCGGACATCGAGGACAGCATGGCACTCGAGTTGAGGCAGCTCGCTGACCACGGATTGGGCGGCTGCACGTCGGCCGGGGCGATGAAGGTTCCCGCGGGCCCCGTGATCGCGAAGCTGTCGCCGTCGGCCTTGCCGCTCACGTCGTAGCTCTTGCCGTCCTTTTCGGTGGCGCTCTCAAAGCCGATCAGTCGGCCGTTGCGCCAGTGTTCCGTCCGGTCCGAGACCTCGCGGTAGAGAACGGCGCCGAAGGCCTTCACCTTCACCCGCACCGAGGTCAGCACCTCGGTCGTGTCCCCGGACTTCACGATGGTGTTGATGTAGGTGCCGATGTCGCCGTAGAGCGGATGCCGGATCTGGTACTCGAGCACCAGAGGGGTCACGTCGTCGGCGCGCGCCGGTGCCACGGCGGCGAGCGACGATAGGGCAAGCAGGGCGATGAGTACTCGGCTCATGGTGGCACTCGAACGGAACAGCTGCCAAGCGCGATGTAAGGGTCAGCGCGCCAATGAGAACTCGGGGTAATTCCCGAGTTTTGCCCGGGAAAAATTGGCCAGATGGGCGTTTTGGCGGCCCGTCGCCGATGCGAACGGTCAAAGAACACCAGCCGTAGCGATATCCGGACTCTTGCTATGATATTGGCGAACCCTTGGCGAACACCTCCTTGATATGATTATGGAAGGATCAGCCGCGAATTCCCGCGCAAGACCCGGGGTGCAGGGCGGTCCCGGTAGCTTTAGGTTCGCGGACAGAGGCCAGGCAATCGGAGGCGTGCAAATGACCCTGCTCATGACCGCCCATTCCCAGGACACAGGAGCCCAAAGCGGCCGTTTCGACACCGAGGCCGCCCGCTGGGCCGCCGTGCGCGCCCGCGACGAGGCGGCCGACGGAAAGTTCGTGTTCTCCGTGAAAACGACCGGCGTCTATTGCCGGCCGAGCTGTGCGGCCCGGCCGGCGCGGCGCGAGAACGTCGCGTTCCATGCGACTCCCGCCGACGCCGAGCGCGCCGGGTTCCGGCCGTGCAAGCGCTGCCGGCCGACTGAACCTTCCCGGGCCATGCGCGAAGCGGCCCTGATCGCCAAGGCCTGCCGAACGATCGAGCGCGTGGTCGAGGAGGGAGGCGAGGAGCCGCGCCTCGCGGAGCTTGCCGCCGCCGCCAAGGTGAGCCCGCACCATTTCCACCGCATGTTCCGGCGGATTGCCGGGGTGACGCCCAAGTCCTACGCCGCCGCCCAGCGTCAGCGGCGGGTGCAGGACAGCCTTTCGGCCGGCACGCGCGTCACCGAGACGATCTACGCGGCGGGCTTCAACTCCTCCAGCCGCTTCTACGAGGCGGCCCCCGGCATGCTTGGCATGACGCCGTCGGCGTACCGCAAGGGCGGCGAGGGCGAGGTCATGTGGCATGCGATCGGCCGCTGCTCGCTCGGCACCGTGCTGGTGGCGGCCACCGAGCGCGGCGTCGCGGCGATCATGTTCGGCGATGCGCCGGCAGCGCTGGTGAAGGACCTCAAACGCCGCTTCCCCAAGGCGCGCTGGACCGACCCGGCACCGGGATTCACCGACTGGGTGGCCAAGGTCGTCCGCTTCGTCGACGACCCGGCCCGCGCGGGCGGGCTCGGCCTGCCGCTCGACATCCGCGGCACGGCCTTCCAGCGCCGGGTGTGGGAGACCTTGCGCGCGATCCCGCCCGGCCAGACGGCGACCTACGCCGAGGTGGCGCAGCGGCTCGGAGCGCCACGCGCGGTGCGCGCTGTCGCCAACGCCTGCGGCGCCAATGCGCTCGCCGTTGCCATTCCCTGCCACCGGGTGATCGGGTCGGACGGCCGGCTCACCGGCTATCGCTGGGGGGTGGAGCGCAAGCAGCGGCTGCTCGCGAAGGAACGCGGCTGATGGCCCGGGCCGCCGCAGTCCTGGCGCATCGGCAAACGCCGGCGATCGCGCATCGGGTCGACTCGCTCGACTGGGCGCGCATCGCGGCGGACCTCGACGGGCGCGGCTGCGCCACCACGGGTGCGCTGCTGTCGCCTGTGGAGTGCGCGGCGCTGCGCGGCGGCTACGACGAGGGGAGTGCATTCCGCAGCAAGGTGATCATGGCGCGCCACGGCTTTGGCCGCGGCGAGTACAAGTACTATTCCTATCCGCTGCCGCCCGAGGTCGGCGCGCTGCGCACGGCGCTCTACCCGCATCTGGCCGCGATCGCCGACCGGTGGGAGTCGGCACTCGGCCGCGAGCAGCACTACCCCGACAGCCACGAGGCGTATCTCAAGCGCTGCCACGCCGCCGGACAGCGCCGGCCGACGCCGTTGCTGCTGAAATACACGGCCGGCGACTACAACTGCCTGCATCAGGACCTGTATGGAGAGCTGGCGTTCCCGCTGCAGCTCACGGTGCTGCTGAGCCGGCCGGGCGAGGATTTCAGCGGCGGCGAATTCGTTCTGACCGAGCAGCGCCCGCGCATGCAGTCGCGCGTCGAGGTGGTACCGCTCGCGCAGGGCGAGGCGGTGATCTTCGCGGTCAACCAGCGGCCGGTGCGGGGCACGCGCGGCACCTACCGGGTGGCCATGCGCCACGGGGTCAGCCGCCTGCGCTCGGGCGCGCGTTTCACGTTGGGCATCATCTTTCACGACGCCAAATGATTCGCGGCGTGGCAGTCGGTGACCTTTTCAGCGGCGCCGAGGACAGCCGGCCCGCCGTCGCGGCGATGGCCGACGGCGCGGTGCTGCTGCGCGGGTTTGCCGCGGCGGAAGCATCAGATCTGGTCGCGGCGGTGAACCGCATTGCCGCGGTGGCGCCGTTCCGCCACATGGTGACACCTGGCGGATTCACGATGTCGGTCGCCATGACCAATTGCGGCCGCGCCGGCTGGGTCACCGACCGTGGCGGGTATCGCTACGACGCCGTCGATCCCGACACCGGCCAGCGATGGCCGGAGATGCCGGCCCTGTTCCAGGACCTAGCGGCGCGCGCCGCGGCCGCCGCTGGCTTCGACGGCTTTGCCCCCGATTCCTGCCTCATCAACCGCTATGTACCGGGGGCCCGCCTGACGCTGCACCAGGACCGCAACGAGCGCGACTTCGCGGCGCCCATCGTGTCGGTGTCGCTCGGGCTGCCGGCCACGTTCCTGTTCGGCGGTGCCAAGCGCTCCGACCGGCCGAAGCGTCTGCGCCTATTGAGCGGGGACGTCGCAGTGTGGGGCGGCCCCGCGCGCCTCGCCTTCCACGGCGTCGACGTCCTGGCCGAGGGTGAGCACGAATTGACCGGACGCGCGCGCTTCAACCTCACGTTCCGCCGCGCACTCTAGGCGGCTCACGCAAAGAAGCTCTAGACTGGCGTCTCGGCTTTGCAACTGAGAAATGCGAGGGAGCGAGACATGACAAAGTTCCAGACCGTCCAGCAGCGTCAGGAAGCAGGGGCCCGGGTGCGCGAGGAAGTGCTCGGCACGCCGCATGTGAAGAGCGGCGGCACGGACCCGTTCATGCAGCATTTCACCGAGTTCACGGTCGACCATTGCTGGGGGGCGGTGTGGGTGCGCCCGGGGCTGCCGCGCAAGACGCGCAGCATGCTCAACCTCGCCATGCTGTCGGCGATGGCGCGGTGGCACGAGCTCAAAGTGCACGTCAAAGGGGCGCTGACCAACGGCGTCACGGAAGACGAGATCGCCGAAATCCTGCTGCAGGCGGGTGTCTATGCCGGCGTGCCGATCGCCGCCGAAGGCTTCCGCACCGCCTTCGAGGCGATCCAGGAGTGGCGCAAGTCGAAGGGGTGAGCCGTCAGGACGGCTTGACGATCTCGCCGAGGAGAGTCTCCACCGTCGCCAGCTGGAACGGCTTCACGAGGGTCGGCGTCTGCGCGTAGCGGGTGGCGATGCCCTTTTCGCCGTAGCCGGTGACGAACACGAACGGGATGCCACGCGAGGACAGGGCGTCGGCCACGGGATAGACGGGCTCGCCGCCCAGATTCACGTCGAGCAGGGCGCCGTCGAGCATCTCGGCCTCGGCCAGGGCCAAGGCCTGGTCGCGCGTCCCGACCGGACCGACGACGTCACAGCCGAGGTCCTTGAGGGCCTCCTCGATCACCATCGAGACCAGGGCCTCGTCCTCGACGATGAGGATGCGGCGGCCGGCCAGGGTTCCAGAGCCAGCACCAGGGGCAGCGGTCATGGTCGTCCTAACGCGCGCGGGCGCGTCCCTGACGCGCCACGCTGGTTCCGACCCCCTTGTCCCGAAGGAGCGGACGCTAGCACACGCTCCGGCCGGGGCCAGTGATTAATGGCCCGGTCCGGCGATTGTCACACCCGCTTACCGGCCTTCTGGATCGCCTGCCAGACGCGGTGCGGTGTCGCCGGCATGTCGAGATGGGCGATCCCGTACTCGCCGAGCGCGTCCATCACCGCGTTCATCACCGCCGGGAAGGAGCCGGCGCAGCCGGCCTCGCCGCAGCCTTTGACGCCCAAGGGGTTGGTGGTCGCGGGCACGGGATGGCTTTGCGAGGCGAACATCGGCACGTCGGCGGCGCGCGGCAGGCCATAGTCCATGAACGAGCCGGTCACCGGCTGTCCGTCGTCGTTGTAGACGACCACTTCCGACAGCGCCTGGCCGATGCCCTGGACCACGCCGCCGTGCAACTGGCCGTCGACCATCAGCGGGTTGAGCACGGTGCCGAAATCGTTGACGGCCGAGTACTTCACCACCTCGACCACGCCGGTCTCGGGGTCGATCTCGACCTCCGCGATGTGGCAGCCGTTGGGATAGGTCGACGGCGCCCCGTCATAGGCGAGCTTCACGTCGAGCGTCGGCGGCAGATCGGCCGGCAGGCCTTTCATGCCACGCAGCCGCTCGGCCAGCTCCAGGATGCCGATCGATCGGTCGGTACCCGCAATGGCAAAACGTCCCTGCTTGAACTCGATGTCGGCGGCGGCCGCCTCGAGCACGTGGCCGGCCAGCTTCTTGCCGTTCTCGATCACCTTGTCGCTGGCGAGAACGATCGCAGCACCGCTGTTCATCGCCGAACGCGACCCGCCGGTGCCGCCGCCGGCGATCAGCTCGTTGCTGTCGCCCTGCAGCAGGCGGATGCGCTCGAACGGGATGCCGAGGCGCTGGCTCAGCACCTGGGCGAACGGCGAGGCGTGACCCTGGCCGTAATCGAGCGTGCCGGTGATGATCGTGACGGTGCCGTCGGTCTCAAACCGGATGCCGCCCATCTCCTTGTTCGGGGGCGCGGTCACCTCCAGGAAGTCGCTCACGCCGCGGCCGCGCAGCTTGCCGCGCTTCTTCGACTCCGCCTTGCGCTTATCGAAGCCGGACCAGTCGGCGAGCTTCAGCGCGTCCTCGAGGACCGCCGGAAAATCGCCGCTGTCGTAGGTCTGGTCGGACGGCGCCTTGTAGGGGATGGCCGCCGGGCGGATGTGGTTGCGCCGGCGCAGCTCGATCCGGTCGATGCCCATCTCGGCCGCGGCCCGGTCGATCAGGCGCTCCATGTAGTAGTTGGCCTCGGGACGGCCGGCGCCGCGGTAGGGCCCGAGCGGCGTCGTGTGGGTGAACACGCATTTCATCGAATTCTCGACGAGCGGTGTCTTGTAGACGCTCACGACGTTCTTGACCGCGTTCAGGGTGTGAGCGAGCGGCCCGACGAAGGTCAGGTAGCCGCCGCAGTTGGCGTAGCCGGTGAGGCGCAGGGCGAGGAAGTTGCCGTCCTTGTCGAGCGCCAGCTCCGCATCGACATCGGAGTTGCGGCCGTGCGAGTCCGACAGGAAGCTTTCGGAGCGCTCGTCGGTCCACTTGACCGGGCGCTTCAGCGCGCGCGCGGCGTGGAACAGGCAGACGTATTCCGGATACGCGGCGGCCTTCATGCCGAACGAACCGCCGACATTGCCGGTCAGGACACGCACCTTGTCGGGCTTGACGTTCATGATCTCGGCCATCTGGCCGCGCAACCCGAACACGCCCTGCGATTCCGAATGCAAGGTCCAGTGCTCGGCCGCCGCGTCATAAGACGCCACCGCCGCGCGCGGTTCCATGGCACAGACGACGAGACGCGTGTTGATGAGCGAGAGCCTGGTCACGTGCGCCGCCTGCTTGAAGGCGGCCTCGACCTTCGCCGCGTCGCCGTAGTGGTAGTCGAGCGAGACGTTGTTGGGGATGTCGTCGTACACCAGCGGGGCCCCCGGCTGCGCCGCGGCGCGCGCGTCGGTAACGGCCGGCAAGGGATCGATGTCCAGCTCCACGGCCTCGGCCGCGTCCTTGGCCTGGGCCACGCTTTCCGCGACCACGAACGCCACCGGATCGCCGACCCAGCGCACCTTGTCCGTGGCGAGCGCCAGGCGCGCCGGCTTCTTCATCGGGCTGCCGTCGCGGTTGGGGAACGGCGTGATGCACTTGAAGGGGGCGTAGCCGGCCGCCTTGAGGTCGGCGCCGGTATAGATCGCGAGCACGCCGGGCATGGCCCGCGCCGCGGCGGTGTCGACCTTCTTCAGGATCCCATGCGGGACGCGGCTGCGGACCACCCAGCCATAGGCCTGGCCGGAGAGGTTGATGTCGTCGGTGTAGCGGCCCTCGCCGCGCAGGAGGCGCGGGTCTTCGGTGCGCGGCACCGCCTGTCCGACGGCGAATTTCTCGATCGCCCAGGCGGCATTGTTGTCCTGCAAATTCATGGGGAATTCCGTGGGCTAGACGTGTCGGGGCTGGACTGTTGGAGTGAGCGTTGCGTCGGGTCCGCTTGATCCGCGTAGAGAGCGGGCGGGACGGTCGAAAACCTAAAGCATCACGGCGCCCGAATCGAGGGGGTCTCGGGCAATCAGGGATGCTTCAAATGCATAGCAAAGAAAGCCAGCGTCCGTTGCCAGGCATCGTCAGCGGCAGCCGGGTTTTCGCCGCTGCGGTCGAAGTCGTGATGCGTGCTGGGATAGATGTGGGTCTCGTGCGGCACGCCCCGTCGGGTGAGCAGTCGGTTGAGAAAGCGGGCACCCTGCACCTTCTGATCGCGGTCCTCCTCGCCGTGCAGGATCAGGATGGGCGAGCTTTTCGACGTGATCACCTCCTTGAAATGGTCGCGAATGCCGCCTTCCATTCCACTAAGGACCCCGTAATAGGTGACACCGGCCGCGACCTTTCCGGTGGCCGCCAAGGTCACCGCCCAGTAGCCGCCATTGGAAAATCCGACCGCGCCGACCTTCTGGCCGGCAACCTTGGGCGTCGTGCGCAGCCAATCCACCCCGTTGGCGAGGTCGGCGTAGATGCGATCTCGATAGGTGGAGAACGACGCGTAGCGCGCGCCGCTGCTGATCTTGTAGGCATCCATGAACGCCGGCAGCAGGGTCACATACCCCGCATCGACCAGGCGCTGAGCGTACTCGAACTCATAGTGACCGAGGTTGCGGCTCGTGTGGAGCACGAGCACGGCCGGGTAGGGGCCTGGCCCATCCGGCGCGATCACGGTTGCCAGCATGTTGTGGGTGGCGCCGATCCGGACCTGCGTGGTCTCGGCGCGGACGGCGACGGCGGCCACACACAAAGCCGCGATCAAGAGCAGTCGCCGTAACTGAGCCATCGAAAAATAGTACCAGATCGGAGACGCGCCGCAGTGATGGGGGTCACGCAGGCCGGCAAACGTTGACATGTGATTAACATGCTAGTATGTTTTCCACATGTCCAAGATGATCCAGTTACGCCATGTGCCCGACGCCCTTCACCGTCAGCTCAAGGCGCGCGCGGCCATGGCTGGCTTGCCGCTGTCGGACTATTTGATCCGCGAAGTGCGGAAGATCGCGGAGCAGCCAACCACGGAGGAGATGCGAGAGCGCCTCAAACAGCGGGAGCCCTATCGCGGCAGCCCCTCAGCGACCGAGCTATTGCGAGCCGAGCGCGATAGCCGGTGATCGTCGTGGATGCCTCGGTGGTCCTGGAGCTGCTGCTGCAAAGCGACCGCGGCATTCGCGCGGCCGACCGCATTTTGGATCCGCAGGAGCGTCTCCATGCGCCGCATCTCATCGATATCGAGATTTCCCAGACGCTGAGACGTCTGGTGCTGCTTAAGGAGCTGCGGCCCGATCGGGCCGAGGTCGCTCTCATCGACTATCAGTCGCTGGTGATCGAGCGCCACGCCCATGTTGATCTGCTGTCGCGTATATGGCGGCTGCGAAACGCGCTTACGGCGTACGACGCCGCTTACATCGCTCTGGCGGAAGGCCTGAATGCGCCGCTGATAACGTGTGACGCGAAACTAGCGCGCGCGCATGGCCACGCGGCAGTCGTCGAGCTCTGCTGACCGAAAACACGAGGCGAGGCCCAGCAGGACCGTACCCTTAGCGCAGACTGGCGTTGATCTTGTCGATCGCGGCCGCGCCCGGGCACAGCTCTTTTTCGCCGAG
>DATJPD010000096.1:0-2559 GCA_035506575.1 Alphaproteobacteria bacterium
CCGACACCGCCTTTGCCCGACGTCACCACGAGCACTTTGGCCATCATGAACCTCCTTTGAACTCTACGTTCTCTTTAAATAAGCGGCGTGATCCGCATGACCCCGCCGTCAAGCCAGGCCTGCGCGGGCCGATTGCGCAGGTTTGCGTCCAATTCTTCCGCCGTCTGGTAGTAGCCATCGATCGCGAGCAGCTCGGCCTCGATCTTCTGGCAAAAGATGCGCGCCGACGGATTGCCGTTGACGCCGGCCATGGCGCGGCCGCGCAACGTGCCGTAGACATGGATGGAGCCGCCGGCGACGATCTCGGCGCCGGAGCCGACCGAGCCGAGCACGGTGACGTCGCCTTCGGGAAACACCACCGACTGCCCCGAGCGAACCGGGGTGTCGAGCATCAGCGAAGCGACGGGGAGCTTCACCTCCGCCTTCTCCGGCTCGGCCAGCGCGACCGCGCAGGAGCGCCCGCCGCTCAAGGCCGGCGGCATGGTCGAGGTGAGCAGGGCGGCGTCCACGCCCTCGATGCCGAGAACGCGGATATTCTTCTTTTCCAAACTGACGATGAGATGGGTGATGGCGGAGCGGCTGAGCTCGACCGCGGAGAGATCCAGCACCACGGGCTTGCCGACGAAAAAGCCCGGCGAGCGCTTCAGCGTGTCGTCGAGCTCCCTGAGCCACTCGATGATCGGCACCACCGGTGTCAGCACAAAAGCGAGATAGGAGCGGCCGCGCAGGCGAACCGGCTGGGTGACTGGCTCCGCAATAGCGTCCATGGGTTCAACTCGGCTTTCGTTTTAAGGCTTGGTTAACTCAACGACCGTGATGGTTAACGGCCGGTTAATTCCCGGACCGCAGTTGACAATGTCCCGAAGTCGCCGCAGAAATGTCCGGAAGCATGCTTAGTTAACAAAGACTCAACGCGGTTCCGCCCTCATTTGAGCTTAATAAAGACGTGCCATTATTCCATCACTTCTCGTTGAAACGAGCAGACCGTCACGTCCGTGCGTGAGCTTCGGCACGACACTTGCCTGAGATGGCCAAGGAACAGAGCGAGCGGACGGGCAAGGGGAACAATGGCGACGCTGTAGTTCGAATGTGTTCGCAATTAACGATATTTTTGCGACTATCTGGCCTGCGGTGTCGTAACCATGCCATGAATTTGCTCGATTTTTTCGGGCACGGCTGCGGTCAGGCGGGATTCACAGGCGCGCTCTGCTATTCTGTGTCTGGCCTCTGCGGCCGGGGACGTGGCACCGTGCGTCAGTTGCGTAAGAGAGGGAGTAGCGTATGAGTGTCTTGAGTGAGGAGCCGCCGACCAATCCGCAGGATCCGCTTCACTATGCGCCCCGCCGGAGCAATCCACGCCCGGAGTTACGCCTCTCCAGCGTTTCTTCGAACGTAGGCGAGACGCCGTTCGACCGCGCCGCAAAGCCGGAACCCGCCCGCCGCGCACCAGCCCCGCCATCATCGCTGAGCGCCGAACTCGAGAACGCCGTGTTTGAATCGCTGCGCCGGCAGATGGACCCGGAGGTCGTGCCGGAGCCACCGACTGTCGAAGGGCGCCTGTGGCGCCGCGCCTGGGTCGGTGTCGGCGCCGCCGTTGCGGTCGCCGCCATCGCCGCGACGCTGTTTGTCACGCTTGCCCCGCATGACGACGCCGCCCCCTCATTTGCCGCAGCGGCACCCGCCTCGGCACAGGAGGCCGCGAGCAAGGCTGCGCTGGCGCAATTCCGTTCACTGATCCCGGCCGAAAACTCCGATCAGCAGGCCGTCACCCGCGATCAGCCCACCAACCACGATCAGACCGCGTCCAATGATCCGTCAGAACGACTGCTCAAGCGGTTTATGCTGTGGCGACAGAAAGTCGATGCCGGAGATCAAGCCCACTAGTTGAATAAGGGGGGACTAACCATGTCTCATCACGCGTCCAGCATCACCTCGGCGCGCCATTGGCGGCGGTCTGTTTGCCTTGCCATGGCGCTCGCCGGGATTCTCTTCACCAACCCCTCGCAAGGGGCGCCCGGCGATGTCGTGCGCGACCTTGCCGGTCGCGTCGGGCCGATCATCGGCTCGGCACTGGCCTGTCCCGATATTGCGCAGGGGCGCATCCAGAGCATCGCCGACAAGTTTCGTGCGGTGATCAGGCAGACCGCGTCCAGCGACGCTGAGCGCGACGATCTCGCGCGTATCTTCGACCGCTATGTCGGCGACGGCCGCGGCGCCATCAGTGCCGGCCGCATCGACTGCAGAACGGCCGAGCGCCAGCTCGCCGAGCTCGAGCAGTCCATCGGGGGATCGTCGGCTGCGCCCGCCAGCAGCAGCGGCTCGAGCTTCTCGGGCGTCATCGCGCCGAGCCCTGCCGCGGCAGCCACCGCGCCGCTGGTCTCGATCCCGCAACCGCCTCCGCTGAACGTCCGCGGCGTCACCGCCAACGAGATCAAGTTCGGCATCGTGGCCCCGTTCTCGGGCGCCGCGCGCGAGCTCGGCCGGCAGATGAAGCTCGGCATCGAGACCGCCTTTAGCCGGGCCAACGACACCGGCGGCATCGACGGGCGCATGCTGAAG
>DATJPD010000097.1:0-6146 GCA_035506575.1 Alphaproteobacteria bacterium
ATCCAGGTTAGGCTGGAACGTCTTAAGCGGATTCAGGGGAAGCTCGAATCCACCATCCAGCGCGACGTGCAGAATCATGTCGCCACCTGGCGCGGCGAGGAGGGCAACCTCATCATGATCCTCCATGCCATCCAGAATCAGCACGGGTACGTCCCGCGCGAGGCGGCGATGGCCCTCTCCCGCGAGCTCGGAGTGACGCTGGCCCGCATTTACGAGGTCATCACTTTCTATCACTACTTCAAGTTGCAGCCGCCGGGCAACCATAGCGTCGTGGTCTGCAACGGCACGGCCTGCTACCTGAAGGGTTCGCTCGAACTGTTGAACGAACTGCGCGCCCGGCTCGGCATCAGCGAGGGCCAGACCACCGCGGACCGGCACGTCCATCTCGACGTCGTGCGGTGCATCGGTTGCTGCGGCATGTCGCCCGCCCTGGTGGTCGACGGCAAGACCCACGGCCGCGTGAAAACCTCAGACATCGGCGGCTTGTTGGACGCCATCAAGAAACAGGAGGCGAAGAAATGAAACCGCTCACTCCGACAGATCTCGAAGCTTACAATCGCCCGAATGGCGAGATGAAGGAATGGATCCGCGTCCAGCTCGACACGGGCGGCATCGCGGCCGGCGCCGAGGAGGCACTCGCCGAGTTCACCCGCGTGCGCGACGAAAACCACCAGACCATCCCGGTCCTGCGCGTGGGTTCGGTCGGTTATTCCTTCGCCGACCCGGTCGTCGAGGTGAAATGCCCGGGCCTGCCGCGCATCCTTTACGGGCAGGTGTCCGCCGAGGTCGCAGGACTCATCATCCGCGAGCACGTGATGAAAAAACGCCTGATCGACGATCACGCGATCGCGACGCGCCAGCGCCGCCTGACGATCGACCAGCCGGTCACGCAGATCCTGGTGCGCGACACCGGCGCCGATCTCAGCAGCAAGACGGAGTTTTTCCAGTTCACGTTTGTCGAGGAACTCAAGCGCCGCAACCTGACCGAGCGCGTCCAGGTGGTGCGGGCGTTCGACATGGGCGTTTACCATGAAGGCGTGGTGGTGCAGTTGCTCCCGTCGGGGGTGACCTATACCAACGTGCTGGCGGCGGACGTGGCGCGGATCGTCACCGAGTCGGTGGCCAAGAAACGCGTCCTGGACGACCTCCTGTTCAAGCAGCCGAATCCGCAGGTACGCATTGTCCTGCGCAACTGCGGCGAGGTCGATCCCGACAGCCTCGAGGATTACCTCACGATGGCCAGGGGGTATCAGGCACTCCGTCGGGCGCTCACCGAAATGACGCCCGAAAAGGTGATCGCCGAGATGAAGGCGAGCGGCCTGCGCGGCCGGGGGGGCGCGGGCTTTCCCACCTGGCTCAAATGGCAGCTCACCGGCGCGCAAAAGTCGGCCGAGCGCTATGTGATCTGCAACGGCGACGAGGGCGACCCCGGCGCGTTCATGGACCGCAGCGTGCTCGAGAGCGATCCGCATTCGGTTTTGGAAGGCATGATCCTCGCGGCGTTCGCGATGGGTTCGACGCACGGTTATTTCTACATCCGCGCCGAGTATCCCAAGGCGGTCGAGCGGGTGGAACGCGCGCTCGTCCAGGCGCGGGAGGCCGGCCTGCTCGGCAAAAACATCCTCGGCAGCGGCTTTTCGTTCGATGCCAAGGTGCGCCTCGGCGCCGGCGCGTTCGTCTGCGGCGAGGAGACGGCGCTGATCGCCTCGATCGAAGGCAAACGCGGCAGCCCGAGTCCGCGCCCGCCCTATCCCTCCGTGAAGGGCCTGTGGGGCAAGCCCACCGCGATCAACAACGTGGAAACGCTGGCCAACGTGCCCGCGATCATCCTCAACGGCGGCGCATGGTACGCCAAGAACGGCACCGATGCGTCCAAGGGCACCAAGGTTTTTGCCGTCACCGGCAAGGTGAAGAACGCCCAGCTCGTCGAGGTGCCGATGGGCACCACGCTCCGGCAGATCGTCTTCGACATCTGCGGCGGCGTGCTCGACGACAAGGACCTCAAGGCCGTGCAGACCGGCGGTCCCTCCGGCGGCGTGATTCCCGACAAGCACCTCGATACGCCGGTCAGTTACGAGACGCTCCAGCAGCTCGGCTCGATCATGGGCTCCGGCGGCATGCTCGTGATGGACAAGACCGACTCCATGGTGGAGGTGGCCAAATTCTATCTCCGGTTCTGCGTTGACGAGTCGTGCGGCAAGTGCGCCCCCTGCCGGATCGGCGGCTACCAGATGCTGCAGATCCTCGATCGCATCACGCGTGGTCGCGGCACCGCCGCCGATGTCGGCATCCTGCGCCGCATCTGCACGGCGATGCAAAAGGCCTCGCTCTGCGGGCTGGGCCAGACCGCGCCCAATCCCGTGCTCTCCACCCTCCGTTACTTCGAGGAGGAATACAAAGCCTACATCGAAGGCGGACCCAGCTATGCCCGCAAGATTAGCGGCCGGGGCCAGACCGTAGAAACCACCAAGGAAACCGCCAAAGCGGCCGTCACGCCATGATCAAAGCACGCATCAACGATCTCCCCGTCGAAGTGCCGGAAGGCACCACCATTCTTGACGCTGCCCGTCAGGTGCAGGTCTGCATCCCGACGCTGTGCAAGCACCGGGATCTGCTGTCCACCGCCGCGTGCGGCATCTGCATCGTGCGGAACAAGGGCGGCAACAAGATGATCCGCGCCTGCTGCACCCCCCTCGAGAACGGCATGGAAATCACCACCCATGACCGCGACATCGTCGAGGTCCGGCGCTCCACCCTCGAGCTCATCCTCTCCAACCACCCGAACGGCTGTCTCACCTGCGAGCGCAATGGCGAGTGCGAGCTGCAAAAGCTCGCCGCCGATTTCAACATCAACCAGGAGGCCATCAAGCGCTACGTGAAGGAGACGCCCCCCGACACGTCGACGGGGTCCATCGTCATCGACTTCACGAAGTGCATCAAGTGCGGCCGCTGCATCCAGGTGTGCCAGGAGATGCAGGACGTGTGGGCGCTGTCGTTCCTCGAGCGCGGCATCAACACCCGCATGGCCCCCGCCGGCGACATCACGCTCGCGGAATCGCCGTGCGTGAAGTGCGGCCAGTGCTCGGCGCACTGTCCGACGGGCGCCATCGTCGAAAACGACGAGACGCAGACGATCTGGGAGGCGTTGCACGATCCCAACAAGGTTTGCGTGGTGCAGATCGCGCCCTCGGTGCGCGTGACCGTCGGCGAGGCCTTCGGCCTGCCGCCCGGCACCAATCTCACGCGCAAGCTCTACAGCGCGTTGCGCCGGCTCGGCTTCAAGGCCGTCTTCGACACCAACTTTGCCGCCGACGTCACCATCGTCGAGGAGGCGAGCGAGTTCATCGAACGCTTCGCCCACAAGCGCGGGGCGCTGCCGCTCATCACGTCGTGCTGCCCGTCGTGGACGGACTTCATGGAGAAGAACCACTGGGATTTCATCGACAACTTCTCCACCGCCAAGTCGCCGCAGCAGATGCTCGGCGTGCTCGCCAAGACGTACTACGCCGAGAAACTCGGCATCGACCCGGCCAAGCTCTACATGGTCTCGATCATGCCGTGCACGGCCAAGAAGTACGAGCTCACCCGCACGGAGGAGATGTACGCCTCGGGCTTCAAGGACGTCGACGTGGCCATCACCACCCGGGAGCTCGCCCGCATGCTCAAGCAGTCGGGCATCGAGTTTCTCTCCCTGCCCGATGCGGAGGCGGATTCGCTGCTCGGCGACTACACCGGCGCCGGCACGATCTTCGGCGCCACGGGCGGCGTCATGGAGGCGGCCGTGCGCACGGCCTATTTCTATGCGACCGGCAAGAAGCTGAAGAGCCTCGATCTCGAGGCGGTCCGCGGCCTGCAGGGCGTGAAGGAGGGCACGGTGGACATCAACGGCACCCCCGTGCGCGTGGCGGTCGCCCACGGGCTCGCCAACGTCGAGGATGTTTTGAATCGCGTCCGCGAGGCGCAGAAGGCCGGCAAGGAGACGCCTTATCACTTCATCGAAGTCATGGCATGTCCCGGCGGTTGCATCGGCGGCGGCGGCCAGCCTTACGGCGTGGACAACGAGCGCCGGCAGAAGCGTGCCGCCGGCCTGTATCAGGACGATCGCGACAAGCAAATCCGTTGCTCGCACGAAAATCCGGAGGTCATCCGCCTCTACAAGGAATTCCTCGACAAACCCCTCAGCACCAAAGCCCACCATCTCCTCCACACGCGCTACACCGCGCGTCCGCTCTACAAACGCTAGTTACCTCGAGCCTCGTCGCTCCGCGGCCTGCCCCGCCACCCAGTCTACGCCATGATATCCAACCTTAACCACGACCTGAACGGAACTGTCGCTGTGACCACGGCGCCCGCGCCCGCCGCCCACCCGGCCGGACGCGCCGCTGCGATCACGCGCATTGTCGAGAAACACGGTCGCCGCTCGTCGCGGCTCGTGCCCATCCTGCAGGAAGTGCAGGAGGAGTTCCGTTATCTTCCCCCCGATGCGCTCGCGCTCGTCGCGGAGAAACTGAACGTGGCGCCGGCCCGGGTGTTTGGCGTGGCCACTTTCTACGCGCACTTCGCGATCAAGCCGAAAGGCAAACACCTCGTCCGGCTCTGCGACGGCACCGCGTGCCACGTCAAGGATTCGATCCCGATCCTCGACGCGATCCGCCGGCGTCTCGGCGTGGACGCCAGGCACCCGACAACCCCCGACCTGATGTTCACGGTCGAGACCGTTGCCTGCCTCGGCGCCTGCGGCCTGGCCCCCGTCGTCGTGGTGGACGATCAGGTGCACGGCGCGATGACGCCCGCCAAGGGCGTCGCTCTCGTCGAGTCGATGATCGCGAAGGAGGCCGCGCCGTGAAGGACGCGACCCCCGCCACCCGCCCCGAAAACACCAACCCCCCGACCGAGCCCGACGCGAAACAGCGGCGCGTGATCGTCTGCGCCGGCACCGGCTGCGTGGCCAATGGCGCCTACGCCGTGTTCCGGGGGTTTGCGGAGCAGATCCAGGCCGCGGGCATCGCGGTCACGACGGAGTTCAAACCCGAGGCGGGCTCCGAACTGCGCCTGAACGAGAGCGGCTGCCAGGGCTTCTGCCAGATGGGCCCGCTCGTCACGATCCTGCCGGAGGGCATTCTCTACACGAAAGTGAAGTCGGCCGACGTCGCCGAGATCGTCGCGCAGACGCTCGTCGCCGGCCAGGTGATCGGCCGCCTGCTCTACACCGATCCCGCCACGAAGCAGCCGTGCCGCGGCGTTGCCGAGATCCCGTTTTATCGACGCCAGCAGCGCCACGTGTTGCGCGCCTGCGGGATCATCGATCCGGGCAGCATCGAGGAATACCTCCACCACGGCGGCTACGCGGCCGCGCGGAAGGCGTTCACCGCGATGACGCCGGAGACGGTGTGCCAGGAAATCCTCCGGTCCGGCCTGCGGGGCCGTGGCGGCGGCGGCTATCCGACCGGCCGCAAATGGGAGGCCGCGCGCACGCAAAAGAGCGCGAAGAAATACGTCATCTGCAACGCCGACGAGGGCGACCCGGGCGCGTTCATGAACCGCAGCGTGATGGAGGGCGACCCGCACTCGGTCCTCGAGGGGCTCATGATCGCCGCGCGCGGCATCGGCGCAGACGAGACGTTTATCTACGTGCGTTCCGAGTATCCCCTCGCGGTGCAGCGGATGAGACAGGCCGTGAAGCATGCCCAGCGTCTCGGCTTCCTCGGCACGAACGTCTTCGGCTCCGGGCTCAATCTGAGCTGCGAAGTGATGGAAGGCGCCGGCGCCTTCGTGTGCGGCGAGGAGACCGCCATGATCGCCTCGATCGAGGGCCACCGCGGCATGCCGCGGCCCAAGCCGCCCTATCCGGCGCAGTCCGGCCTCTGGGGCAAGCCGACGATCATCAACAACGTCGAGACGCTGGCGCACACGGTGCGCGTGATCAACGAAGGCGCGGAGCGTTTCCGCCAGAGCGGCACGAGCGCGTCGCCCGGCACCAAGACGTTTGCCCTCACCGGCCACGTCGCGAACACCGGTCTGATCGAGGTGCCGTTCGGCACCACGCTCCGCGAGGTCGTGCTCAACATCGGCGGTGGCATCACCGACCGCCGCGGCAAGATCACCGCCGACGGATTCAAGGCCGTGCAAATCGGCGGCCCGTCCGG
>DATJPD010000098.1:0-16492 GCA_035506575.1 Alphaproteobacteria bacterium
CTGAACACGACGTTCGGAAACCTGTTCACCGGCAGTATCGATCTCACCGCCACTTCCGGCGGCAATGTGTCGACGACCTCCAACGTCTTTGCGGGAGGACCGGTCACTGTTGCCGGCAACGGTATTACCATCGGCAGCGGCGGCGTGACGACGTTCGGCTCGACGATCGGTTTGACCAGCGCCGGCGGCGGGATCGTCGTCAATGGGCAGCTGAGCACGACGGGCAACAACGTCCTGGGTGGTGCGGTCAATCTCGCCGCGAGTGCGGGCGACAACGTCACGACGAACGCGACCATCTTCGCGGGAGGGCCGGTCACGGTCTCCGGCAACGGCCTGACGCTCAACAACGTGACGACGAGCGGGTCGGGGCCGGTGACGATCTCGGGCAGCACGGTCACGCTCGCAAACGTGACGACGGCGGGGCAGACGATCGATGTGACCAGCGGCAGCGGCGGAATCGCGCTCAACGGCGGCTTGAACACGACGAGCTTCAACGCGCTCGGCGGAGCGGTCAACGTCACGGCGAATGGTGGCGGTACCGTGGCCTTGGGGTTGAATGGCGCGACCATCCGGACCGCTGGCGGTGCCGTCACCATCGATGCGGGCTCGGTGACGAGCGCGGCACCGGGCGTCAACGGGCCCGGCATCAGCACGGCCGGCACAAACGTCTCAACCGGGGTCAATGGCGGTGCGATCGACATCACCACCACGGTCGGCGGTGTCGCGATCGGCGGCTCGCTCACGTCAAACAGCGCCTCAGGCGGGACGGCGGGCAACGTGACGATCGTATCGGCGGGCGACGTGTCTCTGGGCGCCGGGCTGACGAGCCCGACCACGTCATCGGCCATATTGGCGACGGGCTTCAGCCCCGCCGGCCCCGGCAAGGTGGCGGGCAACGGCGGCAACGTGTCGATCAGCGGCGGCAATATCTCGCTGTTCTCGACGGTTTCGACGGCGGGCGGCCAAGCGACCGCGGCGGGCTCGACCGGCAACGGCGGCAACGCCGGCTCGATCGCTCTCGCCGCCACGGGCAACGTCATGATCGGCACGCCGGCCGAGGGGAACCTGGTCGGCCTGAACTCGGGCGGCGGCAGCTCGTTGAACGGGGCGGGCGGCAACGCCGGGGCGGTCTCGGTCAGCGGCAACACGATCTCGGCGAGCCGCATCCTGGCCAGCGGCGGAAACACGATCTCGGTCGCGGGCGGCGGCAGCGATGGGGCGGCTGGCAACGGCGCCAACGTCACCCTCGCGGCGGGCGCCAGCTCGGGCAACGCGATCACGTTCTACGGCAACGCGCAGCCGCCCACGGATCTTTCGGCGAACACGAGCAGCTCGTTCGTGACGATAAGCGCGCGCTCCGGTCTGCAGGGAAGCTCCTCGGCAACGAACTTGGATGGGCTGGGAACCGCCACGGGCGGCAGCGTGACCATCGGCGGGGCGGGCGGCGGCATGCTCGCCGGCTCGGCGGTGATCCGGCTGGTGAGCGACAGCGCGGCCGCGGCGAACAACGGCGGGGCGACGGTTCGGATCATCGCTGGCGGCGGGTTCGGCAACCCGAACGGATCCGTCCTGCTCAACGGCCCGGTCGAGGCGACGACGGGGAACGTCGAGAGCCTGCGCATGCACGCGTACAACGCGAGCATCACGGTCGCCGGTGACATCGGCGGGCAGACGACGCTCAACAGCCTGGTGTTCGGCACCGGGCGCAACCTGGGGCCGAACGAGGGCTCGATCACCCTGCAAGGTCCGGTCGCGGTGGGTACCCAGATCGTTGACCAGCGCGCCTCTGGCAGCCTCACCTTCAACGGCTTCGTCAACACGCCGGCGTTGACGTTGCAGGCGGGGACCCTCGCGCTGGCGATGAACGCCGGTGCGAACTTCACCGGTACGGTGAGCGGGTTGAGTTCGATTGGCTCCCTGACCTTGGGCGGGGCGTTCGGGTTCACGGGACCCGGGCTGAGCGTGAACCAGACCATCCCGCTGACCTTGTCGGGACCGACGACCATCAACACGCCCAACGGCGGGATCACTCTCGCGGCAGTGGATGGAGCGAGCTCCGTGGGCGAGGCGCTGAGCCTGAACGCCGGCGGCGCGGTGGCGCTCAACGGGCCGCTGGGCGGCTCCCTCGCGCTGGGTGCCGTGACCGTGAACGGCAGCAGCCTGTCCCTGGGCGGCAACATCACGACCGCCGGCGGCGCCATCATGCTTAATCCGGCGACGATTTTGGCCGCGGACGTGGCTCTGGACACGACCGCGGGCGGTGCCGCGCCGGCGGGCGCTGGCATCACCTTCGGCAGCGGCGTCGACGGCACGGCGGCCGGTGCCCAGGCGCTGAGCCTGAACGCTGGGACCGGCGCCGTGGCGCTCAACGGCGCCCTGGGCGGCGCGATCGCGCTGGGCGCGGCGAGTGTGAACGGCGGCGGCCTGACCCTCGGCAGCGTAACGACCGCCGGGCAGACGATTGCACTCACGAGCGGCGGCGGCGGGATGGTGCTGGATGGCCTGCTGAACACGTCGGGCAACGGTGGGCTCGGCGGTGCGGTCACTCTCACCGCGACCGGCGGCGGCAACGTGGGCCTGGGCGTCAACGGTCAGACCATCCGCACGGCGGGCGGTACGGTGACCATCGATGCGGGTTCGCTGACGAGCGTCGCCCCTGGAAACGATGCGCCCTCCATCAACACGGGGGCAACGAACGCTCCAGGCGGACTGAACGGCGGCGGCATCAGCATCACGACGACCACGGGCGGCGTGTCGGTCGGCGGGACGCTGAACACCATGAGCGGCTCGGGCGGCACGTCGGGCAATGTGACGATCGCCTCGGCGGGCGACGTGTCGCTCGGAGCCGGCTTGTTGAGCCCGACGACCTCGGCGGCGGTGGCGGCGAACGGCTTCAGCACGGCGGCTGCGGGCACGGTGGCCGGCAATGGCGGCAACGTGTCGATCAGCGGCGGCAATATCTCGCTGTTCTCGAACCTGTCGACCTTTGGCGGCCAGGCCACGGCCGCGGGGTCGACGGGCAACGGCGGCAACGCCGGGACGATTACCCTCAATGCCACGGGCGCGGTCACGATCGGCACGCCCGCCGAAGGGAACCTCGTGGGTCTGAAGGCGTTCGGCGGCAGCTCGTTGAACGGCAACGGCGGTAACGCCGCCGCGATATCGGTCAACGCCAATACGATCTCGGCCGGCCTGATCCAGGCGAACGGCGGCAATACGATCTCCGTGGCCGGCGGGGGCAGCAACGGTGCCGCCGGCAACGGCGCCAACATCGCCCTGGCGGCCAGCGCCAGCTCCGGCAACGCGTTCACCTTCTACGGCAACGCGGAAGCGCCCACGGATGTGTCGACGAACCTCAGCTCTTCGTTCGTCACGGTGGCCGCGCGCGGCGGCATCCAAGGGACCTCGGCCGCGAACATGATCGACGGCGTGATCGGCGGCACGGGCGGCAGCATCACCATCGGCGGGGCGGGCGGCGGACGCTTGGCCGGCACGTCAGTGGTCCGGCTGGTCGACGACAGCGCCGCCGCGGCCAACAATGGCGGCGCCACGGTGCGCGTGATCGCCGGCGGGGCATCCGGCAACGCCAACGGATCGGTTCTCATCAACGGCCCGGTCGAGGCGACGACGGCCAATGTCGAAAGCCTGCGCCTGCACGCCTCGAACGCGAGCACCACGGTGGCCGGCGACGTGGGCGGCAGCACGGCACTGAACAGCCTGGTGTTCGGCACCGGGAACAACACCAATGTCGGCACCGGCAATCAGGGTGCCATCACGTTGCTCGGGCCGGTAACGCTCGGGACGCAAGTCGTCGACCTGCGCAGCTCCGGCAGCCTCGCCTTCAACGGTCTCCTGACCACGCCCAAGTTCCTGATGACCTCCGGAACGACGACCCTCACGATGACGGGTGGTGGTGTATTCTCCGGCCCGGTGACGTTCTCGGGCGGCGCCCTGTCGTTGGGCGGGAACTACCAGTTCACGGGCGGATCGAGCGTCGATCTGGCGGGTCCGCTGACCCTCAAGGCAACGACCTCGCTTGACAGCTCGAACGGCGGTGGAACCCTGACCCTGCGCGCGGTCGACGGCGCCACCTCGGGTGCGCAGTCCCTGACGGTCAATGCCGGAACAGGCAGCGTGTTCCTCGACGGCGCCATCGGAGCCGCCACCCCGCTCAACAACCTGACGGTCACCGGCGGCGCCATCACCACGACCAACAACATCACCACCCAGGGGGCCACCACATTCAACGGCCCGGTGACGTTCGACGGAATCTTCACCACCCTCGGCGGGTTCACCGCCCTCAGCCCGATCAGCCTCGCGACATCCACGACCATCAATGCCGGCAGCAATGCGATCCGGCTCGGCGCGGTCACGGCCAAGTCCGGCGTCACCGGCCTCAGCTTGAACCTGGCCGGGTCCGGCACGGATACGATCGCCTCGCTCCAGTCGCCGCCGATCACGCTCGGAACTTCGGGCATGACCGGAGGCTCGATCACGGTCGCAGGCAAGCAGGTGTTCCCGACCCAGGGTAAAGACCACGACCATGATCACGACCACGATCATGACCACGATCATGACCACGACCATGACCATGACCATGACCATGACCATGACCATGACGACCACGGGAAGGACAAGGACCACCATGGCCGCGACGACGACCACGGGAAGTCGGATCGATAGGGAAACCGCCAGCCGCCGGCGTAGGCGCGCGCGTGGTCGCGGGTCGGTCCTATTCCCGGCCGCTCAAGCGTTGAGTCCCATCGCGTCGAGCTCTTCCTGGCGAAGGGCTTGAGGGTCCGGCGTGCCGAACGGTGTCACGGCACTTCCCGCGGCAAGCGCTTTCAGCTCCCGCTGCCAAAGCTTGCGAAGCAGGATCACGGCCGCGTCCGAGGTGCCGAGGAATTCCCGCGCGCGGTCGACGATCTTCCCTTGTCCGCAGATCGCGACACCATCCTGAATCCGGATGATGTTGGGGTGCTTCGCGACGTCTTGCCAGGTCTTTCGACCGGACAGGATGGCCTGGATCTCCTCGTGGATCGGCGTGGCCTCGGGGCGCTCGCGCCGCTTCGTGTGGTAGACCATGATGAGAAAATGCATATGGCTCTCGTCATCGATCGGCACGTACCAGAACAGCGCCTTGAACCAGAACGGCTTGTCGTCCCGCGCCGAGCGTAGTTGGTGGGCGAGGAAGCACTGGTTCGGCATGATGAAGTGGATCTGGTCGGTGTGCCCGCCGCGCTCTTGGTATTGCGTCAGCCCGAAGGACGTTTCCCGCGCCCATGTCTTCGTGGGGATGAACGGCCGCGCCGCCGTGTTCACGAGGTGGTCGCGATGCGAGAAATTCACATGGACGTCGTCCATGATGTTCTCGGCACTCTGAAAATAGTTGCACGGGATCATTTCGGCGGACGGGCTGACCGTCCACCCCTCGCGAGCGCCGTCTTCCAGCCCGGGCAACGGGCGGAAGGCGGGTGCGGCACCTTCGCCGAAATAAGCGAAAACAAGACCGTGCGCCTCCTGCGTCGGATAGGAAGCAAGCTTCGGCACTTTCTCGCAGAAAGGCCGCGCCTCGGCCGGCTGCTCGACACATCGTCCGGATTCGTCGTAGCGCCAGCCGTGATAGCGGCAGCGGATGGTTTCCCCCTCGATCCAGCCCGTCGACAACACGGACAGGCGATGGGGGCACTCGTTGGCGATGACGCGGGGCGTTCCGCTTTCGCCGCGGTAGAGCGCCAGGTTCTCGCCAAGGATGCGGATCGGAACGATCGATCCCTGTGCGAGCTTCCCGGACACGTAGATGGGCTGCCAATAGCGGCGAAGGTAGCGCCCGGCCAGGGTGCCCGGCCCCGTGCGCACGAAGTCGTCGTCCGAGTTGAGTGATGTCGTCACGTTTTGCCTCCGTCGACCAGTTCCGTGTCGTCAGTGGTGTCTGGCAGTGTACTGCAACAGCAGTACACGCTCGCGTGAGCCGGCGCCGCGCAGCAGCGGGATCGCCTCGCGCCCCGGGCCCACGGGCGCTATTCGATCACCTGGTCGGCGGTGGCCAGCAAGGATGGCGGCACGGTCAGGCCGAGCGCTGCTGCGGTCTTCAGGTTGATCGCCAGGACGAATTCCGTCGGCTGCTCGATCGGCAGGTCGGCCGGGCTCGTGCCCTTGAGAATGCGGTCGATGAAATACGCCGCCCGCCGAAGCGGTGCGCGATCGTCCGGCCCGTATGTCAGGAGCGCTCCGGTTTCGGCAAACACCAGATAATCGGTGATTGCCGGGAGGCGCGCCGCTGCGGCGGCCTGGGCGATCTGATCCTGGCTGCCCATGAAAATGGGCTGGACGACCACGGCTTGCGCGCCCTCGCGCTTGAACTGTTCGAACAATGCCGCGTCGATCTCGCCGGGCGCATCGATCAGGCGGGTGGTGAGGCCCAGTCCCAGCCGGTCCGCGGCCGCTTTGGTCCCGGCGACGAATGTCTTGGCGTTGGCGTCGCGCGACGACCCGAGGAAGGCGATCGACGTCAGAGAGGGCATGATCTGCTGCAGGAACTCGAGGCGCTTGCCGGAAAGGTCGGGGCCGAGCATCGACATGCCGGTGAGATTTCCGCCCGGATGGGCCAGGCTGTCGACGAGACCCGTCGCGAGAGGGTCAGCCACCGGCGCCATCACGATCGGAATCGTCCGGGTCGCCTCCTTGGCGATGTGGATGGCGGGCGTAGCCGTCACCACGAAAACGTCGGCGTGACGTTCGATGTCGGCGCGCACCGCGTCCTGGGTGCGTTCGCGGCTGCCGCCGGTGAACGAGGACAGCAGGACAAGATTGCGCCCTTCCACATAACCATAGCCGCGCAGTCCCTCGCGGAGACTGTCGGTATGTCTCGCCTGAAGCGACGGTCCGAACCAGCTCACCAGGCCGACGGTGATGGTTTTCGACGCCTCGGCGGCACGCGCAACCCGAAGCCCGAGCGCCGGCGATAGCGCCAGGGTCGCGGCAGTGGCGGCGATGACGTGCCGCCGGCCGATATCTGTCCTGTTGTTCGACGAACGACCGCGGCTCATGGGCCCTCCCTGAAGAACTTTGTGCCAGGAAGGCGCGTGACCCCGTGTCCTGGTGCGTTCCGCAATCTCGCCGCCATCCTCTACACAATCGCAAGCCCCGCCGCCACCGCGAGGAGATGCACCAGGGTCGGGCGCCGGTACCGCGTCCCCAGACGGCCCGGGCTGAGCTCCGCGGGTCCGGCATCCCGACCCGGCGATTTATTGCGGCGGGATATCGTAGGTCTTTATCATCTCGGCGATCTTGGCGCGATCGGCCTTGAGGAAGGCGGCGAATTCCTGCGGCGTGCCGGCGGTGGGCTCGAGAAACTGCTTGGTCAGGAACTCGGCGGTGGCGGGCTCGCGGATCACCGCGTTCACGTCGGCGTTCACCTTGGCGATCACCGCGTCAGGGGTCGCAGCCGGTGCCACGAGGCCCCACCACACGTGCACGGGGTAGGCGCCCAGGCCGGTTTCGGCCAGCGTGGGGGCATCAGGCATCAAGGGCGAGCGCGCCGCACTGCTGACCGCGAGCAGCTTGACCTTGCCCTGGTTGACGAGGCCCGCGAGATTGCCGACGCCGATGCGCGCGAAGTCGATCTCGCCCGAGAGCAGCGCCGTCGCCACGTCGCCGCCGCCCTTGTAGGGCACGTCGACGAATTTCGTCTTCCACTGGTCGCCCAGCCAGCGGCGGAATACGTCGGGGGTCGAGCCCGGCCCCAGGGTGCCGACGTTGAGCGACTTCGAGGCCGCCAGGGTCTTGAGCTCGGCGATCGAGCCCGCGGCAACCGCTCCCGATCCGACCACGCCCTCGATGACGTTGAACAGGCTCGTGATCGGGCGGAAGTCGCGGTCGGGATCGTAGGGCAGGGTGGTGCGCAGCGCCGGATTGAACGACATCGTGTCGGAGCTCACCGCGCACAAGGTGTACCCGTCGGGCGGCGCCTTGGCGCAAAGCTCGGCGCCGATCGCCATCGCCGCACCGGGCCGGTTGTCGATGATCCAGGGCTGGCCCGAGCGGGCGGCCATCTCCTTGCCGATCGCTCGCAACGTGACATCCGTCACCGCTCCTGCGCTGAGCGGCACGATGACGCGCACCGGACGGGCGGGATAGGTCTGTGCCGCGGCCGTGCCGGTCAGCAGGCACGCGCCGATCACGAGTCCGCAGAATTTCTGCCACGCTGTCATGTCGTCCTCCCTGTTTTCCTATTTTGAATCCGAGCCCGGCCGACGGATGACACGACCGAACATCGCGTCGTCCTCTTTCATGTAAGCCGCAAACGCGCGATCGATTCGCCAGCCCAGCGAAAATCCGCGCCGCCCGCAGGCCGCGCCGAAGGCCGGGTTGCGCGCGACGCGGCGCAGGGCCGCGACATAACGCGCCCGCACGCGCGCCGGCAGGTGCGGCGGGCCCACGAGGCCACGCCAGTGGGCGACCCGCCAGTCGAACCCGATCGCCTCCTTGACCGTCGGAATGTCGGGGAACAGCGGATGGCGGACCCCATCCATTGTCGCCAGCGGGCGCACCTGATGACGGAAGATCAGCTCCGGCGCCTCGACCATGGGCACGGGTGCCACATCGACCTCGCCGGCGATCACCTTCGCGATCCCCTCTTCGCCGCTGACCGTTTCGGTCCAGCGAAGCTGCGAGCGCGGCACGCCGGCCTTGTCCAACAGTCCGACCAGCGCGAACTTCCACACCCCGAAATCGGGCGAACCGGCGCCGCGGATCGGCTGAGCCCGCGCCGCATCCAGGAAATCCTCGAGGCTGTGCCAGGGTGCATCGTCGCGGACGATGACCGCCGCCGCCTCGACATAGGGAACGCCGAGCGGGGTATAGGATTTCCAGGTGAGATCCGTCACACCCTCGTGCCAGTGCATCATGCCGATCTCGCCGGTGATCATGCCCAAGGTCCGCCCGTCCGGTACTGCGGCCGCGATCGCCGCATGCCCCGCGACAGCACCGGGGCGATTGACCACGCGCACGGGAGTTTCGAGCTCCTGCTTCAGGAAGCGGGCGAGGAGCCGCGTGCGCTTGTCGGTGCCACCGCCCTTCACATAGGGGACGATGATCGTGATTGGCCGCCTGGCGGCGGGCGATGTTTTTCCCATTCCACCTACATTAGCAGCCGGGCATGAGAAAATGAACATGTTCGGCTTTGGCGACGAGACCTCGTCCGGCGGCGGGAGGCGCGTGTTATGCTGGCGCCATGCAGACAGCGGAGCGTCATATCTCCTGGCGTCAGGGCCTTCTTGACGGGCCGGCCGAGCACGGCGGCGATCTCGCCGCGATCAGGGCCGCTCATCCGCATGCCCCGCAGCCGTGGATCGACCTCAGCACCGGCATCAATCCGTGGCCCTATCCGCTCGGCCAGATCCCGCGCGCCGCCTGGCAGGTCCTGCCGGGCTCGGCCGACCTCGAGCGGGTGCGCGTGGCGGCGGCGGCGCATTACGGCGCCGAGCCGGGGCAGGTGGTGCTGGCGCCGGGCTCGCAGGCGATCATCCAGTGGCTGCCGCGCCTGCGCGGGCGCAGCCGTGTCGCCATCCTGGCGCCGACCTATGACGAGCATGCGCGCAGCTGGGCCGCGTGCGGCCACCAGGTGACGTTCGCGGGCAGCCTCGAGCGGATCGGACGCGACATCGACGTGGTGATCGTCGGCCGCCCGAACAATCCCGACGGCGGCGTCGCCTCCTTCTCCGCGCTCGCCGAGACCGCGACGCGGGTTGGCCGGCGTAGCGGCTGGCTCATCGTCGACGAGGCGTTCGCCGACGTCATGGAGGCACCCAGCGTCGCCGCGGTTTTGCGCAGCGAGGCGGTGATCAGCCTGCGGTCGTTCGGCAAGTTCTTCGGGCTCGCCGGCGGCCGCCTCGGTGCGGCACTCCTCGGCGGTGCCGTGCGCGACGATCTCGAGCGGGCGCTCGGGCCATGGCCGGTCGCCGGCCCCGTGCTCGATGTGGCGGCGCGGGCTTTCGCCGACGAGACGTGGATCGCGCGCACGCGCGAGCGCCTGGAGAAGGCGGCGGCGCGCCTCGACCGCCTCGCCCTGCGGGCCCGGCTGCGATTGGTCGGAGGAACGACGTTGTTCCGCCTCTACGAGAGTGCCCGGGCGCCGCAGCTGTTCGACACACTTGCCGCCGCGGGGGTGTATGTCCGCCGCTTCGCCGGTCGGCCGACCTGGCTGCGCCTCGGCCTGCCGCCCACGGCCGAGGCCGAGCGCCGTCTGTCGCGCGCGCTCCTCGAGCGCGGTGAACCGGCGGTGCAGGCCAAAGAACCAGTTGATCTGGCACCCTAGATCGCCGATAAGCTCGCCCGATGCGCGACGAAATCAAAACCATAGCGACCGAGATCAAGCAGTCCCTGGAGCTGCTGAGGAGGCATCTTTGACTGGGACAAGGCGGTCCGGCGTCTCGACGAGCTGAACGCGCTCGCCAACGATCCCAATTTCTGGAGCGATCCGCAGAAGGCGCAGGGGCTGCAGCGCGAGCGCGCCCAGCTCGAGAAGGCGATCAACGTCGTCAAGTCGCTGGAGCAGGAGCTCGACGACGCCTCGACCCTGATCGAGCTCGGCGAGGCCGAGAACGACGCGGCGACGGTGAGCGAGGGCGAAGGCATCATCCGGGCGCTGAAGCCGGCTGCGGAGAAGCGCGGGCTCGAAGCGCTCCTGTCCGGCGAGGCGGACGCGAACGACTGCTTCCTCGAGGTGCACGCCGGCGCCGGCGGCACCGAATCCCAGGACTGGGCCAGCATGCTCCTGCGCATGTACATGCGCTGGGCCGAGCAGCACGGCTACAAGGTCGAGTTCCTCGAGGAAAGTGCCGGCGAAGAGGCGGGCATCAAGTCCGCCACGATGAAGGTGATCGGCCCGAACGCCTATGGCTGGCTCAAGACCGAAAGCGGGGTGCACCGGCTCGTCCGCATCTCACCGTTCGATTCCAACGCGCGCCGCCACACGAGCTTTTCCTCGGTGTGGGTCTATCCCGTCATCGACGACAAGATCGACATCCAGATCAACGACGCCGACCTGCGCGTCGATGTCTACCGTTCGTCGGGGGCCGGCGGCCAGCACGTCAATAAGACGGAGAGCGCGGTCCGCATCACGCATATACCGACCGGCATCGTGGTCGCCTGCCAGACCGACCGTTCGCAACACCGCAACCGCGCCTCGGCCATGGCGATGCTGAAGGCGCGCCTCTACGAGGCCGAACTGCAGAAGCGCGAGGCGGCGGCGGAGGCGGTCGAGGCGGCCAAGACCGACATCGGCTGGGGGCACCAGATCCGTTCCTACGTGCTTCAGCCGTACCAGATGGTGAAAGATTTGCGCACCGGGGTGCAAACGAGCGACACTGGTGCCGTTCTTGATGGCGATCTCGACCAGTTCCTGGAGGCGAGTCTGAGCCATCGACTGAAGGGGGGCGCAGGGCAGGCGCAGATTGCCGACATCGACTGAACGGAGGAAAACATGAAGTACGTGATGCTGGGCGTCCTCGGTAAGGACTCGCTGCAAAAGCAGAAGAACCGCACCACGACGGCACGAGCCAAGCTCAAGAGCCTCGGAATGAGCCTCGAGAGCGTGTACTACACGCAAGGCCCCTTCGATTTCGTCGACGTGGTGAACGCGCCCAGTGCCGAGGCGATGCTCGCCTTCTCGGTGTGGTACAGCGAGCAGGGCTTCGGCAAGGTGATCTCACTGCCCGCCTTCGACGAGCGGACCTTCGTCAAAGCGCTGACCAAAGGCGGCCTGCGCGGCAAAGGGAAGCGCTGAGGCCGATTTCCGTCATTGCGAGGACCCCGGGTTTGCAAGGGGCTTCGCCCCTTGCAAGGAATTGGGCGACGAAGCAATCCAGATTGCGCTCGCGCCCCTGGATTGCTTCGCTTCGCTCGCAATGACGGTGGGCTACAGTCCCTGCACCGCCTTCAGCACCGCGTCCACGTGGCCAGGGACCTTCACGCTGCGCCACACGCCGCGGACGATTCCATCCTTGTCGATCAGGTAGGTGGCGCGGTCCATGCCCATGTATTTGCGGCCGTAGAGGCTCTTCTCGACCCACACGCCGTAGGCCTTCGCGACCTTGGTCTCGGTGTCGGCCGCGAGGTGGAACTTGAGGCCGAACTTGGCCCGGAAGCGGGCGTGGCTGGCTTCGTTGTCTTTCGAGACGCCGATGATCTCCGCGTTGAGGCCGGAGAAATTCGGCAGGTTGTCGTTGAAGCCGCAGGCTTCCATGGTGCAGCCCGGCGTGTCGTCGCGCGGGTAGAAATAGAGCACCACCGGCTTTCCGCGCAGGGCCGCCAAGGTGATCTGCCCGGTGCCGTCGGTCGGCAAGGTGAAATCGGGGGCCTTGTCCCCGACCTTGGGGCCTTTGACCGGCGCTGTCTTCTTGGCGCCCATCGTTTTGGCAGCCGTCTTTCCGGGCGGCGCCTTCTTGATTGCCGTCTTGCGCTTGGCCGGCGACTTTTTCGCCGTCTTCCTCTTTCCCTTCTTCTTCGCAGCCATAGAGTCTGGTCTCCCCTGGTTAGCCCGGTTTTCCGGACGGAATAAGCGCTTCGAAGATCGCCAGTGCCTGGGCCGAGCGGTCCCGCATGTTGGCTTCGAGTGCGGCGAAGTCAACCGCATCCGCCGCGCGCGCGAGCGAGCGCCTCAGGCCGGGCGGGAACTGGGCCGGATCGACCTGGGACCCCATCGAGAGCCGCAGCAGTCCCTGCACCACCTGCCACAGCGAGAGCGCCCCCAGCAGCGCCAGTCCGTCCGCGCGCGCGAGCACGCCTGCCGCGACCGCGCGGTCGAGCGCTTCGGCCGTGTTGGTGGTCAGCATCCCGGGATGGGTCGCGGCGTGGCGGAGCTGCAGATATTGCGCGATGAACTCGATGTCGATGAGCCCGCCGCGCCAGTGCTTGATGTCCCACGGCTGCTTGGCCGAATGCTCGCGCGCCATCAGGGCGCGCATCTCGGCGACGTCCGAGGTCAGCTTCGCGACATCGCGCGGCCGCAGCAGCGCCTCGCGGATCGTGGCGGCGACGCGCGCCCGGAACGCCGGCGTGCCGGTGATCGGCCGCGCGCGCGTGAGCGCCAGGTGCTCCCACGTCCAGGCGTCCTTGCGCTGGTAGGTGATGAAGCCGTCGAGGTTGGTCGCGAGCGGCCCCTTGGTTCCCGAGGGCCGCAGGCGCAGGTCCATCTCGTAGAGCTTGCCCTCGCCGGTGGGGGCGGTCACCGCGTTGATGAACCGCTGCGCCAGGCGCTGGTAGTAGAGGCCGGCCGGAAGCGGCTTTTCGCCGTCCGACGTCTCGGTCACGTCGGGCGCGTCCCACAGGAAGATGAGGTCGAGGTCCGAGGTGACCGTCATCTCCCGCCCGCCGAGCTTGCCGTAGGCGACGACCGCGAACTCGCCGTTCGCGACCCGGCCATGGACGCGCGCAAACTCTTCGACGACCGCGGACTGCAGCGCACCGATCGCGACCTCGGCCGTGTCGGCAAGGGCAGCGCCCACTCGCGGCGCCGGCAACAACCCGCGCAGCATCTGCACGCCGACCTGGAACTCGCGCTCGCCCTTCCACCGCCGCAGCACGTCGAGCGTGTCCTGGAAGTCGCGCGCCTGCCGCAGCGCGTGGCGGAGATCGGCCTCGAGCCTCGCCGTGTCCGGCAGCGGATCCAGGAACGCCTGCGACAGCACGCTGTCGAGAAGATGCGTGTGCTCGGCCAGGAGGTCGGCCAGACGCGGCGCGTCGCCCATCACCTCGGCCACGAGGCCCAGCAGGTTCGGATTGGAGTGAAACAGCGAGAACAGCTGCACGCCGGCGGGCAGCTGCGACAGGAAGCGGTCGAAGCGAAGGAACGCGCCGTCCGGCTGCGCGGTCCCGGCCAGCGCCTGCAACAGGGCCGGCATCAGCTCCGTCAGAAGCTCGCGGGCGCGCGAGCTGCGCACCGCGCGATGATGTCCGTGGTGCCAGCCGCGCACGGCCGCGGCGACCTTCGGCGGGTCCTGGAAGCCGAGCTCGCGCAGAGTTTCGAGCGTCGCCGGATCGTCCTCGACGCCCGTGAAGATGAGGTTGCCCGGACCGCCCAGGGCAGGCGCCTCCTCGAACAGCTTCGCATAGTGCTTCTCGACCCGTGAGAGGTGCGCGAACATCTCGCTGCGAAAGCCCGACCTCGTCTCGTACCCGAGAAATGTCGCAAGCGCGTCCAGAGCCGGCCCTTCCGGCGGGAGCGTATGGGTCTGCTGGTCGTCCTTCATCTGCAGGCGGTGCTCGAGACCCCTCAGGAAGCGATAGGCCGCCAGCAGGTCGTCGGCCGCTTCGCGCGTGACCCGCCCTGCGTGGGTGAGCGCCTCGATGGCATCGCAGGTGGCCGGCGAGCGCAGCTCGGGGAAGCGTCCGCCCCAGATGAGCTGCTGGGTCTGGGCGAAGAACTCGATCTCGCGGATTCCGCCGCGCCCGAGCTTGATGTTGTGCCCGCCGAGCGCGATTTTGCCGCCGCCGTGATAGGCGTTGACCTGCCGTTTGATCGAGTGGATGTCCTGGATCGCGGCGAAGTCGAGATGCTTGCGCCAGACATACGGCCGCAAGGTCTCGACGAACGCCGCACCCGCGGCGAGGTCGCCGGCGATGGGGCGCGCCTTGATCATCGCGGCGCGCTCCCAGTTCTGCCCCAGGCTCTCGTAGTAGGTCTCGGCGGCGAGCACCGACAGCGCCAGCGGCGTGGAGGCGGGATCGGGACGCAGCCGCAGATCGGTGCGGAAGACGTACCCCTCGGGCCGGCGCTCTTCCAGGATGCGCACGAGATTGCGCGTCAGGCGCACGAAAATCTGCTGCAGCGCGTCGGGAGCCGCCCCCTGCACGCGCTCGGGGTCATAGAGGACGATGAGATCGATGTCGCTGGAGTAGTTGAGCTCGCGGGCGCCCAGCTTGCCGAGTGCCAGCACGATGTAGCCGGACTCGATCTCGGGTTCGGCGGGATGCCGCAGCCGGATCGTGCCCGCCGCCGCCGCCCGGCGCAGCAGGTGGCGCACGGCCAGCGACACCGCGGTCTCGGCCATGGCACTCAGCGCCTCGGTGATGCGCTCGAGCGGCCACAGGCCGGCGATGTCGGCAAGGCCGATCGCCAGGGCTGCGCGCCGCTTGGCGACCCGCAGGCCCGCCATGAGCTCCGCCTCCTCGACGTCGCCGCCGAGATGGTCGGGGAGGTCGTGGAGGAGCTGATCGGTCACGTCGGGCCCGCGGCGCAGCAGGTCGATCGCGAACTCCGGGTCCTCGATCATGCTGTGCGTCAGGTAGGGGCTGTTGCCGAACACGGCGGCCAGCGCCTTCTGTCCCGCCGCTGTCGTCGGGAGGCCCTCGCCGAAGCCGCGCGCCGCGGCATCGTCCAGCGCCGCCACCGCCTCGCGCCACCGCCCGAGCTCGATCTCGACCTGTGCCGCGTCCGCCGGTTGCGGCCAGCGCGCGGACGCAAATCCGGGGTGCAAATCCGTCATTTCCCAACGCCTCGTTTTGCCGCACACTGCCACGACAAACCAGCGGGTCAAGCTTTTGTCTCGGGCGGGCGCGCGGTCTCGCGGCTGTGAGCATCGAGGGCCGGCCGCGGAAATCGAGGACGTTCTGGCGTGCTGTTCGGCCGGGTCTCGCGCATCATCTTCGACATCGTGGGGACGTTCGTCGTCCTCGCGATCCTGGCTGCCGGCATCCTGAGCTGGCGCCTGTCGGAAGGGCCGCTCTCGCTCGATTTCCTGACACCGGTGCTGGCGCGCACCCTCAGCTCCAACACCGTCTCCGTGACGGTGAAGGACACCGTCCTGGCGTGGGGCGGCTGGCAGCACAATTTCGACATCCGCATCCGCGGCGTGCGGATGCTGACGCGCGACGGGCTGCCGCTGCTCGAGGCACCGGAGGTCTCGGTCGGCCTGTCGCCGCGCGCCCTGCTGCTGCACGGACTGATCGCCCCCACCTCGCTCGACGCGTTCGGGGTCCAGCTCACGCTCGTGCACTCCGCCGACGGAACCTGGCAATTCCAGGGACCGGGCACGGGCACCCCGGCCGCGGGGGCGCCGTCGGGGATGCCCGTCATCTTCGAGCAGCTGCTGGCGCCGCCCAACCCCGACAGCAGCCTCGGCTCTCTCGCGAGCGTCAGCATCCTCGACTCCTCGGTCACGATCCTCGATCAGCGCAGCCTGCATACGTTCGTGGCCCGCGACACCCGGTTCCTGGTGCGCCGCGACCATATCGGGCTGCGCGCGGAATTGACGGCCGCGGTTGACCTGGCAGGGAAGCCCGCGACTGTGTCGGCGATCGGCCACTATGTGGCGGCGAGCCAGTCGGTCGATTTCGGCATGAACTTTGCGAAGCTCGATCCCGTGGCGCTGTCCGCGGCGGCACCGGAACTGAGTGCGCTGTCCGGCCTCGACGTGCCGCTCTCGGGCCGTGTCGACCTTGCCTACGATTCGCAGTTCCGGCTGGCGAAAGCCAGCTTCAGCGTCACCGG
>DATJPD010000099.1:0-35760 GCA_035506575.1 Alphaproteobacteria bacterium
GACGCGCGAGGGCATGACGCTTATCCCCTTGCGCCTCTACTTCAACGGCCAGGGGCGCGCCAAGCTCGAACTGGCGCTCGCCAAGGGCAAGAAGAAGTACGACAAGCGCGAGACGATCAAGGCGCGCGACTGGCAGCGCGAAAAGGCGCGCGTCATGCGCGCGCGCGGTTAGCCCAGCCGCGTCTTCACCGCGGCGAATACCGCCTCGAACATCGTGGGCGTGAGCCGGCCGGTATTCGTGTTGTAGCGCGAGCAGTGATAGCTGTCGGCGAGCAGCAGGCCGCTCGGCAGCTCGTGCACCGCTGCGTGCGCGAACGGGTAGGGGCGGCCTTTGAGGGCGAGGGCGGCGAGGGTCGCGTCGTGGGCGACGCGCCCCAGCGCCACCATCGCCTTCAGCTTCGGCATGGCGGCGATCTCGGCGGCGAGAAACGGCCGGCAGGCTGCGATCTCGGCGGGCACGGGCTTGTTCTGCGGCGGCACGCAGCGCACTGCGTTGGTGACGCGCGCGTCGCGCAAGCTCAGCGTATCCGGGCGCCAGGCGCCTTTGTCCCGATCGGCGACATAATCGCCGCGGGCGAAGCCGAACTTGACCAGGGTCGCGTAGAGAAGGTCGCCCGCGTAGTCGCCGGTGAACGGGCGGCCGGTGCGGTTCGCCCCCATCAGCCCTGGCCCGAGGCCGACGATCAACAGGCGCGAGCCGAGCTCGCCGAAGCTCGGCACCGGCGCGTTGTGCCACTCGGCGTGGCGCTCGCGCAGGTGACAGCGGAACTCGACGAGGCGCGGGCAGAGCGGGCAGTCGCGGCCCGGCCCGGTTGGCCCCTGCTCGGTTTGGACAGCCACCGGATCAGCGGCCGGCGACCTCGGGCTCGTGATAGGGCCGGTCGGCATGCAGAGCCTCGCGCAGCTCCCGCCGCTCGCTGACCGCGCGCTGGATCTGCGGCATCAGGTCCTGCAGCTCGACGAACGCGTCCGCCTGGCGGCGCAGCTCGTCCGAGACCATCGGCGGCTGGCTGCGGATCGTGGAGACGACGGTGACGCGCACGCCGCGCCGCTGGACGGCTTCGACCAGACGCCGGAAGTCGCCGTCGCCCGAGAACAGCACGATGTGGTCGAGGCGGTCGGCCATCTCCATGACGTCGATCGCGAGCTCGATATCCATGCTGCCCTTGACCTTGCGTCGGCCGGCCGCGTCGGTGAACTCCTTCACCGGTTTTGTGACCATCGTATAGCCGTTGTAGTCGAGCCAATCGATGAGCGGGCGGATCGGGGAGTAGTCCTGCTCCTCGACGAGGGCGGTGTAGTAGAACGCGCGGATCAGGCGGCCTTTGCTTTGGAACAAAGAGAGCAGGCGCTTGTAGTCGATGTCGAAGCCGAGCGACCGCGCCGCGGAATAAAGATTGGCGCCGTCGATGAACAAGGCCAGGCGCTCTTGCGGATAAAACATCATCGGAAAATCTCCGGCGGAAAAATGCGCGCTCAATATCGGCAAATTTCTATCGTGGCCTCTGCGGCGGGACAAGCCCCCGGCGGCCGAATTTGGGCGTAAACTCCGTGTCATGATTGTGATCGCGATCGGCGCCAATCTTCCGGGACCCGCGGGCTCGCCGCGCGAGAATTGCGAGGCGGCACTCCGGTCGCTCGCAGCGGCCGGTGTGACCATCACGAGGCGCTCGCGCTGGTATCGCTCCCCGCCCTGGCCGTCCTCCGACCAGCCCTGGTACGTGAACGGCGTCGCACTTGCGGACACGCGGCAGGGTCCGGCCGAGCTTCTGGCGACCCTGCACGCCGTCGAGGCGCGCTTCGGCCGGGTGCGCTCGCCCGACACCGTGAACGCGGCCCGTCCCCTCGACCTCGACCTCATCGACTACGACGGGCTGGTGCGCGAGACCGCCCCCCCCATCCTGCCGCACCCGCGCCTCGAGGCCCGCGCCTTCGTGCTGCGGCCTTTGGCCGACATCGCTCCGGACTGGCGGCATCCCAAATCCGGCCGCGGGGTGAAGGACTTGGTGGATCACCTTCCGCCCGATGCCATAGCTGAGCCCCTGGATTGATCTAAACAGCGGATATGAAACGGCAAAAAACCCACTGAATTCCTTGCCTTATCCGGCCCGCGCACTTATATTCTGGCAAGCTTTCAGATTGCGGAGATTGGATCCCTTATGGCTCGCGTAACCGTCGAAGATTGCGTCGTCAAAATCCCCAACCGGTTCAACCTCGTGCTGCTGGCCGCCCAGCGCGCGCGGGAGATTTCCTCGGGCAGCGAGCTGACGCTGGAACGGGACAACGACAAGAACCCGGTGGTGGCGCTGCGCGAGATCGCCGAGAGCTCGATCGACCTCGATAACGTGCGCCAGGCGCTGATCTCGAGCCTGCAGAAGCACGTCGAGACCGAGGAGCCCGAGGACGACGCGATGGAGCTGCTGGCCGCGGATTCCAACGTCGCTGGCGTCCCGTACGAGGCCATCACCGAAGGGGCCGAGGCGGACGAGGGCGGTGAGCTCGCCGAGGGCGACGAAGCCGTCGAGGGCGAAGAGGCCGCGGGTGACGAAGCTGAACCCCCGGCCGGCGACGAGGCCTAACTTCAGCGCGAGGCTCTGCGTACCCGGCGGGCCGCGCCGGGCGAATAGCGTGAGGTGACCGGAGCACCATGATCCGCCAGTTCGAGCTTGTCGAGCGGGTCAAGGCTTACGATCCCGGGGCCGACGAAGACGCGATCAACCGCGGCTATGTGTTCTCGATGAAGGTGCACGGCGCGCAGAAGCGCGCGTCGGGCGACCCGTATTTCTCGCACCCGCTCGAAGTGGCGGGCATCCTCACACAGTACAAGCTCGACAGCGCCTCGATCGTGACGGCCCTGCTGCACGACACGGTCGAAGACACGCTCACCACGCTCGAGGAGATCCAGCGGCTCTTCGGCCCGGAGATCGCGCGCCTTGTGGACGGCGTCACCAAGCTGTCGCGCATCGAGCTCCAGTCCGACCACACGCGGCAGGCCGAGAACTTCCGCAAGCTCCTGATCGCGATGTCGGAGGACATCCGCGTGCTGCTGGTGAAGCTGGCCGACCGGCTGCACAACATGCGCACGCTCCACCACATCCCCGACCCCGACAAGCGCATCCGCATCGCGCGCGAGACGATGGAGATCTACGCGCCGCTCGCGGAGCGCATCGGCATGCGGGCGATCCAGGACGAGCTCGAGGACCTGGCGTTCGCGCAGCTCAACCCGGATGCGCGCGCCTCGATCCTCGCGCGCTTCGCCTTCCTGCGCGAGCGCGGCGGCGACCTCATCTCGCGCATCACCGACCAGCTGAAGCGCGTCCTGGCCGAGGACAAGCTCGACGCCTGGGTGTCGGGCCGGGAGAAGACCCCGTATTCGATCTGGCGCAAGATGCAGCGCAAGAACGTCGGCTTCGAGCAGCTCTCCGACATCATGGCCTTCCGCGTGGTGGTGGCGAATGTCGACGACTGCTACCGGGCACTCGGCATCATCCATTCGCGCTATCCGGTCGTTCCCGGCCGCTTCAAGGACTACATCTCGATCCCCAAGCCCAACGGCTACCGGTCGCTGCACACCGGCGTGTTCG
Organism: Alphaproteobacteria bacterium; assembly: GCA_035506575.1. Taxonomy (GTDB): domain Bacteria; phylum Pseudomonadota; class Alphaproteobacteria; order CACIAM-22H2; family CACIAM-22H2; genus DATJPD01. Next base: position 3,585 of record DATJPD010000099.1, read on the forward strand.
GTCCGGAGCGCCAGCGCATCGAGGTGCAGATCCGCACGCGCGAGATGCACGACATCGCCGAGTTCGGCGTCGCGGCGCACTGGACCTACAAGACCGGCGGCGGCGGCCAGCCGCGCGACGGCCAGCGGCAATACCGGTGGATGCGCGAGCTGCTCGACATCCTGGAGCACGCCTCGGGCCCGGAGGAGTTCCTCGAGCACACCAAGCTCGAGATGTTCCAGGACCAGGTGTTCTGCTTCAGCCCCAAGGGCGACCTCATCGGGCTGCCGCGCGGCTCGACGCCGGTCGACTTCGCCTACGCGGTCCACTCCGAGGTGGGCGACCATTGCGTGGGGGCGAAGGTCAACGGCCGCATGATGCCGCTGCGCACCGTGCTCAACAACGGCGACCAGGTCGAGATCATCACCTCCAAGGCGCAGACGCCGTCCCCGACCTGGGAGCGGTTCGTCGTCACGGGAAAAGCCCGCACGCGCATCCGCCGCTTCATCCGCACCCAGCAGCGGGCGCAGTTCATCGACCTGGGCCGCTCGATCCTGCAGAAGGCGTTCCGCGCCGAGGGTCACGAGTTCACCGAGAAGGCGATCGAGGGCGTCCTCAAGATCTTCAAATGCCAGAACGTGGACGACCTCTACGCGATGGTGGGCGAAGGGCTGCAGAGCGATCGCGAGGTGATCGCCGCCATCTTCCCCGGCACGCGCGCCACCAAGGCGGCCAACGTCGTGCCGCTGCGCGGCCGCCTCAAGAAGAAGGACAAGGGCGGAGCCGTGCCCATCAAGGGCCTGATCCCCGGGATGGCCGTGCACTACGCCGGATGCTGCCACCCGCTGCCGGGCGACCGCATCGTCGGCATCGTGACCACGGGCAAGGGTGTGACGATCCACACCATCGATTGCGATACGTTGGAGAGCTTTGCGGAAACTCCCGAGCGCTGGCTCGACGTCGCCTGGGAGGAGCCGCAGGACGAGGGGGAGGGCCGCGTCGGCCGCATCGCCGTGGTGGTTCAGAACGAGCAGGGCAGCCTGGGCGCGCTGTCCACGGTGATCGCCAAGAACATGGGCAACATCACCAACCTCAAGATCACCAACCGCACCCAGCAGTTCTGGGAAATGCTGATCGACATCGAGGTGCGCGACGTGAAGCACCTCTCCAACATCATCGCAGCGCTGCGCGCCACCCCGGCCATCAACTCCGTCGACCGGGCGCGCGGATGAGCAGGCCTGCTCCCCACCTTCGCCTGGGCGTCAACATCGACCACGTGGCGACGATCCGCAACGCGCGCGGCGGCCGGCATCCGGATCCGGTGCGCGCCGCCAAGATGGCGGCGCAGGCCGGTGCGGACGGCATCACCGCGCATCTGCGCGAGGACCGCCGGCATATCTCCGACGACGACATCAGCCGCCTGGTCGCCGAGATCGACCGGCCGCTCAATCTCGAGATGGCCGCCACCGAGGAGATGCTGGCGATCGCACTGCGCCACAAGCCGCATGCCGCCTGCATCGTGCCGGAAAAGCGCGAGGAGCGGACGACCGAGGGCGGCCTCGAGGTGCTGCGCAGCCACAACCGCTTGCGCCGCTACGTGAACGACCTGGGGGCGGCCGGCATCCGCGTGTCGCTGTTCATCGAGCCCGAGCCCAAGGTGCTCGACGCCGCGAAGGCGCTGGGCTCGCCGGTCGTCGAGCTGCACACGGGGGCTTATTGCGACGCCTTCAACCGCGACCCGAACGGACCCGAGATGCAGCGCGAGCTGCGCCGCATCACGGGTGCCGCGGCGCATGCCGCGGCGATCGGGCTCGAATGCCATGCCGGGCACGGCCTCAGCTTCGACACGGTGGGACCGGTCGCCGCCATCCCGAGCATCGTCGAGCTCAATATCGGTCACTTCCTGGTCGGCGAGGCGATCTTCGGCGGCCTCGACAGCGCCATCAAGCGCATGCGCGCCCTGATGGACAAGGCGCGCGCCATCTCCACCGGGGCGCAGTCGGCGTGATCATCGGCATCGGCAGCGACCTCATCGACATCCGCCGCATCGAGGCGACGTTGCAGCGGTTCGGGCCGCGCTTCATCGAGCGCATCTTCACCCCGCTCGAGCAGGAGAAATCCGAGCGCCGCGCCAACCGCGCGGAAAGCTACGCGCGGCGGTTTGCGGCGAAAGAGGCCTGCGCCAAGGCGCTCGGCACGGGCTTGCGGCGCGGCGTCTTTTGGCGCGACATGGGCGTGGTCAATCTGCCCGGCGGCCGGCCCACCTTGCAACTGACCGGCGGCGCACTCGCCCGGCTGAACGCACTCCTGCCCCCCGGGACCGAGGCGCGCATCGACGTCTCGCTCACCGACGAGCCGCCGCTCGCGCAAGCGGTGGTGATTATCTCGGCAATTCCGGTGTCGCCCCAGCCATCGCGTTAATATTTATAGATGCCAAAGAGTTAGGGCAGCCGATTCAACTTGGAAAACTTGCGCAAAAGGATAGAGTGACCGTCGCCGCTCGCGGGGGGATCCCGGCCTCGATGACCGTCACATCGTCAGCGCAGAAACACGACGACTTCTGGCCGAACACGTTCGAAGAACGTGGCGCCGTCGTGCCGTTCACCACGCCGGTCCTCGCATTCTCGCGCCTGCGCCACGAGGAAGAGCACGGGCTCGAGCTTCTGGTGCCGGGCCTCGCCGGTGGCCGCGATACGTACGTGATCCCGTGGCGCAGCGTGCCCTCGGTGTTCGTGATGACGGTGCACGACAGAGCCTTGCGCGAGGAGATCGAGTATCGCCCGGCCGCGACGCCGGACGGGATCCGCGATGCGTCGATCAAGGTCGAGAGCACCGGGCTTGCGGGACCGGCGAGCGCGCGCGCCGCGAAGCAGGCGGCGAACGACGACGACAATGACCGCCTGCTGACCAATTTCTTCTTGGTGTCCGAGGCGGTGCGCCAGCTCAGCGGCGGCAAGCTCAAGGTCAGCCCCGCCGACCTGACGACCGACGCCGGCCGCACGCGCACGAAGCTCATCCTGTCGCGGGTGGCGGCCCTCTTCCAGCTGACGCCGGACGACTTCTACGCGCGGCTCGAGGACTGGGCGGGCATGGTGGCGCCGGTCGGGATTCCCGGGCTCAACTACACCTGCCGCCTGCGCCAGCTCATGGCTGACCTTGCCGCGTACGCGGACAGCATCGAGGCATGGAGTGAGCGCGATGTCACGGACGCCGCCGACAGTGCGCGGATCTGCGCCCGGATCGCCGAGGAAACCTGCGGCACGGCGCGCAACCTTGCGGCCGGAATCGACCGCTACTCCGCGAATATCCGCGAGACCTTGTCGCACTGGGCGCCGAGCTCCAGCCGCATCCGGGCGCTGATGGACAAGCTTGCCTGGACTCTCGACGGCTGGGGCCCGGTGGTGACGATGTGGCGCGATGTCGACCAGGGCGACCGCGAGGCCACCCAGGACAGCATCGCCGAGATGCTGCGCCTCATGCCAGTGATGCCGCGCCGCGAGGTCGGCAGCCGGGCCCGCAAGACCTGGGGGGATCTGAGCCACGCGCTCTATCGCACGCGCGTCCGGGCCAGCGAGGACTGGCTCTCCGGTAAGGTCGATTTCGAGCTCGTCCTCCGTCTGGAAAAGTTCAAGGCGGCAGGACATGAGCGGCCCGGACGATGAACTGACGCTGATCGAGAAGCGCCTGTTCAAGCTGGCGCCGGCGAAATTCCGCAAGATCGTTGCCGTGCTCGAGGACCGGCGTGCCGAATTCGGCGCGCGCGGACCAGTCGAGACGCTCATGTCGAAGATGCGGCCGCGCCTCGTGCGCATGCGGCTCGCCCGCAAGCTCACCCTGCAGCGCGTCTTCTGCCGGGCGTTCGAGGAGCTGCTGACCGATGCCGCGGATCCGCAGGGCATGGGGACGCGCATCTCGCGCCAGTCGATCGATCCGTGCTGGCGCCTGTTCGTCGACAAGGCGGACGTCCGCCGGCTGCAGAAATTCGCCGCCAATTTGCGCGCCTGCGGCGAGGAGGACACGCGGCGGATCGAGCGCCTAGGCCGCCAGCTCTGGGCCTACGGGGCGGAGGTGCTGGAAGCGGCACTCCGGCCCGCCCGGCGCGGCGACGTGGTGCCGGGGCTGGGCGACTTGTCGGAACGTGCCTACCGCGACCTCTTGTTCATCGGCGACTACCTGCAGGTCGCCGACGTGATGCAGGAGCTGAAGCGGAGGCTGGGCCCGCGGCCGCTCAAGCGCGCCACCGACGAGCACATCGACGCGATCGTCACGGCCTTGGAGGCGGTCAACGAGGTCGACCGCCAGCACCAGCACGTGATCATCGACCTGCTGCTCGTGTGGCTGAAGCAGCCGTCGGACATCGTCGCGATCGTCGACCGCATCGCGGCCGCGGCCAGGGCCGAGATAGACGAAGCATCGCTCACGCTCGCCAGCGAATCCCTGGTCGAGGACATCGAAACCAAGCTGCGCTCGGCCGCGGAATTCGCCGCCCAGCACGCGCACGACCGCGCCGGCACGGTGCGGCAGCTGCGCGGCTGCGTATCCGATCTCCTGGGCGCCCATGGCGCATTCCAGAACCGGTCGAGCGTGACCGCGATGCGCCGGCTCGAGCACATCCGCGGCAAGGTGGCCGGCCTCGTCGAGGGGCACATCCTCAAGGATGCGGACCAGCGCATCCTGGGCGTCCTGCCGGCGGCGCAAGCCGCGGCGGACCAGGTGCTGTCCAACGTCATGCCGGTCGTGATGCTCACCGAGCCGCTGGATGCGGCCCGCGTCGAGGCGGCGGAGGACCAGGCGATCGCGCTGCGGCTCTGCGTCAAATACGCCGAGGAGCTCGGCCTCAAGGCCGAGTTCTTCGACACGATCGAAGCTCTGGGCCGGACGATCGAGGACCGCGCCCGCTGGGCGGCGCGGCGCATCCAGATCGCGGCGCTCGATGAGGCCGCGCGCGCCGCGGTGGCGGGCCACTTCTACATCGCGGTCCGCATGCTGGAGCTGGTCTGCGGCTCCGACCGGGCGGACAATCTGAGGCGGCAGCTGCTGGTCGCCGCCTGACCCGCGCGTGCGGCAGAAAATCCCTCTGAAATAAGGGGTTTTGGGCCAAGTTTGCTTGACAGGAGGAGCCGGGCAGGGCTTCATCCCTCGAAATCCAGGCCGAAACACCTCCCTTTGTCGTCTCCTACCTCCAAGCACCTCATGCAGCGAAGCAAGACCTCGGGCGGGGTCGTCGAGCTCGTCAAGACGGTCGTCATCGCGCTCGTGATCGCGTTCGGCATCCGCACGATCGCGTTCGAGCCGTTCAACATCCCGTCCGGATCGATGGAGCCGACCCTGCTGATCGGCGACTATCTGTTCGTCTCGAAGTTCTCCTACGGCTACAGCACGTATTCGCTGCCGTACGGTATCCACCTGTTCTCGGGCCGGATCTTCGGCCGTCAGCCGCAGCGCGGCGACGTGGTGGTGTTCAAGCTGCCGCGCGACCCGCAGGTCGACTACATCAAGCGGATCATCGGCCTGCCGGGCGACCGCATCCAGATGATTCACGGCATCCTCAACATCAACGGCGAGCCGGTGAAGCGCGAGCGGATCGAGGATTTCGTGAACACCGAAAACGGTATGCTCTCGCGGACGCCGCAATACATCGAGACCCTGCCGAACGGCGTGCAGCATCCCATTCTCGAAATGAGCGACGACGGGCCGCTCGACAACACCGGCGTGTATGTGGTCCCGCCCGATCACTACTTCGCGATGGGCGACAACCGCGACAACTCGCTCGACAGCCGCGTGCAGGGCGGGGGCGGCGTCGGCTATGTCCCGGCCGAGAATCTGGTAGGGCATGCGGAGGTCATCTTCTTCTCCACCGACGGGACCGCCGCCTGGTACGAGTTCTGGAAGTGGCCCTCGGCGATGCGGTTCGGCCGTTTCTTCACCGTCATTCGCTGAGGGGCCTTGCCGCGCGCGGGCCATCGCGGGCGTAAAGGCGGCCCGGTCCGCCGCGATCAGGGCGCCGACGACCTCGCGAGCCTGGAAGCCGCCCTCGGTCACTCGTTCGACGATCGCGCGATCCTGCAGGCGGCACTCCGGCATTCGAGCCTGGGGAGCCGGGCGAACGTCAGGCACCTCGAGCCGGCGGCGGAGGGCTTCGACCGGCTCGAGTTCCTCGGCGATCGCGTGATCGGGCTCGTGGTGGCCGAGATGCTCCTGGCGGGATATCCCAAGGACGACGAGGGCGACATCGCCCGGCGGCACGCGCGGCTCGTCGAGCGCGACAGCCTCGCGCGACTGGCGCGCGCGATCGAGCTCGGACGTTACTTGCGGCTCTCGACGGGCGAGGCGCAGTCGGGCGGCCGCGACAATCCGGCGGTGCTCGCGGACGCGTTCGAGGCGGTGGTTGCGGCCCTTTATCGGGACGGCGGCCTCGCCGCGGCGCGCGAGTTCCTGGTGCCGCAGTTCGCCCCGCTGATGGCCGAGGTCGTGGTCCCGCCGCGCGACGCCAAGACGGCGCTGCAGGAATGGGCCCAGGCGCGCGGCCTCAGCCTGCCGACCTATCGCACGCTCGAGATGAAAGGCCCAGCACACCGGCCGCGCATCTCGGTCGAGGTACAGATCGACGGCCTGCCGCCGCAAACCGCCGACGGGCCGTCGCGGCGCGCGGCCGAGCAGGCGGCGGCCGCCGCCCTGCTGGCCACGGCACAGGCGGCGAAAGCGTCATGACTCGCAAAGACAAACCGGCCGCGACGCGGTGCGGCGTGGTCGCCGTCATGGGCGCCCCCAATGCCGGCAAGTCGACCCTGGTCAATGCGATGGTCGGCAGCAAGGTGTCGATCGTCAGCCCCAAGGTGCAGACCACCCGGACGCGCGTGACGGGCGTCGGCATGGAAGGCCCGGCACAGATCATCTTCCTCGACACGCCCGGCGTGTTCGCGCCGCGCCGGCGCCTCGACCGCGCGATGGTCGACGCCGCCTGGCGCAGTGCCGCGGAGGCCGACGCGGTGCTGCTCCTGATCGACGCCAAGCGCGGCGTGGACGGCGAGGCGAGGGCGCTCATTGCCGGCCTTGCCGAGCGCCGCATCTCCGCGGTGCTGGTGCTCAACAAGATCGACCTCATCAAGCACGCGCGCCTCCTCACCCTCGCGGCCGAGCTCAACCAGCTCGCGTCCTTCACCGATACGTTCATGGTGTCGGCCGAGAACGGCGACGGTGTCGCCGATCTCAAGCGCCACCTCGCCGGCCGCATGCCCGAAGGCCCGTGGCTCTATCCCGAGGACGACCTGACCGACATGCCGGCGCGCCTGCTCGCGGCCGAGGTGACCCGCGAGCACGCCTACCGCCAGCTGCGCCAGGAGCTGCCGTACAGCCTCGCGGTCGAGACCGAAGCGTGGATCGAGCAGCCGGACGGCAGCGCCAAGATCGACCAGGTCATCTACGTGCGCAAGGACAGCCAGCGCAAGATCGTGATCGGCGCCAAGGGCGGGCAGGTGAAGGCCATCGGTGCCGCCGCGCGCGCCGAGCTTACGAAGGTGCTGGGGCGCAAGATCCATCTCTTCCTGCACGTGAAGGTGCAGGAGAACTGGGACGAGCGCCGCGAGTTCTACAAAGAGTGGGGCCTCGAGTACAACGTGTGAGGTTCTGTACTCCCACATTGGGAGGCCTTGCTCCCAGCTTGGGAGGACGCTATACTGAAGGGACGTGCGCGTATTCAACACGAACACGCTCCTGACGTTCGGGAAAGACCACGCTGGCTCCGAGCGGGCGTTCCGTGAGCTAACGAAGACGCTCCGGCAGGCGAACTGGAGCAGCTTTCAGGACGTCGAAAAAGCGTATCCGCTATCCCGCTCGGTGAAAGGGGACCGCGTTGTCTTCAATGTGAAGGGGAACGAGTATCGCGTCGTCGCTGCGATGGACTACAGACGCAGGGCCGTGTTCGTAAAATTCGTTGGGACCCACGCCGAGTACGACAGGATCGATCCTCTAACCGTGAATCGGTATTAGCGCCATGAGTGACATCACGCCTATCAAGGATGAAAGCAGCCATCAGGCGGCGTTGGCGCAGATCGATCGCCTATGGGGAGCCAAAGAAGGGACGCCGGACGGGGACCGGCTCGACGTGCTCATGACGCTTGTGGATGCGTACGAGCGTGCGCAATGGCCCGACGATGACATCGATCCCGTCGATGCCGTCAAGGCGCGCATGGAGAACTCCGGCCGGACCCGGAAGGAGTTCGAAGCCATTGTGGGATCCTCCGGACGAGCTTCCGAGATTTTAAATCGCAAGCGGCACCTTACGCTGGCGATGATCTGGAAGCTTGCGCGCGCATGGGCAATTCCCGCCGATCTGCTGATCCGTCCGTATAAGCTGGCGCGATCAAAGCCGCGGTCGCGTCGTTCCCGGACAGGCACGAGGGCGTAGTCGACGGTGTCGCGTTCGACGGTGCAGGAGAACTGGGACGAGCGCCGCGAGTTCTACAAAGAGTGGGGCCTCGAGTACAACGTGTGAGGCCTCACCGGTCCGGCTGGACCACCATGTTCACGAAGCCGCCGGGGCGCTGCTTGATGTCGGAGAGCGCGTCGTTGGTGCGCTCGAGCGGGTAGGCGCGGGTCTCCCATGGTGAGAGATCGAGGGCGCCGGTGTGTACCATCTCGGCCATGAGCGCGGCCTCGGCATTGGTGAACCAGTTGGAGCCCTGGTAGCGCAGCCCTGCGGTCATGAACATCGTGGGGTTGATCGGCATAGGCTCGGCGAGTGCCCCTATATTGACCGTGACGCCGCCGCGCTTCACTCCACCCAGGGCGTCGAGCATCGGGCCTGCCGGCCCGCCGCGGCCGGTGCAATCGAGCAGCACGTCGACACCGACGCCCTCGGTGCGCTCGCGGATCCAGGCGGCGAGGGGAGTGGAGCCGACGGCAACCGTGTCGATGCGGTCCGGCGCGATCTGCTTCAGCCGCGCCAGCACCGGCTCACTGCGGCCCCAGCCGAGGATGCGCGCAGCACCCATGGCGAGCGCCAGCATCACCGCCCCGACGCCCAAGGTGCCGGTCACCCCATTGATCGCGACCCAGCTTCCGGCCCCCACGCCGCCGCGGCGCAGCGCCGAGAACGAGGTGCCGAGATAGCCGAAGCGGGCCCCTTCTTCGAACGAGACCTCATCGGGCAGGGCGACGAGACTGTCGGGAGAGGCGGTCAAATACTCCGCAAGGCCGCCGGTGGGATACTCGTTCAGGAGCTCGGCCCCCTTGGGTGTGAAGCCGAAATAGCCGCGCAGCGCCGCGTCGGCGCAATAGAGCGGCGTGCCGCGCCGGCAGTAATGGCAGACGCCGCAGGCGAGGAACGGGTTCACGTAGACGCGGTCGCCGACCTTGACCGGCGAGCGGCCCGCCGGCGCCTCGACGACGATGCCGGCGGCGTCGAGGCCCATCACGGCCGGCAGAGGCGGCAGGTGGTGCCACAGCTTGCCGCTCACGATCGCGTTCATGTTCGGGATGACGCCGCACGCCTTCACCTGGACGAGCGCGTCCTGCGGGCGCCGCGCCGGGCGCGGAATGCGATCGACACGGAACGGCTCTCCGGCCACGTGCAGGCGCGCCGCGCGCATCTGTTCGGCCATGATCCTCCCCTCTATTCCTCGTAGATCATTTTGACGGTCATGCCGCCGTCGATCGTGATGTTCTGGCCGGTCATGAAGCCCGCCTGCTCGACGAGGAACAGGCAGGCCTCCGCGATATCCTCGGGCTTGCCGACGCGGCCGACCGGGTGCTGCGCGCGGTCGCGCGCCGAATGCTGCGGCGTCTGGGCGCGGGACGAGTGCTGCCAGTCGCGCGTCTCGATCCAGCCGGGGCTGATGCAATTGACGCGGATGCCGTGCGGCCCGAGGCTGATCGCCATGCCGTGCGTCAGCGCCACGATGCCGCCCTTCGAGGCCGTGTAGGCCTCGGTGCCCGGCTCGGACATGTAGGCGCGGGTGGAGGCGATGTTGACGATCGCCCCCCGATGCCGGCGCGCGATCATCTGGCGTGCGGCTGCCTGCGCGCACAGGAACGTGCCGCGCAAATTCACCGCGAGCACGCGGTCGAAGTCCGCGGGGCCGAGCTCGAGGAACGGGCGGTTGTGCGAGATGCCGGCGTTGTTGATCAGGGCATCGACGGGGCCGAGCTCGCTCGCCGTGCGATCGAGCCAGCGGGCCACGTCGGCCGCCGCCGCGACGTCGGTCTCGACGAACAGCGCGCTCCCGCCGGCCTTGCGGACCATGTCCGCGACTTCCTCGCCTGCGTCGGCCGCCGCATCGGCGATCGAGACCGCGTAACCGGCGCGCGCGAAGTGCAGGGCGGTGGCGCGACCGATGCCTTGTCCGCCGCCGGTGATCGCCACGATTTTCATTCACATAGCTCTACGCGCGGCGGCCGGCCGTGGCAAATGGCATCGGCACCAGGATGACCGCGAGGCCGGCGAGGATCAGCGCCATCCCGGACATCCGCAGCGGACTGAACGCCTCGCCCAGGATCAGCACGGAGCCCAGCACGCCGGTGCAGGGCGAGAGCAGCGCAAACGGCGCCACCATCGCCGTCGGATAGCGCTGCAGCAGATACCCCCACATGCCGTAGGCGACCGGCGAGGCCAAGGTGCCGAGATAGATCGCGGTGGCGAGGCCGCCCCAGGACGCGGTGGCGACCGCGTGCACGAACGAAGGGCCCGGACCGGTCAGAGCGGAGAAGAGCAGGGCCGGGAGCGGCGGGACGAGGCTGCACCACACCATCAGCGGAAAGACCGGTGTGTCCGCCGCGCGCTTGACCAGCACGTTGCCGATCGCCCAGCTGAACGCCGCCGCGAGCGCCAAGGCCAGCACCGACAGCTTCAGGTCCGCCCCGGTCGTCCCGCCGACGAGCGCCAGGCCCGCGAACGCCACGGCCATGCCGACGAGCTGGCGCGCCGTCGGCCGGTCGCCGAGGAGCAATGCTGCCAGCAGGACCGTGAAGAACGCCTGCATCTGCTGGGTGACCGAGGCCAGGCCGGCCGGCATGCCGAGCGCAAAGGCGATGAACAGCAGGAGGAACTGGCCGGTGAACAAGGTGAGGCCGATGAGGACGATCGACGTCCAGGAAACGCGCGGCCGCGGCACCACGAGGACCGGCAGGGCGGCGATCAGGAAGCGCAACGCCGTCAGCTGCGGTGCGGTGAAGTCCGCGAGGCCGAACTTGTAGATAACGAAGGCAGCACCCCAGATCACCGAGGTCAGGCAGGCCAATGCTATGTCGCGGGGCTTCATGGTCGCGAATCTTTCCCTTCCGCCATCATCCTATAAGGGGAGAGCCCTGAGCCAGCGTTCAGACGTCGTTTGATTTGAATCAAAGTTTTTGCGCCCGATTCGGCCGACACTGTTCACAACCGGCGCGGCCGGTGCGTTGCCGAATGGATCAATGCGGGCCGGCCCAAGGATGGGGCCGGCATCGACTGCACGACGGGACGCTCTCAAATTCACCCACAGGAGTTACTCCGATGAAAGCGTCTTTCCGTGCACCTATTGCGGCCGCAGCATTGCTGGCCCTTGCCGCCGCGACACCCGCCCATGCCGCGGATAGCGGCGTGAAGGCCGGCGTTCTCAGCTGCCATGCCTCGAGCGGTTGGGGCTTCGTCTTCGGCTCGTCCCGGACGCTCAACTGCGAGTATTCGGCGGGTCCGCAAACCAGCGAGCGCTATACCGGTTCGATCATGAAATTCGGCGTCGATATCGGCTATCTCAGCTCCGCCGTTATCGTGTGGGCCGTCCTGGCGCCGACGTCGACCGTCGCGCCGGGCACGCTCGCCGGCAACTACGCCGGGGCCACGGGAAGCGCGGCGGTCGGCTTCGGGGCCGGCGCCAACGTCCTCCTCGGCGGCTCCGGAAATCACGTCGTCCTGCAGCCGGTGAGCATCGAGGGTCAGACGGGCCTGAACGTCGCGGGCGGTATCGCGGCGCTCGAGCTCAAGTCGGTCGGCGCGCAGTAACATCTCAGCGAGGCTGCCGCCCCAGCCGGCGCCCGGGAGCTCTTAGACAGGAGAGTTCCTGGATAGGCTCTTCGAATCGCGCTAAGAGCCGCCATGGACTGGACGGACCAGGGGATCGTGCTGGCGCGGCGGCGGCATGGCGAGAGCGCCGCCGTGGTGAGCCTGCTCACGCGCGAGCACGGCCGGCATGCCGGCCTGGTGCGCGGCGGATCGGGCAAGCGCGCGGGCTCGCTGTATCAGCCCGGGAACCTGCTGTCGGCGCATTGGCGGGCGCGTTTGGCCGAGCATCTCGGGACGCTCACCGCCGAACTGGTCGATGCGTTCGCCTCGCGCGTGCTCGACGACGCGCTCCGCCTGTCGGCGCTGAGCGCCGCCGTGGCACTTCTGGAGACCGCGTTGCCGGAGCGCGAGCCGCACACGCCCTTGTTCGATGCCACCCTCGAGCTCTTCCGGGCGCTCGCGTCCGCGGCCGGGGAGGTGGGATGGGGCTCGGTCTATGCGCGCTGGGAGATGCAGGCGCTGGCCGAGCTGGGCTTCGGGCTCGACCTCGCGGCCTGCGCGGCGACGGGCCAGCGCGAGGACCTCGCCTATGTGTCGCCGCGCACCGGCCGGGCGGTCAGCGGCGGGGCGGGCGCTCCTTATGCCGACCGGCTGTTCGCGCTGCCGGCGTTTTTGGGCACCGCGAATCCGGCGGCGGATGCGGGAGAAGTGGCGGCGGCGTTGCGCATCACCGGGCATTTCCTGGAGCGCCATGTGTTCGGGCCGCACAATCGCCGCCTGCCGGCCGCGCGCACCCGGTTCATAGAGCGGTGGCGCAGGCTCGAGAGGTAACCCTCGCGCTCGCGCGCTAAAGCGCGGGCTCCTGCCTCTCCCGCTTTCGCGGGCGAGGGGCTACTCTTCGTGCCAACGCGCGACTCCGATTCGGAATTCCCATGGCCAAGAACACTCCCGCCGCCGCCGCTCAGATGCGCCCGGTTCCTCTCGCCGATGCCCTGGGCGAGCGGTATCTGTCCTATGCGCTGTCGACGATCATGTCGCGCTCGCTGCCCGACGTGCGCGACGGCCTCAAGCCGGTGCACCGGCGCCTGCTGTTTGCGATGCAGCAGCTGCGCCTCGATCCGGCCTCGGGCTTCAAGAAATGCGCGCGGGTGGTCGGCGACGTCATCGGCAAATACCACCCGCACGGCGACACCGCGGTCTATGACGCGCTGGTGCGCCTCGCCCAGGAGTTCGCGCAGCGCTATCCGCTGGTCGACGGGCAGGGCAATTTCGGCAACATCGACGGCGATAACCCGGCGGCGATGCGCTACACCGAAGCGCGCCTGACCGAGGTCGCACAGGAGCTCCTGGCCGGCATCGACGAGGACGCGGTCGACTTCCGCTCCACCTATGACGGCGAAGGCGAGGAGCCGCTGGTCCTGCCGGCGCGCTTTCCGAACCTCCTGGCCAACGGCGCCGCCGGCATCGCGGTCGGCATGGCGACGAGCATCCCGCCGCACAATGTCGGCGAGATCTGTACCGCACTGCTGCACCTCATCAAGTTCCCCAAGGCGCATATCGGCAAGCTGATCGAGCTCATGCCGGGGCCGGACTTCCCGACCGGCGGCGTGATCGTCGAGGGGCGCGAGGCGATCGAGCAGGCCTATGCCACGGGCCGCGGCTCGTTCCGCGTGCGCGCGAAATGGCAGGTGGAGAAGATCGGCGTCGGCCAATACCAGGTGGTCGTCACCGAGATCCCGTACCAGGTGCCCAAGGCCCGCCTGATCGAGAAGATCGCCGAGCAGCTGAACGACAAGAAGCTCGCCCTGCTCGACGACATCCGCGACGAGTCGGCCGAGGACGTGCGCCTGGTGCTGGTGCCCAAGAGCCGCAACGTCGACCCCAAGGTCCTGATGGAATCGCTGTTCCGCCAGACCGAGCTCGAGGCGCGCATCCCGCTCAACATGAACGTGCTCGACGCCGAGGGCGTGCCGCGGGTGATGAACCTGCGCGAGGTGCTGCAGGCGTTCCTCGACCACCGCCACCAGGTTCTGATCCGCCGCTCGAAATTCCGGCTCGCCAATATCGAGAAGCGGATGGAGATCCTGGAAGGCTACCTGATCGTCTATCTCAACATCGATCAGGTCATCCGCATCATCCGGCGCGAGGACGACCCCAAGGCCGTGATGATGAAGAAGTGGAAGCTGACCGACATCCAGGCCGAGGCGATCCTCAACATGCGCCTGCGCGCGCTGCGCAAGCTCGAGGAGATCGAGATCAAGCGCGAGCACGACGGCCTCGCCGAGGAGAAGAAGGAGATCGGCCGGCTGCTCAAGGACGAGGACCGGCGCTGGGCGGCGATCGGCAAGGAGATCCAGGAGATCCGCACCCGCTTCGGCGAGAAGACCCCGCTCGGCAAGCGGCGCAGCGAGATCGCGGACGCGCCGGCCCCTGTCATCGTGCCGATCGAGGCCCTCATCGAGCGCGAGCCAATCACGGTCGTGTGCTCGCAGAAGGGATGGGTGCGCGCGTTCAAAGGACACCTCGAGGACAAGGCACTCGCAGAGATCCGCTACAAGGAGGGCGACGGCCCGCGCTTCGCGCTGCGCGCCGAGACGCCGGACAAGCTGCTGGTGTTCGCGACCAACGGCCGTTTCTACATGGTGCCCGGCGACAAGCTGCCGGCCGGGCGCGGCGACGGCGAGAACCTCAAGATGATGGTCGACATGGGGACCGAGGCCGACATCGTCGAGCTCCTGATCCACAAGCCGGGGCGCAAGCTGATCGTGGCCGCGAGCGACGGCCGCGGCTTCGTCGTGCCCGAGGACGACGTGCTGGCGCAGACGCGCTCGGGCAAGCAGGTGCTCAACGTGGGCGAGGGAGTGCAGGCCCGCGCCTGCGCGATCGTCGAGGGCGACACGGTCGCGGTCATCGGCAGCAACCGTAAGCTGCTCCTGTTCAAGCTCTCGGAGCTGCCGGAGATGGGCCGCGGCCGCGGCGTCACCTTGCAGAAGTCCAAGGGCGGCCAGCTCGATGCCATCCGCACGTTCGATATCGCGGGCGGCTGGCCGATCGGCTTCAAGGACAGCGACAAGAAGGACAACCAGCCGAACAACTGGCTGGGCTCGCGCGGCCAGGCCGGCCTGCTGCCGCCCAAGGGCTTCCGGCTGTACTAAAGTGCTGATTCAAGATGAGTTTTCAAGCTACTCAAGCCGGCTCAGTCTGTATAATGTTGTAAGGCAGGGGCGTAACTCCGGGCCGGTGCGAATAACCTTTTGAGGGAGGGCATGATGAAGAGACGTAAATTCCTGAAAACAGCCGGTCTGGGGGTGGCCGCGAGCACGCTGGCGGCACCGGCGATCGCGCAGTCGAACGTCCTCCAGTGGCGCATGGCGACGAGCTGGCCGAAGAGCCTCGACACGCTGTTTGGCGGCGCCGAGTACATGTGCAAGCGGATCGGTGAGCTGAGCGGCGGCAAGTTCCAGGTCCGCTGCTTTGCCGGCGGCGAAATCGTTCCTGCCCTCGCGATTGCGGATTCGGTCGGCAACGGCACGGTCGAGATGGGCCATACCGCGAGCTACTACTACGTCGGCAAGGATCCCTGCTTTGCCTTCGACTGCGCGCTGCCCTTCGGGCTCAATCAGCGGGCCCAGCAGTCGTGGATGATCTTCGGCGGCGGCCAAAAGCTGGTCGACGAGTTCTATGCCGGCTACAACATCAAGTCGATCATCGCTGGCAACACCGGCACCCAGATGGGCGGCTGGTACCGTCACGAGGTGAAGTCGCTCGCGGACCTCAAGGGCCTCAAGTTCCGCATCGGCGGCGTGCTGTCGGGCCAAGTGTGCACGCGACTGGGCGTCGTGCCGCAGCAGATCGCCGGCGGCGATATCTACCCGGCGCTGGAGAAGGGCACGATCGACGCCGCCGAATGGGTGGGCCCCTACGACGACGAGAAGCTCGGCTTCTACAAGGTCGCGCAATACTATTATGCGCCCGGCTGGTGGGAGGTGGGCCCTCAACTGTCCGCCTACATCAACACCGCGAAGTGGAACAGCCTGTCGGCCGAGTACAAGGCGATCGTCGAAGCGGCGGCGGCCGATGCGAACATGTGGATGATGGCGAAGTACGACGCGGAGAATCCCGTGGCGCTGCGACGCCTGTTGGGCGGCGGCGCCAAGCTGCGCGCGTTCTCGAACGACATCATGGACGCGGCGCTCAAGGCTTCGAACGACCTTTACGGCGAGATCGCCGAGAAGAACCCGATGTTCAAGAAGATGTATGCCTCGTGGCATCCCTTCCGCAGCATCGACGTCGAATGGTTCGGCGTGTGCGAAAACCGGATCAACAACTTCATGTCGTCGCACGTCAAGGAACTGTCGGCGATGAAGAAAGGCTGAGGCTGGCTGCACGGTCCCGCAGTAACGGAAAAGCCCCGCAACGTCGGTTGCGGGGCTTTTTTGTTCCCGGGACGATTTTGTTTCGCAAGACGAGGGGCCGCAATCCATATACCCTAACGCCGTCGTGACAACGCTTCCCGAGCATATCGCGACGTTCCTGGGGAAGCCCGAGGACAGCTGGCACCTCGAAACCGGCTTCCTGCGCGCGAGCGTCTGCGCGGACCTGCAGGTCGTCAAGACATCCAACCAACCGGTCAAGGGGGTCACCGCGTACGCCACGCTCGGCATGAGCCATGACGTGCTGCGGATGCCGGGGAACAGGACCACCCGACAGGAGCTGGTCTTCGCAGCCCATGAGCGGTTCGCAGCACCGGAGATCGCCTCGTTCCTGCTGACGTTCGGTGCTTCTGTCCTGTCGCTCGGCGAAGCTCTGTTGAGAGGCGACATGATCGGGCCGCAGAACCCGCTGATCCCCGGCGTGGCGGCGAACTCCGTCTACTGCACGGTGCCGGTGCCGTTCGAGCCGGGCCTTGCGACCTACGAGGCAAGCGACCCGCCGACCGCGTTCGTGTGGATCCTGCCGGCCACGGGAGCGGAGGCCGAGTTCGTCATGCGCAACGGCTGGGGCCGGTTCGAGGAGCTCCTGGAAAGCCGGGAGCCGGACTTGTGGGACCTCGACCGCCCAAGCGTGGTCTGAGTTTCCCGCAATTTGAGCGAATATTTAGGCTTAAGAAGGTTTTCAGCTTTATGCCCTATCCCTGTCCGGCCACAGAATCGTGGCGGCAATGGGAGTGGGATCATGAAGGCATGGACAACGATTCTCGCGGCGCTGATGTTCGCCGCGGTGATGGGCTTTGCGCAAGCCAACGCGGCGGGGACGCCCGAAGAAGCGCAGGCGCTGGCCGAAAAGGCCGCGGTGCTGGTCAAGGCCGAGGGAGACAAGGCGTTCGCGACGCTGAGCGATCCGAACGGCGGCTATGTGCAGGGCGACTTGTACGTGACGGTGATCGACCGCCAGGGCGTCGTGCACGCGAACATCAACTCGAAGGTCATCGGCGTGAACATGTGGGAGGCCAAGGACCCGGACGGCGTCCTGTTCACGCAGGAGCTGTGGAAGGTCGTCGCGAGCGCCGAGACCGGCTGGACGCGCTACAAATACGTCAATCCCACGACCAAGAAGATCGAGCCGAAGAAGGCGTGGGTGCACAAGGTTGGCGACTACGTCGTGCTCTGCGGCGCCTACGTCAAGGACTGACATCGGCGAGCCGCGTTCCGCGCGCACCAAAAGCCCCGCCCGTCCAGGTGCGGGGCTTTTTCTTTCCGCGGAGCGTCCGCAGGCTACAAGGCGAGCTTCATGCCCTCGTGGCTGGCGGTGAAGCCGAGCGCTTCGTAGAACCGGCGGGCGTCGATCCGCCGCTTGTCGGTGGTGAGCTGGACGAGGTCGCAGCCGCGCCTGCGGCATTCGCCGATCACCCAGTCAAACAAGAATCGTCCGAGCCCCTGGCCTCGGCGCGTCGAGGCGATGCGCACGCTCTCGACCTGACAGCGCCAGGCGCCCTGGCGCGACAGTCCGGGGATGAAGGTAAGCTGCAGGCAGCCGATCATCTCACCGCCGCCGGCATCATCGACGAGGACGGCCATAACCTGGTTGGGGTCGGCGGCCAGGGCCGCGAACGCCGCCCGGTATTTGGGGTTCAGCGGCGTACTCAGATCCTCGCGCGATTTCCCCAGGCCGTCGTCGGCGATGAGGGCCACGATGGCGGGCAGGTCGTCTTCGGTGGCGCGGCGGACTCGGAGGGACGGCATGGCGTGAGACTAGGTCCTGCCGGCCCCGTGTGTCATTCCCGCCAGAACCTTTTTTTATCCGTCTCTACTTGCGCTGGTTGTCGTCGGATGGCGCGGTGGGCATGTCCTGCTCCATCTCCTTCTCGATGTCGGACTCCGACGGGTTCCCCCCTCCTTCGTCGGCCGGCATCTCGATCTGGATTTTGTTGATGTCGACGTTCGTCGTTTCGAGCGAGTGGAGGACCATCTGCGGGAACAGGATCACCAACGCGACCATGATGAGCTGGATGACGACGAACGGGATGGCACCCCAATAGATTTGTGCCGTCGTGACGCCCTTGGTCAGCTTGCCGGTTATCTTGTCGATGAACTCCCGGTCGGGCGCCACGCTGCGCAGGTAGAACAGAGCGAACCCGAAGGGCGGATGCATGAACGAGGTCTGCATGTTGACCCCGAGCAACACGCCGAACCAGATGAGGTTGATCCCCAGCTTTTCGGCGACCGGGCCTAGGAGCGGGATGACGATGAACGCCAGCTCGAAGAAGTCGAGGAAGAAGGCGAGCACGAAGGAGAGCAGGTTGACGACGATCAGGAACCCGATCTGGCCCCCGGGCAGGCTGGTCAGCAGGTGTTCGACCCAGAGGTCGCCATTCACGCCGCGGAAGACGAGGCTGAACACAGTCGAGCCGACCAGGATGAAGATGACGAACGACGAGAGCTTGGCCGTGGTGTCCAGGGCCTGCCGCAGAAGTTTCCAGTCCAGGCGCCGGTTGATCAGCGCCAGGATCAGGGCGCCAGAGGCGCCCATGGCGCCGCCTTCGGTCGGCGTGGCGATGCCGAGGAAGATCGTGCCCAGCACCAGGAAGATCAGCACGAGCGGCGGGATGAGCGAGAAGAGGACCCGGCCGAGCAATTTCCAGCCGCGGAGCGCGCGCGCCTCGATCGGCAGTGCCGGCGCCGCGTCGGGCTTTGTGATCGTGACGATCAGCACGTATCCGGCGTAGAGGCAGGCAAGCATGATGCCCGGGATGAATGCGCCCGCATACATGTCGCCCACCGACCGGCCGAGCTGGTCGGCCATGACGATCAAGACCAGGCTCGGCGGGATGATCTGCGCCAAGGTGCCGGACGCCGCGATCACACCGGCGGCCAGCCGGCGGTCGTAGCCGTAGCGCAGCATGATCGGCAGCGAGATCAGGCCCATCGAGATCACGGACGCAGCGACGACCCCGGTGGTCGCCGCGAGGAGTGCGCCCACGAAGATCACGGCATAGGCCAAGCCGCCGCGCATCGGTCCGAACAGCTGGCCGATCGTATCCAAGAGGTCCTCGGCCATGCCGCTGCGCTCAAGGATCAGGCCCATGAAGGTGAAGAAGGGGATCGCCAAAAGCGTGTCGTTCGCCATGATGCCGAACACGCGCTGCGGCAGGGCCTGCAGGAGGTCGGTCGTCAGCAGGCCGTAATGGATGCCGATCAGGCCCCAGAACAGGCCGTTGAACGCGAGCCCGAAAGCGACCGGGTAGCCGAAGAGGAGGACGAAAATCAGCGCCACGAACATCAGCGGCGCCATGTTGGCGATGATGAACTGCTCCATCGCTAGACTCCCGCCTCGGCCTCAGGCGGGGGCGCGCCGTGGCTGTGCTGCTTGGCCGCCGGGTCCGGGATCAGGCCGCGCAGGAAAGCGACGCGCTTGATGAGCTCCGAAATGCCCTGAATGGACAGCAGGAAGAAGCCGACCGGGATCAAAAGCTTGACCGGCCAGCGGATGAGGCCGCCGGCGTTGCTCGAGGATTCCTGCTCGATCCAGGAATCCATGAACACCGGCCAAGACATCCACATGATCGCGATGGCCATGGGCAGCAGAAAGAACACGGTGCCGATGATGTCGATCCAGGTCTGCGTGCGACGCGAGAACCGCCCGGCGACGATGTCGATGCGGATATGCTCGTTCTTCAGCAGCGTGTATCCCGAGCACAGCAGAAAGACCGCGTCGAACAAGTACCATTGCAGCTCGAGCCACGCATTCGAGGCGACGTTGATGGAGTAGCGGAGGCTCGCGTTCACCGTGCTCACGATGACCGAGGCCAGGACCGCCCAATACACCAGCTTGCCGATCCGCTCGTTAAGTGCGTCGATCAGGCCGCTCACACGCAGCAGGAATTGCAACGTTTTGCCCCCCGGAAAGCGCCGAAGTGTGGGGCGTTAGCCCTGGCCTTCGGTCAGACGTGACGTCTCCCCAGGCCCGCTGTGTAGCATCGGCGTGCGCCGGGGAGAAGAGGGGATTTCGTGCCGGAACGTGCGGAAAACGGCGCTTTTTTACCGTATCAGCCGGCGCTCGCGGGGCGGAGCTCGCCCGTGCCGTCATCGTCGAGCCGGCGCCACCCGTCGCGGGTCAGCGCCTCGATCGGCCGGAAGCGGGTCTTGTAGGCCATCTTCCGGCACTCGGAGATCCAGTAGCCGAGATAAACGTGCGGCAGGCCGAGCCGCCGGCACTCGGCGACCAGCCACAGGATCATGTGGCTGCCGAGGCTGCGATGCGCCTCCGCCGGGTCGTAGAAGCTGTACACGGCAGACAGGCCGATGCCGAGGCGGTCGACCAGGCAGCCGCCGATGAGCGTGTCGTGTGCGTCGCGGAACTCGACGAGCTGGCAGTCGAGTGCTCCCACTTCCACCATGGTGCGGAAATCGGCGAAATCCATGCGCGCCATCTCACCTTCGGCATGGCGGCCGCGCTGATAGCGCTCGAACAGCGCGTATTGCTCGGCCGTGGCGAGGGCCGGCCGCCGGCGGGCAGTCAGGTCGTCGTTGACGCGCTGCACGCGGCGCCATTTGCGCTCGTCGAACTCGGCGACCGGGATGCGCACGGCGATGCAGGCGTTGCAGCCGGGACAGGCGGGCCGGTAGGCAAAGCCCAGGCTGCGGCGGAAGCCCGCCTCGGACAGGAGGTCGTAGCCTTGCGGGGCGCGCGGGCCGCTCAGATCCGCAAAGATGCGACGCTCGACGCGGCCGGGCAGGTACGGGCACGGCGCCGGCGCCGAATAGAAGAAGCGGGCGGCGGACGATGCGGCGGTCACGGGCGGGCTCCCGTCGGCAGCAGGAGCTCGGGCTCGTCGCTGCGCCGCAAGGTCAAGGTTCCGGCGAGGATGTCGTGCAACGCGCGCTTGCGCCGGTTGAATACCGCGACCAGCAGCACGAGCGGGGTGAGCATCATCACCGTGACATAAAAAAGAACGGTCTGAACCAGCGCCTGCAACAGAGACGGGCGGCCGCCGTCGAGCCGGCGCACCTCGACCGCGAACAGGCGCTGGCCGAATGTCGCCGAGCGCGGGCCGCCGATCTGCAGCGAATGATAGGCGAGCGGGATCAGCGTGAACACCGCCGGCCATAAAGGCCAGGCGACCAGTGCCACCAGCCACGAGACGATCGCGATCAGCCAGACATCCAGGCCGTACGCAAACGCACGCCGCCACAGGAGCCCGCGAAGCCGCGCCGGGTCCGGGTCGAGATATACGTCCGTACCGGCACGCCAGGAGGCATCGAAGCGCGACATCGGAACGCTCGTCGTCAACGCCAAGCCTCCGGCATCTCTGCGGTGCAAACCAAGCGAGGGGCCGCCATCATCAGCACCGGTTTAAGATAAACTTTCCCGGCGGGTCGACAAGCCCGGAATGTGCATCATTCCCGGGACTTCATCCCCGGACGGGCCGCCTCGCCTGCGTCGGCGAGGGCACGGCCGGATTGCCCGAAGACGCCGGGGTGGCGGCGGGGGCCGGTGCTGGGGCCGCACCGGGTGCGGCCGGCGGCGTGGCGGCGGAGCTGCCGGGCACGGGCGCGGTCGGCGCCGTCTTGGCATCGAGCGGCACATCGCGCAGCAGCACGATGCTGATGCGGCGGTTGCGCGGATCGGCGGGGTTGTCCTTGAACAACGGGTCGGTCTCGGCCTTGCCGGACACATATTTGATGCGGTCGGGCGACAGGCCGCCCTCGATCAGTGCGCGGCGGCTGGCATTGGCGCGGTCCGAGGACAACTCCCAGTTCGTGTACTGAGCACCCGGCGGGTAGGGCAGCGAGTCGGTATGCCCGGTGACCGAGATCGGGTTGGGGAGCTGCTTCACCACCTTGGCGATGAGGCTCATCAGCTCCTGCATCTGCTGATTCGGGTTGGGCGAGCCGACCGGGAACATCGCGGTCTTCTGCTGGTCGACGATCTGGATGCGCAGGCCCTCGGGCGTGTTGTCGATGATCAGGTTCTGCTGCAGCGGCTTGAGGTCGGGCACCTCCTGGATCGCCTGGCGGATCTCGGCCTCGGCCTGCTGGAAATCCTTCTGCTCTTTCTCGGCGAGCGCCTTCTGCAGCTGCTCGTTGCTGATGTTGCCCTGGAAGTCCTTGTCGTTGTCGTGCTCTTTGTCCTTGTCCGCGGTCTTGTTGTCCTGGGTCTCGGACTGCTTGATGGCGGCCGCGATCTCCTCGGCGTCGGGATCGGGGTTCTGGACGTTCTCGGGCGGCTTGGTCTGGTCGGGCGCTTCCTGGTCCGACTGCTCGCCGGTGGGTGCCAGGGGAATGCCCATGACGAGGCCGGCGGAATCGCGCGGCATGGCGCCAGGCGCCATCGACGAGCCGCCGAGGATGCCGCCCGAGCCGCTGGTCGAGCGCGACACGCTCTCGGGCGTGAAGTACTGCGCGATGCCTTTCTTCTGGTCGTCGGTGGTGACGTTGAGCAGCCACAACAGAAGGAAGAACGCCATCATCGCGGTCACGAAGTCCGCATAGGCGACCTTCCACGCGCCGCCGTGATGGCCGGCGCCATGGCCCTTGCCCTTCTTCTTGACGATGATGACCGGTTGGTTGCTGTCGTCCGCCACCGGCGGTCTCCCCGTGACTGGATGCGCCCGAGCCGGTTACACCGGCGGCAGGGCGGCCACCGCCTCTTCGACCTCGTAGAAGGTCGGGCGAACCTCGGACAGAAGCGCCTTGCGCGCGAACTCGGTCGCGACCGCCGGCGCATAGCCCTGCATGTAGGCGAGCAGCCCGGCCTTGATGCACTGGAAGTACTTGGCCTCGGCGTCGTAGCGCGCCTGCAGCGACGAGGCGATCGGCGCGATGAAGCCGTAAGACAACAACACGCCAAGGAACGTGCCGACGAGGGCGCCGCCGATCAGGCGGCCGAGCACCTCGGGCGGCTCGGAGATCGAGCCCATGGTGTGGATGACGCCGAGCACCGCGGCGACGATGCCGAGAGCGGGCATGCCGTCCGCCATGGTGCGGACCGCACCTGTCACCTGGTTGCGCTCGGCGTGGTGCGTCTCGATCTCCTCGTCGATCAGCGCTTCCATCTCGTGCGGGTTGTCGCTGCCGAGGGTGAGGAGGCGCAGGTAGTCGCAGAGGAAGGTGAGGGCGTGGTGGTCGCCGGCGAATTTCGGGAATTTCTGCCACAACGTGCTCTCGTCCGGCTTCTCGACGTGCTGCTCGAGGGCGAGCATGCCCTTCGACTTGGCCATCTTGAACACGGTGTAGAGCATCGACAGCAATTCGAGATAGTTGTCCTTGGAGTACGGTGCGCCCTTCATCAGGTCGCCGAAGGCGCTTGCGGTGCGCTTGATCACCGTGATGGGGTTGGAGATGATGAACGCGCCGACCGCAGCGCCGCCGATGATCACCAGCTCGAACGGTTGGTAGAGCGCCGCGAGGTGGCCGCCGATGGCGATGTAGCCACCGATCACGCAGGCCAAAACGACGACAGCGCCGATGATGAACAGCATCCGAATCGCCCCTTAGGTCCGCAGGCTTTGCCCGCGGATTCAAACTTCTCGATCAATACTATGGCAGATCAAGGTTAATTTCCATTTAAGCGGGATTTTCGCCAAAAAAGGGACGAAAATCCGGGCCTTAAGGGCTCGGCGGCCTTTTACGGCCCGTCGGCGGCGGTGTTGCCGAGCTGGCGGACGGCCAATCCCGCGCCGCGCAGGCGGGTCATGATCTCGGCCAGGTGGGCCGCGTCGCGGGTCTCGATCACCGCGTCGAGGTCGGCGCGTTTGACCGGCACGTCGGCGAACAGACGCTGATGATAGATCTCGACGATGTTCCCGCCCGCCTCGGCGATGAGGCCGGCCACCCGGGCGAGGGTGCCCGGCGCGTCCGTGATCTCGACGCGCACCCGCGCGATGCGGCCGTCGCGGGCCAGGCCGCGCATCAGCACCGAGGCGAGCAGGCGCGAATCGATGTTGCCGCCCGACACGACCAGTCCGACGCGCCGGCCGCGGAACGTATCGGGGTTGGCGAGCACGGCGGCGAGGCTCGCCGCACCCGCACCCTCGGCCACGGTCTTCTCGATCTCGATGATGAGCTGCACGGCGCGCTCGAGGGCCGCCTCGTCGACCAGCAGCATCCGCTCCACCAGGTCCCGGATGATCGGGAGGGTGAGCGTGCCCGGCTCCTTGACCGCGATGCCCTCAGCGATCGTCGGGCCGCCGGCCGCGGGCGCAACACCGCGCAGGGCGCAATCCATGGACGGGAAGAGCGACGCCTCGACCCCGAACACGCGGATCTGCGGGCGCAGCGCCTTGGCGGCGACCGCGCAGCCGGCGATCAGGCCGCCGCCGCCGACCGGCACCACCAGCGCATCGAGATCGGGGACCTTGTCCAGCATTTCCAGCGCCACCGTCCCCTGGCCGGCGATGATCTTCTCGTCGTCATAGGGATGCACGAAGGTGAGGCCGCCGCGCTGGCCCAGCTCCAGCGCGTGCTGCTTGGCTTCGGCGACGCCCTCACCGTGCAGGACCACGGTGGCGCCGAAGTCGCGCGTGCGCACGACCTTGGTGAACGGCGTGTGCACCGGCATCACGATGGTGGCGGGGATGCCGAGGCGCTCGGCGTGATACGCGACCCCCTGCGCGTGGTTGCCGGCCGAGGCCGCGACGACACCGGCCCCCCGCTGCGCATCGGTGAGGCTCAGGAGCTTGACGAGCGCGCCGCGGTCCTTGAACGAGGCGGTGTACTGCAGGTTCTCGAGCTTGAGGAAGATTTCGGCCCCGCACAGCCGCGACAAGGTGCGCGAGTGCTCGAAGGGCGTACGGCTGACCGCCCCTTCGATCAGGCGCTGCGCCTCGCGGACGGTGTCGAGCGTGATCGTCATGCCGGCGATGTCCTAGGAGGAGGCCGGTCGGCCGGTCAGCCGCATCAGCCGCGCGAGCCCCTCGGCGAGCGCGATCGCGATCACGGCGCCGAAGATCGGGCGCACGGCGCTGAGCGCCGAAGCGCCGAGATCGGTCGCATTCTCGACCGATGCGCCCGCGGTATAGCCGGCGGCACTCAGGACAAAGGCGATGAGGAGCGGCGCCCGGCTGAGCACGGCGCGCAGGGCCAGCAGGACGGCGGCACCGGCCGCCTCCTCGGCAACGGCGTTTCTGGCGGGCAGTTCAACCCGCGGCCCCATGATCCGCCCGGCGAGCACGACCGCGATGGCCGAGACCAGCGGCAGCAGTTCGGACGCCCACGCCGCATGCCGGAGGATCCAGTCCTTCCACGCCGGGTCGTCGAGCATGACCTCGCCGCCGACGAAGCCGATCAAGGCCGCCGCGGCTGGCACGATGACCGGAAACCGCTGAAGCACACGGATCAGGAGGGCGGCGCCGTAGACCACCATCGGAATACTGATCGCGATCCCGACCGACATCAGGATCATGTTTCCGTTCGCCACCGCCGCCACGGCGACGATGTTGTCGAAGCTCATCACCACGTCGGCGACCGCGATGATGCGGATGGCGTGCCAGAGGCTGCTCGCCGCTTCGATCTGCGCCTCATCTCCTTCCCCGACCATCAGCTTGTAGGCGATCCACAGCAACAGGCTGCCGAAGAAGATGTGCAGGAACGGCACGGCGAGCAGGTAACTGACGAACACGGCGAACAGGACCAGCAGCACGACCGCGGCACCTGCGCCGAAGAAGATGCCCCATCGCTGCTGTAGCGGCGGCAGGTTGCGGCAGGCGAGTGCGATCACCACCGCGTTGTCGCCCGACAGGATGAGATTGACCGCCATGATTTGCAGCAGCAGCAGCCAGAACTGCAGGTCGACGACGTTCATGCCCATCGCAGCCCCGTGACGGGGCGTGGTCCTTGATGTGTCTGCTCATCCCGCGAGCCTCCCGCAAATCACGCGCGGAGGAATAGCACGCAGTCTAGCGCGGCGCTGCCGGGGAACGAAAGGCGCCGGTCTCAGCGCGGCGCCAGGGTCAAAGTCTGGCTGTCCGGGCCGAGCCCGGCGGTGTCGGGCGGAATCGCAAGGTTGCGCCCGTCCGCCCACAGCGCCGTGAGATCGCCCCAATGGCGCGACAGCGGATTGCCGGACTGGCCGGGGGCGATGACGAAGCGCGAGGCGTCCAGGTCCGACAGGTCGTAGATCGCGCGATACCCGGGGCCCCACACGTCGGCGAAGGGGTTGTCGGCGTCGCGCAGCGAGGTCGCACCTGTGTTGACGGTGTAGAAATCGCCGTCGGCCGCGACGCGGAACCGGATCAGGTCGCGGAGCACCGGGATGCGATTGAATACGACGTCGGGGAACGGCGCGTCATGCAGGCTGTCCCAGCGCCAGAACGCGAAATCGCCGCGCAGCCGCCGCGACAGATCGGCCAGTGACGACGCGAGGGCGTCGCTGATCACGGCAGCGCAGCCGCCCGGCCGGTCCTTGCAGAACACCGACGTGCCGTCGAACGCGGCGAGCACCATCCACGAGCGCTGCGTGAGATAGTCGCGCAGGTCGTATTTGCTGCCGTCGTGCAGCAGTCCCAAGATCAAGGCGCGCATCCACGCGTTGAAGATCAGCGGCTCTGGCCGGTCGCGGCGCATCGAGCCGTCCCACGCCGCGAGCAGCGCCAGGGCCCTCCGGCTCGCGTCGTCCTTGGGCTTCACGAGACCGAGCCGGTCGTGCACCTCGCGCGCGAAGATGGAAACGGCGTCGGTCTGCATCGCCGCAGTCGAATAGGCGTCCTGGCGGGCGGTGGCGTCGAGCAGCTCGTTGATGCGCCGGGCGCGGAACGAGGCCGCCCACTCGCGCGTGATGAACACCGGGAAATCGTTGCTCACGACGCGGTTGTTGGCGTTGACGATGCGCCCCACCGGCGGGTCGAAGCTGCGCGGCAGCTCGGCGAACGGAACGAAGCCGTCCCAGTCGTATTCGCCGGTCCAGCCCGGCTGCGGCAGCCAGCCCTCCCCGGACTTGCGGTGCGGGATGAGCCCGGGCGTGATGAAGCCGATATGCCCATCGACGTCGGCGTAGACGACGTTCTGGATCGGCGCCTGCCAGCCCGACAGGGCGGCCAAGAAGTCCGCCCAATTCTGCGCCCGATTGACCTCGAACATCGCGGCCGCCGTCGTGTCGGGCCGGAAATACTCGGGCGAGGCGAGGGCCAGGATCTCGCCGGGTGCGGCATTCGGCATCGCGTCGGAGATCACCGGACCGTGGCGGGTCGCGCGCACGGTGATCGTTTCGTCGGACGCGCCGCGCACCTTGATCGTCTCGGTGTGCGTATCGAAGGGCTGGGGCCCGTCGGGCGTCTCGTAGCGGGTGGGATCGTCGGGAGCGGTGCGCTCGAGGAACAGGTCGAACGTGTCCGCTCCCGTGGTGGTGAAGCCCCAGGCGATCCTCGTGTTGTGACCGAGAATGACGGCCGGTACGCCGGGTGCCGTGGCGCCCGCCAGCGTGAGACCGGGGGCTTCGATGCGGACCAGGTACCACGGACCCGGCGCGGTCAGGCCGAGATGCGGATCGTTCGCCAGGAGCGGCTTGCCCGAGGTCGTGTGCGCGCCGGACACGACCCACTCGTTCGAGGCCAGGTCCGGCCCGAGCGGCGGCGGCAGTGCCTCCGCGAGCCGATCGAAGTCGAAACTGCGATAGGCCTGGGAGAGATGCGCGAGCGTCGTCGCCCCGTCGGCCGGACGGCTAGGCCACAGGTTGGCCACGAGATCGGGGGGGATGGTCTTGCTCAGCTCGGCGCGCTCCAGTTCGTCGCGCCAGTTTCCGCTCAGCTGCAGCGCCATGAGCCGCGCCCAGATCAAGGTGTCGACCGGCTGCCAGGGCTCGGGCGTGTCGTGCAGGAGCAGGAATTGCGGCGGCAGCACCGGACGATCGGCGAGAAAGGCGTTCACCCCGGCCGCATAGGCGTCGAGCTGGGCGCGCCCTGCCGGCGACAGGGCGGCGAGACTGGCCTCAGCACCGCGCGCGACACCGATGATGCGCATGAAGCGGTCGGACCGCAGCCCCGACGACCCGATCAGCTCGGACAGCCGGCCCTGGCCGACGCGGCGGGTGATCTCCATCTGGAACAGGCGATCCTGGGCGTGCACGAACCCGAGCGCAAACCACGCATCGGCCTCCGAGCGCGCCTGGATGTGCGGAATACCGTAGGCATCGCGGACGATCTTCACGGGGGCGGTCAGGCCGGCGACCAGGATCTCGCCGCTGGTCTGCGGCAGCGAGGCGCGCAAGTACGAATAGCCGCCGACCGCCGCCACGGCGATCAACGCGAGGACCGCTGCCGCGGCGCGTCCTATCCACTTCCACTTCAACCGGATCAATCGACCCCCGCCGAATTCGTTGATTACACGCCCGGACCGGCCGCAATCCTGCGACATCAGGCGATTATTCGGACGAGTTCCGACGCCCGGCAGTGACGCGGGTCACGCGCCGATCCGGATATTAGGTTGGAAATATCAAGGGGTTCTTCAATCGCCGCCGCGCAATTCGGACGCCAGCCGCAAGCGCCGGCCTATAACCCCTTCAAAATGCGCGCGCGGTCGCCGTCGAGCTCGGGGGCGGGCGCCCGGGTCGCGGGGTCGGGAAAGCCGCTGAGCTTGATCGGATTGCCGACCAGCTTCACCGTGCCGGCCACCGGGTCCTCGGCCGTGACGATCATGTTGCGGGCCTTGGCCTGGGGGCTCTCGATCGCCTGGCCCACGTTGTTGATGGGACCGGCCGGGATGCCGGCGGCATCCAGCACCTTGAGCCAGTGGGCGACGGGCTGGGTCTTGAGGACTTTTTCGAGCTCTCCCTTCAGCTCTTCCATGCTCTGCAGGCGCAGATCGTTGGTCTTGAAGCGCGCCTCCTGCGCGAGCTCGGGCCGGCCGATGGCCGCGCACAGCTTCACGAACAGCGAATCATTGCCGGCGGCGATGATGATATAGCCGTCCGACGCATCGAACGCCTCGAAGGGGGCGATGTTGGGATGGCGGACGCCCAGCGGACCCGGCGCCTTGCCGGAAAGAAAGTAGCGCAGGATCGCGTTCTCGAGCAGCGCCAGCTGGCAGTCGAACATGCCGATGTCGACCTTGGTCGCCTCGCCGGTCATGGCGCGGTGATAGAGGGCCGAGTTCACGCCGATGCAGGTATAGAGGCCGGCGCCGATGTCGCCGATCGACATGCCGATGCGCATCGGCGGGCCGCCCGGCTGCCCGGTGATGCTCATGATCCCGCCCATGCCCTGGACCACCATGTCGTAGGCCGGGCGCTGCGAATCGGGGCCGCTGTGGCCGAAGCCCGAGGCCGACGCGTAGATCAGCTTCGGGAACTTCTTGTGCAACGTCTCCCAGCCGTAGCCGAGCTTCTCCATGGTGCCGGGGCGGAAGTTCTCGACCACCACGTCGGCCTTGGCGAGCAGTTTCTCGAAGGTGGCGCGGTCGGCGTCGTTCTTCAGGTCGAGGGCGATGCTCTCCTTGCCGCGGTTGATCGACATGAAGTAGGCCGATTTGCCCTTGAGGAACGGGCCGTAATGGCGGGCGTCGTCGCCGGTGCGCGGCGTCTCGACCTTGATGATGCGCGCACCCAGCTCGGCCATGAGCATCGTGCAGTAGGGCCCCGCGAGGATGCGGGACAGATCGACGACCGTGACGCCCGAGAGCGGGCCCGTGCCCGGCATGACTGCGCTCCTCCTGAAAAACGAGGCGCATTCATAGCGGACAGGGGACCCGCGTACAACCGCCCCTCAAGGGGCCAGCCAGCCGGCGGCTGCGGCCTGCGCGATGCCGGCTATGATCTCGGGCGGCGCCGAGTCGACGAGACGCTCCACGGTCATGGCAGAGGTCAGGACGAAGAGCGCGTACGCGACGGCCGCACTTATGACCGTGATGCAGACACCGCCCATCAGCGGCGGGTGGCACCGGGTGGACGCAGCTTTACGCATATTGCGCCTGCCCGTTGCCGAAGGACCAGTTCTCCTTGGCAACTTCGATCAGGTTGATGAACACGTCCTGCGGCCGGATGCCGGGGTTCTTCGCCAGCCGGGCGGCGATGCGCTCGAAGAGCGCCTTCTTCTGCTCGACCGTACGCGTGTTGCTCACGGTGATCTGGATGACGACGAAGTCGTCGCTGCGCTCGATGCCGAAATAGGCGGGGTCGAACAGCAACCCGTCGGCGCCGTGCTCGGAGATCGTGGCGAAGAAGTCGCGCTCCGGCACGTTGAAGGTCTCGCGCAGGGCCTCGTAGACGTTGTGGGCGATGGCCCTGCGGTAGGCCGCCGGCTTGCCGGCCCGGAGGGAGATGCGGATAAGGGGCATGGTGTTCTCCAGGGTTGATGCCCGCAAAGCTAGGCCCTTGCCGGACTTAATAAAAATTGATAATATTTACATAACACTTTTACAAAACTGAACTATGCTCCTGGCCAATCTCGATATGGACGTGCTGCGCACGCTCGCGGTCGCCATGGATGTCGGCGGCTTCGCCAAGGCGGCCGAGCGCCTGGGCCGCTCGCAATCGGCGGTCAGCCTGCAGATGCGCCGCCTCGAGGACCGGGTGGGGCGACCGCTGTTCCAGCGCCAGGGGCGGCTGCTCGGCCTGACCGAGGCGGGCGAGGTCGTGCTGGGTTACGCGCGGCGCATCCTGGCGCTCAACGACGAGGCGGTGGCGGCGGCGCGCGGCATCGCCGTCGAGGGCTCGGTGCGCTTCGGGGTGCCGCAGGATTTCGGCGATGCGTGGCTGCCCGATGTGCTCGCACGCTTTGCGCGCGCGCACCCGCAGGTGCACATCGAGGCGCGGGTGGACCGCAGCATGCCGTTGACGGAGCAGGTGGCGCGCGGCGGGCTCGACCTGGCCCTCGCCTGGGCCTGCGGACCGCGCGCACCCAGCGCCACGGTCGTGGCGCGACTGCCGATGGTGTGGATCGGCCCGAAAGGCTACGCGCGCGACCGGCGCGACACGGTACCGCTCGCCCTGTTCGAAGCGCCATGCGTGTTCCGCCAGCCCGGCATCGAGGCGCTGGACGAGGCCGGGTTGAAGTGGCGGCTCACCTTCACGACCCCAAGCCTCGCCGGGCTGTGGGCGGCCGCGGAAGCCGGGCTCGGGGTGACCGTGCGCACGCCGTTCGGCCTGCCCGCCGGGGTCGAGATCCTCGATGCCGGATGCGGCCTGCCGAAGCTGCCCGAGGCCGAGTTGCGCCTGCACGTGGCCGATGCCGAGTTGCAGCCGGCGGCGGCGCGCCTGCGCGACATCCTCTTGGATGAAATCTCGATGAAGATTTCGATGCGCGTCGCGCCGAAGCCGCGTGGCACGCCGCGCCGCTAGGTCTTCGATGCTGATCCCGCTTCGCGACGACAATCTGATCCGCAACCGCCCGGTGGGCACGATCGGCATCGTCGCGGTGTGCGCCGTCGTCTTCCTCTTTCAGCTCACGCTCACCGGCCGCGGCGCGCGGCTGTTCGCGTTCGGCTACGGGATGATCCCGGCGGTGCTGTTCGGCACCGAGCGGCTGAGTGCGGCGATCCCGCACGTGGCTCCATGGGCCACGATCCTCACCTCGATGTTCCTGCACGGCGGATGGCTGCACATCATCGGCAACATGGTCTATCTGTGGGTCTTCGGCCAGGCGATGGAAGACGCATTGGGCTCGGCCCGCTACGTCCTCTTCTATCTCGTCTGCGGCGTTGCCGCCGCACTCACGCAGGCATTCGTCGAGCCCACGGCAACCGTGCCGATGATCGGCGCGTCGGGCGCCATCTCGGGCGTGCTCGGCGGCTATCTCGTGCTGTACCCGCGCGCCCGCATCCTCGTCCTCTTGATCTGGGGCCTCATCACGCC
>DATJPD010000100.1:0-188430 GCA_035506575.1 Alphaproteobacteria bacterium
GCCGCCGTTTCGAACCCGCGCGCGGCGGTCGCGTCTGCACCGGTCACCAGCAAGGTGAAGTCGCGGCCGAAGCGGTCGAACAGCGAGCCGCCGTCCGGCAGCCAGTGATGCGGCGCGCGCCCGCCGGGGCAGGCGCTCGGCACGTACTCGTTCGGCAGGTCGGGCGGCGGCGCCGTGCCGTCGCCGACCACGATCGGCGAGCCGTCGTAGCGCACGCCGAACGTGACACCCGGGATGTTGAACTCGCGCATCAGGTGGTCGAGCAGGTGGTCTCCCGCGCGCTTGCGCTCGGCCGCACCCGCCGGGCTGTCCTCCTCGAGCGTGGTCGTCGTGCGATAGAGGCCGATGCGGTCGGCCATGGTCTTGGCGAGGCTGGTGTTGCGCAGGCCGATCGGCCGGCGCTCGGTCTCGTAGGACGCGAGCAGCCTGGGCCCGCCCCAGCCCTGCGCCAGGGCCGCCAGCTTCCAGCCCAGGTTGCACACGTCGTCGACCGCGGTGTTGTAGCCGAGCCCGCCCGTGGGCGTGAACAGATGCACCGCATCGCCCGCCATGACCACGCGGCCGCCGCTGCCGTAGCGCTCGGCCACCAGCATGTAGCCGCCGAGCCAGGTGTCGGTGCCGATGATCTCGACCGGCGGCAGGCGGGTGCCGAGCGCCTGCTCGAACATCTCGAGGGCGCGCGTGTCGCTGATCGCCTCGTCCTGCTCGTGCCGCTTGAGCTGGGCGTTGATGGTGAACGTATCGGTGCCGTTCACCGAGACCAGGACGCTGCGGCGGTCCTTGTTGACGGTGAAGTACATCCACGCCGTCGGCCGGTCCATGGTCGCGAACAGCTGCGGGCTGCGGAAATAGATGGTGTGCATCTTGCCCGCCATCCATTCGCGCTCGGAGGCGAGCTCGCCCTGCATCTTGATGCCGAGCTGGCGGCGCGTGATCGTCTTCGCCCCCTCGCAGCCGACGAAGTACCTGGCGCGCACCGTGCGGCCGGCGGTGCCGCCGGTCCGTTCGATGTCGATCTCGACGTGGTCCGGAGCCTCGCGAAAACGGATAGCGCGCCAGTTGTGTTGAATGTCCACGGAGGGGAACTTGCGCGCGTGCTTGAGAAGGATCGGCTCGACGAAGATGAGCGCGCAGCGATGCGGCAGCTCGGGCGTGCTCCAGGAGCCGGACAGGTTGCGCACCGACTGTGTCGCTTCCTTGGTGCTCGGGCGCCTGTAGCGCGCGAGCTCGTACCCGGCGAGGCGTGTGCAGCAGACCATGTCGGTCGGGTAGTCGAGCGGCAGACCGAGCGGACGGATCTCGTGCGCGAAGCCGAGGCGGCGGTAGTGCTCCATGGTGCGCGCCTGGGTCGCGTTGGCACGTGGCTGCGTCGTCGTTCCCGGCTTGTCGTCGATCAGAAGGCAGGAGACGCCGCGCCGGCCGAGCTCCATGGCCAGCACCAGCCCCGCCGGCCCGCCGCCGGCGATCATCACGTCGTACGCGTCCGTGCTCATGGTTCCTCCCCGACTTTGGATAGCACGAGATTCGCCCATCGTCATTTCCTGTCATGCCCGGACTTGTTCCGGCCATCCACGTCGGGCCGACAGAACCGGCGGTTGTAATTTGCGCGCCGACGTGGATGGCCGGGATAAACCCGGCCATGACGGATAAAGAGAGTGGCGCCTGGACAGGCCCGGCGAACGCCGGTACGACTCAATGCAACGACCGGGGAGGAAATCATGATGAAGCGCACGTTATTGGCGGTCACCGCCGTGGTCGCACTGGCTGGGCCGGCGCAGGCGGCCGATCACATCAAGCTCGGCTACATGGTGAGCCTCTCCGGCGTCTTTGCGATCGTCGGAAGCGAGCAGCAGCGCGGCCTGCAGCTGGCACTCGAGGAGCTCGACAACAAGCTCGGCGGCGTCCCGGTGACGCTTTACACGGTCGACGACAAGGGCAATCCCTCCGAGGCGATCCAGGTCGCCTCGAAGCTGACCGACCAGGAGAAGGTCGACATCGTCACCGGCATGATGAATTCGGCGACGACGATCGCCACGATGAAACAGTACCAGGACGCGGGCACGTTCATCGTCTCGGCTCTGGCCGGCCCGCTGCAATACGCGGGCAAGGAGTGCCACCAGAACGCGTTCTTCGTCTCCTTCGCCAACGACGAATGGGACACCGCCCTCGGCAAGTACATGTCCGAGCACGGGGTGAAGAGCAGCTACATGATGGGCGCGGACTACCAGGCCGGCTGGGAGAAGCTCGCCGGGGCCAAGCGTACCTTCAAGGGCCAGGTGTTCGGGCCGGTGTTCACGCCGGTTAACCAGCTCGACTTCTCGGCCGAGCTGGCGCAGGTGCGCGCTGCCAATCCGGAATCGATGTTCGTCTTCTATCCCGGCGCGCTGGGCATCGCCTTCCTCAAGCAATACGCCCAGTCCGGCCTCAAGGCGAAGATCTACTCCGAGGACACGATGGCCAGCGAGCTGAGCTTTCCGGCCGAAGGCGCCTCGGCGCTGGGCGTGATCCAGAGCACCAGCTGGAACGTCGACCTCGACAATCCGCAGAACAAGAAATTCGTGGCGGCCTTCATCAAGAAATTCGGGCGCCGGCCGGCGATCTTCGCGGCCCTGCAGTACGACGCGATCATGCTGCTGAACGCGGCGGTGACGCAGGTGAAGGGCAAGATCGAGGACAAGGACGCCTTCCGCGCCGCTCTGCGCAAGGCGGACTTCGCCTCGATCCGCGGGCCGTTCCGGTTCAACAACAACCACTTCCCGATCCAGAACATCTACGTCACGGAGGTGGAGAAGGACGGCCAGGGCGGGATGAAGCTCGCGCTCAAAGGCACCGCCGCGACCGACTGGCAGGACGATTACCACCAGGACTGCCCGATGAAGTGAGGCGGGCGGGCTTCGAAAGACATCCATGACGACGCTTCTGGTCCTGCCGGGCGACGGCATCGGCCCTGAGATCACCGCGGGCACGGTCGAGGTGCTGCGCGAGGCCGACAAGCTGTTCGGCCTCGGGCTCAAGTTCGAGTTCGCCGAGATCGGCGTCGCGGCGCTGAAGCAGAGCGGCACCACCCTGCCCGACTCCGTGGTCGAGCGCGCAAAGCAGGTCGACGGGATCGTGCTCGGGCCGGTGTCGCACAACGAGTACCCGCCGGTGGCCCAGGGCGGGCTCAACCCGTCGGGCGAGCTGCGCCGCCGCCTCGACCTGTTCGCCAACATCCGCCCCGCCCGCACGCGCCCCGGCCTGCCCTCGCGGATCGGCCAGAGCTTCGACCTCGTGATCGCGCGCGAGAACACCGAAGGCTTCTACGCCGACCGCTCGATGCATCTCGGCCCGGGCGAGTTCATGCCCACGCCCGATTTGGCGCTCTCGATGCGCAAGATCACGCGCGCCGGCTGCACGCGCATCGCCGAGGTCGGCTTCGCGCTCGCAGGCAAGCGCAAGAAGCACGTGACCGCCGTCCACAAGTCGAACGTTCTGCGGGTCTCCGAAGGCCTGTTCCTCGAATGCACGCGCGAGGTCGCCAAGCGCCACCCGGGCATCGCCTATGACGAGCGGCTGGTCGATGCGATGGCCGCCCTTTTGGTGCGCGACCCTGCCCAGTTCGACGTGATCGTCACCACCAACATGTTCGGCGACATCCTGTCCGACGAAGCCTCCGAGATCGCCGGCAGCCTCGGGCTTGCGGAATCGCTCAACGCCGGCACCCGCTACGCGGTGGCGCAGGCGCAGCACGGCTCCGCACCCGACATAGCGGGGCGCGACCTTGCGAACCCCACCGCCCTGATCGGCTCGGCGGCGATGCTGCTTCTGCGGCTCGACGAGAAACAGGCGGGCGGCAAGCTCGCGGCGGCGAGCCGCGCGATCGAGGCCGCGCTCGATCAGGCCCTGGCCAGGCCGGAGTCGCGCACCAAGGACCTCGGCGGGCCGCTCGGCACGAAAGCCTTCACCGCGCGGGTGCTGGAAGCGCTGCGGCAGCTAAAGCGATAAGCGGCGGCTGGCTGAGGGACTAGCGCCGCTTGATCCCGGTCGGATCGCCGAGCGCGTCGGAGAGGCGGATGTAGACCATCATGCCCTGGCTCGCCGATCCCTGTTTGCACAGGGCGCGCGCCTTGTAGAGCGAGGCAAGCGCGTCGCCCAGGGTCATGCCGGCCGGCAGATGGCGGCTGTCGGTCATCGCCGGCCGCAGGAGGTTCGTCACCTCGGCGTCGGCCAGCGCGCAATCGTCGGGAACCGCGGGGGGAATGGCTGCGGACACGGCCGCTTCGGGCGGCGTCTCGGCGTGCGCGAAGCGGGCCGCGCAGGCGCCGGTGACGAGGATCGCGAACGACACGAGGATGATTCGCAAGGTCAGCATGGGGCGCCATAAAACACGGCGGCCGTGAATGAACTATGAATCGCCTGCAAGCCGGCGGCAAAAAAGGGCTCGATAGACGCAGTTCTGCGGCTGATTTCTGCGACATTTTGCCGAAAATCCCGGACGATGAGCTCCGGCGGCACGCAGAGATTTACGATTCGTTACCCGCGCGCCGCGCGGTTAAACTCAGGCCAACGACATAGAAGTGGGGGAGTCATGCTTCGACACAGATCGTTCGCGGTGGCGGCGCTCGCCGCGGCGCTGGCGCTGCTGCAGCCGGTCGCGGGCGGCGCCGAGCCGGTGAAGATCCGCATCGGCTGGCTGCTCGTCCCGGCGGAAATCACGCCGATCATGGCGCCGCAGCCCGGTATCTCCCGGCACGCCGGCCAGTCCTATGCGCTCGAGCCGATCCGCTTCCAGGCGAGCTCACTGATGATCCCGGCATTGGCCAACGGCGACCTCGACGTGGCGCCCTTCGGCTACTCCTCCTTCGCGCTGGCGGTCGAGAACGCGAACCTCACAGACCTGCGCATCTTCGCGGACGAAGACCGCGACGGTGTCGGCGATCATTTCACGACCCAGTACATGGTCCGCAAAGACAGCGGCATCGCATCGATATCCGACCTCAAGGGCCGCGTGTTCGCAACCAACGCGCCCGGCAGCATCGGCGACATGCCGGTGCGCTTCATGCTGCGGCGGAGCCATCTCGAAGCGGGCAAGGACGTGACCGTCGTCGAAGCCGCGTTCCCGAACATGAACGCGATGCTCCTCGAGAAGAAGGCCGATCTCATCATGTCGGTGCTGCCCTTCTACCTCGACCCGCAGCTGCAAAGCGCCGCCAAGACCCTGTTCACCTCGCGCGACGCCATGGGGCCGACCGAGATCTCGTTCCTGACCGCATCGAAGAAGTTCCTCGACGCGCACCACGCCGCGATCGTCGACTTCCTCGAGGATTATCTGCGGGCGCTGCGCTGGTACAACGACCCCGCCAACCACGACGCTGCCGTGAAGGCCGCCGCGGATTTCGTGAAGATCCCGCCCGAGCACTTCGCGAGCTGGGCCTTCACCGCGCAGGACTACTACCGCGACCCGCTGGCCCGGGTGGACGCCGCAGCGCTGCAGAAGAACGTCGACGTGCAGCACGAGCTGGGCTTCCTCAAGTCGAAGCTCGACGTGGCACCCTATGTCGACCCGAGCCTCGCCGCGGAGGCCGCCGCGCGGCTCAAGTAAGCGGCGGATTTCCGCCTAGCGCGGCCCCGAGCCCTGCAGCCAGACGGCGTCGCCGCTCAGCTCGGGCCAGCCGATCGGGCGGCTCGCGCGCTCGGCCGCCTGGGCCGGCGGCATCTTCGGGTCCCACCGCGCGGCGGTGATGCGGCGGCCGTGGAAGGCCTGGGACTCATCGGACATGAGCCACGCCGCGGGGGCGCCCATGATCTCGGGGCGCAGCATCTTGTCGCGCGGCCAGCCCGACGCGTCGGAGATCAGCGGCGTGTCGGTCGGCCCGCCGGGCACCAGCACATTCACCGTGACCCCGCTGCCGTCGAGCTCCTTCGCCCACACGGCCGACATGGATTCGAGCGCGGCCTTCGCCGCCCCGTAGGGCAGCACGCGCAGCATGGTGACGTAGCTCGTGGTGTTGTTCACGATGCGGCCGAAGCCGCGGGCCCGCATCGCCGGCACCAGCGCCCGGGTGACGGCCACGGGGGCGCGCACGAAAATGGAAAAGAAGCGCTCGAAGATCTCGGGTGTCAGCTCCTCGATGCCGGGCGCCCGCGCCTCGGCATCGGGGCGGATGGCGCTCATCCCGATGCCGGCATTGTTGATCACGGCATCGACCGCGCCGAAGCGTTTCAGGGCCGCCTCGACCGCGTTGCCGCATTGCGCCTCGGA
This sequence comes from Alphaproteobacteria bacterium, assembly GCA_035506575.1. Taxonomy (GTDB): domain Bacteria; phylum Pseudomonadota; class Alphaproteobacteria; order CACIAM-22H2; family CACIAM-22H2; genus DATJPD01. The sequence continues at coordinate 6,242 of DATJPD010000100.1, forward strand.
CGCGAGGTCGGCCGCAATCGGATGAAGCCGCTCGCGGCCCATCTTCGCATCGGTGACGAGGCGGTCGAGGGACGCGGCGTCACGATCGACCGCCGCGACGGCGTGACCGTCGGCGAGCAGCGCCCTGGTCATCACGCGGCCGAGGCCGCCCGCGGCCCCGGTCAGAAGCACCGTTCGCATGTCGTCCTCCCTTCACTCGGCCGGGATCAAAGCTTGCCGAGGCCCCGCACGCCGGTCATTACGGCGCTCTGGAAGCTGGCGCCCGTCGTCGTCGCACCGGTGAAATCGGCATTGGTCAGGTCCGCACCGGCGAGGTCCGCATCGGTCAGGTCGGCGCCGGTAAAATCGGCGCCCGCGAGCCGCGCGAACTGGAAACTCGCGTTGCCGAGCATCGCACCCGCGAAATTGGCACCGGTGAGGTTCGCGCGCGAGAAATCGGCGCGGATCAGCCCCATCGACTGGTTGCGCATGTCCGCCGCGGCCTTGATCTGCGACAGGTTGGCGCCCTGCATGTCGTCGAGGCTGAAGCGAGCCATGATCTTGGCGCCCGACAGATTGGCCCCGGTGAACCGCGCGGCTTCGGCCGGACGGGTCTCCATGCCTTCGGAGACGACGAGCGTCTCGAGGGCGGCCGCGGAGAGATCGGCCTTGGAAAAATCGGCGCCGATGATCCAGGCCTGGTTGAGCCTGGCCCCGCGCAGGTTGGCGCCGACCAGCTTCGCGTCCACGAGCTTGGCCGCGCGCAGATCGGCCGCCGATAGATCGGCGCCCGAAAGATCGGCGCCGGTGAAGTCCAGCTCGCGCAGGTCGAGTCCGGCCATCGATTTGCCGACGAAGCTGGCACCCTGGCCGCCGGACGCCGCGGCCAAGGCAGCCTGGATTTCGGCGCGCGTGAGATCGGCCGCGAGCGCCGCGAGCGGTGTCAGCACCAGGGGGATAAGCAAAAGCCAGCCGAGCGGACGCCTCATCCGTGCCCCCGTTCGCAAAAACGCTACCGCCGCCAGCGGCGGCGGTTCCGCCTGCGCTCAGTGCTGCGGAGCGTCCGTACGCGCGGCGACGCGCGCGAGGCCGCCCGCGCCACCGGGATCGACGGCCGCGGTCTCGACCGCCACTTCGGCCGCGCTGCGCTTGGGCGGACGCAGGCGGACATAGACCTGCAGCGCGATCAGGAGCGCGCACAAGCCGATGAACACCGCGCTGATCGGCCGCTCGACGAACACGCCGATGTCGCCGCGCGACAGCAGCATGGCTCTTCGGAAGTTCTCCTCGAAGCGCGGCCCCATCACGAATCCCAGCAGGATCGGGGCCGGGTGGAAATCCAGCCGCAAGAGGATGTAGCCGACCAGGCCGATCACCAGCGTCTCGCCGACCTGGAACATGTCGTTGTTGGCCGCGTACACGCCGATGCACACGAAGAACATGGCGCTCGGATAGAGGTAGCGGTACGGGATCGTCAGCAGCTTCACCCAGATGCCGATGAGCGGCACGTTGAGCAGCACGAGCAGGATGTTGCCGATCCAGAAGCTGGCCACCAAGCCCCAGAAGATATCCGGATGCTCCTTGATCAGCTGCGGCCCGGGTGCGATGCCCTGGATCATGAGCGCGCCCAGCAGGAGCGCCATCACGGCGTCGCCGGGGATGCCGAGGCTCATGGTCGGGATGAAGTCGCCCTGCACCGAGGAGTGCGTCGCCGCCTCGGGGCAGATGACGCCTTCGATCATGCCGGTGCCGAACTTCTCCGGCGTCCGCGAGACCTTTTTCTCCGTCGCGTAGGCGACGAAGGAAGCGATGGTCGGCCCGGTGCCCGGGATCAGGGCGCACAGGCTGCCGATGATCGTGCCGCGCAAGGTCGGGAAGATCGTGCGCTTCAGCTCGGCCTTGCTCGGCCGCATGTCGCTCAGCTTGACGTTCGAATACTTGGTGTCGATGTTCGCCTGCTGATTGACGCTGTTCATGAATTCGGCGATGCCGAACAGCCCGAGCGCCAGCGCGATCAGCTCGATCCCGTCATCGAGCTCGGTCAGGCCGAACGTGAACCGCTCGGTGCCCGAGTTGATGTCGGTCCCGACGATGCCCAGCAGGATGCCGAGCACGGTCATGGCCACACCCTTGACCGGCGAGCCGCGCGCCAGGGTCGAGCCCGCGAGCAGACCCAGCAGCATCAAGGAACATATCTCCGCCGCACCGAACTGGAGCGCCACGCGCACCAGGACCGGCGACAGGAAGATCATCTCGGTGATGCCCCACGACGCGCCGAAGAACGAGCCCATGACCGACAGGCAGAGCGCCACGCCGCCCTTGCCCTGCTTGGTCAGCGGGAATCCGTCGAGACAGGTGACCGCGTGCGGTGGATGGCACGGGAGGTTCAGCAGCACCGAGCAGATGGCGCCGCCGTACTGTGCCCCGTACATGACGCCGGCCAGCATCAGGATGGCGCCGACCGGCTTCAGGCCGAAGGTCAGCGGCAGCAGGATCGAGATGGTCGCGAGCGGCCCCATGCCCGGCAGCACGCCGACCATGTTGCCGAGGAACACCCCGAGGAAGCACCACATCAGGTTGTGCGGCTCGAGGGCTACGCCGAAGCCGTTCCACAGATCGGTGAGGGCGGTTAGGATCATAGGCCACCGCCCGGCCAGCTCAGGATCGGCATCGGAACCTGCAGCAGGTAAGAGAAGAGGGCCGTCCCCGCGACACCGACGATGAGGGCGAGCCCGACGGCGCTCTTATAGGTCTGCGTCTTGTCGCCCAGCGCCGCCACGAAGATGCACATGAACGTGCCGGGGAACATCCCGAAATACGTCCCGAAGATCATGAACATCAGCGGGCTCGCCAGGATGCAGCCCCAGGCGAACCACTGCGGATGATCCGGGAGAACCTGCTCGTCCACGCCGGCCGGCGTGGCGAGCGAGGAGCCCGCGATGGCGAGCCCCAGAAGGATGAGGATGACGCCGAGGGCCGTCGGCATGAAGCCCGGCCCCATATGCATCAGCGTGCCCGGCCCGTAATCGGGCCCCTTCAGCGCCGCGAGCAGACCGAAGAGAATGAGCATTCCGCCGGCATAGAAGTCGCGTTTGTGAATCAGCCTACGGAGCAAAAACGTTCCTCCCGGTCATTAAGCAGCTAACCCGCAAATTAGCGGGCCGTCCGCATAATCCACATTTTGTTTAGTTAGGCAAGGCAGCCTCCCAGACAACCTTGCCGTTCCGGCTGTTCCTCGCCGGATTGTGAGCTTCTAGCAGATGCGGTGGTAGGTTGCCCTTAGTCTAACGTCGGGTCCAGCACGATTTTGCCGGTTCCCGGGTCGGCCTCCATCAGCCGATGCGCCTCGGCTGCCTGCCGAAGCGGCAGGATTCTGGCGATCTTCACCTTGATTTTGCCCTCGGCCACCGCCTGGAAGCATTTGGCATGGTCCGCCGGGTCGTGGGTCGGCATGCCGCGGATGGTGATCCGCCGGTCGTACAGGTGAAAGAAGTCGATCGTGACGTTGGGGCCGCCATGGGCGCCGGCGGTGACGAGCCGGCCGTCCCGGCCCAGCGCCAGGAAGGCCTTGGGCAGCACCTCGGGGTTGGCGATGTTGTCGTACAGAACGTCCACACCCTTGCCGCCGGTGATCTTGAGGATTTCCTCGCGCAGGTCGTGGGTCCGGTAGTTGATCCCGTGGTCGGCGCCAAGCGCCACGCCCGCCGCCACCCGCTCGTCCGACCCGGCCGTGGTGATGACCTTGGCACCGATGACGTTCTTGGCGATCTGGATCCCGACCGAGCCGAGATTGCCGCTCGCCCCCATGATCAGCACCCACTCGCCGCGCTGAAGCTTGGCGAGGTTGCACAGGAGGTTCCAGGCGGTCGGGCAATGCCGCAGCACCACCGCGGCCTCGTGGAAGCCGAGGGCCGCCGGCAGAACGTCGACCGCGCAAGCCGGGATGCAGACCAGCTCGGCAAAGCCGCCCGGCCGCTTGATCCCCATCATGCCCTGTGGGCCGTCATAGCCCTTGCCGTCTTCTGCACACGGATTGAGCGGCATCACACCGGCGGCGGCCACGCGCTGGCCGACCGCAAAGCGCGTCACCCCGGGGCCGAGCGCGTCGATCGTGCCGGCGCAGTCCACGCCCAGGATGAGCGGCAGGACGGCGCCGCGCTGCGGCTGCTTGCCGGCCCGCACCGCCACGTCGAGCACGCGGTTCACCGTCGCCGCATGGACGCGGATACGGACCTCGCCTGGCCGCGGCACCGGGTCGGGCACGTCCTCGAATTTGAGCGCGTCCGGCGGTCCGAACTCGCGCAGGATGATGGCTTTCATGGATAAGGCTTTACCGCAGAGGTCGCAAAGCAGCGCCGAGCGCGCAAAGAGATTCCGTCATCGCGAGCCCGGGTTTGCAAGGGGCTTCGCCCCTTGCAAGAATTTGGGCGAAGCGATCCAGGTACTGGATCGCTTCGTCCGCTATCGCGGTCCTCGCGATGACGATGATGCGTCCTTGCGCTTCTCCGCGCGCTCCGCGGTTTTGATGTCTGTCTTAAGCGGGCGGGGTGCCCATGAAGTCGCGCTTGCCGACCTCCACGCCGATCTGGCGCAGGATCGCGTAGGCGGTGGTGGTGTGGAAGTAGAAGTTCGGCACCGCGAAGTGGAGCAGATAGGCCTCCCCGCTCTTGAAGGTGCGCGAGTTCTGGCCGAACGTCAGCGTGATCTCCTTGCCTGCGTTGCGGTCGACCTGGTCGGGCGACATCGCCTTCAAGGAATCCACGATGATCGAGATGCGCGCCTTGAGCTCGTCGACCGTCTTCTCCTGGTCGCTGAACTTCGGCGGCTCGACCCCGGCGACGCGGATGGCCCCCGCGGCGTGGTTCGTCGACTGCCGGACCTGCCGGGTGAGCTCGAACATGTCGGGATAGAGCCGCAGGCCCAGAAGGACCGACTGGTCGATCTTCTTCGCCGCGGCGAAGGCTGCCCCTTTGTCCAGGATCCCGGACAGGGCGGGCAGGTGCTGCAGGAAAACCGGAACCGTTGCTGAGTACAGCGTCGTCATGATGTGAACCCCCCTCCGTTGCGGGTCGTTTGTGAGGGCGAGATTAACTAAGTTTTGCGGCGCGGGATAGGCCGGAGGCGCACCTCCGCTCCTACTCCGGCTTGATGCCGAGGGCCTGTACGACCGGCCCGAGGCGGTCGTAGTCGCGGCGGATGCGCTGGGTGAACTCGGCCTGGGTTTCGGTGAGCGGTTCCAGCCCCGATTCGGACAGGCGCTTCCGCACCGCGGGGTCGGCCTGCTCGGTATGGATCGCGCGCACCAGGGCGACGATCACCTCGGGCGGGGTGCCGCGCGGTGCGGCGATGCCGAACCAAGTCACGAACTCGTAATTGGGCAGCCCGGCTTCGGCCGCGGTCGGGATGTTGGGGGCGGCCGCGAGGCGTTTGGGCTGCGACACCGCCAGCGCTTTGACCAGGCCCCCGTCCAGCTGGCCGCGAACCGCACCCAGGCCCACGAACGTCATGTCCACCTGGCCGGCCGCGACGTCGGCGACCGCCGGCCCCGCGCCCCGGTAATGGATGTGCGTGATCTTGATCCCGGCCGCCTGGGCGAAGAGCTCGCCCGCGAGATGCGGTGCTGTCCCCACGCCCGCGGTCCCGTCGTTCAGCTTGCCCGGCTCCTTCTTCGCCAGCGCGATCAGCTCGCGCAGGTTGTTCACCGGCAGCTTGGCGCTCACCGTGACCAGGACGGGCGAGCTGGTGAGCGGTGCCACGGGTACCACGTCCTTGAACACGTCGAACGGCAGGTCCTTGTAGACATACGGATTGATCGCGACGTTGCCGATCTGGATCTGCGAGAGCGTGTAGCCGTCGGGTGCGGCCTTGGTCATGACCTCGACGCCGAGATTTCCCCCCGCCCCGCCGCGGTTCTCGACCAGCAGGCGTTGATGGAACTGCTTCTCGAAGCTGTCGGCAAACAGCCGCGCCGCCACGTCCATCAGCCCGCCGGGGGCGGTGGTGACGATCAGCCGCACCGGGCGCGACGGGTAGTCCTCGGCGCGGACCGGACCGCCGGCGGCCGCGGCGAAGATCAGGACGGCCAGGGCGAATTGCTTCAGCATCGATCTACTCCACATGCGCGCCGGCCTCCTTCACCAGCTTGGCCCAGCGCGGCACGTCGCTCACGAGATAGGCCCTGAAGTCGTCCGGCGCGCGATACAGCGGCTCCATCCCGAACGGCACCAGGTCCTTCGCATAGTCCGGGGCATGGACGATCCGCGCGATGGCGCCGTCGAGCCTGGTCACGACGGCCGGCGGCGTGTGCGCCGGCCCCACGATCCCCTGCCACACCCGCAGATCGAACCCCGGCACGGTCTCGCCGATCGCGGGAACGCCGGGAAACAGCGGCGACGGCCGGTCGCCAGCGACGGCGATCAGCCGCACGTCGCCGTTCTCGATGTGCCCGTTCAGCGGGGTGACGTCGTCGATCATCATCGCGAGCTGGCCGCTCAGCAGGTCGAGCGTCGCCGGACCGCTGCCCTTGTAGGGCACGTGGACGACGTCGATGCCCGCGCGCTGCTTCAGCATCTCCATGTAGAGGTGATGCGGCGTGCCGCTGCCGGCCGAACCGTAGTTGAGCTTGCCGGGCCGCGCTTTCGCATACGCGATCACGTCGGCGACGGTCTTGACCGGCAGCGACTTGGCGGTGACCAACACGAAGGTCGCGCGCGCCACCTGCGCGATCGGCGTGAAATCGGCGAGCGGTTTGATGGCGGGGGTTTTGTACATCGACGGGCTGATGCCCAACGTCGTGCAGGTGGCCCACAGCAGCGTGTAGCCGTCGGGTGCGGCGTGCGCCACGACATCGGCGGCCAGCAAGGTCCCGGACCCGGGCCGGTTCTCGATCACGATCGGCTGGCCGAGCGAGGCCGTCAGCTGCTTGCCGAAGCTCCGCGCCAGCGCATCGGTCCCGCCGCCGGCCGGATAGGGCACCACGATGCGGATCGGCTTCGACGGATAGGCGTCCTCCGCATGCGCGGCGGCACCGGCCATGACGATCAGCGCTACGACGGCGGCCGCCAGTCCCCGCATGATGTTCCTCCCCTCGTCATCTTTTTTGTCGTGTCACGCCGCATTCTTCTGCCGGTAGAGCCTGTCGTCGCCGAGCACCTGCGCCCGGTGCATGAGCCGCGGCGTCGACGCGTCGTAGCCGCCGGTCGCCATGTGGATCGTGGCGCAGTTGTCCCAGATCAGCACGTCGCCCACCCGCCAGCTGTGGCGGTAGCGGAAGCGCTCCTGCGTCTGATGATCGAAGAGGAAGGACAGGATCCCGTCGCTCTCAGCCGGCGGAAGGCCCTGGATGCGCACCGTGTAGCCGGGATCGGCGTAGAGGCATTTGCGGCCGGTCCATGGATGGCGCAGCACGATCGGGTGGACGACGGCCGGCTTCTGCCGGCGCTGCGCGTCGGTCAAGGGCGGGCGCGGCGAGCCCCTCTCCTTGATCATGTAGGTGTAGAACTTCTCGAAATCGTGCTCGGCGCGTAAGCCCTCGAGGCGGGTTTTCCAGTCGTCGGAGAGTGCCTCGTAGGCGGCGTACATGCTCGAGAACAGCGTGTCGCCGAGCGCGCGGCCGTCCTTCATCGGCACCTGGAGCGCGTAGAGGATCGAGGCGCGGGCCGGGACGCTGTTATAGGACATGTCGGTGTGCCAGCCCTGCCCCGCGTCCGGCGAGCCGTAAGGCTTGCCGTCCTTCACGATGTTCGACAGCACGGTGAGATCGGGCGTGCGCGGGTGGTGGAAGGAGCTGGCGACGTTGTGCTCGAGCTCGCCGAACCGCCGCGCGAACGCGATCAGCGCGTCCTCGTCGAGCCGCTGGCCCTCGAACGCCACCACCTGGTGGCGGTGGAAGATCGCTTCGACCTCGCGGAAGCCGGACTCGTCCAGCGGCGCCGCCAGGTCGAGACCGGCGACGCGGGCACCCAGCGACCCCCCGCTCGGCGTGACCGCTATAGGCATCGTTCCTCCCTGAGCTATGATCATAGGCGAGCCGAGACGCCGTTGAAAGGCGCCGGCGCAGGAATTAAGGGGAAACGCATGATGTCGCGCATGGTTCGGACTTCTCTCGCCGCGGTCGCCCTGGCCGCTCTCGCACTGCCGCAACCGGCCGATGCCGAAACGCACGAGATCCGCCTCGCCAAGCAGTTCTCGATGGGCTACGTGCAGTTCAACGTGCTCGAGCATCAGAAGCTGATCGAGAAGCACGCAGCCGCCCTCGGCGTTCCGGACCTCAAGGTGACCTGGGCGACGTTCAACGGCCCCGACGCGATGAACACGGCTCTCGTGTCGGGCTCGGTCGACATCGTCTCAGGCGGGGTGCCGGGCCTCGTCACCTTGTGGGCCAAGACGAAGGGTACGGCGCTCGCGGTCAGGGGCATCTCGGCCATGAGCTCGCAGCCGTTCCTCATGAACACGCGCGAGGCGCGTATCAAGACGGTCAAGGACCTGACCGACAACGACCGTATCGCCCTCCCCGCGGTCAAGGTGTCGGTGCAGGCCGTGACGTTGCAGATGGCGGCCGCCCAGGCCTTCGGCTTCGACAAGTACGACAAGCTCGACGCGCTGACGCTCTCGCTGTCGCCGCCGGACGCGACCATCGGGTTACTCGGCGGCAGCCAGACCTTCGACTGCGTGTTCAGCGTGCCGCCCTTCCAGCAGCAGCAACTCGAGAACCCAGGCATCCACACCGTGCTCAACTCGTTCGACGTCATGGGCGGGCCGCACACCTTCACGGTCGCCTGGACGACGGCGAAATTCCACGACGAGAACCCGACCGTCACCAAGGCGCTGATGGCGGCGCTGGCCGAGGCCACGGAGGTCATCAACAAGGACAAGATGGCGGCAGCGCAGCTGTGGATCGAGGATTCGCACTCGAGGCTTTCCCTCGAGTTCGTGCACAACGTGCTGGCCGGCCCACAGGTCAAATGGACGTTGGTGCCCGAGAACACGATGAAATACGCCGACTTCATGCACAAGGTCGGCTCGATCAAAGAGGCGCCAGGGTCGTGGAAGGACCTCTTCTTCCCCGAGATCCACGACAAGGCAGGGAGCTGACCGATGGACACGCTCGACCGCAGCACCGTCAACACGCTGGAGGAGCTTTCCTCGCTTTACGCCAAGCCGGCCGAGCGCGTGCTGAAGAAGGAGACCACCGCCGTCAACGAGGCCGGGCGCGCGTTCATCGCCGCCTCGCCGCTCGTCATCGTCGCCACCGGCAGCCCCGACGGGCTCGACTGCTCGCCCAAGGGCGATGCGCCGGGGTTCGTGCTGGTCGAGGACGACGGCCGCACGCTCCTGATCCCCGACCGCCGCGGCAACAACCGCATCGACGGCCTCAAGAACCTCCTCGCCGATCCGCGCATCGGCCTCCTGTTCCTCGTGCCCGGGGCCAACGAGATCTATCGCGTCAACGGTCGGGCACGGATCAGCACCGATCCCGCCTTGCGGCGGCGCTTTGCGGTGAACGGCAAGGAGCCGGCGACCGTGATGGTGGTCGCGGTCGAGCAGGCATTCCATCACTGCCCGAAGGCGCTGGTGCGCTCCGACCTGTGGAAACGGGGCGGCGAACAACGCCCGAAGGGTGTCCCGACGCTGGGCGAGTTCACCGCCGCGCGCGGGCTCACCTCGGACGGCGCGGCCTACGACGCCGAGTACGCGCAGCGCATCCCCAAGGAGCTGTACTGAGGGGCTACGGACGCGGACGCAGGTCGGGCGGCACTTTGATATAGGGCAGGTCCGCGAAGTCGCGCGGAGCCCCCGCCCAGAACGCCGCGCGGCGCTCGCTGAGTGCCGCCGCGACGGCCTGTGCCGCGCGACGCGCGGCCGCCGTGTCGGCGTCGGCATAGGCCATGCCGGCCGCCCCCGCATCGGGCGTGTCGGCGTAGGCAAAGCCAGTGAACGCGGAGACGTCGAGCACCGCACCTTGCTCGAGTCCGCGCGCCAGCGCCTGGACCTCCGCCATCGGGCCGCCGGCGCGCGCCGCATCCTCGCTCGGCAGGTCGACGCCCGGCAGCATCGCGAACGCCTTGACCACGGCCCCCACCGGCTTGAGGCGGCCCTCGGCGGTGCGCGCGAGCGCCTCCAGCACCCGCGCCGCGGCAGATCGCCGCTGCGCCGCCGCCGCCGAGCGCGCGCCCGAGGCATAGGTCAGGTAACGCGCGGCTTCGGGGGCCATGTTGGCGTGGACGTCGAAGCTGGCACCCAGCGGGGCTCCTTCGATGACCGAACGGACGGCCGCGATCAGGCCAAGCTCCGGCCGCACCCGCCGCGTGGTCACGGCCGCCCCGTGCAGCGCCAGGTACACCGCATCCCAGCGCCCGCCGGCGAGCTTCGCCTGGATCTCGTTCTGCAGGTCCGTGAACAGGTCGTCGTCGAGGGGGGCGACCAGATCGGTCGCGGCATTGCGCAGGACGCTCACGCGCCAGTCGGCGCGCGCCCCAATGAACGCCTCGACGGCCGCCAGCTCGTGCCCAGCCGCGGCACCGGCCGCGAGTGCGGCCTCGCCCTCGGCCCATTCGCCGCGCGCGAACGCCTCGCGGTCAGCGACCGCCGATCCAAAGGAATTGGCCGCCGCCGACACACGGACGACGGCGAGATGGCGGGTCATCGGCCGCCTCCTAACCCAGAGACGAAAAGTTCAGGTGTCGAGGGCCCGGCGGTAGAGCTCGAGCAGCTCGTCCTGTTCGCGGCGATCGGCCACCTCCATTTTGCGCAGCCGGATCACCTGACGCATGATCTTGGTATCGAACCCGTTGCCCTTGGCCTCGGCATAGACCTCGCGGATGTCGCCGGCCAGCTCGGTCTTCTCGGTCTCGAGTCGCTCGATGCGCTCCACGAACGATTTCAGTTTCTCCGCGGCAATCCCGCCCGTCGTCGTCGCACTACCGTCTGCCATGGTCGACTCCACTTCTCAAGGAGTCGACTCATAGACGCGTGCCGCGCCACCGCGCAAAGAAAAAGCGACGGCTCTGTGGATAGAGTGGATAACGTGAGTGGTTACGCCGATCTTATCTGGCGCAAGAACCCGTCCACCTGCTCGCGCAGCCGCTCGGACTGGGCGGCGACCTGCTTGGCGGCGTTCAGCACCTCGCCGGCCGCGGTGCCCGTGGCGCCGGTGCCCTCGGTGACCCCGGTGATGTTCGACGAGACTTCGGTCGTCCCCTTGGCCGCTTCCTGGGCGTTGCGCGCGATTTCCTGCGTGGCCGCACCCTGCTCCTCGACCGCGGCCGCGATCGTGGTGCTGATCTCGTTCACCTGCCCGATGACGGCCGCAATCTCCTTGATCGCCGCCACCGCCTCCTTGGTCGAGGTCTGGATGCCGGTGACCTGAGCCGAGATCTCGTCGGTCGCCTGCGCGGTCTGCGTGGCAAGGCTCTTCACCTCCGAGGCCACGACCGCGAAGCCTTTGCCCGCCGCCCCGGCGCGTGCCGCTTCGATGGTCGCGTTCAGCGCCAGGAGGTTGGTCTGCCCCGCGATGTCGTTGATCAGCTTCACCACCGCCCCGATCTTGTCGGCCGCCTCGGCGAGGCTCTGGATCGCGGTATTCGTCCGGTTCGCGCGCGCCGCGGCGTCGCCGGCCACCGTCGCGGCCTGGCTCACCTGGCGGCTGATCTCGGAGATCGACGCCGCGAGCTCCTCGGCCGCCGCCGCCACCGTCTGCACGCTGGCCGAGGCCTCCTCCGACGCGGCGGCAACCGCGGCCGACTGCTTGGCGGTCTTCTCGGCGGTGGCCGACATGCCGTTCGCGGTCGTCGTCATATGGCCCGCCGCGTCGTTCACCTGGTCGAGCATCTGCCGGATCGACGTGTCGAAGCTGCGGCAGTATCCGTCGACGGCCGAGGCGCGCTTGAGCCCCGCCTCCTTAGCCACCATCTGCTCGGCGGTAAGCCGCTCGGCATCCAGCCCGCCCTGGCGCAGGGTCTCGAGCGTCTCCGCCATCACCCCGAACTCGTCGGCATAGCCGGTCTTCGGCACCGGGACGGAATAATCCCGCTTGGCGAGGTGCTCGATCGCGGCGGTGAGCTTGCGCACCGGTGCTGCGACGCGCCGGCGTACGAGGAAGGTGCCGATGCCGCTGATCATCAGTGCTGCCGCGAGTGCTGCGCCGTCGATCGCGAGGCGCTGCTTGGCGCGCGCGTCGAGGTCCGCGGCATAATCCTGCAGCAAGGTACTCGCGGTCTCGGCCACCTGCATGATCTTCGCGAACGGCGCGGTGCACAGCGCGTTGTAGTCGCCTGGCGCCATCGCCGGCTTGCCGCTGCCGTCGAATTTCCCGTAGACCGCGTCGCGCCCCTTGAGCGAGGTCTCGTTCACCTCGTGCGCTTCGCGGGCGGCCGAGGTCAGGCCGGCCGGGATGCCGGGCCGCGACAAGAGGTCGCTCAAGGTCGACCAGCCGATCTCGGAGGCGGCACGGACGCTGTCGATGCCCGAGCGCAGCTTCGGCGTCATCGGGCCGGAGGTCGAGACCGGCAGGCGCGTGATCGCACATTCGCGCCCCGAATAGTCGCGGTAGATCCACGCCATGGCGCGGATCTCCATGAGCTCGGCCACCTCGGGGTCGGCCATCCGGCCCTCGTTGGTGATCGCCACCGACAGCCGCCCGAGGTCCTCGGCGAGGCTGCCCATGAGGTCGTACCAGGGCAGGGTCAGCTTGACGTCGCGCTGGGCCTTCGGCGTGGCGGCGAGGGCCGCGACCGACGGCCACAGGGATTCGCCCTGAGCCCACTGCCGCTCGTTGGCGCCGATGAGGGCGGCGGTGCCCGCGATGTCGACGCGCTTCGCCGCGGCGATCGCCCGCTCGAACCGCCGCTGCATCGTCTCGTGCACCTCCTTGAGGGTGGCGGCCGGGTCGTCCTGCCCCTGGATCGCCGTCTGCACGCCGCCGCGCTGCAGGCGCAGGGCCGTCATCGATTCGAACACCGCCCGGTCCGCCTGGCCGATCGCGCTGATGCGCCCGGCGTTCTCCACCCCGTCCCACGCCGACCAGATGCGCAGCGCGAGTGCCGCGCACAGGCTCACGGCCAGGACGACAAAGACGGAATTCAGAATCGTGCGGACCGACAGGCGCGACATGGCCACTTCCCCCAAACCGGTTCCCTGGGCGCGAGCATTCCCGCGCACATTTTAGTCAAAAACGAGGTTTTCGTTCGAGTTTCAGCCGGTTGATACGCGCCATCGCTTAACGATGCGTGAAGGAGCGGATGGCGGGACGATCAAGCCGCCCGGATCTGCTTCAGGAACGTATCCACCTGGTCGCGCAAGCTGGCGGAATGCGCGGCAACCTCCCTCGCCGCCGTCAGCACCTCGCTCGCTGCACTTCCGGTCATGCCGGCGCCCTGCGTCACGCCGCTGATGTTGGACGACACCTCCGTGGTGCCCTTGGCGGCTTCCTGGGCGTTGCGCGCGATCTCCTGCGTGGCGGCACCCTGCTCCTCCACCGCAGCTGCGATCGTGGTGCTGATCTCGTTGACCTGGCCGATGACGGTCGCGATCTCCTTGATCGCCGCCACAGCCTCCTTGGTCGCGGACTGGATCCCGGCGACCTGCCCTGCGATCTCCTCGGTTGCCTTCGCGGTCTGTGTGGCGAGGCTCTTCACCTCCGACGCCACGACCGCGAAGCCTTTCCCGGCCTCGCCGGCACGCGCGGCCTCGATGGTCGCGTTCAGCGCCAGGAGGTTCGTCTGTCCCGCGATGTCGTTGATCAGCTTCACCACCGCCCCGATCTTTTCGGCGCCGTCGGCCAGGCTCTGGACCTTTTCATTCGTCCGCCCGGCGCGCGTCGCCGCCTCCCGCGCCACGTCCGCCGAATGGCTCACCTGGCGGCTGATCTCGGCGACCGACGCCGCGAGCTCCTCGGCCGCCGCCGCCACCGTGTGCACGCTCGCCGACGCCTCCTCCGACGCCGCCGCCACCGCCGCCGACTGCCGCGACGTCTCCTCGGCCGTCGCCGACATGCCGTTCGCGGTCGTGGTCATATGGCCGGCCGCGTCGCTCACCGAGTCCAGCATCCGCCGGATCGAGGTGTCGAAGCTGCGGCAATAACCGTCCACCGCCGAGGCACGCTTGAGCTCCAACTCCTTCGCCGCCATCTGCTGGGCGGTCAGCCGCTCGGCCTCCTGGCCGCCCTGGCGCAGCGCCTCGAGCGTCTCGGCCATCACGCCGAACTCATCTGCATACCCGGTCTGGCTCACCGGCACCGTGTAGTCGCGCTTGGCGAGATGTCCGATCGCCGCCGTCAGGCTGCGCACGGGTGCGACGACGCGGCGACGCACCAGCCACAGCCCGCATCCGGTCACGGCGAGCACGACCATCAGTGCGGCCATGGTGCCATAGAGGCGGCGATGGGCCACGCCGAGCACGAGATTCGCACGGCCGTCCATCAGCTCCACCGAGCGCACGGCGAGCGCAAAAATCTGCGCGAGCGGCGTCGTGCAGGCCGACGTCCATTCCTGGGCCGATACAACCTCCTTCTCGCCGTGGCCGAGCTTCGCGTACACGGCATTGCGGGCGGCAATGGATCTGGCATGCCCCTCGTGGGCGGTCTTGTTCAGCGACCCCAGCTCGGCCGGGGCACCCGGCCGCGACAGCACGTCATCGAGCATCGCCCAGGTCGTCCCGACGCTGGCGCGGAATCCGTCGACCGCCGACTTGGTCTCGGGCGTAAAATTGTTACCCGACGCGATGAACGGCCGCGCGGTGCCGCATTCGCGGCCCTCGTAGTCGCGCGTCACCCAGCCGAGCTGGCGGACCTCGATGAGCTCGGCGATGACCGGATCGGCGAGGCGCGCCTCGTTGTCGATGGCGAGCGACAGCCGGCCGACGGCCTCGGTGGCATCGCTCAGCGCCTTGTACCAGGGACGGATGGTGTTGAAGTCACGCTCGGTCTTGGGCTGGCGGCCAAGCTGCTCGAGCTCGCTCCAGAACGCGGGCATCTTCGCCGCGTGCCCGCGGATGTCGGCCAGGTGCTGGTCGAGCTCCGGCACGGGCAAGCCCTGAGCGCCGGCGGTCGCGCCGGCAATGACCGCCGCGGTCCGCGCGGCGCTGGCGCGGATCTTGGTGCTCGCGTCGTCCTGGCCCTGGAAGGCGGCCAGGATGTCGGCGCGCTCGTTGCGCAGCTCCTGCATGGCTTCGAACGCGGTGCGGTCGGCCGTGGCGAGGATACCCAGCCGCTTGGCCTCGGCGGTCGCCTCCCACGCGAGGCGCATCTGGAGGACGAGCGACACACACAGCCCGGCCGCCAGGACGATGAAGACGGCGTTGAGGATGGTGCGGACGGACAGGCGCGGCAGGCGGAACATGGCGGCATCCTTGGGCGCTTGATCGCGCGGGTTTTAAGAAAAATGTGTAGGTGTTTCCACAGGTTGCGCCTTATTTGATAAGGAAAATTACTTAATGATGAATGAAGATATCCACAGGGCGCGGGCGCCCTTGAGCCCGCCTACTCGGTCAGCCGGCGCAACACCGCGCGCAGCGGCTCGCCGCCCGACTTCCGCGTGATCGAGAACGCCAAACTGCCGTCGGCCTGAACACGGCAGTCGATGGCCGTGTCGGCCTCGGGCTCGGCGAAGCGCAACGTGCCGGTCGCGGCATCGAAGACGCCGCGCCGCCGGGTCGACCCGGTCGGGGCGTCGATCCCGCGGATGATCGGCCCGAAGGCATAGACGGCCTCGGCGCGGTCCTTGTCCGCCGTGCGCACGATGAACAGCGCCTCGCGCCCCGTCTCGTAAACGCCGTACCAGCGGCCGACCATGGGTGCGAGGCCGGGGTCGGCATCGGCGGCCGGAGCGAGGCTTGCGAGCTCCGGCGGCACGCCGAAATCGCCCATGGCGCTCCAGCCCGGATCGGGACAGTCGAACGGCCCCGCCGGATCCACGCGCTCGACCAGGTCGCGCAGGCACGGACCGAAGCGGCGCGCGAACGCGCGCGTCAGGCCGGCCGAGTGGCCGATCAGATCGTGCGGCTCGTCGATCACCGCGGCATCGATCCCCCGGCGCGCGAAGACCTCGCGCAGGCCGCCCGCGCGCCCGCCGGGGTCGTACTCGTCGCCCGTGAACAGGAACACCAGCACGTGCCGCGCCGTCACCGCTTCCGCGAGCGGCAGCAGCGCCGTGGCATTGGCCTTCCAGTCGGCGGACTGGCCACGCGCGCCGAACGCCGCCGGCGCCAGGGCCACCACCGCGTCGATCGGCTGCGTCGCCGGCCGTGCCGCCGCCAGCGAGAGCCACCCGCCGTAGCTCTGGCCGATCAGTGCGATGCGCTTGTAGCTGCGCTCGTGCAACTCGCGCGCCGCGTCCGCAAGCGCCGTCGCGGCAATTTCGATGATGTCGCCGGCGGCCGGCGGCACGAACCGGAACACGTCCCAGCCCGCCGCCTGCAGATCGTCCACGACATAGGGCGTGGCCGTGATCGGCGCTCCGTCGCGTGCGAGCCCTGGCGCGTAGATCACGGCACCCGCGGCCGTGCCCGGCCCGCGCATGGTGCGGTCCTCGTAGCCGCGCTCCAGGGTCTGAGCCGTCGCCGGGACTATGAAGAAGAATGCAGCGGCGCCTAAGGCGACGATATCGGCCAAGCGCTTTCTTTTCTTGTCATGCCCGGACTTGTTCCGGGCATCCACGTCGTACCGGCAGAAAAAGTGCTTCGGCCTTGCACGCCGAGGATCGCCGGGACAAGCCCGGCGATGACGGATGAGGAACAAGCGCGTTCAGTGCTTGTGCGGCGCGTTCTGGTTCGCGAATTTCTGCATCTGCTCCGGCGAGGCTTCCTTCTGGTACTTCGCCTTCCACTCCTCGTACGGCATGCCGTAGACGATCTTGCGCGCCTCGCCCTTGTCCATCTTCATGCCCTTGGCCTCGGCCGCCTCCTGGTACCAGTTGCTGAGGCAGTTGCGGCAGAAGCCGGCGAGGTTCATCAGGTCGAGGTTCTGCACGTCCGTGCGCTGGCGCAGATGATCCACCAGGCGGCGAAATGCCGCGGCTTCGAGCTCGGTGCGGGTGCTGTCGTCCATGGATGGTCTCCGGAGGTCTATTCAGCCCAGAATATAGGGATTCGCGGGCGGTTTCACAGCCCGGCAACCGTCTCGGCGGCGAGCCAGTCGACCACGGCCTTGAGCGCCTCGTCCTTGGACTTTCCGGCCGCCAGCGCCGCTTCGTACGCCGCTGTCTGACGGTGCGCCGAGGTGCCGCGGGCAAGGATGGCGCGCAAGCCTGCGATCTCGGCGGCACACCCGAAGCGCGCCGCTTCCGGGGCCGTGAGCTCGATCAGCTCGTCGAGCAGGCGCGGGAACGGCACCACCTCGCCCTTGCCGAAATCGACCAGCCCCTGGTCGGTGCCGTAGCGCTGGGCGCGCCAGCGGTTCTCCTTCACCAGCATGTGCGGATAGATCCGCCAGCGCTGGTTGCTGCGGCGCAGCCGCCACAACAGGCCGAGGATGCACTGGAACATCGCGGCGATGCCGATCGAATCCTCGAGCCGCGTCGGCACGTCGGTGATTCGCATCTCGAGCGTGGGAAACCGCGCCGAAGGCCGGATGTCCCACCACAGCTTGGTCGCATCCTCGATCAAGCCGGCGTCGACCATGCGGCCGACCTGGCGGCGGTATTCGCCGTAGCTCTCGAAATAGTCGGGCGGCCCGGTGCGCGGCAGCTCGTTGAAGACCGCCAGCCGGTAGCTCTTGAGCCCGCTGTCCTCGCCGCGCCAGAACGGCGAGGACGTCGACAGTGCCAGGAGATGCGGCAGGAAGTACTCGGCCTGGTTCATCAGGTCGATGCGCAGCTCGTCATCGTCGATCCCGACATGCACGTGCAGGCCGCAGATGAGGAGCCGCCGCCCCACCCCCTGCAGGTCGCGCTCGATCTGCTGATAGCGCTGCAAGCGCGTCGCCTGCAGATTGCCCCATTCGGCGAACGGGTGCGTCGAGGCGGCGATGGGGGCCAGCCCGTACATGGCCGCGACCTCGGCCACGGTGCGGCGCAGGCGCGCGAGATCGGCGCGCGCCTCGCCGACCGTGCGGCAGACCCGCGTCTGCACCTCGATCTGCGCGCGCAGGAACTCCGGCGTCACCTGCCCCGCCTGGCCTTGCGCCGCCAGACGCCGCTCGCATTCGGCGAGCATGTCCGCCGGCGGGTCGGTGGCCAGCGCCCCGCTCTGCCGGTCGACCAGCAGGTACTCTTCTTCTATCCCGACGGTGAAGGAGGGCTCGATCATGCCTTACGTCGGCAGCACGCGGCGCAGCGCCGGATCGGCCAGCACCGGGACGAGCACCTCGTGCAGGATCGCGGCCCAGCGCTCGGCACCCGATGCGGTGTCGATGAGGTTCTGGCGGATCTCGATCAGCGCGTGCGGCAGGCCGGTGTCCTCGGCGTGCCGCGGCATCGTGTAGCCGTGGCGGTCCTGTCCCGAATAAGGCTGGTTGTCGCCGACCGCGACGCCCCTGGCCGCGAGGCGCTGCATCAAGGGGCGCGCCATGCGGTCGTCGCGGTTCCACAGGACGCCGATCTGCCACGGCCGTTCGAAGCCCTTGAACGACGGCGTGAAGCTGTGGATCGAGACGATCGCCGGCACCTCCCCGCGCTGGCGGAGAGCGGCGATGCGCGCGGCGATCGCCGCGTGATAGGGGTCGTGCAGCGCTGCAAAGCGCGCCGAGCGGTCGGCTTCGGACAGGCCGCGATTGGCGGGCACGGGCGTGCCGTCGCTCTCGTCGGGGATGGCGGACGGATCGCCGCGCCGCCGGTTGCTGTCGACCACCAGGCGCGAATACTGCGACAGCACCAGCGGGGCGTTCAGCTCGACCGCCAGCCGGCGGGCGACGATCGCAGCCCCGATGTCCCAGGCGATGTGGCGCTCGAACGCCGCCTCGTCCACGCCGAGCCGGCCGAGCTTGCGCGGCACGTTGCGGCCGGCGTGGTCGCACACGATGAGCAGCGCCGCCGGGGCGTCGGGGTTGAAGACCTCGACCGGCGGCGGATCGTCGGGACCCAGAAGATCGCCGGCGGATGCGGCGGGCGACGCGGACATGCCCGCATTATAGCCAACCGCGCGCTTGCTGGTATAAGCGGCCGATGGACGACACGGCTCGCCTCGACGTCGGAGATACCGCGGCACAACGCGCCCAGCGCAAGGCGCTGATCCTGCTCCTGACCGGGGCGGCCGCGATCTCGTGCTCGGCGATCTTCGTGCGGCTGTCCGAGCTCGGCCCGGTCGCGACCGCCTTCTGGCGGGTCGCCCTCGCGGCCCCGGCACTCGGCCTCTGGCTCGCCGCCGAACAGCGCCATCTCGGGCCGGCCGCGCGCCGGCCGCGCACCGCGCGCGACTGGGGTTGGCTTCTGCTCGCGGGCTTCTGCTATGCGGGCGACCTCGCCACCTGGCACTGGTCGATCAAGCTCACCTCGGTTGCGAACTCCACCTTGCTGGCGAACTTCGCACCGGTGTTCGTCACCCCCGCCGCTTATCTGCTGTTCGGCGAGCGCATCACGCCTGCGTTCCTCATAGGCCTAGTACTCGCGATCGCGGGTGCTGCGCTGGTGATGGGCGATTCCCTCAGCCTCTCGACCGCGCATCTCGCCGGCGACGGTCTCGCCATCGTCACGGCGGCGTTCTATGCCGGCTATTTCCTGGTGCTGCGCCATCTGCGCCGCGTGTTCTCGACCGCCACCATCATGACCTGGAGTGCGGTCGTGACCGTGATCCTCCTGTTGCCGCTCGCCGCCGCGTCGGGCGAGAGCCTGGTCGCGGTGACCGCGTTCGGCTGGACCATCCTCGTCCTCCTGGCGCTCATCAGCCATGTCGGCGGGCAGAGCCTCATCGCCTATGCGTTCGCGCATCTGCCGGCGTCGTTCTCGTCGGTGGCCTTGCTGCTGCAGCCGACGCTCGCCGCGGTGCTCGCCTGGCTGATCCTCGGCGAATCGCTCGGCTGGCTGCAGGGCCTCGGCGGCGCTCTCGTGCTCCTCGGCATCGCGACGGCACGGCGCGGCAGCGACGCCTAGGCATACCGCTTGCAGGGTCCGCGTGCAGGATGCACTTGCAGGATGAGGCTGCTATCGTGTCCCTTCGGATGTCGCGAGAGAACCCATGACGACCCAGAAAAGCCGCCGGGCGATGCAGCGCCTGGGCGCGGTGCGTTCCAAGCCCGGCAAGTTCGAGCATTTCGTGGGCGAGCTCGACCGGCTGGCGCTGATCGAGCCGGAACAGCGCGCCTTCCTCGCGCGCGGGCTCGAGCAGCGCGCGGTGCGCGAATTTCTCGCCGAAAAACAGGCCGCGGCGCGCCACACCAAGCCCACCGCTGCCGTAGGCAATCCCTCACGCGCGCTCGAAGAGCGCGCGCGCAAATCAGGGCTCGTGAAAGAGACCGGCCGCGGCAGGTACCGCGTTGCCTCGGGGCCCGAGACGGTCCATTGGGGCTACCTCTGGAGTGCGGCCGAGCCGGTGCTGCGCATCAAGCCCGGCGAGACGGTCACCATCGACACCGTCTCGCACGAAGGCCTGCTCGCGGACCAGGGCGAGCCGGTCGCGTTCTTCAAGCGCTTCGGCATCCCGAAAAGCGAGGTGCTGGCGGACGCGGTCGCGATCTACGCGAAGGTCCAGCACTCGGGGGCCGGCCCGCACGTGGTCTCCTCGCCCATTCATGTCGAGGGGGCCGAGCCGGGCGACGTTCTGGCGGTACACATCCTCGAGGCAACCCCGCGGGTCCCCTACGGTGTCAACACGGCGCGGACCGGCAAGGGCACGTTGCCGGCCGAGTTCAACCTCAACCGCAGCATCGTGATCCCGTTCGACATGAAGCGGAAGATCGCGAAATTCGCACCCGGAATCGAGATCCCCCTGCGGCCGTTCTTCGGCATCATGGCGACCGGGCCGGCCCTGACCTTGGGCAAGATCAACTCGGCCCCGCCCGGCCCCTACGGCGGCAACATCGACCTCAACGAGCTGACCGCGGGGTCGACGCTCTATCTGCCCGTGCATGTGCCGGGCGCCTTGTTCATGACCGGCGACGGGCACGCCGCGCAGGGCGACGGCGAGGTCAACCTGACGGCGATCGAGACCTCGCTCACCGGCACGTTCAGGTTCGAGTTGCTCAAGCAGAAATTCTGGACCCTGCCGCGCGCCGAGACCGACGCGCACTGGATCACGCTCGGCCTGCACGAGAGCCTGGACGAGGCGATGCGCATCTGCGTGCGCGAGACGATCAAGTTCCTGGGCGAGCACCACGGGCTCGATCCGGCGGATGCGTATTCGCTCGCCAGCGTCGCGATCGACTTCGAGGTGACCCAGAACGTCGACGGCGTGAAAGGCATCCACGCCATGATCCCCAAGGCGATTTTTAAGGCGAAATAGGCGGGACGCCATATATGCGCGAATATTCCATTGCCGCCATCCCCGGCGACGGCATCGGCTTGGAGGTGATCGCGGCCGGCGTCGAGGTCCTGAACGCCGTCGCGAAGCGCGAGGGCCGCTTCACGTTCAAGGTCGACCATTTCGACTGGGGCGGCGAGTACTACAAGAAGCACGGCCGCATGATGCCCGAGAACGGCCGCGACCAGATCAGGACGCACGACGCGATCCTGTTCGGATCGGCAGGGCATCCGGACATTCCGGACCACGTCACCCTGTGGGGGCTCCGCCTCGCCATCTGCCAGCCGTTCGACCAGTACGCGAACGTGCGCCCGACGCGGATCCTGCCCGGCATCACCTCGCCCTTGCGCAAGGTGAGCGGCAAGGAGCTCGACTGGGTCATCGTGCGCGAGAACTCCGAGGGCGAGTACGCGGGCGTCGGCGGCCGCGCGCACCAGGGCTCGCCATTGGAGGTGGCGACGGACGTGGCGATGTTCACCCGCGCCGGCGTCGAGCGCATCATGCGCTTTGCCTTCGGTCTCGCCCGGTCGCGTCCCCGCAGGCTCTTGACCGTCGTCACCAAGTCGAACGCCCAGCGCCACGCCATGGTGATGTGGGACGAGATCGCGGCCGAGGTCGCGGCCGGCTTCAAGGACGTGACCTGGGACAAGATGCTGGTCGACGCCATGACCGTGCGCATGGTGATGCGGCCCGAGAGTCTCGACACGATCGTCGCGACCAACCTCCACGCCGACATCCTCTCCGACCTGGCCGCCGCCCTCGCCGGCTCGCTCGGCATAGCGCCCACGGCGAACCTCAATCCCGAGCGCGCCTTTCCGTCGATGTTCGAGCCGATCCACGGCTCCGCCTTCGACATCATGGGCAAGGGTATCGCCAATCCCATCGGCACGTTCTGGTCGGCGGTGATGATGCTCGACCATCTGGGCGAAAGCGGTGCGGCCGGCCGGCTCATGCGCGCGATCGAGAAGATCACGGCCGACAAGCGCTTTCACACCCCGGATCTCGGCGGCACCGCGAGAACCGCCGATGTGACGGCCGCCATCGTCGAGGCGATCCACGGGTCGAACGACTGATCGCGCGCGCGCCGCGGCATCGGGGTCCCGGATCATAGCGATTGCCGGACGAGGCCCGCAGGTAGAGAATCGCACGAATGAAAGAAGCGCCCCGCCACTTCCTGCGCGAGCTGTTCCGCGTCGCGATCGAGGCCGCCGATCCGGCGCGCGCCGTGCCGCGCTACCTCCCGCCGCCGCCCGCCGGCCACGGGCGGATGATCGTGGTCGGCGCCGGAAAGGCCGCGGCCGCGATGGCGCGCGCGGTCGAGACGCACACGCACGGCAAGGTCGAAGGCATCGTGGTCACGCGCTACGGCCACGCCGTGCCGTGCCAGAGCATCACGGTCGTCGAGGCGGCACACCCGGTGCCCGACGCAGCGGGGCTCGCTGCGGCGCGCCGCATCCTCGAAGCCGTGCAGGGACTCTCGGCGGACGATCTGGTGCTGTGCCTGATGTCGGGCGGCGCTTCGGCGCTGCTCACCTTGCCGGGCCCTGGCGTCGAGCTCGCCGATCTGCGCGCGCTCACGCAGGCGCTGCTCAAATCGGGAGCGACCATCCACGAGATGAACTGCGTGAGGAAGCACCTGTCGGCGATCACCGGCGGCCGTCTCGCCGCAGCGGCGCATCCGGCGCGCCTCGTGACCTTGGCGATCTCGGACGTACCCGGCGACGATCCCTCGGTCATCGGCTCCGGCCCGACCGTGCCCGATCCGACGACCCTCGCCGACGCCCGGCGCATCCTGGCCGACCGCCGCATCGTTCCGGCGCCCGCGATCATGGCCAGGCTCGACAATCCGGAGGCCGAGACGCCCAAGCCCGGCGATGCGCGGCTCGCGCGCGCCGAGTACCGGCTGATCGCGAGCCCCAAGGCCTCGCTCGAGGCCGCGGCCGAGCTCGCGCGCCAGCACGGCGTGGCCGCCCTCTCCCTCGGCGATGCGATCGAGGGCGAGGCGCGCGAGGTGGCGAACCGCCACGCCCATTTCGTGCGCGAGGTGCGCGCGGGCCTGGCGCCGGTCAAGCCGCCTTGCGTCATCCTGTCGGGCGGGGAGACCACGGTCACCGTGCGCGGCACCGGCCGCGGCGGCCGCAACGCGGAATACCTGCTGGCGCTCACGGTGGCGCTCGACGGCGCGCCCGGCGTCTACGCGCTCGCCGGCGACACCGACGGCATCGACGGCACGGAGAACAACGCGGGCGCCCTCAGCGCCCCGGACAGCCTGCCGCGCGCCCGGGCGCTCGGCCACGACGCGCGCGCCATGCTCGACGACAACAACGGCTACGGGTTTTTCGACGCGCTTGGCGACCTCGTGGTCACCGGGCCCACGCTCACCAACGTCAACGACTTCCGGGCCATCCTGATCCTGCCGGACGAGGGCCGCGCCTAGGGCCCTGCCCGTGGCGTCGATGTCGTCGGCAATGTCATGGGCAAGTCACGGATTCTGTTCTAGTATTGCGCCATGCGCCATCAAAGAAGCGCCCGCATCGTCGCCACTTTAGGTCCCGCGTCATCCACGCCCGAGAGGATCGAAGCCCTGTTCAAGGCAGGGGTCGATATCTTCCGGCTCAACTTCAGCCACGGGACACATGACGACCACCGCGCCCGGATCCAGGCGATCCGCGCGATGGAGAAGCGCGTCGGCCGCCCGGTCGCGATCCTCATGGACCTTCAGGGGCCCAAGCTGCGCGTCGGCACCTTCGAGGGCGGCAAGGTGACGCTCGAACGGGGCGCCCGCTTCCGCCTCGATATGGATCCGACACCGGGCACGTCCGCCCGCGCGCCGCTGCCGCACCGCGAGATCTTCGAGGCGCTGAGCCACGGTGCCGACATCCTGCTCGACGACGGCAAGATCCGCCTCCGGGTCAACGACGCCGGCCCCGACCACGTGATCACCGACGTGATCACCGGCGGCGTGCTGTCGGACCGCAAGGGCGTCAACGTGCCGGGCGTGATCCTGCCGCTGTCGCCGCTCACCGACAAGGACCGCCGCGACCTCGTCTTCGGTCTCGACCACGACGTCGATTTCGTCGGCCTGTCTTTCGTGCAGCGCCCCGAGGACATCGCCGAAGCGCGCAGGCTGATCGCCGGGCGCGCCGCCGTGTGCGCCAAGCTCGAGAAGCCGGCGGCCATCGAGCATCTCGACGAGATCGTCGAGCTCTCCGACACGATCATGGTGGCGCGCGGCGATCTCGGCGTGGAGATGCCGCCCGAGGACGTGCCCGGCCTGCAGAAGCGGATCCTGCGCACCTGCCGCCGGCTCGGCAAGCCGGTGATCGTCGCCACGCAGATGCTCGAATCGATGATCACCAATCCGGCGCCGACCCGCGCCGAAGCGTCGGACGTGGCCACGGCGGTCTACGACGGCGCGGATGCCGTGATGCTGTCGGCCGAATCCGCCTCCGGCCAGTATCCGGTCGAGGCGGTCGAGATGATGGACCGCATCGTGGCGCGGGTGGAGCACGACCCGCTCTACCGCCGCATCATGAACGCCGACCACTACGAGCCCGAGGCGACCTCGTCGGATGCGATCACCGCTGCGGCAAGCCAGGTGGCGCAGACCATCGGTGCCGTCGCCATCGTGACCTTCACCACCACCGGCTCGACCACCCTGCGCGCGGCGCGCGAGCGGCCGGCCGTGCCGATCCTGTGCCTGACCCCGCGCGTCGCCACGGCGCGCCGGCTGTGCCTGTGCTGGGGCACGCACCCGGTCCTGTCGCCCGAGGAAAAGAGCCTGCAGGCGATCGTCGACCAGGCGATCGACGTCGCCCGACGCGAAGCGTTCGCAAAGAAAGGCGACAAGATCGTCCTCACCGCCGGCGTCCCCCTCGGTACACCCGGTGCCACCAACGTCCTGCGCATCGCCTTCGTCACGGACTAGCGCGAAGGCCCTCTCCCGAGGCGAGTGTCCTCGGCCTGGAATCTTTCACGTCAGCCGGCATATAACTCGGGTGAAACGCCGGCTCGGGTGACGATCGCCCTGTGGCCGCGAGGGGGGCACGGGGGATTGATGATCGGGGGCTATATCGCCGCCGCCGAGCTGGCGGCGCTCATCGCCGTCGCCTGTTTCGCGGTTCACTGGCTGCGCGGCGGACGCGACTGGCTCATCGCCATCGGGATTACGCATCTCCTGATCGCCGCCAACTACGTCTATCTCGTCTTCGTCCCGGCCGGGCGCCCTTACCTCGATGCCTTGGGCAGCTGGACCGCGCTGTTCGGCCCGTTGTGCGCCACGGCCGCCAACGGGGTCGCGCTGTGGGGCGTGCTGCGCCTGCTCGGCCGCAATCCGCGGACCCTGATGCTGGCCGCGGCGTACGGCGCCTTTGCGGCGGTGTTCGTCGCCGCCTACTTCATCGTGGCGCCCGCCGCGGCGCTGTTCCTGGCCATCACGGGCGTCACCATCATGGCCACGGCCATCGCCATCCTGATGATCGCGCAGCGCTCGCTCTTCTACGTGGTGGTCGGCGTGTTCACCCTGGCGCGGATCGCGTTCGCCCTGACCGCGAGCTATTTCACGCTGGCCCGCGCCGACGGCGACACGGTCGCCCTCCTGACCTTCGTCAACCTCGTGTCGCTGGTCGGCGATGGGTTCGGCTACATCCTGATCGAGTACGACGACACGCGCCGCCAGCTCGCGGAGGCCGACCGCGCGAAGTCGCTCTTCCTCGCCAGCATCTCGCACGAGCTGCGCACGCCGCTGAACGCGATCATCGGCTTCGCCGAGCTGATCGGCCGGCAGACCGGCGGTGCGGTCGACGGGCGCAACCGCGGCTATGCCGGCGACATCGTACAGTCGGGCCGGCTGCTTCTGGGCGTCGTCAACCAGGTCATCGACATGGTGGAGCTCGAGGCCAAGCGCTTCAGGCTCGAGCTCGAGCGTCTCGACGTCGCCGACATCGTCTGGCAGACCTTGCAGACCTTGCAGCCCCGCGCGACGCTCAAAGGAATCCGCACGCAGATCGACGTCCCGACGACGGCGGTCGAGGCCCTCGTCGACCGCCGCGCGCTGTCCAAGGTCGTCGCGAGCCTGGTCGACAACGCGATCAAGTTCTCGGCCCCGGGCGGGCGCGTCGACGTTTCCCTCGCCGCCACGCCCGAGAAGACGGTGCGCCTCGCGGTCAGCGACCAGGGGATCGGCATGTCGCCCGACCACCTGCGCAAGATCTTCAAGCCGTTCTCCCAGGCGGCCGACGCCTACACGCGCGGCTACGACGGCATCGGCCTCGGGCTCGCGGTGACCCAGAAGCTCGTCGCCGCAATGGGCGGCCGGGTGACGGTCGAGAGCGCGCTCGGCCGCGGCAGCACGGTCACGGTCCTGCTGCCCACCGGCGCCTGAGCGCCTCAAAATATAATTACCGCTTGTTGCCGGTCCGCGCCTAAGCTTCGCCGCGCTACGGGGGCGTGCATTCGCGCCGGGGGTCTAAGTGGGCAGCAATATCGCGGCGGCCGAGCTGACCGGCTTGGTGGCGGCCACATTTTTCATGGTCTACTGGCTGCGCGGCGGTCGCGCCTGGCTGTTGCCTGCGGGCATCGGCCACCTCTTCGTCGCCGCCCTCTATGTGTACCTGCTGATTTCCCCGGTCGGCGTTCCGCCACCGCGTCCCAACTGGGGCTGGTTCGAGCTCACCCTCCCCCTCTGCCTCGTGGGGGCGAACGCGTTCCTGTTCTTCGGGCTCTTGCAGCTGCTCGAGCGCGCGCCGGCGGTCCGGACGTGGACCGCCTGCTGGGCCGCGGTCGCCGTCGGGGTCGTCGCGGTGCAGGCCGCCTTCGGTCCGGTGCCAGCCTTCTGCGTGGCGGTCGCTTCGTCGGTCGCCGTCAATCCGGTGATCGCGGTGCTGCTGATCGCGCGGCGGACATTGTTCTACGTGATCGCCGGTGCGCTGCTGTTCGGGCGCGTCGTGTTCCAGATCGTGGTGACCTATTTCGGCGCGTTCCATATCATGCCGGGGCTGGTCGAGCTCCTGATCTACATCAACCTCTCCGCGGTCGTCGGCGACGGGTTCAGCCTCCTCCTCATCGAATATGACGACACGCGGCGCCAGCTGGCCGAGGCGGATCGCGCCAAATCGGTGTTTCTCTCCAGCATTTCGCACGAGCTGCGCACGCCCTTGAACGCGATCATCGGCTTCTCCGACCTGATCGCCGACCAGCCCTTCGGCCCGATCGACAGCCGGTACCGCGCCTATGCCCACGACATTCTGGAATCCGGCCGCAAGCTTCTCAGCGTGGTGAACCAGATTCTCGATCTGACGGACATCGAGGCCAAGCGGTTCCGCCTCGAGCTGCAGCGGCTGGATCTCGTGGACGTGGCACGGGATGCCATGTCGATCGTGCAGCCGCGGGCCGACCTCAGGGGCATCCACGTGCGCACGGTCTTTCCGGACACGGCTGTCGCGACGGTGGGCGACCGGCGCGCCTTGAGTCAGGTGGTCTCCAGCCTGGTCGACAATGCGATCAAATATTCCCGGCCCGGCGCCCATGTGGACGTGGACGTCTCCATGGTCGCGTCGCCGCAGCGCAAGGCGCGCCTCATCGTCGCGGACACCGGCATCGGGATGTCGCCCGAAGAGATCGGCAACATCTTCAAGCCGTTCTGGCAGTCGGCCGATGTGTACACGCGCGACCACACGGGGCTCGGCCTCGGGCTCGCGGTCACCCAGAAGCTCGTCCAGGCGATGGGCGGCCAGGTGCTGGTCGACAGCGCTCCCGGCCAGGGCAGCAAGTTCACGGTGCTGCTGCCTGCTGCTGCCTGAAATAGGGCGACGCTCGGATGAGCGGGCGCCCGCGAGCGTTCAGAGTTGGTCGGCAGCCAAACGCTCGCGGGTCGGAAGAATGACTATTCCAGCTGCGCCCGGAGCATCCACGCGGCCTTGCCGTGCACCTGCAGGCGGCCGACCATCATGTCGCCCGTCTCGGTGTCGCCGACCTCCTCGACGAGCTCCTGTACCTTGCGCGCGTGCTGGGCGACCGCCTCATTGTCGGCCAGCAGGATGCGGATCATCTCCTTCGCGTCCGGCGGGCTGGCGGGCGCCTCCTTGAGCGAGGTGAGCTTGCTGAACTGGGCGTAGCTGCCGGGAGCGGGATGGCCCAGTGCCCGGATGCGCTCGGCGAGCTCGTCGACCGCAGCCCACAGCTCGTTGTACTGCTCGCCGAACAGGGTGTGGAGGAACGGGAAATACGGACCGGTCACGTTCCAGTGGAAATTGTGGGTCTTGAGATAGAGCGTGTAGGTGTCGGCCAGCACGCCGGCGAGCGCCTCGGCGACGGTTTTCCGGGCATTGTCGTTCAGACCGAGATTGGGCTTCATGGCACGCATCCTTTCGACTTATCCACAGAACGTTGGCTCACAGATTAGAGTAATTCTAAATTTTCGGATTTGCAAGGCCGCAGGCAGAGAAATCCGCGTCCTCACACGGCGCAGGTCCGGAAGCCGGCGAACACGTCGGTGCGGTCCGGAGTGAAGAAGTTGCGATAGGCGGGCCGTGCGATCCTGCCGCTCGTCGCCCAGCAGCCGCCGCGCAGCACCTTGCGCGTTCCGAACCACGGCTGCGAATAATCCCGGTACGGATCGGCGGCAAAGCCGGGGAACGGCGCGAAGTCGGACGCCGTCCACTCCCAGACATTGCCGATCATCTGCCGGCACCCGAAGGCGCTGTCGCCCGCGGGACAATCCGCCACGTCGAGCGGTGCGTCGAAGGCGAAGTCGAGATTGGCGGTGTTGCGGCTGGGCGTTGCATCGCCCCAGGGCCACCGGCGCTTGCGGTCGGACAGCCGCATCCCGCTCTCCCTCGCCTCGCCGACGGCCGCGACTTCCCATTCGACCTCGCTGGGCAGGCGCCGGTTCGCCCAGCGGCACCACGCCTCCGCCTCGTGCCAGCTGACGAACCCGACCGGCGCGTCCGGTCGCAGCGCCTCCACGCGGTCGTAGCGGCGCCAGGTCCAACCATCGCCGGAATTCGGCTGCCAGTAGACGGGACGCTCGGCGCCGGTCTTTTCGCGCCACGCCCAGCCCGCATCGCTCCAGAATTTGCGCTGGCGATATCCGCCGGCGTCGACGAACGCTGCGAACTCCCGGTTGGTGACCGGCGCCCGCGCGATCCGGAACGGCGCCACCTCGACCGCGTGCGCCCATTTCTCGTTGTCGAAGATGAAGCCTTCGTCCGTTGTGACGCCGAGCCGCCATGTGCCGCCAGGCACGTCGACGTCGCCGGGAAGCGGCCCGGCGCTCCGCGGCGGCGGCCGGTCGAACGCTGCCGGCCGACCGTATCCCAGGGTCTGCCGCGTGTAGGCCAGCGCCTCGATGTGCATGTCCTCGTGGCGGATCGAGAGCTCGTAGAAATACCGCGCATCGCCACCGGCATCCCCGCGCGCCAGATGATCCTCCTGCCGGCGCAGCACGTCCGCAAGATAGGCGAGCGTGCCGCAGCGATCCGGCAGTTCGAGGTCCCAGCGCGTGTCGTGCGCGACGTTGCTCGAATCCCACAGCCGGTCTCCGCGTTCGATCAGCGGCGCCTGGCCGTGGCTGTGGCGCAAGGTCCAGTACTCGTGGAACCAGGCGACGTGACCGAGCTCCCACCGCACGGGATTGACGATCGCGAGCTTTGGCCCCATCAACTGGTCGGATGACAGGTCCTCGGTCACGGCAAGCAATCGCGCGCGCGCCTCGCGCAGCTGCGCCGCGAGCTCGGCGGCGGACGCCCCGCTGGTCGGCCTGTCAACGGTCCCGTCGATCGTCGTCGAAGGCATGAAAATCGTTCTTATCACGCCTCCCGGGCCCAGTGCACGCACCGGCAACCAGGTGGCGGCGCTGCGCTGGGCGCGCATCCTGCGCAAGCTCGGCCACCGGGTGGACGTGGCGCCGGACTACGCGGGCGAGCCGGCGGATGCCATGGTCGCCATCCACGCCTGGCGCAGCGCCGAGGCGATCCGCCGCTTCAAGGCGTTGTATCCCGACCGGCCGCTGATCCTGCAGCTGAGCGGCACCGACATCTATCAGTACATCACCGAGGATCCGGAGCCGACCTTGCGCTCGATGGAGCTCGCCGACAGCCTCGTCGCCTTGAACAGCCTCGCCTGGCGCAAGGTGCCGAAGGCGTTGCGGCGCAAGTTGCGCGTAATCTTCCAGTCGGTGCCGAAGCCCGCGGCGAAGGCCCGGCCGAGCCGCGGCAAGGTCGAGATCTCGGTCATCGGACATCTGCGCGACGTGAAGGACCCGCTGCGCGCGGCCGAGGCGGCCCGCCTGCTGCCGGCCGGCTCGCGCGTGCGCATCGTGCAGATCGGCCGCCCCTACACATCGGACTGGGAGGCGCGCGCGCGGGCGGAGATGGCCGCCAATCCGCGCTACGCATGGCGCGGCGATGTGACCCGCGGTGCCGTGCAGCGCCTGCTGCTGCGCAGCCACGCGATGGTGCTGTCGTCGAAGAGCGAGGGCGGGGCCAACGTCGTCTCCGAGGCGATCGTCGCCGGCGTTCCGATCCTCGCCTCGCGCATGGACGGCAATGTCGGCCTGCTCGGCGCGGATTATCCCGGCTACTTCCCGACCGGCAATACCAAGGCGCTCGCGCGCCTGCTGCGGCGGGTCGAGACCGATCCGAAGTTCACGGCGCGGCTGAAGCGCGCCATCGCGCGCCTGGCGCCGCTATTCAAGCCCGAGCGCGAGATCGCCGCGTGGCGGACGCTGCTGCGCGACCTTTCTAGAACCCCAGCCCGACGGCGGCGAAGCCAGCGATGATCCCGCTGAGCGCCACGCAGCCGGCGACGAACCACACCACGCGCTGCGGAAAGACCTTCGAGACCATGACCGCGGCCGGCACGCTGACCGCCGGCAGGGTGACCATGAGCGCCGCGGCCGGGCCCGCCCCGAGGCCGAGCGCCATCAGGCTCTGGACGATCGGCACTTCGCCGGCCGTCGGGATGACGAATGCCGTCCCGGCAATCGCCAGCCCGATCATCCACAGGGCGTCGTTGCCGACCGCCCCCGGCATGGCCGGGAACAGCCACGCGCGCACGGCACCCAGGACCAGCACGATGACCACGTACTCGGGCAGCAGACGGATGCTGAGGCGCCACAGCTCCGCGGCCCAGCGCACGAAGAAGCCGCCGCTCGGCTCATCCTCGGCCGCCACATCTGCGGCAGCCGCCTCGACGGCCGGTTCGCCGGCAAAGAGCACCTCGGCCAGGTAGGCGACGCCGAAGACGACGAGCAGTGCAAACACGAGCCGCAACGCCACCCAATGCCATCCGAGCACGAAGCCGGTGAAGATCATCGTCGCCGGATTGAGCAGCGGATTGGCCAGCCAGAAGGCGAGCGCGCTGCCCACGCTGCTCTTCGCCTTGCGCAGACCGACCACCACCGGCGCGCAGCAGCACGTGCACATCATGCCGGGCACCGCGGCAAGGCCGCCCGCGGCCACGCACCCGAAGCCCAGCCGTCCGAACGCCCGCGCGATCCACTGCCGCGGAAAGGCCGCCTGCACGCCCGATCCGAGCAGCAGACCCAGCACCATCGCCTGCCAGATCGCTTTGCCGTAGGCCCAGGCATAGCCCCACGCCGCATCCCACGACGGCGCCGGGACGTCCTTCGCCCCGCCGGTGAGGATCGAGCCGCCGATGGACCCCTGCGACGCGGCGACGAAGCTGCGCAGGTAATAGGGGTGCCATTTCACGTAATAGAGGCCGGCCACCAGGATCACGAAAAAGAGCGTGATGCTGGCGGCGTAGTGGCGCCACGGCCGGCTGGCAACGACGGTATCCATGAGTCCCCCTGGTCTGACGCCCCTTCGTACACGGGCCCCTTTTTCCTACATGGGCCGAGTTGTCTCGACAACTCGCGGGCTGGCCGCCGTGCGCCTCAAAGGCTATTCCTAGAACATGGAAAGCGGAAAGACGCCGGTCGTCAAGGACGTGGTTCTGGTCGGCGCCGGGCATTCGCACATCGCGGTGCTGCGGATGTTCGGCATGACTCCGCTTCCCGGCGTGCGGCTCACCCTCATCACGCGCGAGGTGCACACGCCTTATTCGGGCATGCTGCCGGGCCTCGTCGCGGGCCTGTACGGGTTCGACGATGCCCACATCGATACCGGGCCGCTGGCCCGGTTCGCGGGCGCGCGTCTCTATCACGACGAGGCCATCGGCCTGGACCTCGAGGGCCGGCGCGTCATCTGCCGCGACCGTCCGCCCGTTCCGTACGATGTGCTCTCGCTCAACATCGGCGCGCGGCCCGACACGGGCGCCGTTCCGGGAGCGGCGGAGCATGTGATCCCGGTCAAGCCGATCGACGGCTTCCTGCGCCGCTTCGAGGCGCTGCGGGCGCGCGTTCTGGAGCGTCGCGGCCAGGCGCGCGTGGCCCTTGTCGGCGCCGGGGCGGGCGGGGTCGAACTTCTGCTGTCCGTCGAGCGGCGGCTCAGGCGCGAGGTCGCGGCCGGCGGCGGCGATCCGTCGCGTCTGTCGTTCGTTCTGGTGTCGGACGTGCCGGAGATCCTGCCGACGTTCCCGGCCGGCTTCCGCGCCCGCTTTCAACGCGTCCTCGCGGCACGCGGGATCAGCGTCGTCGCGGGCGCGCCTGTGGTCGCCGTCGAGCCGGGCCGGCTGGTGCTGCAGGGGCATCCGGCCGTGGAGGCCGACGAAATCCTGTGGACCACGCAGGCAGCCCCTGCGGCCTGGCTTGCGGAGACAGCGCTGCCGCTCGATGCCCGCGGCTTCGTCGCGGTCACGGAGACGCTGCAGGTCCAGGGCCGCGAGGAGGTCTTCGCGGCCGGCGACACGGTGGCGTTCGGCCCGCGCGCGCTGCCGAAATCCGGCGTCTATGCGGTGCGCGCCGGTCCGGTGCTCGCGGACAATATCCGGCGGCTGCTCATCGGCCGCCGGCTCAGGCGGTTCCGGCCGCAGCGCGATGCGCTGTATCTGGTGTCGACCGGCGAGCGCTACGCGATGGGCACGCGCAACCGGGTCGCGTTCGAAGGCGCCTGGGTGTGGCGTTGGAAGAACTGGATCGACCGGCGCTTCATGGCGCGCTTCAACGATCTTCCCGAGATGCCGCAGGCCGCGGCCGCGGCGTCCTCGCCGCTCGCGGACAAGAAGGCGCTGCAGGACATCTCGGCGATCGCCATGCGCTGCGGCGGCTGCGGCGCCAAGGTCGGCGCCACGGTTCTGTCACGCGCGCTCGGCGCCCTCCAGCCGGCGCCCCGGCCCGACATCGTGGTCGGCCTCGATGCGCCGGACGACGCCGCCCTCGTCGATACGGGCGGCGAGCGGCTCTCGGTGCAGACCGTCGACTATTTCCGCTCGTTCGTCGACGATCCTTACGTCTTCGGGAAGATCGCCGCCAACCATTCGCTCGGCGACATCTACGCCATGGGCGGCGAGCCGCAATCGGCCCTCGCCATCGCGACCATCCCCTACGGGCTCGAGGCCAAGGTCGAGGCCGACCTCTCGGCGATGATGGCGGGTGCGAACGCGGTGCTGCGCGACGCGAATTGCGCGCTCGTCGGCGGGCACACGAGCGAAGGGGCCGAGCTGGCGCTCGGCTTCGCGGTCAACGGCCTCGTCTCGCGCGAGGCCGCGATGCGCAAAGGCGGGCTCAAGCCCGGCGACGCGCTCATCCTGACCAAGCCGATCGGCACCGGCACCTTGCTGGCCGCCGACATGCGGGGCAAGGCGAAAGCCCGCTGGGTCATGGCGGCGCTCGCGCATATGACGCATTCGAACCGCGCCGCGGCGGCGATCCTGCAGCGGCACGGGGCCCGTGCGGCGACCGACGTCACCGGCTTCGGCCTCCTCGGCCATCTGGTCGAGATGGTACGCGCCTCGGACGTCGACGTGACCCTCGCGGTCGGGCGGGTGCCGCTGCTCGATGGCGCGCGCGAGACGGTGGCGGGCGGCATCTTCTCCTCGCTGCAGCCGCAGAACGTCCGCCTCCGCCGCGCGATCCGCGACCTCGAGGTGGCGGCCCGGCACCCGCTCTATCCGCTGCTGTTCGATCCGCAGACCGCGGGCGGCCTCCTGGCCGGCGTGCCTCTTGCGGCAGCCGAAAGCTGTGTGTCGGCCTTGCGCGAAGCGGGCTACGCCGAGGCCGCCGTGATCGGCGTCGTCACGGCGCGCAGCGAGGCGCTGGAACCGGTCACCTTGGACCTCGATGGCTCGCAGCTGCAAAAGGCCCTCGCCGCGCGCGGCGGGACGGTGGCGGCCAGGGAGCCCGCGTCTACGTCAGACTGACCTTCACCTCGCCGAGCGAGCCGAACTCGACCACCACCTCGTGCGGACCGGGCGAGAGCTGCTCGGTGAGTGCGGCCGCCCCGGTGGTCACCACCTGCCCCGCCTTGAGCCCGCCGGACCACCCCGGCTGGTTGTTGGCCATCGTCGCGAGTGCCGCCAGTGGGCCGCCCTGCACGGTCGAGCCCTTGCCCGTCGCCGCCACCTTGCCGTCGATCTTGATCGTCACCGCGTGGTTGAGCAGGTCGAGCTTGCGCCAGTCCTTGTACGCCGGCCCGAGGACGAGACCCCCGTTGGAGAAGCAGTCGGCAAGCTTCACGAGAGTGGGCGAACTCCGCCCCACCCGCGAGTCCACGAGCTCGATGGCGGGATGCAGGGCAGCGACTGCGTCGGCGACCTCGTCCTGCGTGTAGGGCTTGTCGCGCGGGGGCAGGTCGCGGCCGAGCATGAAGTCGAATTCGCCTTCGATGATCATGAGGACGTAGTTGGCGATCGGCAGGCGCACCGGGCTCTGGTAGCGATAGCCCTGCAGCACGGCGCCCGCGATCGGCCGGTCGATGCCGAGCTTGTCGCGCTGCGCCGGCACGATTCCGGCGATCTTCCAGCCGGCCACGCCGCCCGCCTTCTTGGCGAGCAGCGCCTGCACGCCGTACGCGTCGTCGATCGTCTTGGGCTCGAGTGGCCCGGTCAGCGAGATGGCGCGGGCGCTCTGGCGCGCGCCATGGATCATCTCGGCGGCGCGCTCGATGTCTTGCGGGGTCATGGGCTTCCGTCCCGGTTCGTTTTTGACCGCCGGACTATAGCATGACCCCTCGCCCGCGGAGCGGGAGAGGGAGGGGCCCGAC
Source organism: Alphaproteobacteria bacterium (assembly GCA_035506575.1). GTDB lineage: Bacteria > Pseudomonadota > Alphaproteobacteria > CACIAM-22H2 > CACIAM-22H2 > DATJPD01. Next base: position 41,707 of record DATJPD010000100.1, read on the forward strand.
GCGAAGCGTCGGGAGGGTGAGGGTTCAACGCTCCACCCTAACGACGTTGAGAGTAGTCTTGTCGACGAAAATCTCCGGCGCATCGCCGTTGCTGTCATAAAGGTGATCCGTCGGCAGGAATACGACGGCCCATGTATCGTTTCGATCAACGACGAACGCGCGCCAAGACAGAAAACGCACGTCTGCCGGCAGGTTTTTCGTGACGTATTCGCGTGCAACTGCGACTACGGCGTTGTTCCGATCCGTCGCGGTCTTCTCACGAGCGGCGTTCTCGGCTTTTTTTCGCGCTTCCTCTTCGGCCGAGTATGGCTGAAATCGAATCCAATGCGTTTCAGCCGCACCGACCGGGATCAGCATGAAAACAAGGCCAAACGTGGCTGAGGATCCCTCTATGACGAGGCTGCCGTCGTTTGCCTTCCTCAGAGTGGTCGAATCGTGCTCATAGCCCGCCACAGGATTGCTCATGCCGCGGGTCAGTCCGTTGTATGTCTGGATTTTTACACCGCCGGCTATGCAGCGAAGCGTGCCGGCCGTTTCGGAGTACGTCGATTCCGCGACAGACTGACCGTCTGAAAATGCGATCACATGCAAGGATCCATTAGACTCGAGCGCAAGTTTGATATGGCCGACGTCATATCGAGACCGACCTAAGTTTGACCGAGCCGGATCATCGAGAAGGACAGGATAAAGAAGGAGCTGCTCCTTAAGCCGACGATACTCGGCCGCCAACACCTCATCGGGAGTCCCGACGTTTTCATACTCGCCACTGACGGTTTGGCACCCGCCGCCGGTGACCGGAGGTGGCCAGCCTTCAGGGTAATCCGGATTGCTGAAAAAGCACCCAGCTGTTGCCAAAGACAGGCTAATCGTTGCGATAGTCGTCCGGCGCTTCACACTCGGAGCCCATTATCGGTGCTTGCTGTCACCCGCGATATTATCACGGCGAAGATAGAGCGGCGTTTGCCGAATAATCATATGCACGAGATCAGTGCGTCCGGCTAATCTCCGGCGATGGACCTGGGAGAGTGGCTTAAAGCGCAGAACCTGGAGGTACTGGCGGACGTCCTGCGCGCCAACGACGTCGACCTCGACGTCCTGCCGGAACTGACCGACCAGGATCTCGAACGGCTCGGGCTTTCGCTGGGGCACCGCAGACGTCTTCTCAAAGCCGCCGCGTCGCTCGCCCCTGCATCCGCTCCCACGGCCGCTGCGGCGGCACCCCCCGCGGTCGCCTCGGAGAGAGAAACCGCCGAGCGCCGCCAGGTCACGGTGATGTTCTGCGACCTGGTGGGCTCGACCGAGCTTTCGGCCCGGCTCGATCCCGAGGACATGCAGGACGTCATTCGCGGCTATCAGGACGTCTGCGCCGGTGCCATCGCCCGGTTTGACGGCTTCCTCGCCAAGCTGATGGGCGACGGCGTGCTGGCTTATTTCGGTTTTCCGCACGCCCACGAGGACGCGGCCGAGCGCGCGGTGCGCGCCGCCTTGGCCATCGTCGCGGCGATGCCGGATATGAGGGCGGCCGACGGCACGCGGCTCGTGGCCCGCATCGGCATCGCGACGGGCCTCGTCGTGGTCGGCGACATCGTCGGCACCGGTGTCGCACGCGAGCAGTCGATCGTGGGCGAGACGCCGAACTTGGCGGCGCGCCTGCAGGGTCTCGCGGCACCGGGCGAGATCCTGGTGAGCCAGAGCACGCAGCGGCTGCTCGGCCGGCTGTTCGATCTCGAGGACGCCGGCACGCACGCGCTGAAAGGGTTCGCCCAGCCGGTTCCGGCGTGGCGGGTGCGCGGCGAGTCGGCGCTGTTCCGCCGCTTCGCCGCGGCGCGCGACAGCGCCGTTCCCTTCGTCGGACGCGAGACCGAGATGGGTCTCCTGCTCGACCGCTGGCGGCTCGCGGCGGCGGGCGAAGGGCAGTTCGTGCTGCTCACCGGCGAGGCCGGCATCGGCAAGTCGCGTGTCGCTGACGCCCTGCGCGAGCACTGCCAGGACGAAGCGGTCTTCGCCGCATTCCAGTGCTCCCCGCACCACGCCAATACCGCCCTCTATCCGATGATCCGCTATCTCGAGATCGCGGCCGGGTTTGCAGCCGGCGACCCGCCGCGGAGCAAACTCGAGAAGCTCGAGGCCTTCCTCACCCCGGCGAGCACGGCCGCCCGGACGTTGGTGCCGCTGTTCGCACCCCTGATGTCGCTGCCGGTCGAGGAGTGCCCATCCGTGTCGGAGATGGCCGTGCCGGAGATGACGCCGGCCCAGCGCAAGACGGCGACGATAGCGGCGTTCATCGACCATATGGTGCAGGTTGCCGCCTGGCGGCCGGTGCTGTTCCTGCTCGAGGACGCGCACTGGATCGATCCCACCTCGGCCGAGCTGGTCGGCCAGCTCGTCGATGCCATCCAGGCGGCTCGGGTGCTCGTCGTCGTCACGGCGCGGCCGGACTTCGTCTCGCCGTGGACCGGCCGCCCGCACGCGACGCAGCTCGCGTTGAGCCGTCTCAGCCGCGCGCACTGCGCGGAGATGGTCATCGCGGTCGCCGCCGCGCACGCGATCGCGCCCGAAATCCGCGACGACATCGTCGCCAAGACGGACGGCGTGCCGCTCTTCGTCCAGGAGCTCACCAAGACCATCCTCGAGACTGCTTCGACCGATCGCGCCGCGGTGCCCGCGACCCTGCAGGATTCGCTGATGGCGCGGCTCGACCGGCTGGGCGAGGCCAAGGACGTGGCCCAGATCGCCGCGGTCATCGGGCGGCAGTTCTCACATTCGCTGCTTGCCGCCGTGGCGCCCGGGTCGGGTGCGGATCTCGACCGGGCGCTGGAGCGGCTGATACAGAGCGAGATCGTGTTCCCCCAGCGCCAGGCGCTCGAGCCCGGCTATAGCTTCAGGCACGCGCTGATGCGCGATGCCGCCTATGACAGCCTGCTGCGCGCCCGCCGCCAGGCGCTGCATGGGCGTGTCGCCAAAGCGTTGGAGCAGGAATTTCCGGCGATTGTCGCCGAGGAGCCGGAGCTGCTGGCCTATCACCACGCCAGCGCCGGCAATCCGGAGGCGGCGTCGCTCGCGCACGAGCGCGCCGGCGATTTGGCCGCATCACGCTCGGCCTACAAGGAGGCCGTGGCGCATTTCGAGGCCGCGTTGGCGCAGGCGCGGAAACTGCCCGATCAGGCGCAGCGGGAGCTGGCGCTGTCGCTCAAGATCTATACGCCGATGTCCATCCTGAAAAGTCCGCAGAGCCCCGAGGTGGCGGACTTGGCCGCCAGTACCTATCAGCTGGCGCGCGGTCTCGGCGACAGCCCCGATCTGTTCAAGGCGACCTGGAACCTGTGGATGAGCGCCAATCTCGGCAAGCGCCGCGACGAAGCGGGTATCCGGGTAAAGGAGCTGGTGGCGCTCGGCGAGCGCCTCGGCGACGAAGATCTGCTCTTCGAGGCGATCCACTGCCGCTGGTCGACGGCCTTCTTCGGCGGCGACCTCGCGATGGCACACCAGGACAGCCGCGACGGCATCCGCCGCTACGACCCGGCGCGCCATCGCGAGCTGGGTACGGTGTTTGCCGGTCATGATCCCGGTGTCTGCGCCTACACGATCCATGCGCTGACGTTGAGCGTTGCTCGCGAGAGCGAAGCCACGCGGCGCGCGCTCGCGTCGGCGGTTTCCCTCGCCGAGAAGCTCGGGCATCCGCACAGCCTCGGTCACGCCTACCAGCTCGCGATGTACGCGCAATACCACCTCGGCGACGCGGCGGCCGTGGCGGATGCCGCAGCGCGCCTCGTGGCGCTGGGCGAAAAATGGAATTTCCCGCTGCACCACGCGATCGGACGCTACTTCGAAGCGTGGGCGCAGACGGCGGACTCGAACCTCGAGGCCGGTCTCGCCCGCATGGAGGCGGAGTACGAGCGCGCGGCGAGCCTGGCCCCGTTCCCGAACTACTTCGCGCTGATGCTGGCACGGGAACGCCTGGCCGCGGGCCGTGTCCAGGACGCGCTCGAGCTCGCCGAGCAGGCACTGGCCGGAATGGCAGGCCCCGATCCGGGGTTCTACCTGCCCGATCTGCTGGAGGTCCGCGCGTCCTGCCGGGCGCGGCTCGGCCTCGATGGTGCGGCTGTCACGCCGGCGCTGCAGGACCTCGTGCGGCGTTACGACAGCCGCCTCGCGGCGCTCAAAGCCGCCATCACCCGGGACGCAGCCGCGGACTAGGTGAACACCCGCGCGTTCCCGCAGCATGCCAGGTTGACCGGTGTGGACGGGGTCCTCACCAGATCTATGCCAGCTTGTTGTCGTGCAGGGTTTGCCACATCGAATCGGCCATAGCGGCGGCTGCGGTACCTGAGCCGATCTGCTTTACGAGCCACAGACCTGTCTTTGCCCACCACGGCAGGTCGTAATCGTCACCGATGCCGGACAGCAACGCATCCAGGCGAAATTCGATCCTGCTCTTCAATTGATCCGCGGTCACATTCGGCCGCGGCCAGGCCGGAATGGGCTGCGCCGCTTGAGCCGGCCCGAAGAGCGGGATGAGCGGCATCAGCGTGCGAGTTCCGTCCGTCTTCTGGAACCGCGGCTTTGTCGCTCCGGGCCAGCCGCGAACGACCGGATTGTTGGCGTCGATCAGCAGCTCGTTTTCGAGATACGCCTGGCAATTGGCGCGGCCGAGCAGATAGTCATGCCGGCGATATTTTTCATGAATAAAGCCGCCGAGGGCCGCGATCAGGCTGCCGGCGATCGCATCCCCTCCGCGCGCGCCGGTGCCGTTCTTGCCCGGCCCTGTCGCGGTGAGCAGGAATCGGCTGTACACGTCCGGGTCGGAGAACAGCTTGAGATCGGCCGTTGCATAGCGGCCGCCTTGGACGACGTCATTGACCAGGGCTCCGATAAAATGAAAGAGGTCGGGCGTCGCTGACGGTCCAAGCTCGGGCGGACTCGCGAACGGGTCGATGAGCCACATGGCTCTCGTTGCGGTCGCGGCGTTTCGGTCGTTGCGCTCGAGATATCCCGCCAGCCACGTGTGGGCGAGCGTTATCGGCTCGTTGTTATGTGCACCGCCGTCGGTCGTCGCGAATGAGTATTCGGCAGGCAAGGCTTGGTCAGGTCCCGGGCGCAATGCATCCCATAGCGGCCGCAGGGCGGTGATCTTCGCCGTCCCATCGTCTTGCGGCAACACCGCGACCCGATAGCGATAATCCGTGAGCGGCCGCGTGAGCGTCCGACTGCGGAAGCCGATCGGAAACGCGCCCGTGCTGCGGCCGTAATCGCGGATTTTCCGCCATCCGGGCACGTCGTCGGGTCCCGCCACCGGCAATTCGTCTTCGCGACGCGGCACTCCCGGTGCTGCGCCCGGCACCTCCACCGCAAAGCGTCCGAAATCCGCATGGCTGACGAATGACTCGCCCAGGCTGTCTCCCGTCATTGCGAGGTCGTAAGGAATGCCTCGTAAATTGGAAAGGGAGAGCGCGACGCGGAACGGACTGGTGACATACGGGCGAATTTTTGGCGGGCCGGTAAAGCTGATGAGAGCCTGCGCCAGGTCGTCGATCAGCGACGCATCGAGCAGTGACAAGACGCCCTTTGCGGGATCGAGATCGTCATCCGGCGGAAGCGGCATCTTTTGCCGCTGAAAGTCCTGGTCGGACGTCAGCCGGTCGAACGTGAAGCCGCGAACCCATAGGTCGTAGAGCGGATTGCCTGCCGAGACAGGAACATCCGCCTGCGGATCGAGATCGGCAGGGAGAGCCTTGATGTGAGGGACGTCGAACGCCAGCATGCGGGCAAGTGCCGCCGCACAGACGCCGCCGCCGGATGCTCCCGCGGCGATCGAGAGGCGCAAATCATGCGTCGGTGCCGTCCGGCGTTCCGGCGGCAGGCTGGCCTCTTGCGCCCGAACCTCGTACCAGGCGTCGAGCGCTTCGATGAGAAAGTCGATCGCACCGGCGGTGTAGGCGCCGGCCGACACGGTCCCTCCCATGATAAGACCGAGCTCAAATGTGTTCGGCGGCAGCGGCGGCGTTTGCGCCGGAAAGAGCCGCAAGATCTCTTCGCCTGTCAGATCGGAAGGTACGTCGCTCGGAATGCCCATGAACGCCCCCTATGTCCCGCCCGCCTCTGCGGACGAAGCTGAGCTTCGTTACGTCGACCCTGCGGCCCCCGTCGCGTCCAATTGCGATAGTGATAACACCATAACGTAGACTTATGGTTGTGGCTACCCTCGCGCGCCACATGCGGCGGCCAGCCGCGTTAGGTCGTTCTGTTGGCGGTCCCGGGCGCTAAGCCCGCCCCCACGTCTCCGCAAAGAAGTCGCGCATCATCGCGTACGACTTGCGGCACAGCTTCTCGTCGTAGCGCGTGGCGGGCGTATTGGCGGTCGGGTCGCAGAACGAGTGCACGGCCCCGCCGAACATCATCACCTGCCAGTCGATCTTGGCCTGGGTCAGCTCGGCCTCGAACGCATCCATCATCGGCTTGGGGGTCACGGGGTCGGCCGAGCCGTGGATCGCCAGCACCCGGCCCTTGATGTTGCACGGCGTGCCGGGCTTCACCGGGTTGGGGTTTGTGACGTGGAACACGATCACCGGGTTGAGGGCGGCCGCGGCGCGCGCCTGCTCGAGCACAAAGCCGCCGCCGGCGCAGTAGCCGATGCCGGCGACCTTGCTCGTGTCGACGAGGCCTTTCTGGTTGGCCGCCGCCAGCAAGGTGTCGTAGGCCATCGCCCCGCAGGCCAGGGTGAACGGCAGGTCGTTGTGCACGGCCTGCATGCGGGCGCCGAGTTGCTCGCGCGTCTTGGGCTTGTCGCCGTAGCCGACACCGTACATGTCGGCCATCAGCACGACGTAGTCCTGGCCCGCCACCTCACGCGCCTGGCCGACCGTGTCGGCGCACACGCCCTTCCAATCCGGCTGCATGAACACCGCCGGCCGCTTGCCGCGCACGCTGTCGTCATAGACCAGCATGCCCTCGAAGCTCTTGCCGCCCAGCGTGTAGAGGATCTTCGCTTCGGCCATCTTCCGCTCCCTAAAGAACCTGGAACACGTGGTAGGTGGGACCGCTGGCGCTGCGCTGGCCGGTTGCAACCGTGCAGATGCGATTCATCCAGCCGTATTTGTCCGAGCTCGTCTCGAAATACGGCGTGGCGCGGAAATAATAGAGGCTCGGGTCCACGCTTTCGCCGCGGTTGAGGCGGTCGATCACGTCCTTAGGTCCGTGCCGGTAGCCCTTGTACGTCATGTAGATCATGTGCTTGTCGTCGGTCTCCATGACCAGGCGCACGTCGAGCTGCAGCACCTGGTCGTGGCGGAACAGGAGCCAGTCGCCGCCGCCGGGCAGCACCGTGCCCTTGAGCTTCGGCCCTTCGAACGTGCCGCCGGCGATCCGCGCGATGCGCCGATGGCCGAACGGGGTGGCACCGAGATCGAGGACCGGCGGCACCTCGAGCGCGATCTTGAACAGGAACTCGGTCTTGATCTCGGGCATGACTGCTCTCCCCTTGGTCCCATGCGTCATGCCCCGCTTTAGGCGGGGCATCCACGATTCAGTCGCACGAGATGGCTGCCCCGGACAAGCCGGGGCATGACGAAAAACCGATAAAGCCTACGACGCCGCCTTGGCCTTGACCTCTTCCTGCGGGCGCAGGCGGGCGACGATCTTCTCGGCCGGCTTGCCGGTGAGCTCGGCGAGGTGGTCGAAGTTCCAGTCGAACGTGCCGACACCCTGGGTCGCCGAGCGCAGCTCGATGATGAGGTTGTGCATCTCCGACTGCGGCAGCATCGCCGAGACCTCGTCCCAGCCCGACCAGCCGGCCTTGGCGTCGTAGCCCAGGATGTGGCCGCGCCTGGTCTGCACGAGGCGCTGCACGCGCGAGGTAAACTCGGTCGGGATCGCGATCGCGACTTTGCAGATCGGTTCGAGCAGCACGGGATCGCATTTCGGCATGCCCTCGCGCATGGCGAGCGCGCCCGCGGTCATGAACGCCTGGTCCGAGCTGTCGACGTCGTGATACTGCCCGTCGAACAACGTCGCCTGCACGTCGACCACCGGGAAGCCGAGCGGCCCGCGCTTCAGATAGTCGCGGATGCCGTCCTCGACCGCCGGGATGAAGTTGCGCGGCACGCTGCCGCCGACGATCTTGTCCTCGAACTTGAAGCCGCTGCCGCGCGAAAGCGGCCTGATCTCCACCTTCACGTCGGCAAACTGCCCGTGACCGCCGCTCTGGCGCTTGTGGCGCGCGTGCTGCTGGATGCCCTTGCGGATGGTCTCCTTGTACGGCACCTGCGGCTCGTGGCCGATGACCGGCAGGTGGTACGAGGTGCGCAGCCGCTCGAGCGCCACCGCAAGATGCATCTCGCCCTGGCCCCACAGCAGCAGCTCGTTGGTGTCGGCGTTGTGCTCGATCGAGAGCGAGGGGTCCTCTTCGGCCAGGCGCTGCAGCGCGCCCGAGAGCTTCACGTCGTCGCCGCGCTTCTCGGTCGCGACGGCCAGTGCGAAGACCGGCTTTTGCGGCAGCGGCCAGGCGCCGACGGCCTCGTGGTCCTTTGCCGCCGCGACATCGCCTTTCGGCGACAAGGTGGCGCCGGTCGCGATCCCGTCGAGGCGCAGGAACCCGACCACGTCGCCGGTCTCGGCCTTCGGCAGCTTCTCGGATTTGGCGCCAACCAGGCGCGTGATGCCGGCGAGCTTCGCGGTCGTCGTCCCGTCGCTGAGGCTCGCGCCGTCGGCGATCGGCCCTGACCACACGCGCGCAATCGACAGCTTGCCGGTATGGGCCGCGTGCTGGGTCTTGAACACCTGCGCGAGCGGTCCGCCCGCCGACAGGCCGAGCCTGGTCATCGTCGACTGCGGCTCGGGCACGTCGTGGCGCAGCGATTTCAACAGGCGGCGCACGCCCGAATCCCGCTCGCCCGCGCCCAGCAGCACCGGCACGACCCGGTCGGCTGCGAGGTTGCGCGAGAGGTGCGAGTAGATGTCCTCCTTCGACGGCACCGTGTCCTCGAGCAGCTGCTCAAGCAGCTTGTCGTCGAAATCGGCCAGCTTCTCGAGCAGGCCCTGGCGCGCTTCCTTCTGCCGCTCGGCCATCGACTGCGGCAGCGGCACGAGGTCCGACGCGCGGCCGGGATTGTAGTGATAGGCGCGCTCGCTGATCAGGTCGACATAGCCCGTGACCTGGTCGCCTTCGCGGATCGGCACCTGGCGCAGGACCAGCGGCCGAGCGGAGACCGCCTGCAGGGCGGCCAGCGCATCGCGGATGCGGATCTCGACCTTGTCGACCTGGTTCAGGAACAGGACGTGCGGGATCTGCTTGTCGTCGAGGAACTTCAGCAATGGTGCGAGGGTCATCGCTCGCTCGACCGTCGGCTCGCACACCACGACCGCCGCATCGGCGACCATCAGGGCCGTCCGCGCCTCGTGCGCGAACTCGATCGACCCCGGGCAGTCGATGAACGTCCAGCGCTCGCCCATGAAGCTCGCCGTCGCGACGTTGACCTCGACGCTCATCTTGCGGGCGCGGGCGGCGGGCGAGAAATCGCCCACGGTATTGCCGTCTTTCACCGTCCCTTTGCGGGGGATGGCTTCGGTCGCGGCCAGGATGCTTTCGAGAAGCGAGGTCTTGCCGGAGAGATACGGGCCGACCAGGGCCACGCAACGGGGCGACGACGACGGTTTCTGGGGCATGCAGGTCTCCTACCCAAGTTCCGTGAGCCGTGTTTTTATTCTTGTGCCCCTAGTCTTCGCCGGGCCGGGGCGACTTGGCAAGAGCCGAATCGCGCACCGCGGCTTTGGCCCTCGTCTTTGTCACACGGGCCTTTGTCACACGGGCTTAAGGCCGGATCAGCGTGCCGCGGCCGCCTTTGGCCATCTCGAGGCGGAACGGGAACAGCGAGCGCGCGCTGCCGCGGTGCGAGACGACGATCATCGTCTTCTCCGGGAAGTCGGTCACCAGGCAGCGGAGGATGGCGAGCTCGTTCGCCTCGTCGAGCGAGTTCAAGGCTTCGTCGAGGATGAGGCACGGCTGCGGCGACATCAGGCAGCGCGCGATCGCGATGCGCTGCTGCTCGCCGCCCGAGAACGGCTCACCCTTGTCGCCGATCATGGTATGCGCGCCGGCCGGCTCGAGCGCCAGCCGGCCGCCGAAATGCACGCGGTCGAGCATCTCGGCGAACGCGTCCTCGCCCGGCCGGCCGTGCAGCGCGATGTTGTCGTAGACGGTCGCGGGGAAGAACGCCGGATAGGCGCGCGCGTAGTAGAAGAAGCGCTTGCGCTCGGCCAGCGACAGGGAGACGAGATCGCGGCCGGCGATGGTGGCGCGCCCGGCCGACGGCCGGTTGATGCCGAGCAGGGTCAAGAGGATCGTCGTCTTGCCCGAGCCGCTGTCGCCGAACAGCCCCATCTTCTCGCCCGGCTTAAGCCGGAACGAGACCCGGTCGAGCAGGGTCTCGCCACGCTCGCCGGTGACGCTCACCTCGTCGAACACGATCTCGCCGAAGCCGGCGGGCATCTCGGGCGCGACGTGGCGCTTCTGCGTTGCCTTCCGCGCCGTGTTGGCGCCGATGCGCGAGAGGGCGGCGCGCGCGTCGTTGATCATCGGCCATGCCTCGCCGATCTGCTGCAGGCAGGGGAAGATCAGCACCGCGTAATAGGTGAAGACGAGGAACTTGCCGATCGGCGGGGTGCCGCCAGGCGAGGTCGCGTAGAGCAGCACGAGGCAGAGGGCCGCCGACACGCCGATGGTGAATTCGGTGGCGCTGTAATAGAGCCCGGCGCGGCGCCACAGCACCATGTTCATCGCGAACAGGCGGCGCGCCAAGGCGGTCGCACGGGACAGGAACACCGATCCGAGGCCGGTGAAGCGCGCATCGAGATTCTTCTGCTGCAAGGTCGACAGCAGGCCCAGCAGGTGCGCGTCCACGTCCATCTTCTCGAGATAGCGGCGCTTGCGCCAGTTGGCATAGACGAAGATGGCCACCGCGAGACCAATGATCTCGAACAACAGGATCCAGAACAGCCAGCCCTCGACGAACAGGATGATCACCAGCATCAGCGCGAGCTGCAGGGTCGCGACACCGGCGTGCACGAGAGCTTCCCGCAGCAGCCTCTGGACCGCCTCGACGTCGCCCGAGGCGGCCGCGATCACGGCCCCCGGCCCGGCCGCGCTGACCACGCGGTAGTCGCCGCGCAGCAGGTTCTCGGCGATGCGGCCGCGGATCGAGCGGATGATGCGCTCGGTCAGGCTCGCGGTCCTGATCTCCGCGGAGAAGCGCAGGACCAGGATCGCGACCTCGATCGCCACCACGAGGCCGACATAGAGCCAGAGGCGCGGCATGACGGCCTGGGTCGCGTGCTCGATCGCGCCGAAGACGCTATCGGGTGGCGGAGGCTCGATGAGGGCCCGGATCGGCAGCGGGCGCAGCACGACCGCGATGCTCTGCAGGGCCGCGAGCACGAACACGGCGAGCATGCCGAGCCGCCAGCTTCGGTCGTGGTCGCGCAGCAGCCGGTCGATGTCGCGCAGGAACATGCGCTGTTCTAGGCGACCGGCCGCCCCGCGGCGAATGATTTCAGGGCGGCGTAGATCGTCCGGTGCACCGGCGTGGGTACGCCGTGCTGGGCGCCGATGCGCGCCACCGCACCCGACAGGAACTCCACTTCGAGGCGGTTGCCGCGCTCGAAATCGTGCAGCAGGGACGGCTTCATCGTGTCCGGCAGGCCTTCGCTGAAGCGCATCACGGTTTCGGCGTGGTCCGCCGGCAGGTTGATGCCCGAGGCGCGCGCCACGGCGATGGCCTCGGCGAGGGCGTCGGCGTAGACGCGGCGCAGGTCGGGATCGGCGAAAATCCCCGATTTGGGCAGGCGCGCCAACGTGGCTACCCCGCTGAACGTGGCGAGGAACAGGAACTTCTCCCAGATCGCGCGCCGGATGTCGTCGGAGGCGATCGCGTTCAGCTTCGCGCGCTTGGCCGCCTCGACGATGGCGGTCACGCGCGGACTGATGCCGCCCGCGGGCTCGCCGATCGTGAAGCGCTCCATGGTGCCTGTGTGCTTGATCACACCGGGGGCCGAGATCGCGGTTGCGATGTGGCAGACCCCGCCCAGGACCCGGTCGCTCCCGAAGGCCTTGGTGAGGGCGTCGATCGCGCCGACCCCGTTCTGGAACGAGACCACGCTGCTGCGCGGGCCCGCCAGCGACCGTGCCGTGGCGATCGCCTCGTCGGTGCTCCACAGCTTGACCGCGATCACCACGAGATCGAACGGCTCGGGTCCGAGCTCGAGCGGCGTCGCGGCCGCGCGCACGGGCTTCACGGTGAGATCGCCGAGGCTGCTCTCGACGCGCAGACCGTCCTTCCGCATCGCCTCGAGGTGCGCGCCGCGGGCGATGAAGCTCACGTCCTCCCCGGCCTCGGCGAGGCGGGCGCCGAAATAGCCGCCCACGCCGCCGGCCCCGATCACGGCAATACGCATCGGCGTCTCAGGTCAGCGCGTCGCAGGCCTGCTGGATGCGCGTGCAGGCGTCCTTCAGCACCTCGGTCGAGGTGGCGTAGGAGATGCGGAAATAGGGGGCGAGGCCGAAGGCGGTGCCCTGCACCACCGCGACACCCTTGCTCTCCAGGAGGTAGGTGACGAAATCTTCGTCGGTCTTGATCACCTTGCCCTGCGGGGTCTTGCGGCCGATCGTGCCGGCGCAGGACGGGTACACGTAGAACGCGCCCTCGGGCTTCAGGCAGTGGATGCCCTTGGCTTTGTTCAGCATGTCGACGACCATGTCGCGGCGCTGCTTGAAGATCTCGTTGTGCTTCGGGATGAAATCCTGCGGCCCGTTCAGGGCCGCGACCGACGCCGCCTGGCTGATCGAGCACGGGTTGGAAGTCGACTGCGACTGCACCGCGGCGATGCCCTTGATCAGCTCGACCGGCCCCGCCGCATACCCGATGCGCCAGCCGGTCATGCAGTACGCCTTCGACACGCCGTTCAAGGTGAGCGTGCGCTCATAGAGCCGCGGCTCCACCTGCACGACCGTGGCAAACTCGAACCCGTCATATACGACGTGCTCGTAGATGTCGTCCCCGAGAATCCAGACGTGGGGGTGGCGGACCAGCACGTCGGTGAGGGCCTTGAGCTCGGCGCGCGAGTAGGCGGCGCCGGTCGGGTTCGAAGGCGAGTTGAGGATGATCCATTTGGTCTTGGGCGTGATCGCCGCCTCGAGGTCCTCGGGCCGCAGCTTGAAGCCGTTGTTCTGCGAGCACTGCACGATCACGGGCGTGCCCTCGGCGAGCTCGACCATGTCCGGATAGGAGACCCAGTAGGGTGCGGGGATGATGACCTCGTCGCCGCGGCTCAAGGTGGCCATCAGCGCGTTGTACAGCACCTGCTTGCCGCCGGTGCCGACCGTGACCTGGCCCGGCTTGTAGTCGAGGCCGTTCTCGCGCTTGAACTTGGCGCAGATCGCCTGCTTCAGCTCCATCGTGCCGTCGACCACCGTGTACTTGGTCTGGCCCTTGCGGATCGCGGCGATCGCCGCCTCCTTGATGTTGTCGGGCGTGTCGAAATCGGGCTCGCCGGCCCCGAGGCCGATCACGTCGCGGCCGGCGGCCTTGAGCTCGATCGACTTCGCGGTGACGGCCAAGGTGGGCGAGGGTTTGACGCGCGACAAGCGCTCGGCGAGGAAGGCCATGGGAGGTCTCAACAGCGATTCGGAGAACGGGACACGCAACTTAGCAGAGCGGCCCGGCCGTGCAATACCGCCCGGCTTGTCCGCATAACAGAGCCCTGATACGGTCATGCCGGAATTGTCGGGGGACACTATGTGGAAGCAGATTCAAGCCCTTGCGTTCGGCGCGGCGCTCCTCGCCGCCCCGGCCATGGCCGCCGAGATGCCGCAGAAATCGCAGAACACATCCGGCCTTCCCAAGGGCAGCTATTCGACCTCCTGCACCTGCCAGCTCTCGGGCGGCGTCACCTTGATGTGCTTCTGCAACAACCTGCAGGCCAAGATGTTCGAGACCACGCTCGACGTCCGCAACTGCCATGCGCCGAAAGACATCAAGAACTGCGATGGCACGCTCACCTGTACCGAGAGTGCCGCAGCCCAATGCCCGGGGAAGTAGGCGCCCTGGCAAGTCGCCGCGGCCGCGCCATATAATCAGGCGTGAGCCCAGCACGCCTCTCGCATCCCCTTCCCGATCACACGATCAACCCGGCGCATCCCGCGGCGCGTCCGCCGCTGGCGGATGAGCCGGACGCGGCCCCTGTTCAGCGCTTCCGCCTCGACTCGCCCTTCAAGCCCTCGGGCGACCAGCCGCAGGCGATCGAAGCGCTGGTCGCCGGGCTCCGCGCAGGCGACCGCGACCAGGTGCTGCTCGGCGTCACCGGCTCGGGCAAGACCTTCACGATGGCGCATGTCATCGAGCAGCTGCAGCGCCCCACCCTCATCCTCGCCCCCAACAAGACCTTGGCCGCCCAGCTCTACGGCGAGATGAAGGCGTTCTTCCCCGAGAACGCAGTCGAGTATTTCGTCTCGTATTACGACTACTACCAGCCCGAGGCCTACGTGCCGCGGACCGACACCTATATCGAGAAGGATTCCTCGATCAACGAGCAGATCGACCGCATGCGCCACTCGGCGACGCGGGCGCTGCTCGAGCGGTCGGACGTGATCATCGTCGCGTCGGTCTCGTGCATCTACGGCATCGGCTCGGTCGAGACCTATTCGTCGATGGCGCTGGCGCTGCACACCGGCCAGATCATCAACCGCACCGCCCTCCTCAAGTCGCTGGTGGAGCTGCACTACCGCCGCAACGACCAGAACTTCGCGCGCGGCGCCTTCCGCGTGCGCGGCGATTCGGTCGAGGTCTTCCCGGCGCACTGCGAGGACCGCGCCTGGCGGATTTCCTTATTCGGTGACGAAATCGAGGGCATCTGGGAGTTCGATCCCCTGACGGGCGAGAAGAAGGTCGAGCTCGGCTCGGCAAAGCTTTACGCCAACAGCCACTACGTGACCCCGCAGCCCACGCTCGACCAGGCGATGGCGCAGATCAAGGTGGACCTCAAGGCGCGCCTGGCCGAGCTCCGGCAGCAGAACAAGCTGCTCGAGGCGCAGCGTCTCGAGCAGCGGACGATGTTCGACCTCGAGATGATGGCCGCGACTGGCTCGTGCGCCGGCATCGAGAATTACTCGCGCTATCTCACCGGCCGCCGGCCGGGCGAGCCGCCGCCGACCTTGTTCGAGTATCTGCCGCCCAACGCGATCCTGATCGTGGACGAGAGCCACGTCACCGTGCCGCAGATCGGCGGCATGTTCAAAGGCGACTACCAGCGCAAATCCACGCTCGCGGAGTATGGCTTCCGCCTGCCCTCCTGCGTCGACAACCGGCCGCTCAAATTCGAGGAATGGGAGGCGATGCGCCCGCAGACGACGTTCGTCTCGGCCACGCCGGGCCCGTGGGAGCTCGAGCGCACCGGCGGCGCCTTCGTCGAGCAGGTGATCCGGCCCACCGGCCTCATCGATCCGGTGTGCATCATCCGGCCGACCGACAAGCAGGTCGACGACCTGCTCGCCGAATGCAAATCCGTTGCGGCAAAAGGCCAGCGCGCCTTGGTCACCACCCTCACCAAGCGCATGGCCGAGGACCTGACCGAATACATGCACGAGGCCGGCATCCGCGTGCGCTACATCCACTCGGACGTCGAGACGCTGGAGCGCATCGAGATCATCCGCGACCTGCGCCTCGGCGCCTTCGACGTGCTGGTCGGCATCAACCTCTTGCGCGAGGGCCTCGACATCCCGGAATGCGCGCTGGTCGCCATCCTCGACGCCGACAAGGAAGGCTATCTGCGCTCGCGCACCTCGCTGATCCAGACGATCGGCCGGGCAGCGCGCAACGTCGACGGGCGGGTGATCCTCTACGCCGACGGCATGACCGCGTCGCTGGAGTATGCGATCGCCGAGACCAACCGCCGGCGCGAGAAGCAGCAGGCCTACAACGCGGCGCACGGCATCACGCCCGAATCGGTGCGGAAGAAGATCGGCGACATCCTCGGCAGCGTCTACGAGCGCGACCACGTCACGGTCGCGACCGGCGACGACGCGGTCGGCCACCTCGTCGGCCAGAACCTCAAGAGCCATATCGCCGACCTCGAGGCGCGCATGAAGGAGGCGGCCTCGAACCTGGAATTCGAGGAGGCGGCGCGCCTGCGCGACGAGATCAAGCGGCTCGAGGCGTTCGAGCTCGAGATGAAGCCCGAAGGCGGAGCGCTCGGCTTCGAGGAGAAGGACGGGCAGCAGGCGGGCTACGCGCCGCTGCCGGCCGCCAGCCGGCCGCGCTCGACCCAGGGCTCCGCCACCTCCCGCAAAGGGCGCACCAAGCGCCTGCCGCAGCGGCGGTACTAGGCGCGCGCAGAACGACACGGCTGTCCCGCTGATGCGCCAAGTGATCACGGCCCTGGTCGCCACGTTGGCGGCGCAGCTTCTGGTGTCGATGTCGGTGGCCACGGGCTCGGTGCTGGCCCCCGCCGCCGCGGTCGACATCGGCATCAGCCCGGGCTTCATCGGCGCCTATATCAGCGTCGTCTACGGGTGTGCCGCGACGGTCGGACTGTTGTGCGGCAGCTTCATCGCGCGCTTCGGCGCGGTGCGGATGACCCAGGCCTGTCTCAGTCTGGCGGCACTTGGCTTGTGCACCGGGGCCGTCGGGGTGCTGCCGGTCACGGTCGTGTGCGCGGTGCTGCTCGGAATCGCCAACGGCCCCATGACCCCGTCGTCCTCGCACGTCTTGTCGCGCGTGACCCCGCCGCAGTGGCGCAACGCCGTGTTCTCGGCCAAGCAGATGGGCGTGCCGCTCGGCAGCGGCCTTGCCGGCCTGATGATGCCGATCCTCGCCGTGACCTTCGGCTGGCGCGCGGCGGCGTTGGCCGGTGCGGCAATGTGCGCGGTCCTGGCCGTGGCCTTGCAGCCGTGGCGCGCCGGCCTCGACACCGGGCGCGATGCCGGCCGCCCGCTGCTCTCGCCGGCACACATCGGCGGCTCCTTGGCGCTCGTGCTGCGGGCACCCGAACTGCGCCAGCTGTCGATCATCTCGTTCGCCTATGCCGGCATGCAGAACTCGTTCGCGGCGTTCCTCGTGACCTACCTGCACGAGCGGCTGGCGATGAGCCTCGTCGAGGCGGGCCTCGTGCTGACCATCGCGCAGGTCGCGGGTGCGGTGGCGCGCGTGGTCTGGGGCACCCTCACGGACCGCTTCATGGATGCCTACAAGCTGTTGGGCGGGCTCGGTCTCGGCATGTCGGCCTGCTCCCTCCTGACCGCGGCATTCACGCCGGACTGGCCGTTCTGGTCGATCGTCGCGGTCAGCGTCGCGTTCGGCACCACCACGGCGGCGTGGAACGGCGTGTTCCTGGCGCAGATCGCAGCCCTGGCGCCGCCCGGCAAGGTGAGCGAGGCCACCGGCGGCTCGCAGTTCTGCACCTTCGCCGGTGTCACCATCATGCCGGCGCTGTTCTCGGGCGTGCTCAGCCTCACCGACAGCTACGTGATCGGCTTCGCGGGCCTGGCGGTGCTCACGGTCGCCGGCGGGCTGTGGATTCTGGCGCCGAACGCGATGCGGCCGCTCACCAAGGCATGAGGATGAAGGCGTGATGGCCACAGCACCGCCGATCAAGATCGAACCCGCCCGGTTCCCGGATGAGGCGGAGCTCGTCCGGCAGCTGTTCGCGGAATACATCGACAGCCTCGGGGTCGATCTGTCCTTCCAGGACGTGGACAGCGAGCTCGCCGGGCTTCCCGGCACGTACGCAAGCCCGCGCGGCACGATTCTGCTTGCCCGGGACGGCGCGGGCACTGCGGTGGGCGTCGTGGCACTGCGACCCCGCCCACGGCCCGGCACGTGCGAGATCAAGCGGCTCTACGTCCGGCCTGGCGCGCGACAGCACAATGTCGGCCGGCGGCTCGCCGAGGCGATCGTCGGTGCCGCGAGGACGATGGGCTACACCCGCGCGCTGCTCGACACGCTGCCGTCCATGCAGGCCGCGCAGCAGCTCTACGCCTCGCTCGGCTTCCGGCCGACGGAGCCGTACTATCCGAACCCTCTGCCGGGGACGGTCTATCTGGCGCTCGACCTGTAGCCTGGGCCGTTCGCGTCCGAGGAGCCGCCTTTGGCCTCGTGCTGCACCCGTAACGCAAGGGGAGACGCCGATGGGAGATCGCGACATTCGCGCGGCATTGGACGCTCACTGGGCCGCATCCGATGCGAACGATTTCGAAGTCGAACACCAGATCTACCGCGAGGACGCCGTGCTCGAGTATCCGCAGTCGGCCGAGCGCATCCGGGGCCGGCGCAATATTCAGGCGTCCCGCTCCGCACAGCCCAACCAGAAGCGCTTCGCCGTGCGGCGCATCCTCGGCACAGGCGATCTCTGGGTGACCGAGTTCGTCCTCACATATGACGGGCGGCCGTCTTACACCGTGAGCATCATGGAGTTCGAAGACGGGAAGGTGGCCCGCGAAACCCAGTATTTCGCCGACGCGTTCGAGCCGGGGCCTTCCCGCGCGCAATGGGTCGAGCCGATGCGGTGATATATTTGGCGCAATCACAGACGACCCCGGCCAAACTGGCGGGGTCCGCGAAAGGGTGGAGACGATGAAGCGGGCTTTCGCCGGTGCGTTGCTCTGCGCCATTGCGGGTCTGGGGCCGGGGGCAGCACCGGCGGAGCAATTTCCCGCCCGTCCGATCCGCTTCATCGTGCCGAGCCCGCCCGGCGGCGGCACGGACATCATCGCGCGCAACCTCGCGCAGAAATTCATCGACCGGGCCGGATTCGCGACACTGGTCGAGAACAAGATCGGCGCCGGATCCTTGATCGGCACCGACTATGTCGCGAAGGCGCCGCCCGACGGCTATACGCTGATGGTGGGCGGCCTGTTCAACATGGTGATGAACAGCGCCCTCATCAAAGACCTGCCCTACGACCCGGTCCGCGACTTCACGCCGGTCGGCACCATCTCCGCGTATCCGTTCCTGCTCACCGTCCGCCCGGACATGCCGGTCTCGACCCTGGCCGAGTTCGTCGCGTTCGCGAAGGAGCGGCCGGGGAAGCTCAACTACGGCTCCGCGGGCCTCGGCACCTTGCAGCACGTGTGGGGCACCATCCTCGTGAAGAGCCTGGGTCTCGACATGGTGCACGTGCCGTACAAGGGTGCGGCCGCAGCGCAGCAGGATTTGATGGCCGGCCGGATCGATATGATGTTCGACAACCTCTCGGCCGCGAAGCAATACGTCGAAAGCGGGCGCTCGAAGGCGCTGGCCGTATCTTCGGCGCAGCGCACGGCGCAGCTTCCCGACGTGCCGACGATCGACGAGACCGGGCTCGCCAAGTTCGAGGGCGAGAGCTGGTTCGGGCTGTTCGCGCCGGCCGCAACCCCGGCGCCGGTCATCGAAGTGCTGCGCCGCGCCTTGGACGACGCGATCCGCGATCCCGACTTCGCGGCGCGAATCCAGCGCGACGGCGGACGCGTCCTGGCCATCGCGCCGGCAGACCAGCCGAAATTTTTGGCGAGCGAGGTCCAGCGGTGGGTGGCGCTGGTGCACAAGTATGTGCCGAGCGCCGACTAGGACCGCCGGTAATGCTTCAGGAACATCGAGATCGTCTCGTCGATCGCCTCCTGCGCAGGCACGTGTAGGCTTTTGCGCCCCAGCATCCCGGGCCACAGAGACAACTGGTTGAGCGCACCCATGAACTGGTGAGCCGCAAGCGCAGGATTGCGGCACTTCAGAACGTCCGCGGCGGTCAGATGCGCGAGATAGCGCGAGAACCGCTCGGTCTGCGGGTCCATGACGGCGGCGAATTCTTTGGCGATCCAGGGGAACTGGCGGGCATCGGCCATGACCATGCGCAGGAAGCCCATGTATTCGGGCTGCTTGTGCAGATCGAGGATTCTGCGCGCGATCGCGCGAAGGACCTCTTCTACGTCACCCTTGGTTTCGATGCCCGGCGGAAAAGCGTCCTCGAGCTGGCGCGATACCCGAAGGAGCATGGCGCGGAAGATCTCCTCCTTGCTCGCGAACTGGTTGTAGAGCGTCCGCCGGGCCACCCCGGCCGCCTCGGCGAGGTCGTCCATGCTGACGGCACCAAAGCCGCGTTCGAGAAACAGGCGCTGCGCCGCGTCGACGATCGCCTCTCGCGATTCGCCGCGCCGCAGCTTCGCAACACCCGGCTTCGGCCCCATACGAACGGTCATGTGAAATCCTATTGCACTACACAGTGCAATACAGTATATTGCACTACATAGTGCAATTCAAGGACGATCGGTCATGTCCAAGTCCTGGATTTTCGCGGCCATTCTGATCGCCGCCGGCCTCACCGGGTGCGACAGGTCGGCCCCGCCGGCACCCGAAGTGCGGCCGGTTCGCACGGTCACCGTCCAACGCCCGAGCGCCGGCGAGACCTTTTCTCTGACCGGCCAGGTCCGCGCCAAGGACCAGGTCAACCTCGCGTTCCGGATCGACGGGCGCGTGACCGAGCGGGCGGTCGACGTGGGCGACGCGGTCAAGGCGGGGCAGGTCGTCGCCCGGCTCGATCCGCAGGATCAGGAAAATCTCATGCGCACGGCCAAAGCCGACCTGGCGGCGGCCCAGGCGCAGCTCACCGATTCGCGCCTCACCTTCGCGCGACAGGCCAAGCTCCTGCCCAACGGCTGGACTCCCCAGGCGAAGTATGACGAAGCGCAACAGAACATGCTCGCGGCCGAGGCCAAGGTGGAGGCCGCCCAGGCGCGGCTGCGCCTGGCCCAGGATCAGCTGAGCTATACGACCTTGGTCGCCGATGCGGCGGGGTCGGTGACCGCCAAGGGTGCTGAACCCGGCGAGGTCGTGCGCGCCGGGCAGATGATCGTGCAGCTCGCGCACGAGGGTGCGCGCGATGCGGTGTTCGACGTGCCCGAGCAGATCATCCGGACCGGCCCGCGGAATCCGCTGGTCACGATCGAGCTCACCAACGATCCGACCGTGAAGGCCACCGGCCGCGTGCGCGAGATCGCACCGCAGGCGGATCTGCAGACCCGGACCTACCAGGTGAAGGTCGCGATCATCGATCCGCCGCCGGCCATGCGCCTGGGCGCCACGGTCACGGGCCGCGTCACCCTGCCTGCACCGCCGGGCATCGAAGTTCCGGCGAGCGCGCTCACGCAGTCGGACGACCGCCCCGCGGTGTGGGTGGTCGATCCCAGGACCCAGACCGTGTCCCTCCGCAGCGTGGATGTCGTGCAATACGACCCCGCGACGGTGGTCGTGGCCAAAGGGCTCGAGACGGGCGACGTGGTGGTCACCGCCGGGGTGCAGACCTTGCGGCCGGGGCAGAAGGTCCGCGTTCTGGGAGCCGCCTGATGCCGCGCTTCAATCTTTCGGAATGGGCCATCTCGCACCGGTCGCTGGTGACCTATTTCATGCTGGTCATCGTCGTCGCGGGTATCGGGTCGTACCTGCGGCTCGGGCGCAGCGAGGATCCCGACTTCACGGTCAAGACCATGGTCGTGCAGGCCGAGTGGCCCGGGGCGACCGTCGGCGACACGCTCGAGCAGATCACCGACCGCATCGAGAGCAAGCTCCAGGCGACGCCGAATCTGGACTACCTCAAGAGCTACACGACCGCGGGCAAGGCGACGATCTTCGTCACCCTCAGGGATTCCACGCCGCCGGCCGACGTGCCTGGCATCTGGTACCAGGTGCGCAAGAAGGTCTACGACATCCGCTACACGCTGCCGCAGGGTATCATTGGTCCCAATTTCAACGACGAGTTCGGCGACACCTACGGCATCGTCTACGGCTTCACCGCCGACGGGTTCACGCATCGCGAGCTGCGCGACTACGTCGACGACATCCGCAAGCAGCTGCTGCAGCTGCCGGACATCTCCAAGATCGACGTCCTCGGCGCACAGGACGAGCGCGTCTACGTGGAGTTCTCGACCGAGCAGCTGGCGGGGCTCGGCATCGACCGGTCGGCGCTGATCTCGGCGCTCAAGTCCCAGAACGCCGTCAGGCCTGCCGGGATCGTGCAGACCGAGAACGAGAAGATCCTCGTCCGCGTGTCGGGCGCGTTCCGGACCGTGCAGGACATCCTCAAGGTCAACTTCGTCGCGAATGGCCGGATCATCCGCCTGGGCGACATCGCCAAGGTCACCCGCGGGCCGGCCGATCCGGCGCAGCCGATGTTCCGGGTCAACGGGCGGGAGGGCATCGGGCTCGCCATCGCCATGCGCAAGGGCGGCGACGTCCTGGCGCTGGGGCGCAACATCGAGCACGCGATGACGGAGATCACGGCGAACCTGCCGGTCGGCATCGAGCCGACGCTCATCGCCGATCAGCCGGTCACGGTCGAGCATGCGGTGGACGAGTTCATGGAGGCGCTGTGGGAGGCCGTCGCGATCGTGCTCGGCGTGAGCCTGGTGAGCCTCGGGCTGCGCGCCGGTGCGGTGGTGGCGCTCGCGATCCCGCTCGTGCTGGCCGCCGTGTTCGTCGCCATGGAGGTGACCGGAATCGACCTGCAGCGCATCTCGCTCGGCGCCCTCATCATCGCCCTAGGCCTGCTAGTCGACGATGCGATGATCACGGTCGAAACGATGGTCACGCGGCTCGAGCACGGCGACGACAGCGCGCACGCCGCCACGTTCGCCTACACCTCGACCGCCTTTCCGATGCTCACCGGCACCCTGGTGACGGTCGCAGGCTTCGTGCCCATCGGCTTCGCACGCAGCGCCGCCGGCGAATACACGTTCTCGATCTTCGCGGTGGTCGCGATGGCGCTGCTCGTCTCGTGGATCGTGGCGGTCGTGTTTGCGCCCCTGCTCGGCGTCTGGGTGCTGAAGAAGCCCAAGACCGTGCATTCGGGCGAGCCGGGTCCGATCATGCGCGCCTTCCGCCGTTTCCTCGAGCTCTCCATGCGGACGCGCTGGATCACGATCGCAGCCACCTTGGCCCTGTTCGGGGCGTCGATCTACGGCACGCGCTTCGTCCCGCAGCAGTTCTTCCCGTCCTCGGACCGGCCCGAGCTGCTCGTCGACCTACAGCTGCCCGAGAATGCGTCGATCTATGCGAGCCGGGATTTCTCGGCCCGCCTGGACCGGCTCCTCAACGGCGATCCCGACGTGGACCACTGGAGCACGTATGTCGGCCAGGGTGCGGTCCGGTTCTATCTGCCGCTGAACGTGCAGCTGCCCAACGATTATTTCTCGCAGTTCGTGGTCGTCACCAAGGGGATCGAGCAGCGCGAGCGCGTGAAGGCGAAGCTCGAGCAGGCGCTGGCGAGCGAGTTCCCGAATGCCGTCGGCCGGGTTTATCCGCTGGAGCTCGGACCTCCCGTCGGATGGCCGCTCCAGTATCGGGTGACCGGGCGCGACCCCGAGCAGGTCCGCGCGATCGCCTTCAAGGTCGCCGGAATCCTCGGATCGGACTCCGCCGCCGCCAACATCAACTACAACTGGATGGAGCCGGCGCGCACCGTGAAGATCAAGGTCGACCAGGACCAGGCGCGGCTCCTCGGTCTCAGCTCGCAGGACCTGGCGCAGTCGCTGAACACGGTGATGTCCGGCATCACGGCGACCCAGGTGCGCAGCGGGATCTATCTCGTCGACGTGCTGGTCCGCGCGTCGGCCGAGCAGCGGATGTCGCTGTCAACCATCCGCACCCTGCAGGTGCCGCTGTCGAACGGGCGCACCGTGCCGCTGAGCCAGATCGCCTCGGTCGAATACGGCCAGGAATATCCGATCGTCTGGCGGCGCAACCGCCAGCCGACGGTGACCGTGCAGGCCGACGTCGCCCCGGGCACGCAGGCCGCAACCGTCGTGCAGGCCCTGGCGCCGAGGATGGCGGAGCTGAACGCCAGCCTTCCCAGCGGCTACCACATCGATCTCGGCGGCACGGTCGAGGAGAGTGCAAAGGCGCAGGCATCGGTCGAGGCCGTCCTGCCGCTCATGCTTCTCCTGACGCTCACCATCCTGATGGTCCAGCTCCACAGCTTCAGCCGGCTGTTCCTGGTGCTGAGCGTGGCCCCCCTCGGCCTGATCGGCGTGGTCGCAGCGCTTCTCCTCGCGGACAAGCCCTTGGGCTTCGTCGCCTTGCTCGGCGTCCTGGCGCTCACCGGCATGATCGCGCGCAATTCGGTGATCCTCATCGACCAGATCGAGACCGAAAAGGCCAAAGGCCGTGCGCCCTGGGACGCCGTGGTCGAAGCCACGGCACACCGCTTCCGTCCCATCCTGCTTACCGCCGCCGCGGCCATTCTCGGCATGATCCCGATCGCGCCGACGATCTTCTGGGGCCCCATGGCCTACGCGATCATGGGCGGACTGGCCGGCGCCACGCTTCTGACGCTGGTGTTCCTGCCCGCACTCTACGTGGCCTGGTTCCGGATCAAAGCTCCGGCATCAAGCTCGGCGACGGTCAGCCGCACCAAGAGGCCGGCGGGACAACTCAGCCACGGAGTATCGCCATGACCACGGACTCGAATGCCAGGCACTTGCGGACGGCGCACGCCGCGTGGTTGCGCGACAAGGCGGCGCATTTCCGCCGCCTCGCCGGCGGTGCGATTCCGTATGCGGCCGCGCAGGACCTCGAGCGGCTTGCGACCAAATACGAACGGCTGGCCGCGGCACTGGAGAGCGGAGCTGCACCCGACGCGCCCGTTCGGGCCACAGATGCGGCGGCGTAGCCGGCCGTCCTACTCCGCCACGATCTCCTGCAGCAGCTTGCACAGCGCCTCGGGGGCGGTGACGTTCGGGCTGTGGCTGGCGTCGAGCTCGAAGCACTGCCAGCCGGGCGTGGTCTTCGCCATGGCCGCAAACGGACCGAAGGGACCTTTGTCCGCGTAGCGCATGCACTGGATGAAGCTGCGCGGCATGCGCAACGGGGCGCCGAGGCGGATCGGCTGCTCGAAGCAGGCGAGCGACTGCGGCATGCGGAAGCGCTTGACCCAGTCCACGTCGGCCTCGGACGTGTCGGCCGGCGGCGGATTGGGCGCCACCCGCCAGCCATCGGCCTCGGTGGCGCTGGCGCGCATGCGCTCGCGCGCCTGCGGCGGCACGAGGTCGCGCAGCGCCTGCCCGTCCGACGGCACGAACGCATCGAGGTAGATCAGCCGCGCGATGCGGTCGCGGTCCTGGTCGGCGACACCGGTCGCCACCATGCCGCCATAGCTGTGGCCGATCAGCACGACCTCGCGCAGGTCTTCGAACTCCAGGACGTTGTGCACGTCCTGGATATGGGTCCGGAGATCGTTGGCAGCGCTGGCAAGATGCGCCCGCTCGCCGAGCCCCGTGTAGGTCGGCGTGAACACCTCGTGCCCCTGGGCTGTCAGCAGGCGGCGCACCCGCTTCCACGCCCACGCGCCGGACCACGCCCCATGCGCCACGACGATCGTTGCCACAAGCGCCCTCCTTCGAATGACTTTGCCATCTTAGGCAAGGCTTGAACCGCAGCGCCACCCCGACCATTCTGCGGGCGATGGCCGAGCTTCCGATCCCCTCAAACGTGCCCCGCGCCGCCCTGGTCACCGGGGCGGCCCACCGGATCGGCCGCGCGCTGGCGCTGGAGCTGGGGCGCCTGGGCTTCGCCGTGGCCGTCCATTGCCGCGACTCACGCCGCCAGGCCGACGCGGTCGCCAGCGAGATCGCGCGCGCCGGCGGCCGTGCGGTGGTGGTCCAGGCCGACCTCGCCCGCGAAGCCGAAACTGAGGCCCTGGTGCCGCAGGCCGCGGCAGCGCTCGGGCCGCTGGGGGTGCTGGTCAACAACGCCTCGGTGTTCGAACGCGACGAGGCGCTGACCGCGACGCGGGAGAGCTGGACCGCGCATCTCGAAACCAACCTGCGTGCCCCTTTTGTGTTGGCACAAGGCTTCGCGCGCCAGCTTGCCGAACGCAACGACGGCGTGATCGTCAACCTCGTCGATCAACGGGTGTGGAACCTGACGCCGCATTTCGTCTCGTACACGGTGAGCAAGGCCGGGCTGTGGACGCTCACTCAGACGCTGGCGCTGGCGCTCGCCCCCCGTATCCGCGTCAACGCCATCGGCCCCGGGCCGGTGCTGCCGAGCCCGCGGCAGACCGACGAGCAGTTCGCCCGCCAGGTGGACTCGGTGCCGCTGCGCCGCGCCCCGTCGCTCGAGGAGATCGCGGCGACGTTGCGCTTCATCCTCGCCACGCCGTCGTTCACCGGGCAGATGGTGGCGCTCGACGGCGGCCAGCATCTCAACTGGGGGGCGCCGGGTTCGGCCCCGCCGCATGACGAATAAGCCATGACGAACAGCGCCGATTATTATCGCGTGCTGGTCCGCGACCTCGTGCTCGGGGTGCAGATCGGCGTGTGGAAACGCGAGAAGAACGTCGAGCAGCGCGTGCGCATCAACGTCGAGCTGCTCGCCGGCAAGTCCGGTCCGCTTCTCGGGGCAGAGCCGCGGCTCGGCCGGCGCGACCGCATCCTGCGCTACGACACGGTCGTGTCCGGAATCCGCAAGATCATCGCCGAAGGGCATTTCGATTTGTGCGAAACTCTGGCCGAGCGGATCGCCGATCTGTGCCTCGAAAGCCGGCGGGTGAAAACCGTGCGCGTCCGCGTCGAAAAGCTCGACGTCTACCCCGACGCGGCGAGCGTGGGGGCCGAGATCGAACGGCACCGCGGTGGGTAAAAGCGGCCCGCGAAAAGAGGCAAAACGCGTCGCCGTCGCCAGCCCCCTGCGGTGGCATGGTCCGACCCGTTCAGTTGTGCACAGTTGCCGCAAACCCGCAAAAAATCAGGGAATACCCCGAGCGATTCACAGTTGTGACTACAATGTGACCAAGCGCTTGGCGATTACGTCCGGATTTCAGTCGCTTAGAAAAATGCCTGTTTTTTGGGCGACATGCAAAGACCCCAGCATATCAGGGATTCCTGGTGTCTCATGACCACGTTTCGAACAGAGATATCCCCAGGTTCCGTGGATATCGCGGCGGCGCGCCAAAGCCCGTTCCAATCGTCAAATATCTATCCACATATCCCCGGGCCGCGAGCCGTGATGCAATTGCCTGATGAGTCAGCCTGAAACCGAATCTCAGCCCTTCGAGGGCAGTTCTCCGACGGCGCTCGGCGACGGGATCGCGGCGATTCGCGCAGCACTGGTCACGATGCCCGGCGGCCCTGGCGTGTACCGCATGCTCGCCGCCGACGGCACGGTGTTGTACGTCGGAAAGGCGCGAAATCTTCGCCGCCGCGTCACCAACTACACGCAGATCAGCCGGCTGCCGGTGCGCCTGCAACGGATGGTGAACGAAACCCGGCAGATGGAGATCGTCACCACGCACACCGAGGCCGAGGCGCTGCTGCTCGAGATCAACCTGATCAAGCGCCTGGTGCCGCGGTACAACGTCCAGCTCCGCGACGACAAATCCTTTCCTTACGTCGCGTTGTTCGAAGACCATCCGTTCCCGCAGATTGCCAAGCACCGTGGCGCCCGCGACCGCAAAGGCACCTATTTCGGCCCCTTCGCCTCGGCGGGGGCCGTCAACGAGACCCTGACCGCCCTGCAGCGCGCGTTTCTGTTGCGCTCCTGCGCCGACACGGTGTTTTCCGGACGCACCCGGCCGTGCCTGCTCTATCAGATCAAGCGCTGCAGCGGCCCCTGTGTCGGCCGCGTCTCGGGCGAGGCCTATGGCGAGCTGGTGCGCGAGGCCAAGGAGTTCCTGCGCGGCAAATCGCACGACCTGCAGGCCGAGTTCGCCCGGAACATGCAGGCGGCGAGCGACGCGCTCGACTTCGAGGGCGCCGCCATGTTCCGCGACCGCATCCGCGCCATCACCACGATCCAGAACCGGCAGGGCATCAACGTCGAATCGCTCGACGACGCCGACGTGATCGCCGCCCACCAGGCCGGCGGGTGCACCTGCGTGCAGGTGTTCTTCTTTCGCGGCGGCTTCAACTACGGCAACCGCTCCTACTTCCCGCGCCACGACAAGCAGCTCGAAGTCGCCGAGGTGCTGAATGCGTTCGTCGGCCAGTTCTATGCCGACCGGCCGCCGCCCAGGCTCATCCTCCTGAGCCACGACGTGGCCGACCGCGAGCTCCTCGCCGAAGCGCTCTCCGAGCGCGTCGGAAATCGCGTGCAGATCGAGGTGCCGACGCGCGGCGCCAAGCGCCAGGTGGTCGACCACGCGCTCCTCAATGCGCGCGAGGCGAACGAGCGCCGGCTCGCCGAGAGCACGGCGCAGGGGCAGCTCCTGCAAGGGGTGGCCGCGACGTTCGGCCTCGAGGCGCCGCCGCGGCGCATCGAGGTCTACGACAACAGCCACATCAGCGGCCGGCAGGCGCTGGGGGCCATGATCGTCGCGGGGCCGGAGGGCTTCGTCAAAAAGGCCTACCGGAAATTCAACATCCGCGGCGACGTGCCCCCGCCGGGCGAGGTGCCGCCGGCACCCGTTCCGCCTCCGCCGGAGACCGGCACGCCGGCGCCGATGGGCGGGGACGACTACGCGATGATGCGCGAGGTGCTGATGCGCCGCTTCGGCCGCGCCATGCGCGAGGATCCCGGCCGCACCTCGGAGAACTGGCCCGACCTGGTGCTGCTCGACGGCGGCCAGGGCCAGCTCAGCGTCGGGCTCGAGGTGTTCGCCGAGCTCGGGATCACCGACATCCCGCTGGTCGCCATCGCCAAGGGCCCGGACCGCGACGCCGGGCGCGAACGCTTCTTCATGGACGGGCGCGACACGTTCCAGCTCGAGCCGCGCGATCCCGTGCTCTACTTCCTGCAGCGCCTGCGCGACGAGGCGCACCGCTTCGCGATCGGCGGGCACCGCACGCGGCGCAGTGCGGCGATCGCCGCCTCGCCGCTCGACGACATCCCCGGGATCGGCCCGCGCCGCAAGAAGGCGCTCTTGATGCATTTCGGCTCCGGCCAGGCGGTGGGACGGGCGGGCCTGTCGGACCTCGAGAACGTGGGGGGCATCAGCAAGTCGGTCGCCAAAAAAATTTATGACCACTTCCACGGCGACCGCTAAAATCGCTCCCCAGCGCTGCACATCTACCTCTATGACGGCAGCGCGCCCTGGCCGGCTGTGGGGATATTTCCAATATGTTCAAGACCTTGCCGATGATCCTGACGCTCTCCCGGATCGTCGCGATTCCGGTTTTGGTGGCCTTGTTCTATGTCGACGGCGACTGGGTGCGTTACGTCGCCTGCGCGCTCTATACGTCGGCGGCGGTAACTGATTATTTCGACGGCTATCTCGCGCGCGCCTGGAAGCAGCAGTCGAAGCTCGGGCGCATTTTCGATCCCATCGCCGACAAGCTCCTGGTCTCGGCCACCATCCTCA
This sequence comes from Alphaproteobacteria bacterium, assembly GCA_035506575.1. Classification (GTDB taxonomy): domain Bacteria; phylum Pseudomonadota; class Alphaproteobacteria; order CACIAM-22H2; family CACIAM-22H2; genus DATJPD01. Next base: position 71,008 of record DATJPD010000100.1, read on the forward strand.
TGCTGGTCGCGTTCGGGCGCATCAGCGGCATCATGGTGCTTCCGGCCCTGGTCATCCTCTGCCGCGAGGTGCTGGTCTCGGGCCTGCGCGAGTTCCTGGCCGAGATCCGCGTCGGACTGCCGGTGAGCCGGCTCGCCAAGTGGAAGACCGGCATTCAGATGACGGCCCTCGGCTTCCTCATCGTCGGCGACGCGGCCCCTACCGCGTTCGCGCCGATCACCCTGATCGGCATCGCAGGCCTGTGGGTCGCGGCGGTGCTCACCCTGATCACCGGCTGGGACTACCTGCAGGCGGGCCTGCGCCACATGGGAGAGGACCGGCCCGAGACTCCGGCACGACCGGCCGAAAAGGCGCCGATCGGGCCTGCCGCGGCCCGGCGCGCGGGATAAATTTTGAAAGTCTTCGGGCTCGCAGGCTGGAGCGGCAGCGGCAAGACCACGCTCCTGGTGACCCTCATTCCTGAGCTCGTGCGCCGCGGCGTCGCGGTGTCGACGATCAAGCACGCGCATCACGAGTTCGACGTCGACCAGCCGGGCAAGGATTCGTACGCGCACCGGGCGGCTGGCGCCTCCGAGGTGATGGTCTCCTCGTCTCGGCGATTCGCGTTGATGCACGAGCTGCGCGGCGCACCGGAGCCGACCTTGGACGAATTGCTGGCCCGGATGACCCCGGTCGACCTGATCCTGGTCGAGGGCTTCAAGGAATACCCGCACAACAAGCTCGAAATCTACCGGGCAGCGCTCGGCAAGCCGCTGCTGTGCGCCGACGACCGCCACGTGGTGGCGGTGGCGAGCGACGCTCCGGTGGCGGGCCTTCCGGTGCCGCGCCTCAATCTGAACGACGTCGGAGCCATCGCCGACTTCATCATGGCGCATTGCGGGCTGGGGGCAGCGGCGAAGCGCACGGTGAGGGCGTAGGAACGGCCCATGAGGCGCGCCGTAAAGAATTTTCCCTCTCCACCCAATTCCGATTGGGGGGAGAGGGCCAGGGTGAGGGGGGCGCCACCGTACGCGATACCGACTATCGCGACCCGGGGAACGACCCTCACCCTCCCGCGCTGGCGCGCGGGCCCCTCCCTCTCCCGCTCCGCGGGCGAGGGGCTGGACGCACGGAGCCTGGCCTGATGGCCCAGCTGTCCGACGACTGCTTCGCGTTTGGCGGCGAGCTGATGCGGGCCGACGAGGCGCTCGGCATCCTGGCCGCGCGCGTGTCGGTGATCGCGTCACCGGAGCGCGTGCCCCTCGGAACGGCGCGCGGCCGCATCCTCGCCGAGGATCTGGTGGCCGGACGCAACGTGCCGCCGCACGACAACGCCGCGGTCGACGGCTACCTCGTCTATTTCGACGATCTCGACCCGGCGGGCGAGACGCGGCTTCCGGTGAGCGGCCGCGTCGCCGCGGGGCAGCACGCGGCGCAGGCGCCGGCGCGCGGCACCGCCTTGCGCGTGTTCACCGGCGCTCCGCTGCCGGCCGGGCCCGACACCTGCTTCATGCAGGAGGATTGCCGCATCGAGGGGGATGCGGTGGTTCTGCCGCCCGGCATCAAGCGCGGTGCGAACCGGCGCAAGGCGGGCGAGGACGTGAAGGCCGGCGCCACGATCCTGCGCCGCGGCCACCGCCTGCGCCCGCAGGACGTGGGGCTCGCGGCCTCGGTGGGAGCGACCCACCTCGACGTCTACCGGTCTTTGCGCGTCGGCGTGTTCTCGACCGGCGATGAGCTGCGCGAGCCGGGGGCGGCGACACCGCCGGGGGCCGTGTACGATGCCAACCGTTACGTGCTGCTCGCCCTGCTCGGCCAGCTCGGCTGCGAGGTCGCGGATTTCGGCATCGTGGCGGACCGCCGCGAGGCGGTGCGCGAGGTGCTGGCCAAGGCGGCGGAGAGCTGCGATGCGATCGTCACCTCGGGCGGCATGTCGACCGGCGAAGAGGACCACGTGCGCGCCGCGGTCGAATCCCTGGGCTCGATCCATTTCTGGCGGCTGGCCGTGCGGCCGGGCCGCCCGGTCGCGTTCGGCCAGGTGAAGGGCGTCGCGTTCACCGGCCTGCCGGGCAATCCGGTCGCGATGATGGTGACCTTCCTGCGCTTCGCACGGCCGGTGCTGCTGCGCCTGGGCGGTGCCGCCGAGATCGAGCCGCATCTCTTCCGCGTGCGCGCCGGCTTCGACGCCAGGAAGAAGCTCGGCCGCCGCGAGTGGGTGCGCGCGCGGCTGACAGCGGGCGAGGACGGCATGCCGGTGGCGCAGCGCTTCCCGCGCGACGGGGCGGGCATCCTGACGTCGCTCGTCGAATCCGACGGTTTGATCGAGCTCGCCGAGAACGTGACACAGGTGACCGCCGGCGCCATGGTCGACTTCCTGCCCTTCAGCGAGGTCGGCGTATGAAGATTCTCTACTTCGCCTGGCTCAGGACGCGGGTCGGCAGCGCCGAGGAAGACGTGACGCCGCCTGCCGGCGTGCGCGACGTCCGCGGTCTCCTCGACTGGCTGAAGACGCGCTCGCCCGGGCATGCCGAGGCCTTCAAGGATCTCTCGGTCGTGCGCGTGGCGGTGAACCAGACCTACGTGCAGCCCGACCATCCGGTGACGGCGGATGACGAGATCGCCATATTCCCGCCGGTCACGGGGGGCTCGTCATGATCCGCGTGCAGCGCGACGATTTCGACGTCGGCGCCGAGATCGAGCGCCTGACCGCCGGCAAGCACGACATCGGCGGCGTGGTGAGCTTCATCGGCCTCGTGCGCGATCTGGCGGGCGGTGCGTCCATCAAGGCGATGACGCTCGAACATTATCCCGGCATGACCGAGACGCAGCTCGCCGAAATCGAGGCCGAGGCGAACCGCCGCTGGCCGCTCTCCGCCTCGCTGATCATCCACCGCTACGGCCGGCTCGAGCCGGGCGAGCGCATCGTGCTCGTGCTCGCCGCCTCACCCCATCGGGAGGCCGCGTTCGAGGCCTGCCACTTCCTCATCGACTGGCTCAAGACCAAGGCGCCGTTCTGGAAGCTCGAGGACACGGACAAGGGCGAGAAGTGGGTCGCGGCCGACGCGCGCGACGATGCCGCCGCGGCACGCTGGGTGAAGGGCTAGGCGTCCGGCTTCGGCCGCGGCACCGCGGTGCGCGGCCGGCGCTGTCGATCGTCCGCGGCATCGCCGTCCGCCGACCTGTCGAGCGCCGCCTGCATATGGTCGAGCGCCCCGTCCTCGGTCAGCATGCTCGGCGGCAGCTGGCCGAACCGCGCGCGAAACTGGCTCAGAACGCGGACATACTCGATCCACTTCATGGAGACCCCGCCCGTTGGGGTGGAAAGTGCCGGGTTCTAAAATGGTCGAGGTGACGTTGGAAGCGGCATTAATGTGAACGCGTCCCGCCGGCGGCACCGATGCACGCCGCCGGATGACACAGGACGCGTCGAAACTCTCCGCGTGTTGCCGCGTTTCCTAAGCATCATGGCCGAAGACCTGGACAAGTTTCGACGCCGCGCCCAACAACTGCGGACGATGCTCGGCAGCGTCACGGATCCGCGCGCGATCGAGGTGATCAAACGGGAGATCGCGACCCTGGAAACCAAGGCGCAAGAGCTGGAGCTGTCACAGCGCGGAAAGACCTGAGCGGCTGCGATTCAGCCCGAGGGCGCCTTGCGATGCACAAGTCGCGCGTTGCGCCACAGTTCGATCCCGGAACAGTGGCTGTGCGGTCCTCGTTCGTAGAGGGATTCGGCCCACGCGACGGCGGCGGCATCGTCGACGAGGGTCGCTTCCGTCACGGCAACGATCCGGTTGTCCCCGGACAGGCAATAGCACCGATAATCGGGCATAGACAAAAAACGGCCGCTCGGCCCGCGGCGTTCTGTGATGTTTCTGGGGTAGCGGTGGGGCAAGATTGGTCGCGCCCGCTTATCCGGAAGGCGCGCCGACGCCGTCCACGATGACGAGGCGCAGGTCGGACGACCCGCGACGGATCTCGTGCGCCACGGCGTATTCCGCGGAGTTGTACCAGCGGCGCGCCGCCTCCACGCTCTCGAATTCGATGACGAGGAATTTGTGCGCGGGGCCGCCTTCCAGCACCTCGGGCTTCACCCCGCGCGCGAGATATCTGCCGCCGTATTTGCGGACCGCGGCGGCGACCATGTCGCCATAGCCCTTCATGGACTCGGGCTTGCGGATCTCCACCTCACCGATGACGTAGGCCACCATCGCGACACCCTCCTGATTGTCGGAGGAGCGTGCCATTGCGCCGGCTGGCGAACAACCACCCGCGGCTTCGAACGTCAGACCTGGTAGGACAGCTGCTGCCGAAGCTGCGCGCCCGTCCCGTGGCACGTTCCGGGAGTTGCGTCCGACAGGGCGGCCAGAACCACAACGACGACCCAGACGGCGACGGGGATCAGCCCTAGCCGCGGTCCCCCGTGCGCCGACACAGGCCCGAAGGGATTTGAAACCGCCGGCATTGCGATGGCGCTCATGAACGACCTCCCTGTCGCGCCCGATCTCAGCAGCGGCCCCGGCCGGCGGCTGTGCGTTTTCGCACGCGCCGCGGGGAGCGCTTCTCCTGGTGCGCGCACGTACCTCCGTTGCGGTGGCGGCCGTGGTTGCAGTTCGAGCACAGCACCTGGAAGCCGGGCGGATAGCCGCGCCGGCGCAGCTCGAGGAGGATCGGGATCGAGCTGAACGTGCCATACCTGCGCCGGTGGCGCGCGCCGTCGTTGTTGACGTGGTCGAGGGTGAGGAATGTCGGCTCGCCCTCCCCGCAGCAGGCGCAGCGATAGCCGCCATAGGCCATGATCGCCTGGTGCCGAAGCCAATAGTAATGATGCGGCGGTCCGCCGCGCGTCATCCGCCGGCCGTCGGACGGCTGCGTTCCCGTCGCGAACGCGACCGCGCGGTCCACGGTCCGGCCGGCCGACCGGCGCCAGCGGCGCGCGAATTCGTCGATCCAGCGCCGCGACGCCTCGATCAGAGCGTGCTCGCCGGCGCGGAGGCAAGCGCGGCAGCGGCCGCGGCCGGGCGGAAAGGCGGAGGCGCGCTTGCGCGCCCCGCACAGGTTGCAGGTTCGCATCGGACATCCTCGGGGGGTGCGGCGGGGCGCGCCGGAAACGAAAACGGCGCGCGCCCCAAAAGGCACGCGCCGCGACGATGAATTTCGGAAGCTTATGCCGCGCCCAGGCCGGCGCAAGCGCGAAAATGTCTAGTAGGCAAAAAAGCGCCCCGCCTCCGCCGGACCTCCCCGCGAGCGGCTCGTGCAGGTATGTTTCAGCCGGCCGACATGCGAGGAGCTTCCGCGATGACCATCATCGATTCCCAGGTGCATGCGTATGACGCCAACACGCCGGAACGGCCCTGGCACACCGTGCCGAACTGGCCCGCGCACGTCACCGGCGACGAAATGGTCGCGGCCATGGACAAGGTCGGGGTCGACGGCGCCATCTTCATCTCCGCGTTCTCCATGTACCGCTACGACGCGAGCTACGCGGTGGAGGTGCAACGGGCGCACCCCGCGCGGTTCGCCATCGTCAAGCCGGTCGACCCGGACGATCCGGCGGTGGGCGACATCATCGCCGACTGGAAGAAAACTCCGGGCACGGTCGGAATCCGCATCCGGCTGACCACGGATGCGAACTATGCGCCGGACCACCCGGGCCTCGACCGGATCGCCCGCGCGGCCGTGCGTCACGATCTTCCGGTCAACGTCCTCTGCTGGGGCAACCTGGACGCCGGCACGGCCCTCATCGACCGCCATCCCGACACGCGGTTCATCATCGACCACCTGGGCATCGTACAGCCGCGGGTGCCGCCGGCGCCGCCCGAGCCCTGGGCCGAGCTGCCGAAGGTGCTGGCGCTCGCCAAGCGCCAGAACGCGGTGATCAAGGTCAGCGGCGCCTGCACCTTGTCCCGCCAGCCGTATCCATTCCCCGATATCTGGGACCCGCTCGCCCGCGTGTTCGATGCCTGGGGGTTCGAGCGCTGCCTGTGGGGCACGGACTGGACCCGCGCCTTCGCGGTCGTCAACTACGAGCAGGCGGTCGAGCCCTTCCGCATGACCGACCGCCTGAGCGCCACCGAACGGGCCATGCTGATGGGCGGCGCCTGCGCCAAGGCCTATGGTTGGTCGCCGAAGAAGGGCTAGACCACAGCCTGCGTCACGGCTTGGCCGAGCTGTCTCCGGCCGAGCGGGCCGCTCGTTCGATGACGCGGGCGACGGCGCCGGGGTGGGAGACATAGACGAGATGGCTCGCCTTGATCTCGGTCACCTGTGCGCCCGAGCGCTTGTACATCCGGCGCGCAAGCCCCGGGTTGAGGGCGTGGTCTGCCGTGGCGACGATGCCGTAGCTGGGCTTGTCGCGCCACGCGGCGACCGTCACCGGCGCGTCGAACGCGGCGGCCGCCACCGGGACCTGGGAATGCGCCATGAACCTTGCTTGCGCGGGCGGCACGTCGGCCGCGACATCCGCCGCAAACCGGGCCGGATCGAGGAAGACGAAGCCGTCCTTGGTCGGCTTGAGGTCGGCGGCCGGCGTCGAGCCCGGCATCGACGTGGCGAGCTGGTTGGTCGTTTCGCCCACGTCCGGCTGCAACGCCGCGACGTAGACCAGCGCCCGAACCTTCGGATCGTCACCGGCCACCGTGATGATGCTGCCGCCGTAGCTGTGACCGACGAGGACGACCGGTCCATCCTGCTGGTCGATGACCCGCCGGGTGGCCGCGACATCGTCGGCGAGGCCCGTCAGAGGCTGCTCGACCACGCTCACTCGATATCCGTCCTTGGTCAGGATGTCATAGACCCCGCGCCAGCTCGAGCCGTCGACGAGAGCGCCGTGCACGAGCACGACGTTTTTCACGGCACCCGCCGGTGCCGCCCCGGCCCCGGACGCGCCGCCGGCCGCGAGCACCAGAGCTGCGAGTGCTGCGCGCAGCGCGTCAGCCACGGTCATTTCGAGTCTCCTTTGCGCGCCTTGGAGTCGCGGGGGGGCCGGCGCACCGCCCTCACCTTGCCGCTCGAGCCGCCGCCGCAGAAGAAGCGGGCGCCGCCGTCGGACTCGAGCCCTGACACGGCGATGCCAGACGGCATCTCGAGCCTCTCCAGCACCTCCCCCGTCGCCGGATCGATCCGCCGCAGGTCGCTCTGCTCGCCCTCCCAGGTGCCGTGCCAGAGCTCGCCGTCGACCCATGTGACCCCGGTGACGAAGCGGTTGGAGTCGATGGTGCGCAGGATGGCTCCGGTCTCGGGGTCGACCTGGTGGATCTTGCGGCGCCGATGCTGTCCGACCCACAGCATCCCTTCGGCCCACGCCATGCCCGAGGCGCCGCCCTCGGGGGCGGGAATCGTGGACAGCACGCGGCCGGTCTCCAGGTCGATCTTCTGGATGCGCTCGTCGCCGATCTGGTACAGGTGCTTGCCGTCGAACGCCGTCCCGGCATGCGCGGGGACATCCAGCGAGCGCACGGTCTTGCCGCTGTCGGGGTCGAGGGCGTTCAACCTGGCACCGGATGCGAACCAGACGTGCCGGCCGTCATAGCTGACGCCGCCCACGTTCTCGACACCCGGGAACGGTCCGTACTCCTGGATGATCTCGGCCTCTGATGTTTTCATGAGTGCATCCTCGCCACTGAACGATTGACGGCGCGATCCTAGCCGCCTGGGAGCGGCGCCGGGAGTAACAAGGTTGTCGCGAATCCCGGCACGGGCGGCGTCGTCCAGCGGCGAACCCGGCCGCGACCGAGCGACTGCACCTTGCCCGCCGCCGCGAGCGCATCGAGCGCCCGCTGCACGGTCCGCTGGCTGGCACCGAGCGCCAGCGCCAGCGCCGAGCTCGACCACGACTCGCCGTCGGCGAGGAAGGCGAGCACCGCCGCGTGCTCCTCTTCGACCGGCCGCGCCAGCACGACGGCCTCGCGGGCGCGGCGCGGCAGGAGGGCGAAGCCGCGCGTGGTCGCGGTCACGCCGGCCAGGCTGCGCAGCGCCGCGCGCAGCCGCGCCACCTCGACCCTGAGCCGCGCGCGGTGCGAGTCGTCGACGAACTTGCCGCCGAATGCGCGGGCGATCAGCGCGTCCCGCGGCACGTCGCCGGGCCACGCCTCGGCGAGCGCGCGGGCGAGCGCGAACAGCACCGGACGCCTGATCAGCGACACCACGGTGCCCGCGTTCCGCACCGCATGGCGGCACGCATCCACGACGAGCGCGTCAGAGGCGAGCAGGGTTTCGACCTCCGCCAGCAGGAGCGGCCGCTCCCGGCCGCGCGCGATCAGGCGCGCCGCCGGCGCCTCCAGAACGCCCGCGGCACTCTCGACCTCGGCCGTGAGCGCCGGAATGCCCGCCTCGCGCGCGGCGGCCGCGGCGCGGGCGAGGGCCGCGCGCGCCGCCTTGGTCCGCAGGCGCCGCATCGCGATGCCCGCCGCTGCCAGCTCGTGCACGGCCCGCGACGCCGGAGGAAAGGCGGCGGCGTCGAGCCTCGTGAGATTGCGCTCGGCCTCATCGAGCCGTCCGATCAGAAGGAGTCGCCGGACCTCGAGGGTGCGCGCGTGCGCGGCATTCACCCGGTCGCCATGCGCATCGAGCGTGGCCCGTGCCGCCTCCAGCGCCTTCGCGGGCCAGGCGAGGTCGCGCGACACGAGCGCCACCTCGGCCTCGGCGACGACGCAGCGCGCGCGGGCCACCGCCTCCCGCGGTCCGAAGGCGCGCGCCGCCCGCCGCAGAAGGGCCCTGGCCCGGACGAAGTCTCCGAGCTGCGCCATCGCGATGCCGCGCAGCGCCAGCGCCGGTGCGTCGTCGCGGAGTGCGATCCGCTGCAGCGCGCCAAGCGGGTCACCCGCGGCAAGGGCACGCGCCCCGGATGTGATCAGCGAATCCATGGAGGGGCCCCCAATACCGGCACCCGGAATCCCGACACAGTTGTAACTCCCGCCTGTTGCCTGCGCGTCCCTACTCTATCCGACAACACTTGGCCACGGGCCAGCCCGGGGCCGACCTCGGGCAGAAGAGGAATGCACGATGACGATCGCCGATATTCCATGTCTCGCGGCGGCACCCACCTTCGCCGCCATGGGACTCCTGACGGCCCTGTCCGGCAGCGGTCCGCAGGACATCCTCTGCGGCGCCGCGCACGGAGCCTCGCCGCTGAGCGGGATGGCCGCCATGTACCTCCTGATGAGTGCCGCCCACCTGGCGCCCTGGCTGAAGCTGCTCGCCGGCCGGCCGCGGAACCTGTCCTTCTCCCTCACCCCCACCAACAAGGAGTAGCCCATGACGACGCACACCACCGGAACGCGCGAAGACTGGCTGGCCGCGCGGCTCAGCCTGCTCAAGGAGGAAAAGGAGCTGACGCGGCGGAGCGACGAGCTGGCCCGGCGGCGGCAGGAGTTGCCGTGGGTCCGGGTCGACAAGACCTACCGCTTCGAGACCGACGAGGGGACGACGTCGCTCGACGGCCTGTTCCGCGGCCGCTCGCAGCTCCTCGTCTACCATTTCATGTTCGGTCCCGACTGGCAGGCGGGCTGCCCCTCGTGCTCGATGATCGCCGACGGGTTCAACGGCTTCACCACCCACCTCGCCAACCACGACGTGATGCTGTGGGCGGTGTCGCGGGCGCCGCTCGCCAAGCTGCAGGCCTACAAGAAGCGGATGGGCTGGAGCTTCCCGTGGGCGTCGTCGGGCGCCAGCGACTTCAATTTCGACTTCAGCGTCTCGTTCACCGAGGAGCAGCAGCGCGAGGGGCGCGTCGAGTACAACTACGAGCGCCAGGGCCAGGCGATGCAAGTGGACTCGAAGGTCCTCGCCGCGGTGCCGGCACCGGGCGCTCAGTTTGCCGCGTCCTGCGGAACGGATCTGGCGTCGTTCCGGCGCGACCGGCCGGGGCTCAGCGCGTTCGCGCGCGAGGACGGCGCCGTCTATCACACCTATTCCACCTACGCGCGCGGCGTGGACGGGATCTGGGGCGTCTATCCGTGGCTCGACAGGGCCCCCAAGGGGCGCAACGAGACGGGCGTGTGGTGGAAGCGCCACGACGAGTACGGGCGCTGAGGCCGGGACCGCTCAGTACGGAAGGCCGACGTAGTTCTCGGCCAGCGAGGTGGAGGCGGCCTGCGAAGCGAGCACGTAGTCGAGCTCCGCCGCCTGCACCTTGCGGTCGAAGCCGGTCGCATCGTCGAACTTGTGGAGCATGGTGGTCATCCACCACGAGAACCGCTCGGCCTTCCACACCCGCGCCAGCGCCCGGGCGGAATAGTAGTCGAGTGCCGCGGACGAACCGCTTTTGTAGAACTCGACCACCGCTTCAAACAGAAACGCGACGTCGCTGGCCGCGAGGTTGAGGCCCTTGGCCCCCGTCGGCGGGACGATGTGGGCCGCATCGCCGGCGAGGAACATGCGGCCGAAGCGCATCGGCTCGGCAACGAAGCTGCGCAGGGCGGCGATGCTCTTCTCGATCGACGGGCCGGTGACGAGGTCGGTGCGCGCCTGCGGATCGAGCCTGAGCTTGAGCTCGTCCCAGAAGCGTTCGTCCGGCCAGTCCTCGACCGTATCGGTCAGCGGGCACTGCACGTAGTAGCGGCTGCGGGTGGGCGAGCGCATCGAGCACAGGGCGAAGCCGCGCGGGCTGCGGTTGTAGATGAGCTCCTCCGACACCGGCCTGGTATCGGACAGGATGCCGAGCCAGCCGAACGGATAGACGCGCTCATAGGTGTGGACGGTGCCGGCGGGCGCGCTCTGCCGGCAGACGCCGTGGTAGCCGTCGCAGCCGGCGATGAAATCGCACTCGATCTCGTGGTCCTTGCCTTGATGGCGGTAGCGCACGCGCGGGCGATCGCCGAGGAAATCGAGGGGGGTGACGGCCTCCGCCTCGTAGACGGTGAGGCCGCTCGCGGCGGCACGCGCCTCCATCAGATCGCGCGTGATCTCGGTCTGGCCATAGACGGTGACCGTCTTGCCGGTGAGCGCCTTGAAGTCGATGCGGTGACGCGTGCCGTCCACGTTGATCTGCGTGCCGTCGTGGACCAGGCCTTCGCGGTGCAGGCGGTCGCCCACGCCGGCCTGCTCCAGGAGTTCGACCGTGCCCTGCTCGATCAGCCCGGCGCGGATGCGGCCCAGCACATGCTCGGCGGTCTGGCGCTCGAGGATGACATTGTCGATGCCGTCGCGCCGCAGCAGTTGGCCGAGCAGCAACCCGGCCGGACCGGCCCCGATGATGGCAACCTGCGTGCGCACGGTTGCCAAGTCTATACGGCGGGGCGCCGGCCGCCATGGACAGGCGGCACAAATTCATGGACTATCTGAACACCGGGCCGAACCCCGGGGAGGACGAGGCGATGCCGCTCGACACCGTTCCGACCTATGCGCTCTACGGAGAAACCGCCGACAGGGCACAGGAACAATGGCTCCATTGCGAGTCCATCGCCGCCCGCAGCGCGCTCTATGACTGGCAGATCAAGGCGCACCGCCACCAGCACTTCTTTCAATTTCTGCACATAGGCCGCGGTGCCGCCCACATCTTCCTCGACGGCCGCTGGACGGCAGCACCCGTCCCGGCGGTGATCACCCTGCCGCCGCAGGTCGTGCACGGGTTCCGCTTCGCGCGCGAGGTCGAGGGGCACGTGGTGACGGTGCCGATCGAACATGTCGAGCGGCTGCTGGGGGGCAGTCCCCGGGCGCGTGACTGGGTGGTGCGGTCGCGCGTGCTGCCGCTCGGCGGCCACCCCGAGGCCTCGCGCATCGCGGCCGAGGTGGCGGCCCTGGCGGCGGAGTTCGCAGGCCACGCGGCGTGGCGTTCGCCGCTCATCGAGGCGCATCTGACGGCGCTCCTCCTCCTCTCCGCCCGGCTCGCCGCGGCGGACACGGCGCGCGACTCCGGCGGCTCGCCGCTCGGCCGGCGCGCCGCTGCGTTCCGCGCACTCGTCGACCGCCACTATCGCCAGCGACTGCCGGTCGCGTACTACGCAGCCCAGCTCGGCACGTCGCAGACCCATCTCAACCGGATCTGCCGCGCCGCGTTCCAGGACTCGGCGCTTGGCGTCATCGACCGGCGCGTCGTGCTCGAGGCGACGCGCGACCTGACCTTCACCGTGCTGTCGGTGAAGGAGATCGCAGGCTCGCTCGGCTTCGACGATCCGGCGTATTTCTCGCGCTTCTTCACCAGGCATGTCGGCCTGTCGCCGGCGCGCTTCCGGCGGCGGGAGATGCGCAAGCCGGAGCGGAAGACGGCAGACGCGCCTAGGATCCGGAGGTCGCGGCGCGCCAGCCCAATCCCGGCGTGATCGCGCGCGCATCCCCCTCGCCCAGCGCGACCGGCTGCAGGAGTCCGGTGTCGACCGCCTCCTGGGTGAACTCGCGCAACGTGCGTACGCGCGCGGCCGGCACGCCGGCCGCGTTCAGCCGCCGCTCCAGATCCGTGGCCGAGTGCGCGGCCAGCTGCGCCGTCAGCAGCTCGCGGAACGCCTGCGGGTCGCGCGCGCGGGCAAAGGCCGGGGAACGATCGGATTCCTGGTCCAAAAGGGGTGCGAATTCCGCCGGGGCCACGCCCAGCACCTCCATCAGCCGGGCGATGTGCGCCGGCGTGTTCGCGCCGATCGCGAGCCAGCCGCCGCGGCAGGCAAAGATGTCGGCCGCGGGGCTGCCCGAATATCCCTTGTTGCCGACGCGCGCGATCTCCTGGCCGGAGGCCAGGGTCTCGCAGGCGAAGGGATACATCAGCTGCAAGGCGCTGGCCCACATGCTCACGTCGAGGAAGGAGCCGGCGCCCGTACGGTCGCGCTCCCGGAGTGCGGTCACGATCGCCAGCGCCCCGATGATGCCGGTGGCGGCGTCGATGACCGGAAACCCGGTCTTGACCGGCGGATCGCCGTCGCAGCCGGCCAGCATGGTCATGCCGGTCAACGCCTGGATCACGTGATCGTAGGCGCCGTGCGGCGTCCGCTCGGGATCGGCGTAGCCGTAGCCCGAAATCGCGCAGTAGACGATCCGCGGGTTGACGGACTTGACGTCGTCGTAGGCGAGGCCGTGCCGCGCCAGAACGCCCGGGCGATAATTGTCCACCATCACGTCGGCCGCGCGCGCGAGGGCCAGCACCTCCGCGCGGCCGGCGGCAGAGGCGATGTCGATCTCGCGCATCCGCTTGCCGGCATTGAGCGCCGTGAAGGCGCGGGCGCCGGAGGCGGTGCGCCGCATCACGTCGCCGCCGCCGGGCTTTTCCACCTTCGTGACCTCGGCCCCCATCTGCGCGAGGTAGAAGGTGGCGAAGGGACCTGCGATCACATGGCTGAAGTCGAGCACGCGCACGCCGCGCAGGGCCTGCGGCGGCGGGTGGAATGCGGGAGCCGCCGTCACTTGTACCCGACCAGGCCGGCGCCCTTGACGATGTTCCCGAGCTTCACCGTCTCGGCCTCCATGAACCGCGTGAAGTCGGACGGAGACTCGCTGAGCGCCACAAAGGCGCCCAGAGTCTCGCTGTCGGCGCGCAAGGTCACGTCGGCATAGGTGTCGACCGTCGCGCGGAAAAGGGCGTCCACGATCTTCGCCGGCGTGCCGGCCGGGGCCCAAAGGCCGAACCAGGAGTCGAGCTCCAGGTCCCGGGTCTTGAACACCTCGGCGAGCGTGGGGACGTCCGGGAGGGACGGCATGCGCCTGGCGCTCGACACGGCCAGCGGCCGCACCGTGCCGGCCTGGATCTGCGGGATCGCCGTGGAGGCGATCGGGAACGCGAACTGCGTGGCGCCGGAGATGATCGAGGGCACGATCTCGACCGAGCCCTTGTACGGCACGTGGACCACGTCGATCTTCGCCCGCAACACCATCGCCGCGGCGCATAGATGCGCGGCACTGCCCACGCCACCCGAGGCATAGTTGAGCTTCCCGGGCTCCCGCTTCGCGGCGGCCACAAGGTCTTCGGCGGTCTTGTAGGGGGAGTCGGCCTTCACCACGAGGATCGAGGGGCTGAAGGCGGTGCGCGTGACGTGCGCGAAGTCCTTCATCGGATCGAAACCCACGCCCGGGTCCATGGCTCTCTGCACGATGTGCGTGGAGGCGCCCAGAAGAAGGGTGTAGCCGTCCGGCGGCTTGCGCGCCACGAGCTGGGCCGCGACGATGCCGCCCGCGCCGACGACGTTGTCGACCACGACGTTGCTCTTGCCGAGTGCCTCGGCGAGCCTGGGCGCCATCTTGCGCGTGAGCACGTCGGGCCCGCCGCCGGCCGCATACGGCACGATGAGCCGGATGGGACGGCTGGGATAGTCGCTGCCCTGTCCGAAGGCCCGGAGCGGCAGCCCGAGACAAGCGGCCCCGAGGCTGAGGGCGCCCAGATTGAACTGACGGCGCGTCGGCATGTGTCCTCCCCCTTGGAATTTCTTTATCTGGCAAGTGTAGGACGGCCGGGAGATAAGTAGGACTGAAATACTCTGAACGAGTCATTAGAACGCCTAAATCATGGCCGCCTCCCTTCCCGCCCGCTTCGCGCAGCTCCGGCTGCGCGACCTCATGCTGCTCGAGCACCTGGACGAGCTCGGCTCGCTGACCGGGGCGGCGGCGCGCCTGCACGTGACGCAATCGGCCGTCACGCAGGCGCTGCAGTCGCTCGAGAAAGCGTTCGGCGCGCGGCTGGTGGCGCGCGGGCGGCGCGGCCAGCGCGGCGTGTCGCTCCTGCCCGCCGGTGCGGCGGCCCTCATGCACCTGCGCGTCGCCCGCCACGAGCTGGAGGCCGCCCTGGCGGCGGCGTCCGACCCGGGTACGCTGGAGCTGCGCATCGGGGCGCTGCCGCTGACGCTCGTGCGGCCGCTGCCCGACGCGCTGGCACGGCTGCGCCGGCGGCTGCCGCAGGTGCATGTGCGCCTGACCGAAGACACGGTGCCGAATCTGTGGCGGCAGCTCGAGGCGGGCGAGTTCGATGCGATCGCCTGCCGGCTGCCCGCGCTCAGCGAGCACCAGCGGCTGCCCGACGGCGTCGCCCACCGGACGATCGGCCACGAATCGCTGGTCCTGGTCTGCGGCCGCGGTCATCCGGTGGCGCGCCGGCGCAAGCCGGCGCTCGCCGTGCTCCGCGACTACGACTGGGTGCTTCCGCCCGAGGGCTCCTACACGCGCCTCGCGATCGAGCAGGCGTTCCTGCGCGCCGGGCTCAACGGCCCGCGCGCCGCCGTCACGTCGATGAGCTTCCACGCCAACCTGCACCTGGTGGCCGAGGGCAGCCTGCTCGCCGTGGCGCCGCGCTCGGCCGCACTCGCGGTGCGGGAGGTGCTCGACCTGGTGCTGTTCCCGATGGACTGGGGCCGCGAGGACACCGACGTGACCTTGGTCTGGCGCGAGGCCAGCCTCGGCAACCCGGCGCTCGTGGCCCTGCTCGACTGCGTCAAACCGCAGCCGTGACCGATGGCGCGGCGGCGGGCGAGGCGCCTGTGGCTAGCGGCCGGCGTCGTCCGCGTCGCCCGCGAGGTTGCTCTCCGCCATCGGGATGATCGTGCGCGAGAGCTCGCTCGCGACCATGCGGCCGGGATGCTCCTTGGACTCGCACGACGCGGACCGCAGGCGGACGACCAGGCCGTTCGAGAGCGGGCGATCCCAGTTGAAGACGACGCAGCGCTCGCCGGAAGGGCCGCGCATCTCGCCGTCCGTCCGCGCGGCGTAGTTGCCGCGCTCGCTGCCGAGGCCGTGCTCGACGCTCAACGGACGAGGGGCGGGCGGCGGCGCGGCCGCGCAAGCGCACAACATAAGCCCGATCGTTCCCGCGCAGCCCGCGACCGGCAGCCGCATCGGCGTCCCCTCGCCCAGTTCGCGCGCAGCCTGACCGGCGAATGCGGCATTTTTGCGAGCACCGCGCGCAAACGCCGGCGCGGCGCGGCACCTTGACCCCTCAAAATAATATAACCTGGGCGCGAGTGCTGAGAGGCCTCTCTGGGCGGTTTTGCTAGCCATCAATAAAAACGATCAATCTCAACTTGATTATCAATTAGAGCGATTCAAAACCGCCCGCTAGAGTGACCGCGTCCTGCACATCCGCATCAGGAGGAGGTTTTCCACATGGCCGACGACAGCAAGTGCCCGTTCTCGGGCGGGGGGCGGACGCCCTCGAACCGCGACTGGTGGCCGCAGCAGCTGAACCTGCAGGTCCTGCACCAGCACTCCTCCAAGTCCGACCCGATGGGCGGGGCGTTCGACTACGCCCGGGAGTTCAAGAGCCTCGACCTGAAGGCGGTGATCAAGGACCTGCGCGCGCTCATGACCGACTCGCAGGACTGGTGGCCGGCCGATTACGGCCATTACGGCCCGCTGTTCATCCGCATGGCCTGGCACAGTGCCGGCACGTACCGCATCGGCGACGGCCGCGGCGGTGCCGGCGGCGGGCAGCAGCGCTTCGCACCGCTGAACAGCTGGCCGGACAATGCCAACCTCGACAAGGCGCGCCGGCTCCTGTGGCCGATCAAGCAGAAATACGGCCGCAAGATCTCCTGGGCCGACCTCATGATTCTCGCCAGCAACGTGGCGCTCGAATCGATGGGCTTCAAGACCTTCGGCTTCGGCGGCGGGCGCGCCGACACCTGGGAGCCCGAGGCGGACATCTACTGGGGTCCCGAGGGCAAGTGGCTGGCCGACGAGCGCTACAGCGGCGAGCGCGACCTGCAGAGCCCGCTCGGGGCCGTGCAGATGGGCCTGATCTACGTCAATCCGGAAGGGCCGAACGGCAAGCCCGATCCGCTCGCGGCCGCCCGCGACATCCGCGAGACCTTCGCCCGGATGGCGATGAACGACGAAGAGACCGTGGCGCTGATCGCGGGTGGTCACACCTTCGGCAAGACCCACGGCGCGGGCGATGCGTCCCTGGTCGGTGCCGAGCCGGAAGGTGCGGCCATCGAAGAGCAGGGCCTCGGCTGGAAAAGCAAGTTCGGCACGGGCAAGGGCAGCGATGCGATCACCAGCGGTCTCGAGGTCACCTGGACGGCGACGCCGACGAAATGGGGCAATGGCTTCTTCCAGAACCTCTTCGCCCACGAGTGGGAGTTGACGAAGAGCCCGGCCGGCGCGCATCAATGGACGGCCAAGGGGGCCGCGGCCACGATCCCGGACGCCTATGACAAGACGAAGAAGCGCGTGCCGACGATGCTGACCACGGACCTCGCGCTGCGCTTCGATCCGGCCTACGAGAAGATCTCGCGCCGGTTCCTCGAGCATCCGGATCAGTTCGCCGAGGCGTTCGCGCGCGCGTGGTTCAAGCTTACGCACCGCGACATGGGCCCGGTCGTGCGTTATCTCGGGCCGCTCGTTCCCAAGGAGCATCTGCCCTGGCAGGACCCGATCCCGGCGGTGAACCATCCGCTGATCGGCGCCCAGGACATCGCGTTCCTGAAGACGAAGATCCTGCGCTCGGGCCTGTCCGTCTCGCAGCTGGTCTCGGTCGCGTGGGCGTCAGCGGCGACGTTCCGGGGCTCGGACAAGCGCGGCGGTGCGAACGGCGCCCGCATCCGCCTGGCGCCGCAAAAGGGCTGGGAGGTCAACCAGCCCGCCCAGCTGCGCGAGGTGCTGACGACGCTCGAGTCCATCCAGACGAAGTTCAACGCGGCGCAGAAGGGCAAGAAGCGCGTTTCTCTCGCCGACCTGATCGTGCTCGCAGGCGGTGCTGCGATCGAGAAGGCCGCGAAGGCCGCCGGGCATGACGTGAAGGTCCCCTTCACGCCGGGACGCATGGATGCCTCGCAGGAAGAGACGGACGTCGAGTCCTTCGCCCCGCTCGAGCCGACGGCGGACGGGTTCCGCAACTATGTCCGCGGCACGCAGCGCCTGTCGCCGGAGGAGCTTCTGGTCGACCGCGCGCAGCTCTTGACCCTGACCGCACCCGAGATGACGGTGCTCGTCGGCGGGCTGCGGGTGCTGGGGGCCAATGCCGGGAAGTCGCCACACGGCGTCTTCACGCAGCGGCCGGAGACCCTGACGAACGACTTCTTCGTCAACCTGCTCGACATGAAGACCGAGTGGCGGCCGGCCGCCGGCGCCCGCGGCGTGTACGAAGGCCGCGACCGCAAGACGGGCAAGGTCAAATGGACCGCCACGCGCGCCGACCTGATCTTCGGCTCGCACTCGCAGCTGCGGGCGGTGGCGGAGGTCTATGCTTCGGCCGATGCCAAGGAGAAGTTCGCGAACGACTTCGTGGCGGCATGGGCCAAGGTCATGAACCTCGACCGCTTCGAGCTCGCCTGACCTCCGCGCCGACGCGGGTGGCGGCGCCGCGCGCACGGGTTCGCCCGCGGGCCGGCGCCGCCGGGTCGTCCCAGTCGACAATCGGCGCAATCGCGCTTAACACTTCGCCTCGTGCTCACGGTCTCAGCACCCCCGCAGCTCGCGTTCCTGCAGCGCAGCCGGTACTCCGACCTGACGCCGGTGACCTTGACCGTGACCGGACCGGCCGGGACGGTGATCGACGTGTCATGGCGCACGGCCGAGGGCGAGGCGGCACCGCTCAGCGACTGGCAGCCAGCCGCGGGGCTGGCCGGGTCGCGACTGCCGCCGTCCGGAACCGCCGAAATCACGCTGCCGATCCCGACCGGCGGGCCTTTTGTCGCGGCGGTGCGCGACCACGCCGCACCGGCGGACCAGGCGGTGGCGGCCGCGCCAGTCATCGCGGGCGACATCCATCTCTGGGCCGGCCAGTCGCTCGGCGAGCACATGTACGCGAGCGCCGACAACCGCACGCCTCCGCCCCCGCCCACCTCGCGCATGTGGACGCCGGGCGCCACATCGTGGGCCGTGCCGACCGGCAGCGGCGCCAATACGTTTCTGCAGCTCCTGTCCCTGATGACTCCCGGCGTGCCGCACGCGATCCAGTTCGCGACGTTCGGCGGCCGGGCCTTGACCCCAGAGGCCTACAAGGCCTGGGGCGAGCAGGGGCCGCAGCCCGGGTTTTTCCTCGATCCCGACGGCGCCCTGTTGCGGCGTATCGAGGACGACCTGCGCGCGAGCCGGAATGGCGCGGCGGGCTTCGATGCCTGCGACATCATCTGGGACCAGGGACAGCACGATACGCTCAGCTACCTGACGCCGACGACCGGCGTGCGCGCGGACACCTACGCGCGCGCGGTGGCCGAGATCGTTGCGCGGCTCAGATCCCTGATCGTCCGCCCCAACCCGTTCGTGTTCATCGCCCCCATCGGGGTCACGCTTTACAACGTGCAGGGCCAGGTGCCGAACGCGCTCGAGATCCGCCACGGCCAGGAGCAGGCGGCAAAGCTGATCCCCAACGCGCGGCTGCTGCCGCGCTCGAGCGATCTCGAGGTCCCCGACCTCGTGCACCACTCGGCGGCGGCCAATGCGGTCCGCGGCGCCCGCTTCGCCGCGGCAGTGTACGTCGCGGAATACTGAGTGAGACCTGCGCCTATGGCGCCAGCCACACCGCCCCGATCAGAAGCGTGATCACCGTCAGCGGCACGCCGACCCGGCAGTAATCCCACAGGCCGATCTCGACCCCTGATGCCGCGGCGCGCTGCACGACGATCAAATTGGCGATCGAGCCGAGCACCGTCAGGTTGCCCGCGAGGGTCGACGCCATGGCGACGACGAGCCACGCCCGGTCGTGATCGGCCAGCGGAGCGATGAACGGCTTCATCATCAAGACCGCGGGCACGTTGCTGACCACGTTCGACAGCACGGCCGTGACGAGGGTCAGCATCGGCACGTCGTCCAGGTGCAGCCGGCCGATCGCCGCGACGGCGTCGGGCGTGAGCAGGGTGCGCTCGGCCCCGGCGACGATGATGAAGAGGCCCGCGAACATCAGGAGCAGCGACCAGTCGATCTCGTCATAGATGCGCCGGCTCTTGAGCCTGCGGGTGAGCAGCAACAGGCCGCCGATGATGATCGCGGCCTTGGCCGGCACCACGCCCGCGAAGAACAGCGCGATCATGATCGATGTGGCAAACAGGGTGCGCACCAGGATGGCGCGGTTGGGGCGCATGTCGAGCTTCGGGGGGACCAGCCCCGCGGCTCCCGCGAACTCGTGGCGGTGCAGGAGCACGATGAGGCCGACGGTCACGACGAGCCCCGCGAGTGCCACCGGCCCCAAGGCTGCGGCGAAGCTCGCATAGGGAATATGCGAGAAGCTGCCGATCATGATGTTTTGCGGATTGCCGGTGACGGTCGCGGTCGAGCCGACATTCGAGGCCATGGCCACCGCCAGCAGGTAGGGCACGGGCTTGCGGCCGGTCGCCACGGTCAATTCGACGACCAGCGGCGCCAGGACCAGGCAGATCGCGTCGTTCACCAGGAAGGCCGAGAACACGCCGGAGATCGCGACCACGGCGCAGAGGAGGAGGAACGGCCGGCGGGCGCGCTCGGTCAGCCAGGCCGTGGCGACCGCGAAGAAGCCGGAGAGCCTGAGGCTCGCGACCACGATCATCATGCCGAGGAGCAAGGTGATCGTGTCGAGGTCGATCGCCGCATAGGCATCGGCGAGCGGCAAGGCGCCCGAGGCCACCATCAGCCCGGCCCCCGCAAGGGCGATGCCCGCGCGGTCGATGCGCAGGCCGGGGATGCGGCCGATGGCGAGGGCCGCGTAGCTGGCGACGAAGATGA
This sequence comes from Alphaproteobacteria bacterium, assembly GCA_035506575.1. GTDB lineage: Bacteria > Pseudomonadota > Alphaproteobacteria > CACIAM-22H2 > CACIAM-22H2 > DATJPD01. The sequence goes on from DATJPD010000100.1 coordinate 91,534, forward strand.
CGGCGGCGGCGATCCGCACCCCGTCGGGCAGCAGCCCCGCGGCCAGGGCGACCGCGACCACGAGCGTCACGAGCAAGAGGCTCACGACGCCGCGCCAGCGTCGCGGCTCCCCTTGAGTCCCGCTCACGGTGTCTTGAACCAATCGCGCGCGCGCTGTTCGTAGGCACGCTCCACGGCCTCGGCCCAGGCGCGCGGATCGTTCGCCATCAAGGGCGGCGGCGCCTGCCCTGTCTGCTCGACCAGGCGCCGCTCCACCGACTCATGCTCCTCGATCCTCCCGTCGGCCAGGATGTGGCGGATGGCAAGGCCGGACGACTTCAGATGGCGCGCGACCAGGATGGTGCGGTGACAGTCGAGCGGCTCGCGCTCGGCGCACATGAAGGCGACGCGGTAGCGCTCCGCCCCTTCGCGCAGGCGCTGAAGGCCGCGCCGGAAGGAGTCGCTGCGCGCGATCTCGTCCCGCGTCACGCCCTGGCGCTTGCCGCCCAGCTCTTCGCCCAGGAACACGTAGGCGATTCCGGCCGCCTGCAGATGTGCCGCCAGGCTTTCGCGCCGGAACTGCGGGTTGAAGCGCGAGTACGGCGTGGTGCGCACGTCGGCGAGTGCGGTGATGCCGTGCCGGCCCAGCAGCGACAGGAAATGCCCGGCCGGATGGTTCGAGTGGCCGATGGTGAAGATGTCGGTTGCCACGGACGCGAGCTTAAGCCCCTCTCCCGTGAAACGGGAGAGGGTGAGGCTCCGCAATTACGCCCGCGTCAGCGCCTCGAAGTCGGCCAGCAGGTTCTTGGTGATCGTGCCGGGCGTGAACTTGTAGTCACCGATGGAGGCGATGGGCGTGATCTCGGCGGCCGTCCCGGTGAGGAACGCCTCGGTTGCCTTGCCCATTTCCTGCGGCATGATCGCGCGCTCGACGACCTTGTACTGGCGCTGACGCGCGAGGCCCATCACGGTGCGCCGGGTGATGCCGTCGAGGAAGCAATCGGCCTTGGGCGTGTGGATCTCGCCGTCCATGACGAAGAACACGTTGGCCCCGGTGGTCTCGGCCACCTGGCCGCGCCAGTCGAGCATCAGCGCATCCGAGTAGCCGGCGGCCTCGGCCGCGTGCTTCTCGAGCGTGCAGATCATGTAGAGACCGGTCGCCTTGGCGAGGCAGGGCGAGGTCGCGGGATCGGGCCGCCGGTATTTCGCCATGCACAGCTTGAGACCCTTCATCTTGGCCTCGGTGCCGAAATAAGCGCCCCAGTCCCACGACGCGATGGCAACGTGGATCTTGGTCTGCTGGGCGGCGACCCCCATCTGCTCGGCGCCGCGCCAGGCGATCGGCCGCACATAGCCGTCCTTCATCTTGTTGGCGGCCACGACCTCGTTGGTGGCGGAGTCGATCTGCTCGACCGTCATCGGCACGTCGAAGCCGAGGATCTTGCCGGAATCGATCAGGCGCTGGCTGTGCTCGCGCAGCTTGAAGACCTTGCCGCCGTAGATGCGCTCGCCCTCGAACACGGCGCTGCCGTAATGGAGCGCGTGCGTCAGGACGTGGATCTTCGCCTCGCGCCAGGGGACGAGCTTCCCGTCCATCCAGATCCAGCCGTCGCGATCATCATAGGGTTGGCTTGTGGCGACCATGGCGCATCCTCGCCGTTAACGCTTGCTGTTACTTCTTCTCCTGCCGCCCCACGGTACTCTACGCATCGGGCGGGCGGGTAGTTCCAAAGCGGTGACCGGTAACTTTATCTCCGCCTGGGCTTGCAAAAGGAAACACTTTTGCGCGATTATGTCAATAACACTGACATAGTTTCAGGATTGCGAGAACCGCATGGCGACCCCGAGACCGCGGGCCCGTCCCGACCCAGGCGCCCCATGGAGCGAGGAGCAGATCCGCGAGGGGATCGAACTCCTGTTCTTCGCCTATCGTGATTTCACCTCGGACCCGGACCGCATCCTCGCCCCGCTCGGCATGGGCCGCGCGCATCACCGGGTGGTGCATTTCGTCGGCCGCACCCCGGACATGACGGTGGGCGAGCTCCTGGCCATCCTCAAGATCACCAAGCAAAGCCTCGCCCGCGTGCTGGGGCAGCTGGTCCGCGAGGGGTACATCGTCCAGCGCCCGGGTGCGACCGACCGGCGCGAGCGGCGGCTGCATCTGACCCCATCCGGCCAGGCGCTGGAGCGGCGCCTGTCCGAGCCGCAGCGCCAGCGCGTGGGCGCCGCCTACCGGGCGGCCGGACCCGCCGCCGTCGAGGCCTTCCGCCGCGTGCTGACCGCCCTCAGGACCCCCGAGCCGGCTCCCGGGACGCCCGCCAATAAAGCAAACGTGAGGCAAAGCCCGCGCCGCACGCCTGGCGGGCGGCTTTCCGGCAAGTCGTAGCTGGGCTACCTTGCCGGCCATGACAGGCTCCGACGCCGCCCATATCCTGGTCGTCGACGACGATTCACGGCTGCGGGAGCTGCTGCGCAAATTCCTCAGCGAGCGCGGGTTCCGCGTCACGACGGCGGCGAATGCCGCCGATGCCGAGGCGAAGCTGGGCTCTCTCGAATTCGACCTGATGATCCTGGACGTGATGATGCCGGGCGAAGACGGCGTTGCGCTGACGCGGCGGCTGCGCCAGAGCCGCGTGCTGCCCATCCTCCTGCTGACCGCCCGCGCCGAAGCGCAGGACCGCATCGCGGGCCTCGCCAGCGGCGCCGACGATTACCTGCCCAAGCCCTTCGAGCCCGACGAGCTCCTGCTGCGGGTGAAGGCGATCCTGAGACGCGCCCCGCCGCCGTCGGCGGCGCCGGCCGAGATCCGCTTCGGGCCGTTCCGCTTCGACCTCGGCCGCGAGGAGCTGCTGCAGGCAACCGACGGCAGCGCCGAGCAGCCCGTCCGGCTGACGGCGGCCGAGGCGTCGCTGCTGAAGGTGCTGGCCGCGAGCCCGGATGCGCCGGTGTCGCGCCAGGAGCTGTTGCAACACTCGCGCATTTCCGGCAATGAGCGCACGGTCGACGTCCAGGTGACACGGTTGCGGCGTAAGATCGAAGCCGATCCGCGCCTGCCGCGCTACTTGCAGACGGTGCGGGGCGCCGGCTACGTGCTGCGGACAGGCTGAGGCTTCATGGCTTTCTCGCTCAAGAACTACCTGCCGCACTCGCTGTTCGGGCGCGCGATCCTGATCCTGGTGATGCCGCTCATCATCGTCCAGGGGATCGCCGCCTTCGTCTTCTACGACCGCGTGTGGGACGTGGTGACGCGGCGCCTCACCACGGCGGTCGCGGGCGAGATCGGCATGGTGGTGCAGCTCCTCGGCCGCTATCCCGACCCGGCGACGCGCAACTGGATCTTCGAGACCGTCGCCAACGAAAACGAGCTGCGCTTCAACCTTCGGCCCAACGCCATCCTCAGCAACGACGGACCGGTACTCGGCAACGGCATCCTCGAGCAGCGCCTGGTGAACGCGATGAACGAGCGCGTGCGCCGGCCCTTCCGCCTCAACGTGTGGGGCGATCCCGCCGACGTGCTCATCGACGTGCAGCTGCCCGAGGGCGTGCTCTACGTGCGCACGCCGCGCGGCCGGCTGTTCACCACCACCTCCTACGTGTTCATCCTGTGGATGGTGGGCTCGTCGCTGATCATGTTCGCGATCGCGTCCGTCTTCATGCGCAACCAGGTACGGCCGATCCAGCAGCTCGCGACCGCGGCCGAGGAGTTCGGCAAGGGCCGCGACACGCCGGAGTTCAAGCCCTACGGGGCGGCCGAGGTGCGGCGGGCGGCCGCGGCGTTCGTGATCATGCGCGAGCGCATCCGGCGGTTCGTCGCGCAACGGACCGAAATGCTGGCCGGCGTCAGCCACGATCTCAGGACGCCGCTCACCCGCATGAAGCTCGAGCTCGCGATGCTCGGCGATTCCCCCTCGGTCGCCGGGCTCAAGACCGACGTTGGCGACATGGAGCGGATGGTCGAAAGCTACCTCGCCTTCGTGCGCGGCGAGGGCGAGGAGCAGACGGAATCGACCGACCTTTCCAAGCTGCTCGAGGACATCGCCGCCAACGCGCGGCGCGACGGGAATTCCGTGTCGCTCACGACGGTGGGCGATCTCGTCCTGCCGCTGCGGCCGCAGGCGATCAAGCGCAGCCTGACCAACCTCGTCGCCAACGCGACGCGGCACGCGGCCCAGGTGTCGATCGCGGCCGAGCGCCACAACCGCGCGGTCGAGGTGGTGATCGACGATGACGGCCCCGGCATCCCCGAGCAGGCGCGCGAGGAGGTGTTCAAGCCGTTCTACCGGCTCGATCCCTCGCGCAACCCCGACACCGGCGGCGTCGGCCTGGGCCTCACCATCGCGCGCGACGTGGTGAGCAGCCACGGCGGCAATATCCAGCTCGACTCGTCGCCGATGGGCGGCCTGCGTGCCCGCATCCGGCTTCCGGTTTGATTTCAGGACTCATCCGTCGTATGAAGCGCCCGTCATGACGTCTTCGCTCGATCTCGACGCGCTGGCCGCCACCGAGCTGCGCCGGCAACCCTACGACTACGTGGTCGTGCCGAATTTCGTCCGCGCTGCGGCGTTCGAGGAGATCGTCGCCGACTATCCCGAGATCGCGCGCACCGGCTCCTACCCGCCGTCGGAGCTGCGCTACGGCCGGCGCTTCGCCTCGTTCCTGGCCGAGCTCGAAGGCCCCGGGTTCCGCCACGCGATCGAGCGGAAATTCGGCCTCAGCCTCGACGGCCGGCCGACCATGATCACGGTGCGCGGCCGCACCGGCGGCGGCGACGGCTATATCCACACCGACACGGCGACCAAGATCATCACCGTGCTCATCTACTTCAACCGCGGCTGGGAGGCCGACGGCGGCCGGCTGCGCATCCTGCGGGGCCCCAGCGATCTCAACGACTACGCCGAGGAGGTGAGCCCGTACGGCGGCACGCTCCTCGCCTTCCGCCGCTCCGAGACCTCCTGGCATGGCCACGAAAAGTTCGACGGCCAGCGCCGCGCCATCCAGCTCAACTGGGTCACCGACATGAACGTCGTCAACCGCGAGCTGGCGCGCCACCGCGTCTCGGCGTTTTTCAAGAAGCTGAACCCCTTCGCGGCCTGAGCCCGGCCCGCGGCGGGGCCATCACAGGGCGGCGTGGTCGTGGCCGAGCCGGCCCAGCCCGTGCTCCGCTTCGATGGCCGCTGCCAGCTTGTCGTATTCCTGGGCCACGGCGAGCCGCACCCGGCGCTTTTCCGCGTCGGCGATCCTGAGGGCCTGTTCTCGCTGACGGTGGGCCTCGGCGCGCAAGGTCGCGGGGGTCGGCAGGCGTTTCGCCATACCCTGTTGCTCCTGATGACGTCCCATTGCCCGGCACCCATGCCACCAGACGGCGCGCCTTGAGGCAAGCAGGCAGCCGGCGCGTCTTGCGCAAAATGTTCAGAAGTAAATCGACCGTCCGGCAGCCTGCCGGGCGCGCTCAGGCGATGACCGCGCCCGCCGGCGCGGCGTACTGCGCCTTGCCCTGGTATTCCCGCGCGAGGCTCAAAAGGCCGATGCGGATGTCGCGGTTGGCAGGTCTTCGCGCCAGCCAGGCGATGAGCTGGGCCTGGCTCAGGTAGAACTCGCGATCGAAGGCGAACGGACGGACGGATGGCTGCACGTACCGGACCACGCCTTCGCCCCCCTCGTCATCGGGGGGCATGAACTGCAGGCCGGCCTGCTCGAACGCCTCGCGGAACTGACGGCGGGTGGAGGCGCGGACCGTGTAGCCGCGTTCGAAGCGCACCACGGTCATCCGAATCGCGCCGGCGTGGCGCGCGAGGTCGCTCTGCGTCCACTCGAGCAGCGCCCGCGCCGCCCGGCACTGGGCCGCCGAAATCAATCCCGTGCGTGCCATCGCCCGCGTCATGACCTTACTATTATAAGGTGACTTTGCTGGACGAACTCAAGGGCTTCGGTGAGCGGACGAGCCGCCTTGCGCCGGGTGCCATCAGCCGTCGATGACGCTGCGCAGGCGGCCGGCCAGATCGGCGACCGCGTAGGGCTTCGGCAGGTAGGCCACGTCCGGCGCGGGGTCGGCGCCGGCGGCGACATCGCCCGCAAACCCTGATGTGACCAGGACCTTCAGGCCGGGACGCAGCTCACGGGCCAGCCGGACCAGCTCGATCCCGCTGATCCCCTCCGGCATGACCACATCGGTGAACAGCACGTCGATCGCCTCGGGACCGCGCAGGATGGTCAGGGCGAGCGGGCCGTTCGCGGCGTGGAGAACGCGATACCCAAGCTCACCGATGACCTGGATCGCGGAATCGCGGACCAGGTCGTTGTCCTCGACGACCAGGATCGTCTCGCTCCCGCCGCTGGCCTCGCCCGCGGTCGCCTGACCTGCGGCGGCAGAGGGAGACTCGTGGGTCCGCGCGAGGTACAGGTGGACGCGCGTCCCCGTGCCGGGGGCGGTGTCGATCGCGACCGCGCCCTGCGCCTGCTTGACGAAGCCGTAGACCTGGCTGAGGCCGAGACCGCTACCCTTGCCGACATCCTTCGTGGTGAAGAACGGCTCGACGGCCCGCGCGACGATCTCGGGGGCCATGCCCGCCCCCGTATCCGCAACCGTGATGCACACGTACTGCCCCGGTTCCAGACCGGCCGGGTGCTGCACGCCCGCCGCGGCGGCCGAACCGATGTCGGCGTTGGATGTCCTGATCTCGATCGTGCCTCCCTCGGGCATCGCATCGCGCGCGTTGACCACCAGGTTGAGGACCGCGGCTTCGAGCTGGCCGGCATCGAGCCAACACGGCCACACGCCGGCGCCGAGCCGGAGCTGCAGTGCCGCGCGCTCTCCGGCGGCACGACGCAGCAGCGGCTCGAAGCGGTCTATCGCCGCGTTCACCTCCACGGCTTCGAACCGCAGGGGATCGCGGCGCCCGAACGCCAGCATCTGGTTCGTGAGGTGGCTGCATTCCTGCGTCGCGTTCAGCGCCAGGGTCACGGCCTTCAACAGCTTGTCGCGGCTGCCCGCATCCCATTTGAGGATGCCCCGCTCCAGTCGTTCGACGGCGCCGACGATGACCGTCAGCAGATTGTTGAAGTCGTGGGCGATGCCGCCGGTGAGGCGCCCCAGCGCGTCGAGCTTCTGGGCGTGACGCAGCGCCTCCTCGGTCTCGGCGCGCTGGCGCATTTCCTCGACCAGACGTTGGCCCACGTCCGCGATCTCTTGCGTCCGTTCGGCCACCCTCTGCTCCAGAATCTCGTTCTGCCGGCGCAGATCGAGCTCGGCACGCCGAAGCCGGAACATGGCACGTACGGTGGCGACGAGCTCCTCCGGCTCCATCGGCTCGACAAGATACGAATCGGCACCGCCCTCCAGCGCCACGGCGCGATCGTCGGGGCCGGTGAACGCCGCCGATGTCTGCAGCACGAGCACGCTCGGATCGTCCGCCTTGAGCTGCCGGCAGACTTCGATGCCGCCGATGTCGGGCAGCTTCACATCCAGCAGCACGAGGCCTGGCGTGTCCGCCCGTACGCTGTCAAGCGCTTGGCCGCCGCGCTCCGCCTCGGCCACCTGGTAGCCGGCGCGCTCGAGCACCCGGCGCTTGAAGTAACGCTGGCCATCGTCGTCGTCGACGACCAGGACGGTTTCGCGACCGGTGGTGTTCATGGCGCCGGCGGCGGGTGCGGCTGCAGCGCCTCGCGGATGGCCCCTACCAGCCGGTCCGCCGTCAGGTCGAACTTCGACAAGATGCCGGATGCGTGCGCGACCCGTTCCTTCTGCGCCTCGTCGAGTACCAGCGAGGTCAGGATGATGGCCGGCGGCGCTCCCGCCCCTTCCCCGTTGTGCAGGCGGTCGAGGAACTCGAAGCCGTCGACCATGTCCATGTTCAGGTCGAGGAGGATGACGTCGGGTGGGTCCGCCTTCGCCTGCTCGAGCCCGTCGATCGCGTTGGCGGCCTCGCGAAGCTCGTAGGCGCCGCGCGGCAGCAGCTGGCGGACCACGTAGCGCGAGACCTCCTCGTCGTCGACCAGCAGCACCTTGGTCATGCCACGGGCGCCGGTCATCTCATCGAGCCACCGCACGAGGCCCGCCGGGTCGACTGGCTTGACCATGAATTCGTCGGCGCCGAAGCTGCGCGCCTTCTGCTCATCGGCGGTACTCGAGACGAGGACCGCCGGAACGTCCTGCGTCCGCTCATCGTGCTTCGCGTCGATCAAGAAGCGCCAGCATTCCTCGCCCTGGAGCACGATATCGAGGACGAAGGCGGCCGGCGTGATCCGCTCCAACGCGCGTTTTGCCTCGGCGACGCTGCGGACGGAAATCGGCTGATAACGCGAGTACGCCAGCGAGCGCTCGAGGCTGAACGCGTCGGCGGGATCGTCTTCGAGGATCAGCACCGGCAACCGGCCCGGCTCGACCGTCCACGAGCCCTCGTCCGGCGCGCCGGCCAGCTCGCAGTAACGGCGCGGAATCCTGACCCAGAACAGCGAGCCCTGGCCCACGACGCTCTCGACCCCGGCCTCGCCGCCCAAAAGCTCGGCGAGGCGCTTGGACAGCGGCAGGCCGAGCCCCGTGCCCTTCACCCGTCCCTGGAGCCGGTTCGCGACCTGCGTGAATTCCTGCCAGATCCGGTCGAGGTCGGCCGCGGCGATCCCGACGCCCGTGTCGCGGACGTTCCAGGTCACCGTGTCGGTCTCGCGGTCGTAGACTGCCCACACGCGGACCTCGCCGCGCTCGGTGAACTTGATCGCGTTGGAGATGAAGTTGCGCAGGATCTGCGAGACCTTGCCCTCGTCGGTGAAGAGGGTCGGGATATCGTCGGGGTCGTCGAACACGAGGTTGAGGGCGTTGCCGACCAGGAGCGGACGCAGCATGCCGCGCAAGGTGCTGAACAGCTCGCCGGCCTCGAATTCCTTCGACGTCACGACGACCTTGCCCGCCTCGACGCGCGCGATGTCGAGGAGGTTGTCGACCAGCTCCGCCAGGCTCTCCGCCGCCTTGCGCACGAACAGCACCTGCTTTTCCTGCTCGGGCGTCAGCTCCCCGTCGGTGCGGCCGAGCAGGAGACGGGACAGCGACAGGATCGAGTTCAACGGCGTGCGGAACTCGTGGCTCATGTTCGAGAGAAACCGCGACTTGAGCTGGTCGGCGCGGCGCAGATGGTCGGCGCGCTCCTCGAGCTCGGCGTAGAGGGCCACGACCCCGCGGTTCGTGTCCTGCAGCTCGTCGTTCAGCTGCGCGAGCTCCTGCTGACGCGCCTGAAGCTCCTGCAGCTGCAGCATCATCTCGCGGTTCTGGTTGCGGATCTCGGCCACGGGGTCGCCGCTCTCCGCCGTCGCCAGCGCCTGCATGATCGGCTTCAGCTGGTCCTTGTAGATCGCGGGCGCCCGCTTCGGCAGGCATTTCACCATTCGCACCGTCGTGCCCTGGCCGCGGTGGCTCTGCAGCTCGAACTCGTCCATCAGCCGCCGGGCGCCAAGGATTCCGACGCCCATGCCGGTCGTCGAGCGGTGGCGCCCGGACAGGACCGCTTCCGGGTCGGCCATGCCCGGGCCGGAATCCTGGACCACGATTTCGAGGCACTGCGGATCCCGGCCCGTGATCTTGTATTCGATGCGGCCGCCGCCGCCGTAATCGAGCGCGTTGCGCACGATCTCCGACACGGCGGTCGTGATACGCGTCTGATCCTGCGCATCGAACCCCAGAAGTGCCGCGATCTGGCGCGTGCGCTGGCGGGCGGCGATGATGTCCGTCTCGCGCTCGATGGCCACGGTGAGGAGCCGTGCGTCCACCGGTCAGACCCTCAGGGCTACGACGGTCGCGTCGTCGTTCTTGCGCCGGAAGTCGCGGAATAGGATTCCGGCGATCAGGCTGGGATGGCTCGCCGCGAGGCCCGGGTAGGCCGTGAAATCCCACTTCGCGGACAGCCCGTCCGAGTGCATGATGACGACGGATCCGTCCGCCCAGGGGTAGCTGAACTCGCGGATGCGCAGGGCCACGTGTCCCACCGTGCCGTTGTGCGACACCATCCGCCGGACGCTGCCGGCGGGCGCCACGATCGCGCCCGCGATATTGCCCACGCCCGCGAACCGGACCACCCGCGCCTCCCCATTCACGCGGGCAATGGCGATGGCGGCCCCTCGCGTCGGGGCGAGCTCCCGGTGCATCCGGGCCAGGATCTCCGTGCAGTCCTCGTCGGCGCAATTCTCGAACGTCCGCAGCGCCGCCTGGGTGGCCGCGCCTGCCGCCGGACCATGACCGGAGCCGTCGGCGACCATCAGGGTCGCGCCTTTGGTCGACCTCGCGAACGCCCAGCCGTCGCCGCTGACGCGCTCTCCATGCAACGGCATGGCGATCGCGCCGAGAACGGGAGTGCCGTCGATCTTGGAATGACGGCCATTGCCGATGCGCGCGGCGATCGCGGTGCCGAGGTTGGGGCGAGTGAACACGTTGAGCTGATCAGCCTGGCGGCGGATCGCGCCGAGGCCATTGCCCGGGCTGCCGGCGGTCGACACCCCGTCTTCGAACGCGCGCCCGAGATCGGCGATCCCTTCGCCCTTGTCCAGAGCGAGGAGCTCGATACCGCTGCCCGAGGCGTCGGCGTAGGTGCCGATGACGATCTCGCCGCGCGAAGCATGCTTGATGAGATTGGTGGCAAGCTCGGTTGCGACCAGGGCGACCCGGCCGGTGCTCTTCTCGTCGAACCCGCGCGCCTCTGCCGCGTCCGCGGCGGCGCGGCGCGCCACCGAAACCTGGCTGGAATCCGCGACCTCGATGAGCATGCCGGCGCCGCCTCACTTCCAGCGGATCAGGGTGACGGTGGTGCCTTCGCCGGGGGTCGACTTGATGTCGAACTCGTTGGACAGGCGCTTGGAGCCGCTGAGGCCGAGGCCCAGGCCGCCTCTGGTGGTGTAGCCGTCCGTCATGGCCCGCGCGATATCGGGGATTCCGGGCCCCTTGTCGGTAAAGACCAGCCTGAGCCCCACGCGCCCGCCCTGCCGTACGGTATCCATGTCCATCCTGCCGCCGCCGCCATGCAAGATCGTGTTGCGGCCGATCTCGCTCGCAGCCGTGACGATCTTCGTCTGATCGACGAGGCTGAACCCAAGGGCCACGGCTTGCGCCCGAACCTTCTGCCGGACCTTGACCACGTCCTCGGACGTACTGACCGATATTGTGTCACTCGCCTCGACGATCAAGCGACCCCTCCTCGCCATCGATCATCTGGCGAATCAGGGCGAGCCCCTTGTCGACGTTGAGCGCGGTCTTCACGCCGGTCAGGGACAGGCCGAGCTCGACCAGGGTGATGGCGACCGCCGGCCGCATGCCGACGACCACCGTGACCGCGTCGAGAATGCGCGACATCGCCGCGATGTTGTTCAACATGCGGCCGATGAAGGAGTCGACGATCTCAAGAGAGGAGATGTCGATCATCACGCCGCGGGCGCGGGTCTCCACGATCTTCGCTGTCAGGTCGTCCTGCAGCGCCAACGCCAGCCGGTCGTGCATGTCGACCTGGATGCTGACCAGGAGCGTGTCGCCGATCTTCAGGATCGGGATCTGGTCCATGGCGGTTTAAGCCTCTTCCGCCGCTGCCGCGTCCTGCGGCTTTTTCTTTTCGCCGTTCGACTGCTCGCGGTCCCTGACCGTCTTGCCGATCCGCCGCAAGGCCAGCGCGAAGGCATCCGCCATCGTGGCCTTGGTCATGACGTTGAGCTCGACGCCGAGATGCACGATGGTTTGCGCGATCTGCGGCCTGATACCGCTGATGATGCAGTCGGCCCCCATCAGACGCGCAGCGGACACGGTCTTCAGCAGGTGCTGCGCCACGAGCGTGTCGACTGTCGGCACGCCGGTGATGTCGATGATCGCGGTCTCGGCGCCCGAGGTGACGATCTGCTGCAAAAGGCTCTCCATCACGACCTGGGTGCGGGCGCTGTCCAAGGTGCCGATCAGCGGCAGGGCCAGGATGCCGTCCCACAGCTTCACCACGGGGGTCGACAGCTCCAGCATCTCCTCCTGCTGGCGCGCGATCACCTCTTCGCGGTTCTTCTGGAACACCTCGGTCGTGTAGAGGCCGAGCTTGTCGAGCAGCAGGGTTGCCGTCCAAATCTCGCGCGCAAGCGTCGGCGCGTCCTTGATTTCGCGCCCGAGCAGGGAGAACAGCGGAGATTTCAGCGAGAACACGAACGTCGCGGTCTGCGCCGGCGTGGCGCCCTTGATCGCACGCTCGCGCGAGAGCTCTTCGAGGATTCCGCGCGCCGGGGCCCAGGCTGGGCCGCTGATGTCATCGAACTGCCCCGAGGCGATGCCTTGCCGCAGTGCCGTGAAGAACCGCGCGCCGACTTCGTTGAGATCGTCGCCGACCGCAATCGTGACCGCCGATATCTGCGCAGCCCAGTCCTTCATCACCTGGGTGCTGTATTTGTCCAGGATCTGCGGGATGATGCTGTCGGTCTTGGTCATCTTTTTCCCTCATTTTCTTTTCCAAGCGCGAGCGGCCCGCCACGCGGGTCACTCTCGCATGGACGGTCACGGAGATTGCGTCAGGTAGATGACGCCCAAAGCGGTCTTTTTGAGTTATTCCGAGCTGCCGGCCGCGCGATCGGTTGTTTCGCGTACACGCCTGGATTATTTAACCAACACGATATCGAAAACACGAATCGTTTTACTGATCCAGGCAGGACTTGGGGAGCGTGCCATGGCGAACAACGGGCCGACATCTGAGAAAGGACGGATCCTGCTCGTCGATGACGAGGACGGGTTCCGCTACACGGCCGAGAAGGCGCTGCGCGAGGCCGGCTATGACGTGAGGATCGCCGGCGATTATCAGAAGGCGCTCGACATCCTCGCCGGGCCCGAGCGTCTCGACCTGATGCTGACCGACATCGTGATGCCCAAGGGCATCAACGGCTTTGCCCTGGCGCGCATGGCACGCATGCGCCGGCTCGACCTGAAGTTGCTCTACGTCACGTCGTACGACGTGCCCGCAAACGAAGCGGTCGCCAAGATCCTGCGCAAGCCGATCACCGAGACCGAGCTGGTGCACGAGGTCGAGCAGGCGCTGGCGGCTTAGCTTGGGCCCAGTAAGGGGGGCGTTTCATCGCGTGGTGCGGGTCAGGCCGATGCTTCGGCCGGCGCCGTCACTGCACCGATATCGCTGCGCCGCAGCCGCTGTCGCGGCAAATGCACCGTCATCCGGGTGCCGACATCCGGCGTACTGACGATCTCGAGTCTTCCCCCGTGCAGCTCGACCAGACGCTTGGCCAGCGGCAGTCCCAGCCCGGTGCCCTGCTGGCCGCGGCTGAAGGTGAGATTCGCCTGCCCGAACGGTTGCACCGCGGTTTCGATTTGCCCCGGGGTCATGCCGATTCCGGTGTCATGAACCACAAGCGCCAGCTCGCCGGATTCCTCGACGCCTGCGCTCAGCGACACCCGCCCGCCCGCTGGCGTGAACTTGATGGCATTCGACAGGAGATTGGTCAGGATCTGGCGTATCCGCAGGGGATCCGCCCACAGGTCCGGAAGGCTGACCGGAACGTCGATGCTCAGGAACAGATTTTTCTTGCCGGCCTCGCCGCGCAGGATGTTTACGGTTGAGGCGACCAGATCAGCCACGATGCACGACTGCTCGCGGAGTTGAAGCTTGGCCGCATCGAGCTTCGACAAATCGAGAATGTCGTTCACGATCTCCAGCAGATGGCGGCCCGCGCCGTTGATGTCGGCGGCATACTCGCGATAGCGCGCGGTGCCGACAGGCCCCAGGACCTCGCCGCGGATGATCTCGGAAAACCCGATCACGGCATTGAGCGGCGTCCGCAGCTCGTGACTCATGTTCGCAAGGAACGCCGATTTTGCCTGGCTCCCGGCCTCGGCGGCGGCCTTCGCCCGCTCCAAGGCGGCCTCGATCTGCTTGCGCGCGGTGATGTCGCGCGAGTTGATCACGATGCCCCCGACACCCGGGACGTCGAACGCATTGCGGGCCGTCCACCCGATGTCGCGCCACGTGCCGTCCACGTGCCGTACCCGCGCGCACCCGCTCGCACGGCGCCCCGGCCCGGCGGCAACGCCGCGCAGCGCATCGGCGAGCCCGGCCTTGTCCTCGGGATGTATGCGCTCCGACAACGGACGCCCGACGACCTCCTCCGGAGGAACTCCGAGCACCTCGATAGAAGAAGGACTGCGATAGGTCACCATGCCCTGCGGGTCGACGACGGTGATCATGTCGTTGGACTGCTCGATGAGCGCGCGGAACCGGCGCTCGCTGGTCTTGACGGCCGCCTCCGCCGCCTCGCGCCGGGCCTCCTGCCCCACCAGATAGGCGGCGAAAGCGGCGATGATGGCGGCGCAGGCGAGAAAGATCGCGCCTAGAACGCGGAGATCGCGCTTCCACGGGGCGAGCACGTCATCGACGGCGCGCGAGACGTAGACGACCAAGCCGAGGCTTGGGATCGCCCGATAGGAGACGATGCGATCGATCCCATCGATGATCGTGCTGGTCCGGTACGTTCCGACGGGGGTCTGCGGCAGGTAATGCGTCAGAAGCGGACCTTTCGCCAGCGACGCTCCGATGGCACCGCCCTTTGGCTGCCGCATGAGGATCGGCCCGTCGATTCGAACGACGCCGACCACCGCATTCTCGCCGACCTGAAGCGATCGGAAGAAGTCGTGGAATGTGTTCAACGGGAGCGTCGCCACTATGACGCCGGCAAAGCTGCCGTCCGCCGCCACGAGACGCCGGCTCGCCGGGATGAGCCACTCGCCGGATGCCCGGCCGACGATCGGCATGCCGATGAAAAGACCTGCTTGCGAGTTTTTCCGATGCGCGTCGAAATAATCGCGATCGCTTAGATCGACCCCTACCGGTCCGGTCGCGAAGGTGGAATAGGTCATCCGGCCGGTCGGATCGATCAATCCCAGACTTCTCACGTGATACGTGTCGATGGCCCGCGACGAAATCTCGCCACCGTCCGGCCCCGTGCCGCCAGCGCGCGGCGCCTCGGCCAGGCGCTCCCCCGTGGTCACGAGCGCATGGTCGACCGCGTCGAATACGGAACGCGTATGCTCGTCGAGCGCAAGCGCGAGCCGCGCGTTCAGATCGCTGCCGTTCGTCAGATAAGCCCGGTATTCGATCAGCAGATGCGCACCGAAGCCCAGGGCGAGAGCGAAAATCGCGAGCGCTGCGAACGCGATCAAACCGGGGCGGCTGCGGATGGTGGCGGACGTCATGTGACCCATCAATTCGCGTCCCCGAGATCGGATCAAAAAGCGCCTGTGCCGCAGTGGAACCCACGAGAGCCCGCAGACGGCGCGCCGCGCCGATGGGGCGCGGCGGCATCGCACGGACCTCTGCGTGACAGGACGCTCGTTGGCGACTCTGCGGACGAGTAAGCCGCAGTCTTCGTGGTGTCGCCGATCCGTCCACTAACGGGACGTGAGCCAAACGCCGCTTATGCAGCAGACTCTAAATATATGGAGTGGTTGTTAATAGAACGTTGACAAAGGCTTAACGGCGCGATGCGGGCCCTGTGCGTGGAGATCACGTACTGCCGAGCGGCATCAGCAGCTCGCGCTTCAACTCGCCCAGCGCGTTGATGCCCAGCAGCGCCATGTCGCGGTTGATCTCCTGCGACAGGATGCCCGCGGCGTGCTCGACGCCGGCCTGCCCGGCGATCGAAGCCGCGAACAGGAACGGCCGGCCGACGAACACGAAGCGGGCGCCGAGCGCCAGCGCCTTCAGCACGTCGGTGCCGCGGCGCACGCCGCTGTCGAACATCACGGTCATGGGCCCGGCCAAATCGGCGATCTCCGGCAGGACGCGCAAGGGGGATACCGTGCCGTCGAGCTGCCGGCCGCCGTGGTTGGAGACGAGCACGCCGTCCACTCCGCTGTCGCGCGCGATGCGTGCGTCCTCCTTGTTCATCACCCCTTTGAGCGCCAGCTTTCCCTGCCAGCGCTTGCGGATCAGCTCGAGATGGCGCCAGTTCAGGTGGTCGCGCATGCCGAAATCGCGCGCCACGGCGCGCGACAGGATCGGCGCGCCGCGGGTCGCGTAGGAGTTCTCGAAATACGGCATGCCGTGCCGCACCAGCGTGCGGAACCACGTATTGATCAGCCAGTCTGGACGGATGAGGCCGTCCCAGGCCAGGCGCAGGCTGGGCTTGAGTGGCGTGGTGAAGCCGTTGCGGATGTTGTTCTCGCGGTTGGCCGACACCGGCACGTCGATGGTCACGACCAGGGTCTTGAATCCGGCCGCGGCCACCCGGTCCACGAGGCCCAGGATGCGCGCATCCTCGCCCGGCAGATAGGCCTGGAACCAGGAGTCCGGATTTTCGCGGATCACGTCCTCGAGCCGGATCAGCGACGATCCGCTGAGGATGAACGGGATGTTGCAGCGCGCGGCGGCCCGCGCAAGAACGAGGTCTGCACGATATGCCGCGATCGCAGCGATGCCCATCGGCGGGATGCCGAACGGTGCCGCGTAACGCTGGCCGAACAACTCGGTCGCCTGGCCGCGCTTGGACGTATCGACGAGGCCGCGCGGCACGAAGCCGTAGTCCTGGAAGGCCGCGCGGTTGTCGCGCCACGTTGCGTTCGTCTCCGCCGCCCCGGCGACGAAGCCGAAGATCGGCCGCGGGAGATGCCGCCTGGCGGCGACCTCGAAATCGTCGAGCGACAGGATGCGCCGGAGCTTGCGCGGGCCGGCGCTGGGCAGGCCCTGCAGCATGGCTCCGCCCGTGACAGGCGCCACGGCCGGGGCGACCGGAGCGTCGGGCACGGCCCTGGCGGTCGAGCTCATCTCATTGGGCATGGGTCGGCGTTCCTCTCGGCCTTTTCGTTCATTTTAGGCCAAATGTGCCGCCGCGCGTAGGCCAGGGCTCGCGCAGCGCTAGGCGGCCGATACGGTGCGGCCCGTTGCCGCCTGGTCGCCGTAGGCCTGGACCGGCATCCCCTTGGGAAGGTAAATCGTGACCGTCGTGCCGCGCCCAACTTCGCTCTCGATCGACACGCCGCCGCCCGACTGGCGCGCGAACCCGTACACCATCGACAGGCCCAGCCCGGTGCCCTTGCCGGCCGGCTTCGTGGTGAAGAACGGCTCCCACACGCGCTGCAAGGCCTCGGGAGGGATCCCGGCGCCATTGTCGGTGACCTTGACGGCCACGAACGGGCCGTCGAGTTCGCCCGCCGCACCATTCAATATGACATTCGAGGTCTCCACCGTGACCACGCCTTCGACATGCGTGATCGAATCGCGCGCGTTCACGACAAGGTTCAGGATCGCGAGGTCGAGCTGTCCGGCATCCGATTCCACCGGCCACAAATCCGGCGCGGTCACGATCTTCAGCGCCACCAGCGGCGCGCTCTGGTGCAGCAATTCGCGCAACGCCTCCAGCCGCGCGTTGGCGTCGAACACCTCGTATTGGAGCGGCTGGCGCCGTGCGAACGCCAGCAGCTTCTGGACCAGCGCCTGCCCTCGCTCGACCGTCCGTTCGCAGCCGTCCAGGGCCCGGCGCACGCGCTCGTCCGCCGTCCGCGACAGCGCCAGGCGCAGATTGCCGCCGAGCGCCTGCAGCAGATTGTTGAAGTCGTGCGCCACGCCGCCCGTCAGCTGTCCCAGGGCTTCGAGCTTGCGCGTCTCGACCAGGGCAGCCTCCGCGTGCTTACGCCGCCGCTCCTCCTCGATCAGGCTCGCGTAGGTCTCCTGCTGGCGGGCGACCGCGTCCGCTTCGCGGCGCATCCAAGAGAGCGCGATCAACGCGAGGCCGAGCAGTGCCACGGCGCTCACGCCGGCGAGCGCGCCCCAGCGCACCACGTACCGGAGCCACGCATTGCGGATGCTCGTGTCGGCCACGCTGATCGCGACGTAAGCCGGATAGCTCGCCAGGCGCTGGAACGCGACGATGCGCTGGCCTCCGGATGCCGGATCCGCATCGGTGAACAATCCCGACGGCGACGGCGGGATGGGCTCCGCGCGTGCGGCCTGCCCCGGCGGGTATTGGGCCAGGATCTCCCCGCTGTCGTGGACGAGCGACACCGCGAACCCGTCGGGCATGAGGTCGCGGCCGTAGAATCTCTCGAAGTAATCGGAGATCGACACGCCCACCACCCCGTCGAACCCACCCGCGGCACTCTGCCGCCGCACGCTCATATTGAAGATCGCGTGATGGCTGATCAGCCCGGTGACCGAGCCGCCGAGATACGTGCCAAGGCCGTCCCGGAGCTGCGCCTTGAAGTAGTCGCGCTGCGAGAAATCCACCGGCGGCGAGGGGAAGACCCGCGTCGTCAGCGCGCCGATGCCCTTCGCATCGACGACGAAGATGGCATCGACCTCCGGGACCTGCTTGTCGAGCCGGCTCAGGT
Organism: Alphaproteobacteria bacterium; assembly: GCA_035506575.1. Classification (GTDB taxonomy): domain Bacteria; phylum Pseudomonadota; class Alphaproteobacteria; order CACIAM-22H2; family CACIAM-22H2; genus DATJPD01. The sequence continues at coordinate 109,838 of DATJPD010000100.1, forward strand.
CCTCCCACAACGGCCGTGACGTCCGGATCTCATCCCACGACAGGCCGGAGATCCGCTGGTTGGCCTGTTCGATCACCAGCTCGGCGGATTGCAGCGTCTTCTCGGCATGCTCGGCGAAGCCGGCGGCCTGGCGCTTGGCGGTTTCCTCCGCCTGCTCGTACAGCTGCGCATGACTTTGCCAGGCGCCGACAGCAAACAGCGCAACCGGGCCGAGAACGGCACCCGCGAGCAGAAACCCGAACGGCCAGAACCGGGAGCTGACCATCGGCCACATCCCTTTTGCGATAAATGAGCGCGACATGTATCGCGGCCGTCAGCGCCCGCGCAAGCAACCATCGCGAATGATCGCGCGCGGTATCCACAGGTGATTCGCCTAGGCGATCGCCTTCGCCTTGCGCACGCTTTCGATGAGCGAGGTGCGCATCAGGAACGCGCGGTGCGCAGCCGGATCGGCGGCGGTCTTGCGCAAAGTCTCGAAATTCGCCTGGCGCACCGCCGGATCCTTCTCCTCGAGGCGCTTCTTGTTGGCGATGGTCTGCTGCTGCACGAACTCGATGTTGATCGGCCGGCGGCGGCGGTCGTAACGGTCGAGTGCGGCGTCGGGCTGTTCGCCGCGGGATACGCTCACCAGCAGCGAGGCCAGCTCCATCGCGTCGTGGATACCGCAATTGAGGCCGAGGCCGCCGATCGGGTTGTTGACGTGTGCCGCGTCGCCGGCGAGGAAGGCGCGGCCTTTGCGGAAGCTCTGCGCCACGCGCTGGTGCACGTTGTAGAGATTGCGGTGCACGATGTCGTAGGCGCCGCGCTTGGGGAAGAATTTTTGCATGCGCCCCTGCACGGCCGCATCGTTCAGAACCTGCTCGTCGGTCTCGCCCGGCAGGGTCGGGAACACCGCACGCCACAGGCCGCGCCCGTCGTCGCCCGCCACCTTGAACAGGTTGGTCCACGCCTCCGGGTCCGCGATGTAGTTGCGGAAGCAGAAGCCCTGCTCGGCCTCGAAGTCGTAGGGCGTGGTCAACACCAGGAAGCGCTCGGGGAACGTATAGCCCGTGAACTCGATGCCGAGCGCCTTGCGCACGCTCGACCGGCCGCCGTCGGCGCCGATCAGATAGCTGCCCTCGACCTCGCGAGCGCCCTTGGCGCCGGCGACCGTCAGGCGCACCCGCATGTCCGAGAGCTCGACCGCATCCACCCGGCAGCCGAAATGCACCGGGACGCCGAGTGAAGTCAGCCGCGCGATCGCCATGCGCGCGAGCTTGTGCTGCTCGGTCTGGACGACGAACGGGAATTTCGCGTCGCCTTTCAGCACCTCGTGGTCGAACTCGGCGACCTTGCGCCCGGTCGGCCGGTCCCAGAATTGGAACATGCGCGCGACCAGGCCGCGCGAGATGTACTCATCGATCAAGCCGAGCTCGGCGATCATCTCGAGCGTCGCCGGATGCGTCGTGGCGGCGCGCGGGCTGGTGTCGACGTCGGCTTGCGCCTCGAACACCTCGACCGGAAGCCCTGCCCGCGCGAGCGCCAGCGCGCTGACCACGCCCACGGGGCCGGCGCCCGCGATCAGGATCGGCGCTTGTCCTGCGGCCATGCCCTACGCGGTCCAGTGCTTCTTGAATTGCGTCGCCACGACCTGCTCGTAGGCGACCTGACCTTTCAGGATGCCGACATCGCGTGCGAACTGGTTCATCCCGGCGACGAACGGCTCGGAGATCGTGGCATCGTAATAGGGAAGGTCGCGGCGGATAAGCTCGGCGATCAGCTCGGCCTCCGATGGGGGGAAAAGCTTTCGCCCGACCTCGGCCGCACGCTCGGGGTTCTGCTTGAGGGCTTTCTGCGTCTTGACGATGGCGCGCACCGCGGCGGCCGCCGCGTCCGACTGGGCCTGGATCAGCCGATCGGTGGTCGCAATGGAGGCCATCGTGTAGTTGAACGCGGGCTTGGGCCCGTCGCCGCGGCGCACGTCGAGCACCACCGTGCCGACCCCGCGCCGCACCGCAACCTCGGTGCCCATGCCGTTCGCCCAGAAGCCGTCGATCTTGCCGTCCTCGAGCGCCTTGGCCGCGGTAAGGCCGAAATTGACGCCCGCACCTTGCGCTCCCGGCACCGGTGCGATCTTCACCTGGTCGCGCGCGAGATCGATGCCGGCCTCGGCCAGCAGGCGGCGCAGGCCCATCTCGACCCAGGGGGCAGCACCGATGCTGCGTCCCTTCACCACCTCGAGATCGCCGCGCCTGGCCCCCAGCTTCTTCGCCATGACGAGAAACCAGTACATCCCCTGTCCTTGCGCGCAGAGGAGCTTCGCCCCCTGCCACTCCGGGAACGCCGCGAGCGCCGAATGCGCGGAGCCGCCCACGAAGTCGACGGCACCGTCGCGCATCGCGGCATACGCCTTGTCGACCGGAAAAATCAGCTCGAGCGACACGTCGAGCCCTTCCTCCTTGAAGAAGCCGAGCTCGACCGCGGCCGCGGCCGGGAAATACGAGTTCGAGATGAGGTCCGGGACCGCGATCTTCATCGCCGCGATCTCCCGCGCCGCCGCCTACTTCTTGGTACTCTCATCGTAGTAATGAATCTCATAGAGCATGCAGCCGCGCTCGGACTTGAACGGGCCGTGCGCCGCACCCGGCGGGCGGCAGGCATAGGTCGGCGCCTTGAACGACTCACCACCCTTGCCTTGCGCGTCGTTGCCGACCGTGAGGTCGCCTTCGACCAGATAGACCTCTTCCCAGTGGTCGTGCACGAACGGGGCCGTGGTATAGACGCCCGGCTGAAAGCGCAGGAGCCGCGTGCGACTGCCCATCTTGCGCCGCTCGTCGAGATCGCTCGCCAGAATCTTCTGCTGGATGCCCGACGGATAGCCCTCGGGCGTGACCCAGCCGCTGGCAAGGTCCAGACGGTGGAATTCCAGATGCGGCTTGTTGAACGGCATCGCGCGTCTCCAGTCTCAGCCCAGAACGGGCAGTGTCTCGATACTATAGCCGTGGCGGATCTTCTGGCCACGCACCGGATCCTCGAGCTCGAACTCGAAGCGATCCGACGGGCGGATACCGCCTTTGGCCGCCAGGGTGCCGCCGAACATCAAGGTGCCCTCGGGCAGGCGACCGTTCGCGGCGTAGCGGATGATGAGGGCCGGCGGGATCATCATGGTGGCGACCGGCCCTTCCTGATAGAGCGTCATCTGTCCGCCCTCGCGGATGAACGAGCGCAGGATCAGCTTGTCCCAGTGGCCAACCACCTCGTCGTGCGGCCAGAACACCGGGGCGATCGGCTTGTCGCACATCTGCTTCGAGACGGTGACGCCGTAGGTCTCGACCTGACGGTCGGTGTGATCGGAGCCGACGCCCACCCACAGGCGGCCTTCGGCCTGCAGGATCACGAACTCGACCTCGCCGCTCGAGTGGGGCCCGACCGCTTCGATCGTCTCGTCGATCGTAAGGCGGGCGGTGCTCACGCGGTAGAAAATCGGGGTCGAAGCCGGGCGCTTGACCCCGATCGCCTCAAGCTCGGTGATGTGCTTTTCGACCGCGACGGGATCGCGCCCGGTCCACCCGGCGATCACGGCATGGCGGATGGGGACTGGGCGCGGTGAGGACGTTTTCCCGGCCTGCAAGGTCAGGGACAGATTGCGTTCCGGCACGCGACACACTCTCCGCAGAAGAAGGGCATCAAGACTTACGTAGGTATAGCGGCGGATTCGATGGACGGCCAGGGCCGCGCCGACGATAATTGCCCTGCAAAAAGCGAGGGCCGCCGACTCAACGCGCGGCCCGGTGAACACGGAGGTGGGAGGCCCCATGAAGCTGTCGTCATTGCGGGCGATTGTCGCTCTGTTTGCGGCCGCCGTTTTCCTGTTGCCGCTGGGCGCCGCGGCGCAGGCCTATCCTGAAAAGCCCATCCACCTGATCGTCGGCTTCCAGCCCGGCGGTGTCACCGACATCGCGGCCCGGGTCGTCGGCCAGAAGCTTTCGGATGCGTGGAAGCAGCAGGTGGTGGTCGAGAACCGTACCGGTGCCGCCGGCCTCGTAGCGGTCGAACTGGTCCAGCACGCCTCGCCGGACGGCTACACGCTGCTGGTCACGTCGACCGACTTTCTGACGATCAACCCGTCGGCGTTCGCGAAACTGCCCTACGATCCTGATCGCAGCTTCACCCCGATCGCCAGCCTCACGTTCACGCCGCTGGTTTTCGTCACCGGCATGAGCACGGGCATCAATAGCCTCAAGGAACTGATCGCCGCGGCCAAGGCCAAGCCCGGCACCGTGGCGTTCTCCTCGCCAGGCGTCGGCAGCACGAACCACCTCACCGGCGAGCTGTTCGCAGATGCGATCGGCACCAAGCTCGTGCACGTCGCCTACCGCGGCGGTGTCCCAGCGGCGCAGGCGGTCGTCTCAGGCGAAGTGCAGATGGGCATCATCGCGGTGTCTTCGGCGCAGCCCTTCGTCAAAGGGAGCAAGATGAAGATCCTGGGCATCGCCTCGCCGCAGCGCATCTCGCTGGTCCCGGACTGGCCGACGATCGCCGAACAGGGCGTGCCCGGGTTCGACGCCGCACTGCGGGTCGGCATGTGGGGCCCGGCCGGTGTGCCGCAGCCGGTCGTCGCTAAGCTCCGGGGCGAGATCGCGAAGGCGCTGCAGGACAAGGACGTCCTCGATCACTTCGCCACGCTCGGCAACCTGCCGGCGCCGATGCCGGTCGCAGACTTCAACGCCCAGATCAAGACCGAAGAGGGACGCTTCGCCAAGGTCGTGAAGCAGGAGGGGATCAAGATCGAGTAGCGGCAAAACGCGCGGGCTTACGCTTTACCCTGGTCATCGCCGGGCTTGTCCCGGCGATCCACGTCGGCGAGCAAGTACGAATGCCGGGCACGTTCGGCCCGGCGCGGATGCCCGCGACAAGGGCGGGCATGACGTTCGCTACCGCCCCGGCGCGCTTCGCTCAGCGCGCCTGGTTCTTCTTGGCGATGAGGGTCTTGATCTCGTCGAGGCTGTCGGTGACGCGCTTGTTGATCACGTCGAAGGCCTCGCCCTGGGATTTGGAGACCATTTCGGCGAGCTCGCGCATGTTGGCGATGGCGCGCTTGAAGCCCTCTTTCAGCATCTCGGTCTGGCGGCTCGCCTTGTCCTCGGGGCTGCCGGCGGCCATCATATCCCGCATCGCCTGCGAGGTTTCTTCCATCATCTGACGGAAAATCTCGCTCTGCCGCTTGGCCACGGCCTGCATGCCTTCCACGGCCAGCTGGTTCGCCTCGCTCAGGGCCTCGAGATTGCGCCGCTGGCTGGCGACGACCGCCTCGACGTCCACGCCGGGAACCTTGAAGTCCCCCATCAGCTTGGGGAAGTCCCCCATCAGCTTCGATGGATCCATCATCTTGGTGAAGTCGAAGTCGCCGAACGGGTTTGGTTTGGCCATGGGGCGCTCCTTCGCGAGGCCTCAGGCCTCATGAGACGGGTGACCGAAGCTGCCGAAGTCTTATTCCCGGCAACCTGCCACGTCAATGACATTGCCCCGAAGGCGGGGCCTTTACGCGGCGGCGCGCCTGCCGGGGCGCGGGATGCTGTTGGCGAACATCTCGGCGCGCGACAGCGCCTGGTCGAGGGCGGCCATGGTCTTCGCGTGATCTTCGCTCTCGTCGCGCAACCAGATGCGCATCGTGTAAAGGTAGATCGCGGCCAGCGCCTTGGCGCGCAGCAGGCCGAAAGGGCCGCCGCCGGGAAGCCCCGCCACGCTCGCCATCCAGGCCATCGACCGGCACAACCGCGCCCCGGTGCACAGCGCCGCCAGCGGATGCAGCGGCAGATCGCGCGCGAGCGCGGCCACGGCACCTTTGTATGGCTGGAGCGCATCGAAGCGGCGCATGAACAGGTCGAACAGCCGGTCGCGCGGCGAGGATTCGTCCCCGCCGGCCTCGGCCCCCTCCAGGGTCGCGAGGTCGATCCGGCGCACGAACGCGTCGAGGATGGCGCCCTTGGAGCGGAAACGCCGGTAGAGTTCGGCTATGCCGAGGCCGGCTTCCTGGGCGATATCGGCGAAGCTGGTGCGCCGCCAGCCCTGGGTTTCGGCCAGCTTCAGGGCGGCGTCGATGACGGCATCGTCGCCCCCGGCCCGGCGCTCCGCCGATGCGGCAGGACGTGCTGCCGCTTTGCGTCGCTGCGTCGTCTTGCGCGCCATGGCCGTCCTCCTCAGATGGTCCTGAAGTATCTGGGGAGGAGCAGGGAAAAGTCAAAACGCCGGGATCAGCCGGCCAGCTCACGCGAGCGCCGCGTGGCCGCGGCCACGGCGCGCTTCAGAAGCCCCGACAGCCCGCCGCGCCTGGCCATCAGGACTTCGAGGGCGGCGGCGGTGGTGCCGCCGGGCGAGGTCACGTTGCGGCGCAGCTGTTCCGCCGGTTCAGGCGCCTGGTGCAAGAGCTCGCCCGATCCGACGACGGTGGCGCGGGCCAGCCGCATCGCGAGCTCGGCCGGCAGGCCGGCCGCCTCGCCGGCCTCGGCGAGCGCTTCCACGAGCAGGAACACGTAGGCCGGCCCGCTGCCGGAGACGGCGGTCACGGGATCGAGCAGGCGCTCATCCTCGACCCAGGCCACCTCGCCCACCGCAGAGAGCAGCCGCCCGCAGATGTCGCGCTGCTCTCGCGAGACATGCGCATTCGCGCAGGCGACGGTGATCCCCCGGCCGACCGCGGCTGGCGTGTTCGGCATCGAGCGCACCATGGCCGCATCGGGTCCAAGCTGGCGCCCGAAGAACGCGAGCGGCCGCCCGGCGGCGATCGACAGGAACACGGTCGAGGGCGAGACGAAGCGGCGATAGGCCGGCACGACATTGTCCATGCCTTGCGGCTTGACCGCGAACACGACCACGCGCGGCACAACGCCGGCGGGCAGGTCTTTGGCGTCATCGACGATTGTGATGCCGGGCTTGCCGCGAAAGGCGGCGGTGGCGGCGGATGCGGGCTCGATGATGATGACGGGCGCGTCAGCGCCCGCTGTGCCGCGGGCGAGCCAGCCGGAGAGCATGGCGCCGCCCATCTTGCCGCAGCCGACCAGGAGCGCAGTCATGCGCCTTCGCTCCTCGCGGAGCTACGGCGCACAGGCTCGCGCAACAGGCTTGCCCGCCGCAGCTGCAGCGAACGCGGGCTAGGCTTCGCCGATCGGATCGAGGCAGGCGGCGGTGACCGCCTCAGCGGGATTCTTCCCGCCCCACACCACGTACTGGAACGCGGGATAGAAGCGCTCGCACTCGTTGAGCGCCACGTCGACGAGGTCTTCGAGCTGCTCGACCGCCGCACCCCGCGCGCCGCGCAGGGGAACCGCGTGGCGGAACGTCGGCTGGTTGTCCTCCGAGGACAGGTCGAAGTGACCGAGCCAGAGACGCTCGTTGGTGAGGGCGAGGAGCTCATTGATCGGCGGGCGGCGGTGATTGGGGACCTTGAGGTCGAGGGCGCAGGAGAAGTGTAGCGCGCTCATGTCGGAGCTCCACGCGAAGTAGAGCCGGTAGTCGCACCACTTGCCGGGGATCTGCGCCATCAGCTCGTCGTCGTTGGCGCGGTCGAACGGCCATTCGTGGGCGTTGATGATCTCTTCGATGATGTCGAGGGGGTTGGGGATCGATTCTCTGGAGGTCGAGACCGAAACTTCGGGCATGTAGACAGCCTCCCAAGGCGCGACGGCTGTCGGATCGTATTCCTGGGCGTGAGGATAAAATCCGCGGCCCCCAGGAAATATTGTGTGCGACGCGACCCGACACACTACAAATAGGTTGCCATAGCCGGATTCGCGCAAGCAAGGAAATAAATGCGGCCGTGAAAATAATTGTGGAAAAATGCCCCACTTAACTCCCGTTCCTCGCGATTTACGCGAGACAGGACCGGTTTCAGGGGTTTTTTTCCGCGAGCCGCCGCTCGAGTTCGGCAACCCGCGCGGCGAGGTTTTCGTTCTCCAGCCGGGCTTTGGCCGCCATCGCCTTCACGGCCTCGAACTCCTCGCGGGCCACGAGGTTCTGCGACTTGAACCAGGCTTCGAGGCGGCTCTTGATCTGCGCCTCGGCTTCGGCGCGCATGCCGGAGAGGGCGCCCAGCGCCCCGCTCGCGGCACGCGCCAGATCGTCGAGAAACGGATTTTCGCTTTGCATACGTCTTATTATGGAAAGCCGGAGGCGCCGTTGCAACGGTCGGGTCCCACTCCTATAACCCCGAGATGCAGATGATCGTCATCACCGGCGGCGCGGGCTTCATCGGCTCGAATCTCGTGGCCGCGCTCGAGCGGCGCGGCGGCGCCGACCTCGTGGTGTGCGACCGGCTGGGCAGCGGCGACAAGTGGCGCAACATCGCCAAGCGCGAGCTGGCGGATCTCGTGGCGCCCGAGCGGCTGTTCGATTTCCTCGGCACGCATGCGCGCGAGGTCGAGACGATCTTCCATCTCGGCGCCATCTCCTCGACCACCGAGACCGACGTCGACCTCATCGCGCAGGAGAATTTCCGCCTCAGCCTGGCGCTGTGGGCGTGGTGCGCCCGCCACGGCAAGCGCTTCATCTACGCCTCCTCCGCCGCGACCTACGGCGACGGCTCGGCCGGGTTCGACGACGATCCCTCGCCCGCAGCGCTCGCGAAGCTGCGGCCGCTCAATCCCTATGGATGGAGCAAGCACCTGTTCGACCGCCGGGTGGCGCGGCTCCTGGCCCGGGAGGCGCCGCGGCCCGCCCAGCATGTCGGCCTCAAGTTCTTCAACGTCTACGGGCCCAACGAGTATCACAAGGGCGGCCAGCGCTCGGTCGCCCATCAGCTCTACCCGCGCGCCGTCGCGGGCGAGCCCGCGCGCCTGTTCAAGTCGCACAATCCGGCCTATCCGGACGGCGGCCAGAAGCGCGATTTCGTGTGGGCCGGCGACTGCGTGTCGGTGATGCTGTGGCTGTTCGACCACCCGCACGTGAACGGCCTGTTCAATCTGGGCAGCGGGGCGGCGCGCAGCTTCGCCGACCTCGCGCGCGCGGTCTACGCGGCGGCGGGCAAGGAGGCCCGGCTCGAGTTCGTCGACACGCCCGTGGAGATCCGCGACAAGTACCAGTACTTCACCGAGGCGAAGATGGAGCGGCTGCGCGCGGCCGGCTACGCGCTGCCGATGACCACGCTCGAAGACGGCGTGCGGCAATACGTGCAGACTTACCTCTCGGCGGGCGACCCATACCTCTGAATGATCACCCTCAGCCTCTTGTTCCCCGACTTCGATCCGGTCGCCGTCCATCTCGGGCCGTTCGCCATCCGCTGGTACGCGCTCGCCTACATCGCCGGGATCCTGCTCGGCTGGCGCTACGCGCTGCGGCTGATCGATCAGAAGCCTCGGTTCATGAGCCGGGTGGCGCTCGACGATTTCATCGTGTGGGTGACGCTCGGCATCATCCTGGGCGGCCGGCTCGGCTACGTGCTCTTCTACAAGCCGAGCGCCTATCTCGCCGATCCATGGGAGATCCCCAAGCTCTACCACGGTGGCATGAGCTTTCATGGGGGATTGCTCGGCGTGACGGCGGCGATCCTCCTGTTCGCGCGCAAGCGCGCGATTCCGGTGCTGGCGCTCTCCGACGTGGTCGCGGCGGTGGCGCCGATCGGCCTGTTCTTCGGCCGCATCGCCAACTTCATCAACGGCGAGCTCTACGGGCGCGTGACCGACGTGCCGTGGGGCATGATCTTCCCGCACTCGGACGGCCTGCCGCGCCATCCGAGCCAGCTCTACGAGGCGACGTTCGAGGGCCTGATCCTCTTCTGCGTGATGACCTGGTTCGCCCGCCGGCGCGACTGGCGCGAGCGCCCCGGCCGGCTCACCGGCCTGTTCCTCGCGGGCTATGCGGTCGCGCGCATGTCGGGCGAGCTGTTCCGCGAGCCCGACTCCTTCCTCGGCTTCATCGTCGGCCCGTTCACCATGGGCCAGCTCCTGTCGCTGCCGCTCCTGATCGCCGGCATCTGGCTGATCGTGGCCTGCGCCAGGCGCAAACCGCTGCCGGACGCGCCGGCCGCGTGAGCCGGGCGCTGGCCGAGGAGATCCTCGCCCGCATCCGCGAGCACGGGCCGCTGCCGGTCTCCGAGTACATGCGCCTGGCGCTGTTCCATCCCGAGCACGGCTATTACCGCACGCACGCCGCGATCGGCGCGCGCGGGGACTTCATCACGGCACCCGAGATCAGCCAGATGTTCGGCGAGCTGATCGGGCTGTGGGCGGCGGAGCTGTGGGCGGCCCTCGGCCGGCCGCCGACGCTGCATCTGGTCGAGCTCGGGCCCGGCCGCGGCACCTTGATGGCCGACGCTCTGCGCGCCGCGGCCAAGGCCAGCCCGGACTTCCGCGCCGCGATCGACCTGCATCTGGTCGAGATCAATCCCGAGCTGCGCCGCCGTCAGGGCGAGGCGCTCGCGGCCGCCCGGCCGCATTGGCATGACGATCTCGGCACGGTGCCAACAGGGCCCGCGATCGTCATCGCCAACGAGTTCTTCGACGCCCTGCCCGTCGATCAGGTGGTGCGCACGGAAGCAGGATGGCGCCAGCGCGTGGTCGAGCACGCGGACGGGCGGCTGGTCTTCGGCCACGGCGATCCGGTGGCCAAGCCTGCGGAGGCGCCGGTCGGCTCGGTCTTCGAGCTTTCGCCGGAGCGCGAGATGATCGCGGCCCGGCTCTTTGAACGTATCGCGAGCCAGCGCGGGGCGGCCCTGATCATCGATTACGGTTCGATGTCGGCGCTGGGCGACAGCCTGCAGGCCGTGCGCGCCCACCAAAAGGTCGAGCCGCTGGCCGAGCCGGGAGACGCCGACCTCACGGCGCATGTCGATTTCTCGCGGCTTACGGCGCTCGCCGGCGCCGCCGGTGCCGTCGCTCACGGTCCGGTGCCGCAAGGCGCCTTCCTGCGCCGGCTGGGCATCGCGGCGCGTGCCGCAACCCTCCTGCGCGCCGCAACCCCAGCGCAAAAACGTGACATCGAGCAGGCCATGCGCCGCTTGATCGAGCCCGACGAAATGGGCACCCTGTTCCAGGCCCTGGCCGTGACGGCGCCGGGCCTTCCGATACCGCCGGGATTCGATGTCTGACAGCTGCCGCATGCTGACTCTGGGTCCGCTGAACCGCCTCGACGGCGTCCGTCACGGATTCTTCAGCCGCGAGGGCGGGGTGAGCGGCGGCGTCTACGCGACCTTGAACTGCGGGCTCGGCTCGGGCGATGCGATCGACAACGTCCAGACGAACCGCGCGCGCGCCGCGGGCGAGATCGACGTCGCCCCCGGCTCGCTGCTCACCTGCTACCAGATCCACAGCGCCGAGGTGGTCGAGGTCGAGGGACCGTGGCCGCACGACACGCGCCCGAAGGCGGATGCGATGGTGACGCGCAAGCCGGGCGTGGCGCTCGGGATCCTGACCGCCGACTGCGCGCCGGTGCTGCTGGCCGACGCGGAGGCGCGGGTGATCGGTGCCGCGCATGCCGGCTGGCGCGGCGCGCTCAGCGGGGTGATCGGCGCCACGGTCGCGGCGATGGTCAAGCTCGGCGCCAGGCCGGCGCGAATCGTCGCCGGCACCGGCCCGTGCATCGCCCAACGGTCCTACGAGGTGGGCCCCGAATTCCCGGCCCCGTTCCTGGCCGCCGATCCGGCCCACGAGACGCTGTTTGCCCCCTGTGCGGCCGCGGCGGCGCGCGGGGAGACCAAGTACCTCTTCGACCTGCGCGGCTTCGTCGCCGCGCAGCTCGCCAAGGCGGGCGTTGCGCAAAGCTACGACCTGCCGCACGACACCTGCCGCGAAGAGCGGTTCTTCAGCTACCGCCGAACCTGCCAGCGCGGCGAAAAGGACTACGGGCGCGCGCTGTCGGCGATCGCGTTGGAACCATGAGCCTGTTGCGCCTCCCGTTGCTCGCCACCTTCGTCGTCCTGGCGACGCTCGCCGGATGCGGCGAGCTGCCGCGGCCGTTCGAATCGGCGCACGACAGCAACGACGATCTGCGGCTCATGCCAGTCGACAAGGCCGGCATGGTGGTCCATCCGCCCGCGGGCATGCCGGGCCCGGCGGCCGATGCGCTGACCCGCGCCCTGATCGACGCGCTGCGCAACGAAGACGTGGCCGCCATGACCCCTCCCGGCAACGCGGCGAGCCTGGTGCTGGACGGCACGGCCACGGCGGAGCCTGCCGGCTGGTCCATCCGCCTGGCGCTCGCGGACGCGAACAAGACAGCACTCGGCTCGGTGACCTCGCACGCCGCTCCGACGGCCGTCGACGACCCCCAGGCCTGGTCTCCCTTCGCCAAGGCGATGGCGAAATCGATCGCAGCGATGCTGCAGACCGACGGCACCACGCCGCGCACCGACCAGCCGAACGTGGTGATCGGCGACGTGCGCGGGTTGCCGGACGGCGAGCGGCGCATGCTGGTGCACGCGCTCGAATTCGCGCTGCAACGGGCGCGCGTTCAGGTCTCATCGACCCCGGACAAGGCGACGCACGTGATCAGCGGCGACATTCTCATCTCCCCGCCGCACGGCTCGGGCACCCGGCAGCAGAGCAGCGTCGACGTCAAATGGACTGTCGCGCGCGCCGACAAGAGCGAGGTCGGGCAGCTCCACCAGGCCAACGACGTGCCGGTCGACATGCTCAGCCACGACTGGCCGGACATCGCCATGGCGGTGGCTGACGCGGCCGTGGACGGCATCGTCGACCTGGTCAACCGCCGGGACGCGGCGGCGCAATAGCGCAGATTTCGGCGGGACTCAGGCTGGTTTACAGGCTTGTGACGCCCTGATAAATTCCGCCCCGCCCGCGGTGCGGGACCGTTGGGTCCGCCGCGGGTTTCGTTATTTCTCCTTTCGGATCAGGCTCTTGCGAGCGCGAGAGGACTTGGGGTCAGGGAATCGATGAAGGTCCTCGCCTGCAACAGCAACCGGCCCCTGGCCGAGGCGATCTGCGCCTACCTCAACCTGCCGCTCACCAAGGCAAGCGTGCGGCGTTTCGCCGACATGGAGGTATTCGTCGAGATCCTGGAGAACGTTCGCGGCGAGGACGTGTTCGTGGTCCAGTCGACCTCGTATCCGGCCAATGACAACCTGTTGGAGCTCCTGGTCACGCTCGACGCGCTGCGCCGCAGCTCGGCGCGCCGCATCACGACGGTTATCCCCTATTATGGATACGCGCGCCAGGACCGCCGATCGGTCGGCCGCACGCCGATCTCGGCCAAGCTCGTCGCCAACCTGATCACGGTCGCGGGCGCCAACCGCGTGGTGACCGTCGATCTCCACGCGGGCCAGATCCAAGGCTTCTTCGACATCCCGACCGATAACCTGTTCGCCGCGCCCGTATTCGTGAAGGACATCCAGGAGCGGTTCAAGGGCAAACCCCTCACCATGGTGTCGCCCGACGTGGGCGGCGTGCTGCGCGCCCGCGCCATCGCCAAGCGGCTCGAGGCCGAGCTCGCCATCATCGACAAGCGGCGCGAGCGCGCGGGCGTGTCCGAGGTCATGAACATCATCGGCGACGTCAAGGGCCGCACCTGCATCCTCGCCGACGACATCGTCGATTCGGCGGGCACCCTGTGCAACGCGGCCGAGGCGCTGATGGAAGCGGGCGCCGAATCCGTGTCGGCCTACGTGACCCACGGCGTATTCTCCGGCGGGGCGGTCGCGCGCGTGGCCTCCTCGCCACTGAAGGAGCTGGTGGTCACGGACAGCATCATGGCAACCGAGGCAGTGCGGGTCTGCCACAACATCCGCCAGATCACGATCGCGCCTCTGGTCGCCGAGGCCATGAAGCGCATCAGCGAGGAGCGATCGGTCTCGAGCCTGTTCGATTGAGATTTGTGAGCGGCGCGCGGCACCCCTGGAGGCCGGCGCCTTTTTGAAGGAGAGAGCAATGGTTGATGCAACGAAGATCGCGGCCCAGCCGCGAGAGCGGGCTGGAAAGGGGGCCTCCCGCGCCGTCCGTCGCGCAGGCCGGGTGCCTGGCGTGATCTACGGCGAAAAGGCCCCGCCCACCCTGATCGACCTCGACCCCAAGGCGGTCCAGGCCGAGATCGACAAGCCCGGGTTCTTCACCCGCGTGTTCGACGTCGACATCGGCGGCAAGGTGCAGAGGGCACTCGCGCGCGACATCCAGCTCCACCCGGTCACCGACCGGCCGGAACATGTCGACTTCATGCGCGTGGGTGCCACGACGCGCATCCGCGTCGGCATCCCGGTCAAGTTCATCAACCAGGACAAGTCGCCGGGCCTGAAGCGCGGCGGCGTGCTGAACGTCGTGCGCCACACGATCGAGGTCTATTGCCGGGTCGACAACATCCCGCAGTCGTTCGCGATCGACCTCGACGGGCTCGACATCGGTGACAGCATCCACATCAGCAAGGTCAAGCTGCCGGAAGGCGTGAAGCCGACGATCACCACGCGCGACTTCACGATCGCCGCGGTCGCGGCCCCGAGCGTGCTCAAGACGGCAGAAGAAGAGGCCGCCGAAGCCGCGGCCGCCGCGGCCGCCGCAGCGCCCGCCGAGGGTGCTGCCGCCGCACCGGGCGCCGCCGCTCCCGCCGCGGGCGCTCCGGGTGCAGCCGGCGCTGCCGCACCGGCCGCCGGTGCCGCCGGCGCAAAGGGTGCCGCTCCCGCCGCCGGCGGTGCGAAGCCGGGTGCGGCTCCGGCCGCCGCCGGCGCCAAGGCACCTGCGCCGAAGAAGTAACCGCTTCGTCCGGAGACCGGGATGCTCCTGCTCGTTGGGCTGGGCAATCCCGGTCCCGGATACGCGCACAATCGGCACAACATCGGCTTCCTGGCCGTGCACGCGATCGCGCGCCGCTACGGCTTCAAGCCGTGGCGCGAGCGCTTTGCGGGCGAGATCGCCGAGGGCGAGATCGCCGGCGAGCGCGTGCTGGCGCTGAAGCCGCAGACCTATATGAACGAATCGGGGCGCGCCGTGGCGGCGGCCGCCCGCTTCTACAAGATCCCGCCGGAACGGACGATCGTGATCCACGACGAGATCGAATTGGCACCGGGCAAGGTGCGGGTGAAGCGCGGCGGCGGACACGCCGGGCACAACGGGCTGCGCTCGATCGACGCCGAGTTCGCCAACGACTATTGGCGGGTGCGGCTCGGGGTCGGGCGGCCCGACCGCGCGGTCACGGATGCGAACCCGGACGCGGTGTCGAACTACGTGCTGCACGACTTCCCCAAAGAGGACCGCGCGTGGGTGAACAAGCTCGTCGATGCGCTGGGCGAGCACATGCCTCTTCTGGTGGCCGGCGACGACGCCAAGTTCGTGAACAAGGTCACGGTCGCCATGCAGCCGCCGAAGGCGCCGAAAGTTAAGCCAGAGAATCCCCCCGAGACCTGAGCACCGGACACCACCATGGGCTTTCGCTGCGGCATCGTCGGCCTGCCGAATGTCGGCAAATCGACCCTCTTCAACGCGCTGACCGCCACGGCCGCAGCCGCGGCCGCGAACTATCCGTTCTGCACGATCGAGCCGAATGTCGGCCGCGTGCCCGTACCGGATGCGCGCCTCGACAAGCTCGCGGCGATTGCCAAGTCGGCCAAGATCGTGCCGACCCAGCTCGAGTTCGTCGACATCGCGGGTCTGGTGCGCGGCGCCTCCAAGGGCGAAGGCCTCGGCAACCAGTTCCTCGCCCATATCCGCGAGGTGGATGCGATCGCCCACGTGCTGCGCTGCTTCGAGGGCGGTGACGTGACGCACGTGGAAGGCTCGATCGACCCCTTGCGCGACGCCGAGACGGTCGAGACAGAGCTGATGCTGGCCGACCTCGACAGCCTGGAGAAGCGCCACGCGAACGCGATCAAGAAGGCGCGCGGCGGCGACAAGGAGGCCAAGGCCCAGGTCGAGGTGATGGAGCCCGTGCTGGCGTTGCTGCGCGACGGCAAGCCCGCGCGGCGCTTCAAACCGTCGGCGGAACAGGTGCCGGTCCTGCAGCAGATGCAGCTCCTGACCGCCAAGCCCGTGCTCTACGTGTGCAACGTCGAGGAAGCCTCGGCGGCCAAGGGCAACGGACTGTCGGAGAAGGTCGCGGCGCGCGCAAAAGCCGAGGGTGCCTCGTCGGTGGTCGTCTCGGCCGCGATCGAAGCGGAAGTGGCCCAGCTGCCGGAGGCAGACCGGGCCGAGTTCCTGTCGAGCCTCGGCCTGACCGAGACGGGCCTCGCGCGCGTGATCCGCGCCGGGTACGGGCTCCTCAACCTCATCACCTTCTTCACCGCCGGACCCAAGGAAGCGCGCGCCTGGACCGTGCATGCCGGTGCGAAGGCGCCCGAAGCGGCCGGGGTCATCCACACCGACTTCGAGCGCGGCTTCATCTGCGCGGAGACGATCGCCTACGACGACTACCTCGCCTGCAACGGCGAGCAGGGGGCGAAGGATTCCGGCAAGATGCGCCAGGAAGGCCGCGACTACGTCGTAAAAGACGGCGACGTGATGCTGTTCCGCTTCAACGTCTAGGCGGACTTGCCGTCTTATGGATTGGGACTGCCCGCGCATTTGATCAAAATCGGCGTGGGCCCGTAAGATTGCCTCGCAACAGGCGGCGCTCGCGCGCTCGAGCGGATGAGGAGGACTCGATGCTGAAGGAATTTCGCGACTTTGCGATGCGCGGCAACGTGGTCGACCTCGCGGTCGGCGTCATCATCGGGGCCGCGTTCGGCAAGATCGTGTCATCTTTGGTGAACGACATCATCATGCCGCCGATCGGCATCATCCTCGGCAGCGTCGACTTCTCCAACCTGTTCATCAACCTGTCGGGCAAGCACTACGATTCGCTCGCCGAGGCCAAGGCGGCGGGTGCCGCAACCGTCAATTACGGCGTCTTCATCAACAACTGCCTCGATTTCCTCATCGTCGCCTTCGCGGTGTTCCTGCTGATCAAGCAGGTGAACCGCCTCACGAAAAAGCCCGCCCCCGCGGCGGCCCCGACGACCAAGGAATGCCCCTACTGCGTGTCGACGATTCCGCTCAAGGCAACGCGCTGCCCGAGCTGCACCTCGGAGCTGAAATAGCGCCGCAGGCAGCGGCGCGACCGCGCGCGAAGCCGGTCGGCGAGGTCTGACGTGCTGCGGAGATCAGGCGGTCAGGCGATCGCTCTGATAGTCGGCGATCGCCTGCTTGATCTCCTCGACCGTGTTCATCACGAACGGCCCGTAGGCGACGACCGGCTCGGCCATGGGCGGGCCCGCAAACAACAGGCAGCGGAAGGGCGCTTCGGCCTCGATTGCGATCGTGTCCGTACCACTCGCGGCCGTGGGCTCGAGCCACGCGATTTGGGGCGCGGCTATGCGCTTGCGATTGCCGCCCATGCAGGCCGCACCGGCAAGCACGTACGCGAACGCGCGATAGTCGGCCGGAAGCTCCTGGTCGAGGCGCTGCCCCGCCTCGATCGCGATGTCGAGCAGCATCATCGGCCAGTGACTCCCGTGCGGGTGCCTGACCTCGCCCGAGGCGCCGGCGTAGACGCGCACCTCCGCACCCGGAAGCCGGCGCACCGGCACGGACGCGAGCGGCTGGTCGACGTAGCGCGCCGGGATCATCTTCGCCGCTGCGGGCAGGTTGAGCCACAGCTGGAGCGTATGCGCGAGCTCGCGCTCGTGCGGCATTTCGCTGTGCAGGACGCCGCGGCCGGCGGTCATCCATTGCACGTCGCCGGCGCGGAGCACGCCGTCGGCACCCGTATGGTCGCGATGATGCAGGGCACCCTCGAGGACCAGGGTCACGGTCTGCATGCCGCGATGCGGATGCGTCTCGAAGCCGCCGGGAGCAGCGAACCAGTCCTCCGACAGCCGCAGAAACGGCGACAGGCGCTCCATCGGACCGTTGAGGATCGAGCGCTTGGCCTGGACCTGCTCGTTCGGGCCCAGATCCCTCGGGGTCTCGATGCGGTCGACGATCCTCTCCAACGCGGTTCTCCTGCGATACCAGGACCGCACTATAGCGCGATGAAGGTGGTGAGCGATGCATGACGTCGTGATCGTCGGCTATGGGCCGACCGGGATGCTGGCGGCCCTCCTGCTCGGGCGGGCCGGCCACCGCGTGGCCGTGCTCGAACGCCACAAGACGCTCTACAACCTGCCGCGCGTCGGCATCGTCCACGACGACGTGCTGCGCATGTTCCAGGAAGTCGGCTGCATCGACGAGGTGTGGCCGTCGACGTCGTTCCTGCCCGTGTACGAGATGGCCAAGCACGGGCGCATCCTGCTGTCGAGCGAGGTGTCGCCCAACGCGACCCATGGCTGGCCGGAATACACGTCCATCTATCAGCCGGCATTCGAGAAGGAGCTCGACGTGCTGGTCCGGGCCGAGCCGAATGTCGACATCCTCCAGGGTGCCACGGTGACCGCGCTGCGACAAGCGCCGGACGGCGTCGCGGTCACGGCCGTGCTGGAGGACGGGGCGACTCGCGAGGTCCATGGCCGCTATGCCATCGGCGCGGACGGCGGCAACAGCTTCGTGCGCCGCACCCTCGGGACCGCCTACGAGGACCTCGGATTCGACCAGGACTGGCTCGTGATCGACGCCAAGGAGAAACGGCCGCACCCCGGCCATCCCGCGATGCGCCAGCTCTGCGAACCCGAGCAGCCCGGCGTCACCTTGCGCATGGGCCCGGACCACCGCCGCTGGTCGTTCATGATCTTTCCCGGCGAATCGCCCGAAGAGGCCATGAAGCCCGAAAGCGTGTGGCGGCGGCTCGACCGGCCCGAGGGCGGCACAGCGGACGACTGGGAGCTGATCCGCGTGGCCGCGTACAAGTTCCAGTCCCTGTATGCCGAGCGCTGGCGGGCGGGGCGCGTCTTCCTCGCGGGCGACGCCGCCCATCAGATGCCGCCCTTCCTGGCGCAAGGCCTCTGCTCGGGGTTCCGCGATGCGCACAATCTCGCGTGGAAGCTCGACCTGGTGCTGAAGGGCCTCGCCCCCGATGCGTTCCTCGACGCCTACGAGGCCGAGCGCGGGCCCAACGCGCGGGCGACCATCGTCGAGAGCATGCGCGTGGGCCAGCACGTGAACGAGCGCGACCCCGAGAAGGTGCGCCGGCGCGACGAACAGCTCCTCGCGATGCAGTCCGAACAGGCCCACAAGCGCGGGCAGGCGCGCCTGATCGCGTTCCGGGTGCCTGGATTCACCGGCGGGTTCGTCGCCAGCGCTGGAACGCCGGCGGCCGGCGACGTATTTCCGCAAGCGAAGGTCCGATGCGGCAACAGCGAGGGACGCTTCGACGACGTGGCGGGGCGAGGCTTCCTTCTCCTCGTGCGCGGGACCGAGCCGCCAGCCGCGCTCTCCGCCCACGACCGTGCCACCTGGGAGGCGCTCGGCGGGCGCGTGCTGCGCCTCACGGCCGCCGGTGCCGGCGGTGCCGGCGAGGATTTGGTGGACGTGGAAGGGCATTATGGGCGCCTGATGGACGAGTACGGCTGCGACGTGCTCCTCAAGCGGCCCGACTACTACCTGTTCGGCGGCTGCCGGGCTGTGGCCGACCTGCCGAAGCTGATGGCCGAGTTGCGCGGCAAGCTCGCGTTCTAGCTTCGGTGGAACGCCAGGCGCGTCCACGTCACGCCAGGACGCCGAAGAAGCCCGTCCTGGTGATCCACTCGGAGGACCAGGTCGAGGCCTTCGGCGGAAGCGAGGCCGATCGTCTCCTCGGCGCTCACCGTGAACATGCGCCGCCCCGGCGGAACCGGTCCGTAGCGGAGCGAGAGGATCATCACCCCGCCTCGGCAGACCAAGTCCGCCACACGCGACATGGCGCGCGCACGTTGCCGCTCATCAAGGTGCATCCAGACGGCCGTGAGCATCACCACATCGAAGCCGCGGGTGCCGTGGGCCACCGACACAAGATCAGGCAGGCTGTCGTCCATCCACTGGATGCGTGGCGAGGGGTGCAGCGTTTGCGCCCGCAGGCGGAGCTCGGCGGTCGGTTCGACGGCGATGACGTGGTGCCCCAGGGCTGCAAGTGCGGCCGCATCCCGGCCGGTCCCGGAGCCGATATCGAGGATGCGGCTCGAATCGGCTGGGACGAGATGCAGGACTTCGCGGTGGAGGTCTGCGAAGGAAATGCTCTCGTATTGCCGGACGAGCGCCTCCGCCTCCTCGGAATAGCCTTCGGTTCCGCGGGGGCGGCTCACCGTTTCGACTTGGCCTTGTTCAGCGCCACGGCGGCGCGGATGAGCGCCTTCAATGCGGTCTCGTTGATCGTGTCGCCCTCGCGGATGTCGATGGCGCGCCGCATGTTCCCCTCGAGGCTAGCGTTGAAGAGGTGCTGCGGATCCTCGAGCGACGCCCCTTTGGCGAAGGTCATCTTCACGACGGCCTTGTAGGTCTCGCCGGTGCAGATGATCCCGTCGCGCGTCCACACCGGGACTCCCCTCCACTTCCACTCCTCCGTCACGTCGGGATCAGCCGCCCTGATCAACGCACGTAGCCGGGCGAGCATCGTGCTGCGCCAGTCGCCGAGCTCCTTGATCCGCGCGTCGATCAACTGCGATGGAGACTTGGCGTTGGTCGAGCCGCTCTTCGCCATACCGTGTTTTCCCGCGTCTCTCGCTGGTTTCTCGTCCTGTGATATTCATACCGTCGATCGGCTCTTGCGTCTCGCCGTAACCTGCCGGATCAGGGGGCACTGCGATGGCTTCGGCTCGGAGGTCCCGGTTACGCCTGTTCGCCGCGGCGCTCGGTGCCGCAGGCGTCCTGGCGGTCCTCGGCGCGGGACTCCTGACCTGGCGCCTGTCGCAGGGGCCGCTCCGCCTCGACTTCCTGACGCGCCGCGTCGAGCAGGCGCTCAGCGACCAGGAGGCCCGCGTCAGCATCAAGGACACCGTGCTCGTCTGGGCCGGCTGGCGGGAGAATTTCGAGATCCGCATCCGCGGCGTGCGCATGCTGCTGCCCGACGGGCGGGCGACGCTCGAGCTGCCGGAGATGGGGATCGAGCTGTCGCTGCGGGCGCTTCTTGCGCACCGGCTGATCGCACCCGCCTCGCTCGAGGCGATCGGCGCCAGGCTCGTTGTCGTGCGCGCGGCCGACGGAACGTGGCGGTTCCGCAGTGCCGGCGGCGGCGCGGAGACGCCCTCGGCCGTGCCGTTCGTCCTCGACGATCTGCTGGCGCCGCCCGATCCCACGACGAGCCTCGGCTATCTCGAGAGTGCGAGCGTGGTCGACTCGACGGTGACGATCGTCGACGAAGCCAGCGGCCGCAGCTTCGCCGTCCGCAGCGCCAGTTTCGAGGTCGAACGCGACGAAGGCGGGCTGCGGGCGCGGCTGTCGGCCGTCCTCGACGTGGCGGACCGGTCCGCGGCCCTGTCGGCGACCGGGCGTTACGCCGCCTCGTCCCGGGCGCTTGGCCTTGCGATCAGCGTTGCGAATCTCGATCCCGCCTCGGTCGCCACCATGGCACCGGAGCTGACCGCGCTGGCCGGGTTCGCGGTTCCTGTCTCGGGCCGCGTCGACCTCGCGTTCGATCCGCAGTTCCGCCTGGCCCGCGCCGGGTTCGAGCTCGCGGGCGAGGCCGGCAAAATCGCCGCGGCATCGTACGGCCTGCCGGAGGACGCGCCGGTGCGGCGCCTGCGCCTGCAGGGATCCGTGTCGGGCGACCTCGGCGACGTCGCGATCGGCAATGCGGAAATCGACCTCGGCGGGCCCGTGGTCAGCCTGCGCGGCCGCATGACGGATGCCGGCGCGCACCCGCGCGCGGCCGGCACCGTGGTCGTCCGCAACCTCGCGGCCGACGATGTGCGGCGGCTGTGGCCGAAGGGCCTGGCACCGCAGGCGCGGGACTGGGTGGCCGACCACGAGATCGGCGGCAGCCTCAGCGAGCTCAACGCCGACGTCACGGCACAGGCCGCCTCCCCCGCCGGACCGTGGAGCATCGAGCAGATGCAGGGCACGTTCCGCGTGGCCGGCGCCGAGGTGAATGACCTATCCCCGCTGCCGCACATCCGTGACGTCTCGATCGAGGGAACATTCACCCGCGACCGGCTCGACCTCGCGATCGCCGACGCCCATATCGGCGATCTGCGCCTTGCGGACGGGTCAGTGGCCCTCACCGGCCTGGGCACCGATGACCCGCGGGCAGAGCTGGACCTGCCGGTCAGCGGGCCCCTGCGCCAGGCGCTCGACCTGATCGACGCCCCGCCGCTCGGCGAACTGAAGAAGGCCGGCCTCGATCCCGCCGATTTCTCCGGCGACATGAGCCTGCGCCTCGCGGCCAAGCTGCCGCTGGCGCACGAATTGTCGGCGGACCAGGTCGACGCACGCGTCACGGGCCGGCTGCGACAAGTAACTGTGCGCCGCGCCGCCGCCGGACAGGACATCAGCGGCGGCGACGTGGAGATCGCGGTCAACAAGGCCGGCCTGGACATCAGCGGGCGGACGACCATCGGCGCGATCCCGGCGGATATCGAACTCCACCGCAGCTTCGCTCCCGATGCCGCGGTCCCCACCCGCGCCAAGCTGCAGGCCCGCATCGCGAGTGCCGCCGATGTTACGGCGTTCGGCGTCGACATATCGCCCTATATCGACGGGCCCACCTCGCTGGCGGCGGATTATGTCGAACGCCGCGGCGGCCGGGCCGAGGTGACCGCCGACGCCACGCTCGACGAGGCAGCACTTTCCATCGCCCCGCTCGGCTGGCACAAGCCGGCGGGGCAGGCGGCGGCGGCGCATGCGAAGGCGATGCTCGGCGGCGGCCAGGCGATGGAGATTCCGGAGTTCTCGTTCGCGTCGGGCACCCCGGCGCAGGGTGGCCTCGACGCGCGCGGCCGGGCCACGCTGTCGGCCGATGGATCGAGCCTGACGAGGCTCGACCTCACCACGTTGAAGGTCGGCCTGACCGATCTCCGGGGCACGATAAGCCGATCGGAGTCCGGCCTGTCCATCGGCCTCACCGGGCCTTCCCTCGATATCGCGCCGCTGCAGCAGAGCGACCGCGGGTCGGCAGGCGGCGCCGGCGGTGCGCCGCTCAAGCTCGACATGCGCCTCGACCGCCTCTATTCCGGTCCCGATCGCTGGCTCGCCAAATTCCGCTTCGCGGGCCAGCGGGGTGCGGCGCGCTGGGAGAGTGCCGACCTCACGGCGGAGACCACCGACGAGGCAAAGCGGCCCGGACAGGCGAAGGTGAAGCTGCATGCGCGTGCGGACGGACGGCAGACCCTCGACGTCGCGATCGACGATACGGGCGCATTCCTGGACGATCTCGGCCTGACCTCGAACATCCACGGCGGGCGGCTCGGGCTGCACGGCGCCACCGACATGGCACGGGAGGAGAAACCGCTCGCCGGCCATGTGCACATGGCCGAGTACCGCCTCGTCCGCGCGCCGCTCCTCGCCCGCGTGCTCAGCGTGGCGCTGGTGACGGGCGTGCTCGATTCGCTGAGCGGCCCCGGCATCCGCTTCGCCCAGCTCGATTCCGACTTCGCGTATTTCGGCTCACGGATCGGGATCGAGGACGCACACACCGCGGGGGCCGCCCTCGGCATCAGTGCCGCGGGCACGATCGATATCGACGGGGGGGCGCTCGATCTCAAGGGCACGATCGTGCCGGCGTATGCCGTGAACAGCCTGCCCGGACGAATCCCGCTGATCGGCCAGCTGCTCACGGCCGGATCGCGCGGCCTGTTCGCGACCAACTATGCGATCAGCGGGCCGACGAGCAGCCCGCAGATCTCGGTGAACGCCGCCTCGACCCTGGCGCCGGGCTTCCTGCGCCACCTCTTTGGGGCAGGCAGCAGCGCATCGACGGGCTCGAGCCGGTAATATCAGCCCGGTGTTTTCTCCGCGGCCTTCGCGAGGAAGCCTTTCGACAAGGCGTGGTAGATGCCTTCCGGGCATACGGCCCTGGAGCTCGCGTAGGCGATCAACGCCGCGGCCATCAGCGGGATGACCATGGCGTGGTTGTTGGTCATCTCGGCCACGATGACGAAGGCGGTGATCGGCGCCTGCACCACGCCCGCGAAATACGACACCATGCCGAGCAGCATGATGGGCCCGAGCGGCGCTCCCGCGAACAGCCCGGCGACGTTGGCACCGAGGCCGGCACCGACCGCGAGCGACGGCGAGAAGATGCCGCCCGGAATGCCGCTGATGGTGGAGAACATCGTCGACAGGAACTTGAGCGCGCCGAAGCTCGCGGGCAGAGGCACGCCGCTGTCGAGCGCCGCCTTCACCTGCGAATAGCCGGTCCCGTAGATCGTATCGCCCGAGGCGAGACCGCACGCGGCAACGCCCAGCCCGCACATCATCGCGAACAGGATCGGATGCCGCTTGACGGCGGGTCCGATGCGGCCCGGCAGGCCGCGCGCGACCGCGATGACGATGCGGCTGAACAGGCCGCCGGCGAGCCCACCGGCCACGCCGCACAAAGGTACGGCGAGCCAATCGAGGCCGACGCGCAAGGTCCCCGCACTCGAGCCGAAATAGGTGTAGTTGCCGAGGATGGCGAGCGAGGTCAGGCCGGCCGCGATGACCCCGCCGATGATCAGGCCGCTGGTGCGGCTTTCGAAGGTCCGGCTCAGCTCCTCGATCCCGAACACGATCCCGGCCAGTGGCGTGTTGAAGGCGGCCGCAACCCCGGCCGCGGCCCCCACCAGGATGAGCCCCGGCTGGCGGCGCGGCGACATGCGGCCGATGGCGAACATGATCGAGGCGCCGACCTGGACCGTAGGACCTTCTCGGCCGACCGAGGCGCCGCACAGCAGTCCCAGCAGGGTCAGGAGGATCTTGCCGATGGCGATGCGGACCGACACCAGGCGCCCGCGCGATCCCTGGTCGCTGAGCTGCCGGGCTGCGATTGCCTGCGGAATCCCGGACCCCTGCGAATTGGGGAAGAAGCGGTTGGTCAGGAACACGCACAACATCAGGCCAGCGGGCGTCACGACGAAGGACGCGAAGCGCCCGCGCGCGATCAGCAGAGAAAAGAGCTCCTGCGCCCGGTCGGCGAGAAGAGCCAGGGCCACCGCGGCGCCGCCGACGATGATCCCGCCGAGGAGAAAGACCGCGCGGCGCTGCCAGCGGGCGGACAAGACCCTGAGGGCGCGCCGGCGGCGGCCGGAGAGAAACTGCCTCATGCTGAGGTTATAGGATATTCGCAGCGCCGTGACAGGCCTGTCACGCAACCAGCAAGATCGGTCTGTTCATTTGCCATCCGCACCTGCGGGCTGGTAAAAAACCGCACCAGTTCCCGCAAAATGGGTGGAGGAGCGAACATGGGACAGACCATCACGTTGAACGCCAAGGATGGATTCAAGCCAAGCGCGTATGAAGCGAAGCCATCGGGCAAGGCGCGCGGCGGCCTGGTCATGATCCAGGAGATCTTCGGCGTGAACAACCACATGAAGCGGACGGCCGATATCTACGCGGCCGCCGGCTATCACGTGGTGGCTCCGGCGTTCTTCGACCGCGTCGGCAAGGACATCCAACTCGGCTACGGCGAGGCGGACATCGCAAAGGGCCGCGAGATCCGCGGCAAGCTCAACTGGGACCAGATCCTGGCCGACGTGCAGGGCGGCATCGACGCGCTCAAGGGGGCCGGCAAGCTCGGCATCATCGGCTACTGCTTCGGCGGCTCGGTCGCATGGCTGGGTGCTACGCGCTTCAAGGACTTCTCGGCGTCGGTGTGCTTCTACGGCGGCAACATCGCGCAGTTCTCGGAAGAAAAGCCGAACTGCCCTGTGCAGATGCATTTCGGCGAGACCGATCACGCGATCCCGCTGTCGGATGTCGGCAAGATCCGCGCGAACCAGGGGGCCAAGGTCGAGATCCAGGTCTACCCGGCCGGCCATGGCTTCAACTGCGACGAGCGCGGCAGCTACCACGAGCCAAGCGCCGCCCTCTCCCGCGAGCGGGCGCTGGCGTTCCTGAAGCAATACGTCGGCTGATTCAGGCCTCTGACGTCATGCCCCGGCACCGGGGCATGACGGTCAGGGCGCCGCCAGTTCCAAATACATCCCGCAGGCGATGTCAGGGGCGATCTGGACCGCGCCGGACATCGCCCGGTAGGTCACGTCGGACGCATCGAAGCGCATCTTGACCGCATCGAGATCGCTGACCGCGATGCGGCAGCCGATGATGTGCGCGCTCTCGGGGGCAGCCGGCAGCGGCAGGCCGGGACAGCGCTCCGCCGCGGCTTCGCGGCCCAGCACGGTGAGCCGCCCGCGGGCGGTTGCGACCTCCAGCCGGCCACCTTGGGCGCTCACGGCGTCTTCGCCCTCGAGCCGCGCGAATAGGTCGGCGAGGCTTGGAGGATCGTCGGCGGCGATGAGGATCTCCTCGATCGTCGTGGCGCCGTTGGCGTGGCGCTGATATTCGGGCCGCCAGAAGAACTCGGGGGCCCGATGCTGGCAGGTGAAGAAGGTGAGCTCGGGCAGGCGCGCGTCGGTCGCAAACGCGAGCGAGAACGCGACCGTCGCCTCCCGGCCGTCGGGCAGCCGGGCCTGGCGGGCGAAATCGAACGGCGCGTAGGTCCCAAGGCCGGCCGCCGCGAACTCGTCGCGGTCGCGGCGCGCGTCGTCGGTCGCCAGAGCGATCATGGAGCAGCCCTCGCGCCGCTTCAGGAAGCGGTCGGCCGCGGCGCCGAAGCTGAACTCGCGCGCGCCGGCGGGCGTTATCTTCGCCGGATCGTCGATGGTCAGAAGCTCGATGAAATTGCCGCGGAACTGTGCCAGCGAATTGCCGGTCCCCCACGGATGCACGGCGTGCGGGGTCAACGTGAAGCCGAGCCGGGCATAGGTGCGCCGCGCGGCCTCGAGATGGCGCACGCAAAGCACCAGGTGGTCGATACCGCGGTTGGGTTTCCCCGCCATCCCGCTAGGATAGGCGGACAAATTGTTCCGTCCAGTGGGAAAGGACACGTGATGCTCGAAAAGGAGATCGTGCGCAGCGGCGTGCCGGAGACCGGCGGGCCGTTCAACATGGCGGTGACGTTCGGCCCGATGCTGTTCGTCTCGGGGCTGCCGCCGTTCAACGAGGAGTTCAGCCGGCAGATGCGCGAGGCGCGCGCGAGGGGCGAGAAGCTCCCCAAATATTCGCCGGTGTCGTTCGAGGACGAATGCCGCACGGTCATGGACCATTTGAAGCGCATCGTCGAAGCCGCGGGCTCCAATATGGATTGTCTGCTGAAGGTCACGGTGTGGCTCAAGGACCAGACGCAGCAGGAGGTCTTCGACCGCGTCTATCGCAGCTATTTCTCCGCACCCGACACCCTGCCGGCGCGCACGCGCATGCAGGCCGGCCGCACGCCGCTCGATTGCGGGCTCGAGGTCGACGCGATCGGATATATCCCGGGCAGAAGCTGGGGCTAGGCCCCGTATTCCTTCCAAGCCGGCAGCCGGCCTTCGGCGACGGCGTGGCAGGCGACCGCCCCACCCGGGAGCTTCGTGTCCTGCGGCACCTCGCTGCGGCAGCGCGCGTTGGCGAAGGGACAACGAGGATGGAAGGCACAACCAGGTGGAGGATCAAGCGGGCTCGGCACCTCGCCCGCGACCGGCGTGCGCGGACGGCCGGTCATCGCGAGATCGGGGATCGCGTCGAGCAGCATGCGCGTGTAGGGGTGCTGCGGGCGCCGGAACAGGGATTCGGTGTCGGCCCATTCGACCAGGCGGCCGAGATACATCACGCCGACCGTGTCGGAGACGTGGTAGACGACCGCGAGATTGTGGCTGATGAAGAGATAGGTGAGGCCGAGGCGGCGCTGCAGGTCCTTCATCAGGTTGAGGATCTGGGCCTGCACCGAGACGTCGAGCGCCGAGGTCGGCTCGTCGCAGACGAGGAAGTCGGGCTCGCCCGCGAGAGCGCGCGCGATGGAGATGCGCTGGCGCTGACCGCCCGAGAATTCGTGCGGATAGCGCTGCGCGTCCGCGGGCGACAGTCCGACCTGGCGCAAGAGCTCGGCCACGCGCGCGGAGACCGCCGCCCGGCCGTGCACCAGGTTCCGGAAGCGCAGCGGCTCGGCAATGATGTCCGCGACGCGCCAGCGCGGGTTGAGCGAGGCGTAGGGGTTCTGGAAGATCATCTGCATGCGCGCCTGCGGGCTCTTGGACCCGGTGCGCGCCGTCCCGGCGGCGAGGTCTACGCCTTCGAAGCGGATGGCGCCGGCGTTGGGCCGGTAGAGGCCGACGACGAGGCGCGCCAGGGTCGACTTGCCGCAGCCGGATTCGCCGACCAGGCCGAAGGTGGTGCCTTTGTCGATGCGGAAGCTCACCCCGTCGACGGCGCGCACGACCTGGCGCGGCTGGTGCTCGAGCAGCCGGTTGAGCAGCGGTGCCGACACGTCGAAATGGCATTTCAGACCGTTCGCCTCGAGAAGAGGTGCGGCCTCAGACATGCACCACCTCCCCCGCGAGCCAGCAAGCGGCATGGCTGCTGCCGGCGGCCAGGAGCTCCGGCCGCTCGGCGCGGCAGCGCGCGATCGCCCGCGGGCAGCGTGGATGGAAGGCGCAGCCGGACGGGATCGCGTCGAGCCGCGGCATGGCACCCTCGATCTGCACCAGGCGCTCCACCTTGCGGCTCATGTCGGGGATGGCGCCCATCAGGCCCACCGTGTAGGGGTGCCGCGGGCGCTTGATGATGTCGGCGACCGGCCCGATCTCGACGATACGGCCGGCATACATCACGGCAACCCGGTCCGAGGTCTCGGCGATCACGCCCATGTCGTGGGTGATGAGGAGCACGGCCGTGCCGTGCTGGTGCCCGAGGCGCTTCAGGAGCCCGATGATCTGCGCCTGGATCGAGACATCGAGGGCGGTGGTCGGCTCGTCGGCGATGATCAGCCGCGGCTCGGCGGCGAGGGCGAGGGCGATCACCACGCGCTGGCGCATGCCGCCCGAAAACTGATGCGGGTAGTGGTCGAGGCGCTCGGATGCTGCCGGGATGCCGACCTCTTCGAGCAGGCGCACGGCGCGGGCGCGCGCCGCGACCGGCGACATCTCGAGATGCGTGAGGATCGTCTCGGTGAGCTGGTCGCCGATCCTGTAGAGCGGGTTGAGGCTGGTCAGCGGGTCCTGGAAGATGGCGCCGATCTTGCGGCCGCGGATCTTGCGCAACTCGCCCTGCGGCAGATCATCGATGCGCCGCCCTTCGAGGAGGATCTCGCCGCCCGAGATGCGCCCGGGCGGCTCCAGGAGCCCGATGATCGCAGCCCCGGTCATCGACTTGCCGGCCCCGGATTCGCCCACCATGCCCAGGATCTCGCCGGGGGCGATGCCGAACGACACGTCGTCCACGGCGGTGAGCGCGCCACGCCGGGACGGGAACTCGACCCTGAGGTGCCGGACCTGAAGGAGCGGATCCATGATCAACGCAGCTTCGGATTGAGGGCGTCGCGCAGCCAGTCGCCCAGGAGGTTGACCGACAGCACGAGGACCGCAAGTGCCGCACTCGGGAACAAGGTGATCCACCATTCGCCCGAGAACAGGAAATTGTTGCCGATGCGGATGAGGGTGCCGAGCGACGGCTCGGTGGGCGGCACGCCCACGCCGAGAAAACTCAAGGTCGCCTCGGTGATGACCGCAAGTGCCAAGTTGATCGTGGCGATGACCAGGACCGGCCCCATGACGTTCGGCAGCACGTGGCGGAGTGCTATCAGCGGCCCGGGCAGGCCAATGACTCGGGCCGCCAGCACGTATTCCTTGGTGCGTTCGACCAGCACCGACCCGCGCACCGTGCGCGCGTAATGCACCCAGTAGCTGAGCCCGATCGAGACGATGAGCACGAAGACCGCGATGTCGGAATGGCGGTCCTGTCCGATCACGCTGCGCGTGATCCCGTCGATGAGGAGCGCGATCAGGATCGCCGGAAAGGAGAGCTGCACGTCGGCCAGGCGCATGATGAGCGCATCGACCATCCCGCCGGCGTACCCCGCGACGAGTCCCAGGCCCACGCCCAGCACCAGCGCGAACAGCACCGAGAGAAAGCCCACCACCAGCGAAATCCGGGACCCGTACAGGATGGTCGACAGCACGTCGCGGCCCTGGTCATCGGTGCCAAGCAGGAACGCCGCGTCGCCGCCGTCGATCCAGACCGGCGGCTTGAGCGCGTCGGTGAGCTCGAGCGAGGCGAGGTCGAACGGGTTATGCGGCGCCACCAGCGGTGCCCCGAACGCGCCGATGAAAAACAGAAGCGTAATCGCGGCCGAGACCACGACCAGTTTGGAGCGGGTGAAGCTCCAATAGAGGTCGCTGTCGCGGATGCGATGCACCCAGCCGTTCATATACCGCGCCCGGTCGTGTCTTGCGCGCGCAGGCGCGGGTCGACCACGAAGTAGAGGAGATCGACCAGGAGGTTGATCACCACGAAGAAGAAGCCGATCAGGACCAGATAGGCGGACATCACCGGCACGTCGGCGAACAGTACCGACTGGACGAACAGGAGTCCCATGCCCGGCCAGGAAAACACGGTCTCGGTGATGATGGCGAACGCGATGATCGAGCCGAGCTGGACGCCGGTGATGGTGATGACCGGGACGAGGGTGTTCTTGAGGGCGTGGCCGAAATAGACGGCACGGTTGGTGAGGCCGCGGGCGCGGGCGAACTTGATGTAGTCGGTGCGCAGCACCTCGAGCATCTCCGAGCGCACCAGGCGCATGATGAGCGTCATCTGGAACAGCCCCAAGGTGAAGGCCGGCATCAGGATGGCCTTCCAGCCGCTCACGGTGAGGAGGCCGGTCGTCCACCAGCCGAGCCGCACCACGTCGCCGCGGCCGAAGGACGGCAGCCACCCGAGCAGCACCGAGAACACCAGGATGAGAAGGATGCCGATGAGGAAGGTGGGAAGGGACACGCCGACCAGCGACACGGTCAGCATGATCCGGCTCAGCCAGTGCTGCGGATAAAGACCGGCGAAGACGCCCATCGGGATGCCGAGCAGGAGCGCCATGAGGGCGGCCACGAGGCTGAGCTCGAGCGTGGCCGGCAGCCGCGCGGCGATCATGTTCGCGACCGGCTCCGTCGTGCGGTAGGACAGGCCGAACTTGCCCTCGACCGCGTTGCCGACGAAGCGCAGGAAGCGCACCGGGGCCGGATCGTCGAGGCCGAGGGCCTGGCGGAGCTGCACGCGCTGCTCGACCGGGGTGTCCTGGCCGACCATGATGGCGATCGGATCGCCCACGTAGTTGAACATCGCGAACGCGATGAAGCCGACTGCCAGCATGACGAAGACGGACTGGATCAGGCGGCGGATGATGAAGGCGATCACGGCGATGGTGTGGCGGGGTACCGCCCCTGAGCCCCCTCACCCCGACCCTCTCCCCGTGAGGGAGAGGGAGCGGAATGCGCACGTTGCAACTCACCTCGCCCTTTTGGGGAGAGGTCGCGAGCGGCAGCGAGCGGGCGAGGGGCCGCTATTGCTTCACCTTCACGAAGCGCAGCGGGAAGAAATTGTCGGCCTGCTGCACCAGTTCGACATTGTCCTTGGCCGCCCACACGACGACCTGCTGGTGGAGCGGAATGTAGGCGTAGTCGCCGAGATAGATCTTCGTCGCCTCGTGGATCATTGCGTCGCGCTTGGCCTTGTCGGCCTCGACCTCGACCTTGTCGGCGAGCGCATCGAACGCCTTGTTCGAATAGCCGCCGGAATTGTAGAGGCCCTTCTTGGTGGCGTTGCTCGGGGTCTCGATCAGCGCCTCGAACACGTTGTGGACGTCATACGTAGCGCCCGGCGACCAGCCCAGCATGTAGAAGCTGGTGTTCGGCGCCTTCTCGACATTGGCGGCCGTACGCAGAATCTTGGCGAAGTACTTGGCGCGGGTCTGCGCCAGCAGGTCCACCTTGATGCCGACCTTGGCCAGCATCGAGACGACGGCCTGGCAGATCGCCTCGTCCTTGACGTAGCGGTCGTTCGGGCAGTCGAAGCCGGTCTCGAACCCGTTGGGGTAGCCCGCGTCGGCCAGCAGCTTCTTCGACCGCTCCGGGTCGAATTTCGGCCGTACGTCGAGGTCCTTGGTGTAGCCGTTCATGCCCGGGGCGACCATGAGCGCGGTCGGCTTCGACTGGCCGCGCATGACGCTGCGCTTGATCGCCTCCACGTCGATCGCGCGGTAGAACGCCTCCCGCACCCGGATGTCCCGGAACGGATTCTTGCCCTTGACGTTCGATTCCGGCAGCTCGTCCGACTGCGTGTTGAAGCCCAGGAAGACGATGCGCGTCTCGGGCGTCTCGAGGATGCGGCGGCCCGGTGTCTTGCCGATGCGGTCGGTGTCCTGCGGCGGCACGGTGTAGACCATGTCGACCTCGCCCGAGAGCAGGGCCGCGACGCGCGTGGCGTCGTTGGCGATGCGCTCGAAGGTCACCGTGGTCAGGTTGTGCTCGGGCTTGTCCCACCAGGTCGGGTTGGCGACAAGGACGGTGCGCACGTCGGGCTCGCGCGTCTTGAGCATGAACGGCCCAGTGCCGTCGGCGTTGCGGGTGGCGTAGTTCTCCTCGTTCTTGGTCAGGTCCGCGGCGGCGACGGCGTTGTGCGCCTCGGCCCAGATCTTCGACATGATGCCGATCTGCTGCAGCTTGGAGACCAGGAGCGGGTCGACGACCTTGGTCTCGATCTCGACCACGAAGTCGCTGACCTTGCGGACCTCCTTCACCGACGTGAGGTTGCCCTGCATGTTCGAGCCGTTGCCCATGGCGCGGTTGATCGAGAACACGACGTCGTCGGCGCTGAACGGCTCGCCGCCGTGGAACTTCACACCCTGGCGCAGGGTGAACCGGTAGACGGTCGGGCTCGGCTGCTCGACCTTGGTGGCCAGGGCCGGCTCGAGGTTCAGGTTGCGGTCGTGCCGGAACAGCGGCTCGTAGATGTTCTGCAGGAAGCTCAGCAGGAAGGTCTCGTTGCGGGCGTAAGGGTCCATCGAATTGACGTCGCCGTCATTGGCCCACACGAAATTGGCCGCCCGTACGGGCCCCGCCGCCGCGAGCGCAAAAATCGCCGCCGCGATCAGCAGCGCGGCGTTAAAACGCTGGAATCGTGCCATGACACTCGATCTCCCCTCGTGATGCCCGCTGCCCTGTGTTTCGGCTCGTTGCCCTGCACTTTTGTGCCGGGCGGCCGTCTACAGGCATCTTCCAGCCAAAGGGCTCCGAACTCAAGCCTCGGCGAGGACGGGACGGGATCGAGAGGGGCTCAGACGGCGAGGCGCAACGGCGGCTGGTTCTCCAGGACGAGGAGGCCGGTGGCGGTGTTGGAGATCGGGATATGGTAGTTGCCGTGGACGCGCGACACGCGCCCGCTCAAGGCGCCACGCATCGCGATCCAGTTCAAGAGCTCCACACCCTGCGAACCCGCCTGCTCGACGATGTCGAGCACGGAATACCGGGTAAGCGCCTCGGGATCGTCCACGATCTTTTCGAGGCACATCAGGTCGAACGGCTTGTTGATGAAGCCGGCACGCGTGCCGTCGAGCTGATGCGACAGGCCGCCGGTGCCGAGGATGAGGACCTTCGCGGTCTCGTCGTAGGATTCGATGGCGCGGCTGATCGCGCGGCCGAGCTTGAAGCAGCGCGCGGGCGATGGCAGCGGATGCTGCACGGTGTTGATCTCGATCGGGATCGTCTTCACCGGGCGCGCGTGCGCAGAGCCCGGCCACAGGAGGCTCAGCGGAATGGTGAACGCGTGGTCGACAAGCATCTCCTGGCAGCTCGTGATGTCGAACTCGTCCTCGACCAGCGAGTCGATCAGATGCCACGACAGCCGCGCATCGCCGGGAAACGGATGAGCCACCGGCAGGCCCCAGCCCTCGTCGGCATGCCGGTATTCGGCCGCGGCGCCGACCGCGAAGGTCGGCATCTTGTCGAGGAAGAAGTTCAGCCCGTGGTCGTTGTAGATGACCACCACCACGTCCGGCTTCACGCGGCTGAGCCAGCGCTGGGCGCCGACGAAGCCGTCGAAGAACGGCCGCCAGTAGGGGTCGTTCTGCAGCCCCTTGGCGATGGCGTTGCCGATCGAGGGGATATGCGAGGTGGCGATGCCGCCGACGATCTGGGCCATGGCTAGTTCCCCTTCCCCGCGGCCGCGAGCTTCGCCTTGAAGGCCTCGACCGTCATGCCGGTCTGCTGGGCGCCGATGTCCTGCACGCCGAGGCCGAGAAGGCCGGCGAGCTTGGCGAGGTAGTAGATGTTGCCGCCGGCCTCGATCATCTCGAGCACGTTGCGATTGCGCACCGCACGGCACTGTTGCGGGGTCAGGTGGAACCTGGCGCAATAGGCGTTTTCGTCCGCCAGGAACGCAGCACGGTTCTCGGCGTTGTTGAAGGAAAAGCACATCTTGTTGAGCGCGTAGCCCTTGCGCGCCCGGTCGCCGTCGAAGATCGGCGTGCCCGGTATCTCGTAATGCGGTCCTGGCTTATGAGGGGGGGACTGATGCATGGCGGACTCCCAGGTTAGGGGAAAATTCCACCAGCCCGGTGCCGCCCCGTCTTTGACGTGGATCAAATAGGGGCGCCCGCCCAGAGGAGCGTCCCGCGCCCGGCAGCCGCCTCTCGTGGTCCGGCCATGGCGCGGCCGGTGAATTTCGGACATCATGGCGGCCGGGCAACGAAGGGGGCCGTTCAAGGTCCCCGCCTTGCGGTGCGGACCTGGAGGATGCGCCATGAACAAGCCGTTCGCGTTCAATCGCGGTGGACCGCTCGTGACCGAGCGCGCCGGGGTGACAGCGCGCAAGGTCGGCGCCTATCTGGGGGCCGAGATCGGCGGTGTCGATCTGCGCCGGCCGCTCCCGGACGTGCAGTTCCAGGTGATCGAAGCGGCCCTGGTCCAGCACGAGTTGATCATCTTTCGCGACCAGGAAATCACCGGCGAGGACCTGATCGCGTTCGGGCGGCGCTTCGGCGAACTGACCGTGCATCCGTTCGCGCCCAACGAGGGCAAAGCACCCGAGCTCATCAAGTTCCGCAATGACGAGAAGGTGCCGCCCTACGGCACCGATGTCTGGCATTCCGACGAGACGTTCCGAGCCGAGCCGCCGATGGCGACCATCCTGTGCGCCAAGGAGGTCCCGGCGGTCGGCGGCGACACGATGTTCGTCAGCATGAGTGCCGCCTACGAGGGCCTGAGCGACCGCCTGCAGCAATTCATTTCAGGGCTCGAAGCCATTCACGACATCAAGCCGTTCCGGCCGCTGTTCGAGAAAAACCCGAAGAAGCTTCAGGAATACGAGCTCAAATATCCGCCGCGGGTCCACCCGGTGGTGCGCATCCACCCGGTCTCGGGACGCAAAGTGCTATTCGTCAATCCGCAGTTCACCATCGCGATCAAGGGTATGGAGGAGCGCGAGAGCCGCTCATTGCTGGACGTTCTGTTCCACCAAGCGCTGATCCCGGAATACCAGTTCCGCCATCACTGGGCGCCGCACACGATCGCGATGTGGGACAACCGGTCGACGCAGCACTATGCGGTCCACGACTACTATCCGCAGCGGCGCTACATGGACCGCGTGACGATCCGCGGCGGCCCGGTGACGGGGATGCCAGCCGCCGATCCGGCGAGCCTGCGCCGGCTGAAATACGTCGCGGAGGGCGAGGTCGTACCCTACGGGGGGCATCGGCCGATCGGCGACTGAACCAGAGATAACGACGACAAGGGGAGGGAGATATGAAACGGCGTCAGTTCAACGCCTCGCTGCTCGGCGGTGCTGCGGCGGCGATTGCGGCACCCTATCTGGCGCGAGCCCAGGACGTCTACAACCTCAAGCTCGGACACTTCATCACGCCGACGCACATCTTCTCGAAATATCTGGAACAATGGGTGGCGTTTCTCAAAGAGAAGTCGAACGGCCGGCTCAACATCACGATCTTTCCCGGCAGCGAGATGGGGCCGGTCAACAACTACTTCGACTACGCGCGGACCGGCGTCGCCGACATCACCTGGTTCCTGCATGGGGCCACGCCCGGCCGCTTCCCGCTGACCGAGATCGTGCAGCTTCCCTACATGGTCGGCAGTGCCGAGATCGGCATCAAGGTGCTCAACGATCCTGCGGTTCTGCAGTATCTGGCACCCGAGCACGAGGGCACGAAGATCCTGTGGCTCCTGACCCACCAGCCCGGCAACCTGCACACGACCAAGGTTCCCGTGCGCAAGGTCGAGGACATGAAGGGCCTTCGCATCCGTTTCGCCTCGACGACGATCAAGAGCTTCATCGCCGCCCTGGGGGCCACCCCCGTCGGCGTACCGCCCAGCGGCCAGGCCGACGCGCTGCAGAAGGGCACGATCGACGGCACATTCGTCGATTACGGCGGCGCCGATTCCGCGTTCCATCTCGGCGGCATCGTCAAGTACACGACCGAGATGTATTCCTACGTCAGCAGCTTCGCCGTGGTGATGAATCCGAACAGCTACGCCAAGCTCCCGCCCGACTTGCAGAAGCTCATCGACGGGACGATCCAGCCGCGCATCCCGGAAATCGGCAAGCTCTGGGATTCGGCCGATGCGCCGGGCAAGAAATACCTGGTCTCGGAGGGCGCGACGGCGATCCCGCTGTCGGCAGCCGAGGACGCCAGGTTCAAGCAGATCGGCGCCGAGGATTCCAAGAAAGTCCTGGCCGAGCTCGACGGCAAGGGCAAGCCCGCGACCAAGCTCTACGGGCTGATGCGCGACCTCGCGGCGAAGCACGCCAAGGACTCCTACAGCTTCTGGAAGACCTGACCAATGGGGCCTGGGGGGCGGGCGTTGGCGGCGCTGGCGCGCTGGCTGGGATATGCCAGCGCCGCCTGCCTGATCGCGATGATGATGATCACGGTCGCCGACGTGACCATGCGCGCCGTCTTCAACCGCCCGATCGCCGGCACTTACGACCTCGTCCAGTTCTTCCTCGTCGGCATCGTCTTCCTCAACCTGCCCGCGGTCTTCCTCGCCGAGGAGAACATCGCCGTCGACCTGGTGGACCATTTCGCCAGCGCTGGCACAATCGGCCTGCTCCGGATTACGGCCGCAGCGCTCGGTCTCGCCTTCCTGGGCCTGCTGGCCTGGCAGGTGATCGGGCCAGCCATCGATTCGGTGCGGTTCGGCGAGACGGCCTCGGACCTGCCGATGTCGCTCGGCTACTACTGGGCGCTCATCATCCTGGGTCTGTTCGCGACGCTGCCGGCCGCGGGATACATGCTGCATAAGGGCTTCGGCCGGCCCACCCGGCGCCCCGAAGAGCACCGATGACCCCGCAGATCATCGGTCTTGTCGGCTTCGCGGTCCTGGTGGCGCTCATCTTCCTGCGGGTCCCGGTGGCGGTGGCCCTTGGCGCGGTCGGCACGGTCGGATACGCGGTGCTCGACGGGTGGCCGGCGGCCCTTCTCGTCCTCGGCAAGGCGCCATTCAGCTTCGCCTCCGCCTACGACTTGTCGGTCGTACCGCTGTTCGTCCTCATGGGTGCCGTCGCCGCGCATTCCGGCATGGCGACCGAGCTGTTCCAGTCTATCAACGTCATGTTCAGCGGCCGTCGCGGTACTTTGGCGACTGCGACCGTCGGTGCGTGTGCCGCACTGGGCGCCGTGTCGGGTTCATCGCTCGCGATGGTCGCGACGATGAGCCATGTCGCGGTGCCGGAAATGCGGCGCGCCAATTACGACGACAGGCTGGCCTTGGGTTCGGCGGTGGCGGGCGGGACGCTCGGCATCCTGATCCCCCCGTCGGTGATGCTGATCTTCTACGGGATCATCGCCGTGCAATCGATCCCCAAGCTGTTCGCGGCCGGCATGATCCCGGGCCTCCTGCTCGCAGCGCTGCAGATCGGCGTCGTCAAAGCCATCACCTGGTTCCGGCCCGAATGGGCGCCGGCCACGAAGCCTGCCGCGTTCGCCGAGCGCCTCAAGGCGTCGATCGGCATGTGGAAGCTCCTGTTCATCTTCTTCCTGTCCATCGGCGGCATCTACGCCGGCTGGTTCAGCCCGACCGAGGCCGCGGCCGTGGGTACGTTTGCCACGATCGTGCTGGCCGCGGCATCGCGTGAGCTCACCCTCGAGCAGCTCACCGACGCCATCGTCGAATCGAGCCGGACCACGGCCATGCTGTTCTTCATTCTGCTCGGCGCCATCATGTTCAGCTACTTCATCGTCCAGACCCAGATCGCGCCGAGCCTCGCGCATTGGGTCACGGCGCTGCGGCTGCCGGGCCTCGGCGTGATGCTGTTCATCATCGTCTTCTACATCCTGCTCGGGAGCTTTCTCGAATCCCTCACGATGATCCTGATCACCGTGCCGGTGTTCGCCCCGCTCGCGCAGGAGCTGGGCTTCAGCTTGATCTGGTTCGGCGTGCTGCTCGTCGTGCTCATCGAAGTCGGGCTCATCCATCCGCCGATGGGCATGAACCTGTTCGTGCTGCAATCGCAGGTCGATGACGTCAAGCTCGGCCAGCTTTACATCGGCAGCGCTTATTTCCTGGTCGCCAACGCCATCCTCATCGCACTGCTGCTGGCCTTTCCGGAGCTCGCCCTGTGGCTGCCGCGCGTTCTCTATTGATCCGCCTCAAAGACGGACTGGATTTCGTTTTGAAGAGGCCGTAGCGGCCCGTCCAGGCGCGACGGAGCGCCGGCCTGGAAGGACGCGGTCAGCCGCCGCCAGATGTCGGCGCCGCAGGTTTCGAGGACGAGCGGCTTCAGCGCCGGGGCGCGGTCGAGGGGCAATTTGACGGTCCGGTCGCCGGCGACCGGCCAGCCGATCGGCCAGCGGATTCTGCCGTCGATGTCCGCAAACGGATAGTCGTCGACCGTCTTGCCCTGCGGCATCGGCGCCAGCATGAACGCCCCGATGATTCGGCCGCGATACGCCTCGTCGCCAAAGCCGCGCGCGCCCTGGGCGATGTAGACCGCGACAGCGGTGTCCGTCCCGGCGATCTCCCGCCCCATCTCGACCAGGCGGGCGCGGGCCACGCGGGTGGCGCAGACCAGGGTGCGGCCGGTGAATCCGTAAAGCGGCTTGAGCCAGCCGATCCTCACCGCAACGCGGCGGCGATGTTGCCGCCGTCGACGGTGAGCAACGCACCGGTGGTCTTGTTGGCAAGCGCCAGCGCCACGAACGCCTGCGCCACGTCCGAGGCCTTCACCTCGCGACCGAGCAGGTTGCCGCCCATGTAGTCGCGCTCGGACAATCCGCGCGCCTTCGAGCGGCTGGCGATCATGTCGTCGGTGAGCAGACCGGTCCGCACGCGATCGGCGTTGACGCCGTTGGAGCGGATGCCGTCCTTGCCGTAATCGACCGCGTATTGCCGCAAGAGGAACAGGGTCGTCGCCTTCGGCAGGCCATAGGGACCGAAATCCGGCCCCGGGTTCACCGCCTGCTTGGACACGTTAAACAGCAGCGCACCACCCGTCCCTTGCGCCTTCATGACACGGACCGCGTTCTGCGCCACCGCCTGGTGGGCGAAGAAATTGAGCTCGAAGCTCTCCCGCAACAGCTTGTCTTCGACCTCGCCGATGCGGCCCTGCCAGGCAGCGCCCGCGTTGGAGACCACGATGTCCACGCCGCCGAACGCCGTCGCCGCCTGGTCGAAGGCGGCGCGCACCTGGTCGGCCTTGGTGACGTCGCAGGCGACGGCGATGCCGCCGAGCTTCTTGGCGACGGCCGCGGCCGCGGCACCGTCACGGTCGACGACCACCACCTCCGCGCCTTGCGCAGCGAACGCGGCGGCGGTCGCAGCGCCGATGCCGCTGCCGCCGCCGGTGACCAGCGCCACCTGGCGGGCGAGCGGCTTCTCCGCCTCCTTGCCGAGCTTCGCCTGCTCGAGCGACCAGTACTCGACGTCGAAGATATCGGCCTCGGGAATGCTCTCGAAACGGCCGATCGCCTCGGCATCGGTGATGGTGGCGACGGCGTTCTCGGCCACGTCGGCGGCGATCTTGGCGTCCTTCGACGACTTGCCGAGGGCGAACAGCCCCAAGCCCGGCACCAGGATCACGCGCGGAACCGCATCCAGCATCTTCTTCTTGGGCACGGCGCGCGGGTTGTGGCGCTCGAAATAGGCTTTGTACTCGGCGGCGAACGCCGCGAATGCCGCCTTCGCCGCGGTGGCGAAATCGGCGAGCTTGCCTGGCTCGGGTGCGGGTACCAGAAGCGGCTTCGCCTTGGTGCGGATCACGTGGTCGGGCGTGATCACGCCCGCCTGGCTGTAGCGCGCGACCTCCGCACCGTTGACGAAATTGAGGACCGCCGGGGTGCTGCGGAACTCGAACACGAAGCGCTTGTAGGTGCCGTCAGCCGCATCCTCGGGCAGGGCCGCGAGGCCGCGCAGCACCGGCGCCACCTCGGCCGCACTCGCAACCTTCCCCGGCAGGGCACCGGGTGCAAACACGTTGCGCCGCCCGCGCGCGAGCCGTTGCTCGGCCAAGGTCACGAGCTCGATCATGCGCGTATACGCCTCTTCGGCGCTCTCGCCCCAGGTGAAGATGCCGTGCTTGTGCAGCACGAGCCCTTCTGCCTTGGGCGCCTTCTTCTGCGCCTCGGACGCCATCTTGGCCAATGCGAAGCCCGGCATCACGTAGGGCACGATCGCAGCCCGGCCGTCATAGACCTCGCGCAGGATCTTCTCGCCGTCCGGCTGGTCGGACACCGCGAGCACGGCGTTGGCGTGCGTGTGGTCGATGAACTTATGCGGCAGGAAGGCGTGGAACACCGTCTCGACCGACGGATTGGGCGCCGACGAATCCAAGAGATTGAGGCGCTGGAAATTGACCATGTCCTCGTCGGTCAGGGCATCGAGCTTGTAGAGCTTGCGAAGAGGCTCGAGCCGCACCGCCGGCAGGCCCGGCGGCTCGATCGCCCCCATGTCCCAGCCCGAACCTTTCACGCACAGCACCTCGACGTCCTCCCCGAGCGTGTCCTTCATGCGCGTCTTGACCGAGGTGTTGCCGCCGCCGTGCAGCACGAGCTGCGGCACCCCGCCCAGAAGCCGCGTCGTGTAGACCCGCAAGGCCAGGTCGCGGTTGACGCCTTTCTCGCCGTAGCGGACCACGGCGCCTTCGGCATCGGCCTTGGACCACAAATTCTTCATCGGTTGAGTACTCTTCCCGCCACCGCATCCAGCTTCTTCACGACCGCCGGGTCGCGGGCCGCGGGTGCTGTGATGATGGCTGTCTCGAGGGCGGCGTGGCAGCCGGCGCTGCACGCGGTCGTGCGACCGCGGAGCCTGGGGGCTGTGGCCTTCACCAGGCTGCGCGCGTTGTCCGCATTCTCGAGCAGGATCTTGATGATGGCGTCGACGGTCACGTGGTCGTGGTCGGGATGCCAGCAATCATAGTCCGTCACCATCGCGACCGTGGCGTAGCAGAGCTCTGCCTCGCGCGCGAGCTTCGCCTCGGGCATGTTGGTCATGCCGATCACGCTGCAGTTCCAGCTCCGGTACAGGTTCGATTCGGCCTTGGAAGAGAACTGCGGCCCCTCCATCACCAGATAGGTGCCGCCGCGCACCATCTTCAGACCGATCTCGGTCCCGGCGGCCGTGATGTGGTCGCCGAGACGCCGGCACACCGGGTCGGCCATCGACACATGCGCCACACAGCCTTTCTCGAAGAAGCTCTTCACGCGCGCGAAGGTGCGGTCGATGAACTGATCGACGACCACGAACGTGCCGGGCGGCAGATCCTCGCGCAGGCTGCCGACCGCGCTCACCGAGATGATCTCGGTCACGCCGGAGCGCTTCAGCGCGTCGATGTTGGCGCGGAAGTTGAGCTCGCTCGGCGGCACGCGGTGCCCGCGTCCGTGGCGCGGCAGGAACACCAGCTTCTGGCCCGCCAGCTCCCCGAACATGAGGTCGTCGGAAGGATCGCCCCACGGCGTCGGCACATGGCGCCATGCGACGTTCGTCAGGCCGGGGATGTCGTACACCCCGCTCCCGCCGATGATCCCGATGACCGGCGGCGTGCCCACGGCCGAAGAGGCTGCCATATCGCTATTCTCCCCAGGAGACGGTGAGCGGTTTTAGCCCATTCGCGGGGATTATCAATTGGCGTTCTTGACCAGGTCACCGCGGACGTGGCGCGTCCGCTCGCCGTCGACGACGCGGGTGTAGACGAGCTTCATGCCGGTGCCCGCCAAGGTGCGCGCATAGGTCTGGATCTCGTGCCGGCCGTCGGCGAGCACGTCGAACTGCTCGATCATGAGCGTGTTGCCGGAGATGCGCGCCCACGAGACCATGCCGCCGCCGAGCGGATCGCCGTTGTCGGTGGCGTGGAACAGGCCGGGGCGCGGGCCGGGCGCGAACGTCATGGTCACGGACCGGCGGCGGACATTCGGCGCCTTGGGATCGCCGCCGGCCCGCAGCACGGTCGTCCAGGCGACGCTGAATCCGGCCTCGCCGGCCGGTGAAATCTGCACGTCGAGATCGCGCTGGGTCACGCCGAAATAGGCGCTGTCGTCGCCGTCGGAAAGGCCATGGCCGGCAAAGCTGCCGAAGAACGCCGCGAGCTTGAGGGGTGCCGCCGTCCGGCTGGGCGCCTTCGGCTTCAGCGGGGAACGCGAGAGCGGCGGGGACTGGAGCGAATCCGAGCGGTTGAGCTGCACGGCGCCGGTTTTCACCGTGCCGAGATCGATCGGCCCGGTCATGTTGGCGGCCAGCCCCCTCGCCCCCCACGCCCCGCTGCAGCCCACGATGACCACGCCCGTGACGGCGCCGATCCAACGACGACCCATATGCCCCTCCTGCTCTGCTGCGGAAGTTTATCCGGCAGAACCGTGGCGCGCCACCCGAGTGGCAGCACCTCACGCCTGAATGTTGAGGGTGCTCGCGATCAACGACGGGGGGATGATACTCACCGGCGGCACCAGCGAGGTGCGCGACGACGACTTCGAGTTGAAGCCGCTGCCCGTTCCGGACCCGCCGGTCGTGCTGTTGTCGGTCCCGGGGCCGTTCGGCGCCTGGGTCTGGCTGGACGACACGGGCTGCGTGCCCGGCTGCGGCTGGGTCGGCAGCTTGCCGCTCGGGGCTTCTCCCGTCAGAAGCGTATGCACC
Organism: Alphaproteobacteria bacterium; assembly: GCA_035506575.1. Lineage (GTDB taxonomy): Bacteria > Pseudomonadota > Alphaproteobacteria > CACIAM-22H2 > CACIAM-22H2 > DATJPD01. The sequence goes on from DATJPD010000100.1 coordinate 152,709, forward strand.
AGCGCCTGGCCGCGCTGGCCGGTGATGCTGATGGTCTGCAGGCCGAGATTGACCGCGATCTGCAGCGCCGAGGTCTTGGCGGTCTCCGTCGTGAGGTTGGTGTTCACGAGGCCGCCGATCTCCTTGTTGAGCGTCGTCGCCAGGTCGGACGACGACTTGTTCTGGTCCTTGATCGCCTGTGCTTCCTGGTTGAGCACGGACAGCGAACTGGTCACGGTCGAGATGGCGCCGTTGATGGCACTCAGTACGGAATCGAAGTTCGGCGGGCCGCTGCCACCACCGCTGCCGCCCCCCTCCCCACCGCCGCCACCACCACCGCTCGACTGCGGGGCGGAAAAATTCGCGCCCTGCAGATTGGCACCGCCAAAATCGACCCGGACGAGGTTGGCACCGACGAAATTGGCGCCCTGCGCGTTGCTGCCCTCGAAGCTGGCTCCGGTCAGGTTCGCATTGCCGAAGTTCGCGTTCTGCAGCCGGCTGCGCTCGAAGTCGGCACTCTGCAGGTTCTGGCCGCTGAAGTTGGCGCCCTGCAGGTTCTGCCGCTCGAAATTCTGGCCGAACGGCGGCGGCGGCTCGGGGATGAACGGCTCCTGCGTGCGCGGCGGCGGATTGTTCTGGTAGATCGTGCCCCGCAGGTTGGCGCCGCCGAAATAGGCATTCTGGATCGTGGCCCCCTGCAAGTTGGCGCCCTGCAGGTTCGCCCCCTCGAGATTGGCACCCGTCAGATTGGCGCCGGCGAAGTTGACGCCCTGCAGATTGGCGCCCGTGAAGTCGACGCCGGCGAGATTGGCGCCGGCAAAGTTGGCGCCCTGGAGGTTGGCGCCGGCAAAGTCCGAACCCTGGAGGTTGGTCGCGGGCGGGGGCTGGGTCAGCGAATTCTGCAGGCTCGTGACGAGCTGGTTGATGAGGCCCGTCGTGACGCTTTGCGGCGCGTTGAAGGTGATGCTGTCGAGGATCTGGCCCACGCTGCGCTGGGTCTGATGGTCGAACGTCGTCTGGCCGCCCAGTGCCGTGATCAGCTGATTGCCGAGCTTCTCGACCTGCGACTGGTTGCTGGTGCCGCCGGCCTGCGTGATGAACTGGTTCGTGAAGCTGGCGATGGTCGAGCTGCTCGCATCGCCGACATTGGTGCTGACCGCATTTTCGATCTTGGTGATGAGATCGCCGAACGGGTTGCCCCCGCCGCCACCGCTGATGGCGTTCTGAAGGCTGTTGGCGTTCAGCTGGTTCACCACGCCGGTCTGCAGGTTCAGCGACTGAAGGGCGTTGCCGCTGAGCCCCGGGGCCTGAAACTGCTGCACGTTGCTGCCGTTGAGCAGGTTCACGCCGTTGAACGCGGACGACTGGATCGCCTGGCTGATGCCCGACAGCGCCGAGCTGAATTGCTGCGACAGCGACTGCAGCTGGTCGGTCGTCGTGCCCGCCTGCGTGGCCGTGGCGGCGATGCCGCGCAGCTGCGTCAGAGCGCTGGCGACCTGCGTGGCACCCTTGATGGCCGCGTTCACCACGCCGCTCGCCTGCGCCAAGGCCTGCTGCTGCGCCTGCGACTGTTGAAGCTGGGTCTGGATCTTCTGGACGATCTGCGTCGTGGCCACCGAGACTGCCGGCTGCGCGCGGATGACGGATGCCGTGGCGAACGAGGTCGCCTGGTTGCTCTGGGCCAAGTTGTGGGTGATGCCCTGCAGCGCTGACAGGGCCGAACCGGAGATCGTGAGGGAGCTGAGCGAGAAAGCGGTCATCGACGCGCGCACACGGGCCTTGAGCCTGGCCTTCACGCTTTCTCGCGCTGGCCCGCCCTTCTGTGCGGTTCTCGCACTTCTACTGTGGTGAGGAATTGGTCACCGCACAAGTGCGGAGTGGTTAATTCGCCGGCAGGCGTGGGTCTTTATGGTCAAATTCGCAAATTGAATAAAATTTAAGAGTCCACACGGCCAGCGCCTCGCGGCCCTAGGGCCAGGAGGCGAGGGGCGGCAGCGACATCAGGATCGCCTCGACATTGCCGCCGGTCATCAGCCCGAACTTGGTGCCGCGGTCGTAGACCAGATTGAACTCGGCATAGCGGCCGCGGCGCATCAGCTGGTGCTGACGCTGCGCTTCGCCCCACGGCGCGTTCATGTGGCGGCGGACGATGCGCGGATAGACGTCGAGGAAGGCCAGCCCGACGTCGCGCACGAAGGCGAAATCGCGCGACCATCCGTCCGCTTGCACGCCACTCGAGTCGAGATCGTCGAAGAAGATGCCGCCCACGCCGCGCGCCTCGCCGCGGTGCTTGATGAAGAAGTAGTCGTCGCACCACGCCTTGAAGCGCGGGTAGTACCCCTGGTCGTGGGCATCGCAGGCGCTTCGGCAGGCGGCGTGGAACTCCTCGCGGTCGGGCGTTTCCGGCACCATCGGCGTCAGGTCCATGCCGCCGCCGAACCACGCCTTGGTGGTGCGGATGTGGCGCGTGTTCATGTGCACTGTGGGGACAAGCGGCGAGCGCGGATGGATGACGAGCGAGATACCGCTCGCCCAGAAGCGCGGATCGTCGGCAGCACCCGGGATCTGCCGGCGGAACTCGGCGCTGAACTCGCCGTGCACGGTCGATACGTTCACCCCGGCCTTCTCGAACACCCGGCCGCGCAGCACCGACATGACGCCACCGCCGCCCCCGGGGCGCTCCCAGGCCTTGCGCTCGAACTGGCCCGCGGGGAGGTCGGCGTGCGGCCCCGTGAGCTCGCTCTCGACGCGCTCGAGCTCGGCGCAGATGCGGTCGCGCAGCTCGGCAAACCACGCGGCCGCCTCCGATTTGCGTGTCTCTTCGGAATCCTGGCTCATGATGCCGCCCGCAGGCGATCGGGCAACGCGCCCGTCTGCCGCAGCGCCTCCCCGAGCACGATCGCGGCCGCCAGTGCTACGTTCAGCGAACGCACGCCCGCCCGCATCGGGATGACGAGCCGCGCATCGGCGGCCGCGTGCACCTCGCCCGGAACGCCTGCGGTCTCGCGTCCGACGAGCAGGGTATCGCCCGGGCGGAACCCGAACTCGGCGTAGCTCGTGCTGCCCCGCGTCGTCAGGAGCAGAAGGCGCCCGCCGGATTGCGCCGATTGGAACGCCGCCCACGATTCGTGGCGCGTCAGCGCCACGCCGTCGAGATAGTCCATGCCGGCGCGGCGCAGGCGCCGATCCGACCACACGAAGCCGCACGGCTCGATCAGGTCGACGCCCACGCCAAAGCACGCCGCCAGGCGCAGCATGGCGCCGGTATTCTGCGGAATATCGGGCTGGTAGAGGGCAAGGCGCATGGGGAACGATGTGGCAACGAACGGCGGCATAATCCGGGCGCAGCGGAGGCTGCGTCCGTGGCTTAAGCCTTTGCAAGCGCAGCCAACATGGATTATACCCTGCGCCCGGGACAGGGTCATCCGCCAGACCGTCGGGCGTTCCTCAATCCACGATTAGGGGGCTCTTGAGACTTCGTTTGGCACTCGCGCGGGTGGCGCCCCCACGTCATACCTGGGCGGCACACCTGAGAGCCGGGGCACACGCGAATCCGTTCGGGACCGTCCGGTCCAGTCAGAAATAGGGTCTTCAGTATGGCAAACTCCGCACAATCGGCCACCGCCACACACGGCGCAGAGGGCACGCGCCGCGATTTCCTTTATCTGACCGCCGGCGCTTTCGGGGCCGTCGGTGCGGCCCTGGCGCTGTGGCCGTTCATCGACTCGATGAATCCCGCGGCCGACGTGCTGGCGCTGTCGACGGTGGAAGTCGACATCTCGCCGATCACGGAAGGCCAGAGGATCACAGTGGCCTGGCGCGGCCAGCCGGTGTTCATCGACCACCGCACCGCCGACCAGATCAAATCCGCGCGCGAGGTGAACATCGACGAGCTGCGCGACCCGGCGTCGGACCAGTCGCGGGTTAAGAAGCCCGAATGGCTCATCCTCATCGGGATCTGCACCCATCTCGGCTGCGTGCCGTTGGGCCAGAAGCCGACCGACCCCAAGGGCGATTACGGCGGCTGGTTCTGCCCGTGCCACGGCTCGCAGTACGACACCTCGGGGCGCATCCGCCGCGGGCCGGCACCGCTGAACCTGCACGTGCCCCCGTACACCTTCCTCAACGACAAGACCGTCCGTATCGGCTGAGGCTCTTCCCATGGCCAGTTCTTCGTCCGGCAAGTTCTTTCAAAACCCCGTCGTGAAGTGGATCGAATACCGGCTTCCGGTCTTCTCCTTCATCGACCACAGCCTGGGTTCCAACTACCCGGCGCCCAAGAACCTTTCCTACTGGTGGAACTTCGGTTCGCTCGCGGGCGCCATGCTGACGATCATGATCGTCAGCGGCATCTTCCTCGCGATGAACTACCAGCCGAACGCCGCCCTCGCGTTCGACTCGGTCGAGCGCATCATGCGCGACGTCGATTACGGCTGGCTGATGCGCTACGTGCACATGAACGGCGCGTCGTTCTTCTTCATCGCCGTCTACATCCACGTGTTCCGTGGCCTCTACTACGGATCGTACAAGTACCCGCGCGAGGTGCTGTGGTGGCTGGGCGTCGCCATCCTGCTCCTGATGATGGCGACCGCGTTCATGGGCTACGTGCTCCCCTGGGGCCAGATGAGCTTCTGGGGTGCGACCGTGATCACCAATCTGTTCTCGGCGATCCCCCTGGTCGGCGACACCATCGTCACCTGGCTGTGGGGCGGCTTCGCGGTCGCCAACCCGACCTTGAACCGCTTCTACGCGCTGCATTACCTGCTGCCCTTCGTCATCGTCGGCGTGGTCGTGCTGCACATCTGGGCCCTGCACATCCACGGGTCCAACAACCCGCTCGGCATCGACACCAAAGGCCCGCAGGACAAAATCCCGTTCCACCCGTACTACACGGTCAAGGACGCGTTCGGGCTGGCGGTGTTCATGATCGTCTACCTGGGCTTCGTGTTCTTCGCGCCGAACTTCTTCGGCGACCCGAACAACTACATCCAGGCGAACCCGCTGCAGACGCCGCCCGACATCGTCCCCGAGTGGTACTTCCTGCCCTACTACGCCATCCTGCGCTCGATCCCGAACAAGCTCGCGGGCGTGATCGCGATGTTCTCGTCGATCCTGATCCTGTTGATCCTGCCGTGGCTCGACACGAGCCGCGTGCGCAGCGGCCGCTTCCGGCCGGTGTTCCGCGTGTTCTTCTGGATCTTCGTGCTCGACGCGCTGCTGCTCGGCTTCTGCGGCGCACACCCGCCGGAAGGCTGGTACATCGTGCTCGGCCGTGTCGCCACGATCTGGTACTTCTTCCATTTCATTCTCCTGCTGCCGCTCCTCGGCTGGTTCGAACGGCCGCTGCCGCTGCCGACCAGCATTTCGGAGCCGGTCCTGGGCGGAGGACGCGCCCCCGCCGGGGCCGCCGCCCGCTCGATGGAGAAGCGCTGATGCGGAAGCTCGTCGTCACCCTCGCTGCCTCCGCAGCTCTGCTTTCGATCGCGGCCGCACCGGCTCGCGCCCAGGAAGAGAAGCTCCCGTCGCCCGGCTGGTCGTTCGACGGGCCGTTCGGCACGTTCGACCCCGCAGCGCGCCAACGTGGCTTCCAGGTCTACAAGGAAGTCTGCTCGGCCTGCCATTCGATGAACCTGCTGCACTACCGCGACCTCGAGGACATCGGGTTCAACGAGGACCAGGTGAAGGCGATCGCCGCGGGCGTGCAGGTCCAGGACGGCCCGAACGACAACGGCGACATGTTCCAGCGGCCCGGCCGGCCGTACGACGCGTTCAAGCCGCCGTTTGCCAACGACCAGGCGGCGCGCGCATCGAACAACGGCGCCCTGCCGCCAGACCTGTCGCTGATCGTGAAAGCGCGCGAAGACGGCGATGACTACGTCTACGGCATCCTCACCGGGTTCAGCGATCCGCCGGCCGGGTTCAAGCTGATGGACGGGATGAACTACAACAAATACTTCCCCGGCCATCAGATCGCGATGCCGCAGCCGCTGACCGCCGACCGCGTGACCTACGCCGACGGCACCAAGGCGACGCTCGAGCAGGAAGCCCACGACGTCGTCACCTTCCTTGCCTGGGCGGCCGAGCCCAAGATGGAGATGCGCAAGCGCGTCGGCACCAAGGTGCTGATCTTCCTCCTGGGCCTGAGCGGACTGCTCTACGCAGTCAAACGCAAGGTGTGGCGCGACGTACACTGATCGCTCGAAAAACAGACAGTCTGACCAAAAAAGGGGCTGCCGCGAGGCGGCCCCTTTCGTTTTTTCAACGCCTTGCTTGATTAGGTTTAAAGTTTGTTAGGACGTCGCGGCGACACTCACCCGCCGCCGACAAGCGATTGCAAGCGAACGCAGAACGCCAGGAACAGCCGCGATGTCCAGCCAGCCGTACCGTACCGACGCCAAAGCCCTCGATCCCAAAGCCGGAGCCCGCCCCGAACGAATTCTCGATCTCGTGGCACGGCTGAACTCCACCGCCACCGGAAAGATCCAGGCGATCGCCGACATCACCCGCCAGACGAAGATGCTGGCTCTCAACGCGCTGATCGAAGCCTCGCGGGCCGGCGATGCCGGACGCGGCTTCGCGGTCGTCGCCTCTGAGGTCAAGAGCATCTCCGGCGAAATCGAGAAGGTGGCGCTGGCGCTCGAGGGCGAGGTCAGCGCGGATCTCGCCGAGCTCGGGCGGATCGGCGGCACCGTCATCTCGCACATGCGCGGCCAGCGGATGGCCGACCTGGCCCTCAACGCGATCGAGATCATCGACCGCAATCTCTACGAACGCACCTGCGACGTCCGCTGGTGGGCGACCGACTCGGCGGTCGTCGGCTGCGCCACCGCACCGGCACCCGACTCGGTTGCGCACGCCTCCCAGCGTCTCGGCGTCATCCTCGGCGCCTACACGGTCTATCTCGACCTCTGGATCTGCGATCTGGACGGCCGGGTCATCGCCAGCGGCCGGCCGGCGCGTTTTCCTCAGTGCCTCGGCCGCTCGGTCGCGGGCGAGACATGGTTCCGCGACGCGCTGGCCACCCGCGCGGGCGACGAATTTTCGGTGGCCGATATCGCGCTCTGCGAGCCGCTCGACAACCGTCCGGTCGCGACCTATGCGGCGGCCATCCGCGCGAATGCCGATGCCAACGGCAAGCCGATCGGCGTGCTGGGCATCCATTTCGACTGGGGCCCGCAGTCGCAGGCCGTGGTCAAGGGCGTGCGGCTCACCGAAGAAGAGTGGGCTCGCAGCCGCGTCCTGATCCTCGACCGCAGCTTCAAAATCCTCGCGGCCTCCGACGGCCTGGGCGTTCTCAAGGAGCGACTGGAGCTGCAGCCGAGCCACGGCAGCATGGGCACCTACACCGATGCGAAGGGTGCCGTGATCGGCTATGCGGCGACGCCGGGATACGAAACCTATCGCGGACTCGGCTGGTACGGCTGCATCGTCCAGCGCTGACTACGGACCGACCAGGCTCTTCAGTCTTTGCAGGCACGCGGCCCGGTCGGGCCGGTAGTCGTTCTCCTCCCACCAGCTCTCGACCGAAGCGATGAGCTGGCCGACGCGCGGCCCCGCGGGCACGCCCAGCTCGAGCGCATCCTGGCCGCGGACCGGCAGCGCCACGGGCATCCATACCGCCGCTGCGTCGACCGCAGGCCGCCCCATCTCGATGTCGCCGCGGGCAATCGCGAGCAGGCCGAGGTCGCGCACGAGGTCGGGGCCGAGCCGATGGAGCGCCCGCCGCAGCGCCGCCTCGCCGCGCGCCGGCCACACATGCGCCGGCGGCGCGGCCAGCAGCTCCAGCCATGTGCGCTCGTCGTTGGACAGACGCAGCCGCTCGGCCACCGCGCGCGCGACCGCCGCGTCTCCGGGCAGCACCGCGGACAGGCGCAGCAATGGGTCGCGCGCCGCGGCGTCAGCGAGGGCCTGCAGGCCGCGCAGCCGTGCCAGGTCCGCGATCTCGGGCAGGATCGGCGCCAGAATGCCCGCGGCCCGCATGCGCTCCAGCGTCGCGGCGGGGTCCGGTGCGGCCAGGAGCCGCCGCAGCTCGGCCGCGATGCGCTCCCCCGAAAGCCCGGGAAGCAAATGCGCCAGCTTGCGGCAGGCATCCAACCCCGCGCCGTCGGGATCGCCTTTGCCGTAATGCGCATGGAACCGGAAGAAGCGCAGGATGCGCAGCACGTCCTCGCGAATCCGCAATTCCGCCTCGCCGACGAAACGCACGCGCCCAGCCGCGAGATCGGCAAAGCCGCCGAACGGATCGTGCAGCGTGCCGTCGGGGTCCGCCGACAGCGCGTTGATCGTGAAGTCGCGCCGCGCCGCGTCCTCGGCCCAGCTGTCGGTGAACGCGACGACCGCGCGACGGCCGTCGGTCTCGACATCGCGGCGCAAGGTCGTGATTTCGAACGGCCGTCCGTCGACGATGGCCGTCACCGTGCCGTGATCGAGGCCGGTCGGCACCGCCTTGATCCTGGCCGCCGCCAGCAGCTCCAGCACGCGGGTGGGCGGCTCGGGAGTCGCGATGTCGATATCGATGACGCTTCGTGCCGCCAGGGAATCCCGCACGCAGCCGCCGACGAAGCGCACCGCCCGCCCGCCCGCGGTGAGCGCTGCGACCACCGCGCGCGTGTCCGCCGCCCCCATCCAGGGGGCCGCGTCCGCGCTCAGCTTTGCCGGGGCGTCGCTCACGGTCGTGTCAGCGCGACGGCGGGACGACGTGGCCCGGCACGATCCGGCCGTCCTTGATCTGCGGGGGCACGTACTCGCCGACGATGCTCTCGCCGCCGACCAGCGCGAGCGCCATGGTGATGATGACGGCGAAGAAGACCCCGAGTGCAAGGAGCCACAGCCACGGTGCGTCGGCCCAGTGCTTCGTGCCGGCACTGCCCACCGCCTCGAGACGGCGGCGCTCGGCGACCAGCCACAGAGCATACAGCACGGAGGGAAGCAGGATCGGCGCCACGACCTGCAGGAGGATGCGGCTCATGCCCCGGAGCTTATCTTAGCCGCGCAGCACTTCGTAGAGGTTGACGAGCATGCCGGCCGTGGCGCCCCAGATGTAATAATCGCGATAGGGCAGCACCCAGAACTCGCGCTTCACGCCGCCGAAATCCACCCGCGACTGGCGCTCATGGTTGTTCGGATCGAGGATGAAGGCGAGCGGCACCTCGAAAATCTCGGCGACCTCGAACTCATCGGGCGTGGTCGTAAACGGCGGGGTCACCAAGCCGACGACAGGCGTCACCTCGAAGCCGGTGCGGACGACATAGGTATCGAGGCGGCCGATCAGCTCGATCACCTCGCGCGACAGGCCGATCTCCTCCTCGGTCTCGCGCAACGCCGCGTCCGTGGCGTCGGTGTCGCTCTCTTCCAGGCGCCCGCCGGGAAAGCTGATCTGGCCGGCATGCGCCGCCAGGTGCGCCGTCCGCTTGGTCAGCAGCACGGTCATGCCCTCGGGCCGCAGGACCAGCGGCACCAGGACAGCGGCCGGCGTCAGCGGCGGCTTGGGCCGCAGGTCGGGATTGAGGTTGTGATCGCCGCGCACACCGGGCGCTTCGAGGCCCTGGACGCCCCCACCGCGGCGCCCGAAGCGGCTTTGCGTCGGCTGCAATCGGCGGCGAACCTCCGCCACGTCGTATTCCACAGGATTCATTCGCTCACGAACCAGACTGGTCCCACTCGCCGGACCCGAGCGGGAAAAACCGGCCGCAGCTCCACACGCCGTATCCGGCCGGACCATCCGCGCGCGACTCCTCCACCCCCAGCTCCACCAGCTGATAGAAAACCGGCCGCGCGATCAAGGCCTCCAGTCCGCGGCCGACGCCCAAATAAGGCCGCGGTGCGGCGCTGTCTGTGTCCGTCGTCACGCGGATGTGATGGTCGGGCCCGGCGGTCACAATTTCGTCGATATTCGTGCGGAAGATCAGCTGCTGCGTCCGACCCTCGCCCACGACGGCGAGCTCGACCGCGACAAATGGGGCATCATCGACCGCGATGCGGCCCTTCTCGGCGGGTGTGATGAGCCAGTACTCGCCGGACTCCTCGCGCCGCAGCACGCTTGCGAACAGCTTGACGAGCGGTTTGCGGGTGATCGGCGAGCCGTGATAAAACCAAGTGCCGTCGGGACCGATCCGGATATCGAACTCTCCGCAAGGAGTCGCCACATGGCGTTCGGACGACAGACGCATCCCGGTCGCAGACTCTGCACCAGAAGCGGGATCTGCAGCAGACTGGGCCTCCGGGGGGAGATGCCGGATCATGTTGGCCGGATCGGAACAGCTCCCGGTCGCGGTCGTTGATAGCTCAGCCGAGAGAGGCCGCATTGAACGCTCCCGAGCCGAAATTCGCCCCCCAGCCCGCTGAATCCGCCGAAGTCATCGCCAAGATCGAGGCCCTGGGCCACAGGCTCAAGGAGGTGCGAGACGGCATCGGCCGGGTCATCTTCGGCCAAACCGAAGTCATTGATGAAACTCTTATCACCTTGCTCGGCGGGGGTCACGCGCTGCTGATCGGCGTGCCGGGCCTGGCCAAGACGAAGCTGGTCGAAACCCTGGGCACCGTGCTCGGGCTCGACTCCAAGCGCCTGCAATGCACGCCCGATCTCATGCCCGCCGACATCCTGGGCTCGGAGGTGTTGGAGGAGAGCGACAGCGGCCGCCGCTCGTTCCGCTTCATCAGCGGCCCGGTGTTCACGCAGCTGCTGATGGCGGACGAGATCAACCGCGCCAGCCCGCGCACGCAGTCGGCCTTGCTGCAGGCGATGCAGGAGCACCGCGTGTCCGTGGCCGGCGCCTACCACCCGCTGCCCACCCCCTTTCACGTGCTGGCGACGCAGAACCCGCTCGAGCAGGAGGGCACGTACCCGCTGCCCGAGGCGCAGCTCGACCGCTTCCTGCTGCAGGTCGACGTGCGCTATCCCGATCTCGACGCCGAGCGGCGGATGCTGATCGCCACCACGGGAGCCGCCGAAGAAAAGCCGCGGCGCGTGATGACGGGCGAGGAGCTGATCGCAGCGCAGGCGCTGATCCGCCGCGTCCCGGTCGGCGAAAGCGTCGTCGAGGCGATCCTGAAACTGGTGCGCAGCGGCCGCCCCGATACATCGGACATCCCCGACGTGCAGAAACACGTGGCGTGGGGTCCGGGGCCGCGCGCCAGCCAGGCGCTGATGCTGGCGACCCGCGCGCGTGCCCTGCTCGACGGGCGGCTGGCGCCCTCGATCGACGACGTGGTGGCCCTGGCGCCGCCGGTTCTGCGCCATCGCATGGCGCTCAATTTCGGTGCCCGTGCCGACGGCGTCACGATCGACAAGGTGATCGATCGACTCTGCGCTCCGTTGCGTTGAACACCGGCGTTCCGGGGTCCCCATGAGACCCGCCCTTCTCATCCAGCAGCGCGCCGAGCAGCTTGCGAGCACGCTGCCGCCGCTCCTCGTCGCGGCCGAGCGCGTGGCGATGACGGTGGCGCAGGGCGTGCACGGCCGCCGCCGCGTCGGGCAGGGCGAGACGTTCTGGCAGTTCCGTCGCTACCAGCCGGGCGACAGCGCCGAGGACATCGACTGGCGCCAGACCGCCAAGACCGACCGCATCTTCGTGCGCGAGACGGAGTGGGAGGCGTCCGAGAGCGTGTGGCTGTGGCGCGATTCCTCCCCGTCGATGCATTGGCGCTCGAACCAGCGGCTGCCCGAGAAATCCGAGCGCGCCGACCTCCTGACCCTGGCGCTGGCGGCCCTCCTGATCCGCGGCGGCGAGCAGGTGGGCCTGATCGGCGCGACGCCGCGGCCATCGACCGGGCGTGCGGCCCTCACGCGCATCGCCGAGGTCATGGCGCTGCCCTCGGCCGACGCAGCGCGCAGCCTGCCGCCCGCCGACATCCCGCTGCCGCGTTATGCGCAGGTGGCGCTGATCAGCGATTTCCTGTCACCGCTCGATTCGGTCGCCGCGGCCGTGCGCCGCATCGCCGCGCGCGGCATCAAGGGGTACCTGCTGCAAGTCCTCGACCCGGCCGAGGAAACCCTGCCCTTCAGCGGCCGGACGCGTTTTGTGGGGCTCGAGAACGACGGCGAGTTGCTGGTGCCGCGGGTCGAGGCGCTCCGCGGCGATTATCAGGCCGCACTGGCCGCGCATGTCGCGGGCCTGACCGACATCGCGCGCCAGGTCGGCTGGACGTTCCTGTCGCATCGCACCGATCGTCCGCCCGAGGCCAGCCTGCTCGCCCTGTTCATGGCGTTCTCCGGCGGCGCGTTCGCGGGCGCGAGGTCGGGCTAGATGGCGGGACTGGCCGGCATCGCGTTCCTGAGCCCGCTGTGGCTCGCCGTCCTGGCAGCGCTGCCCGTCCTGTGGTGGCTCCTGCGCATCACCCCGCCGGCGCCGCGCCGCGCACGCTTTCCGGCCATCCAGCTGCTGCTCGGGCTCCATCCGCGCGAAGAGACGCCGGCGCAAACGCCGCTGTGGCTGTTGCTGCTGCGTCTCTTGATCGCCGGGCTGATCATCCTGGCGCTCGCCCATCCGCTGCTCAATCCCGGCGCGCGCCTCGCGAGCACCGGACCGGTCTTGATCGTGGTCGACGACGATTGGGCTGCGGCGCGCGACTGGGAGGCGCGGCAGGCGATGCTGGCCGACCTCATCGACCGGGCCGGGCGCAACCGCCAGCCGGTGATGATCCTGCCAACCTCGCCGTCGGTCGAGGGTGGGCCGCCGCAGCCGACGCGGCTGGCGCCCGCCGGCGAGGCGCGCAGCCTGGCCGGCGCCCTCGCCCCCAAGCCCTGGCCCGCGGACCTTGCGGCGGCCACTCGGGCACTCGACGGCATCCATCTGCCAGGTGCGGCCAACGTGGTCTACGTGTCGGATGGGCTGGCCAAGCCCGACCTCGATGCGTTTCTCGAGCACCTGCAGCACGTGGGCGGAGTGCAGCTCTTCACCGACCCCGAGGACCATCTCGCGCGCCTTCTCCTGCCGCCCGCATCGGAAAGCGACGGCCTGACAGTGACGGCGGTGCGCGCCGCCGGCGGGCCGTCGACGGCCGCCTTCGTGCGAGCGCTGGGCGATGACGGCCGGCTGCTCGGCCGCGAGCGGCTGCAATGGCCGGACGGCCAGACCAATGCCAGCGCGCGCGTAACCTTGCCGACGGAGCTGCGCAACCGCGTCGTGCGCCTGGAGATCGAGGGCGAGGCCTCGGCCGGGGCCGTGGTGCTGGTCGACGAGCGCTGGCGCCGGCGTCCGGTCGGCATCTTCTCCGGCGGTGCTGCCGAGCGCGAGCAGCCGCTGCTGGCCGACACGTACTACCTGCAGCGCGCGCTGGCACCCTATGCCGAGCTGCGTAGCGGAGCACCCGCGGAGCTGTTGAAGCGGCAGCTCGCGGTGCTCGTGCTCTCCGACAGCGGCAAGCTGTCGCAGCCCGATTTCGCGGCGGTCGATGCGTGGATGCGCAAGGGGGGCATGGTGATCCGCTTCGCGGGTCCGCGCATGACCGAGGGCAGCGACGACTTCGTGCCGGTCCCCTTGCGCGGCGGCGGCCGCACCTTCGGCGGTGCGATGTCGTGGGCGCAGCCGGTCGGCCTGGCGCCGTTCCCGGCCAACAGCCCGTTCGCAGGCCTGGCCGTGCCGTCCGACGTCAAAGTGTCGCGCCAGGTGCTGGCCGAGCCGAGCCTCGACCTCACCGACAAGACATGGGCGCGGCTCGCCGACGGAACGCCGCTTGTGACGGCAGACCGGCGCCGCGACGGATGGCTCGTCCTCATCCACACGACGGCGACGCCGGACTGGTCGAGCCTGCCGATGTCGGGACTGTTCGTGCAGATGCTGCAGCGGTTGGTGGCCCTCTCGCAGGGTGTGACCGGCGAGGCCGGAGATGCCATCCTGCCGCCCTTGAGCTCGCTGGACGGGTTCGGGCGGCTGCAGGCGGCGACATCGGGGGCCCTGGCGATCGCGGCCCACGACTTCGCCACCGTGAAGGTCGGCCCGAAATATCCGCCCGGCTTCTATGGCGCCGAGTTCGGCCGGCGCGCGCTCAACCTCTCGGCGTCTGTACCCAGTCCCAAGCCGATCGCCAATGTCCCCGGCGGGGTGACGCGCGGCGTCCTCCAGGGAAGCCGCGAGGTCGACGTGAAGCCGTGGCTGCTGGTCATGGCGTTCGCCCTGCTCCTCGTCGACGTCATCGTCAGCCTGCTGCTGCGCGGGTTGTGGGGCCGCTTCGGCTGGCGGCGCAGCGCGGGGACGGCGACGGTCATCGCGCTTGCCGTGCTCGCCGCATCCTCGGCCTCCGCCCAGACCCGCGCGACCCGGCCGCCGGCCCCACGGCCCCCGGCGGTGCAGGACGACGGCAACGCGATGTCGGCGGCGCTGACGACGCGGCTGGGCTACGTGCAGACCGGCCTCGCCGACGTCGACAACGTGTCGCGCGCCGGGTTGATCGGGCTGGACACAGTGCTGTCGCGCCGCACCGCCGTGGATCCGGGCGAGCCCGCCCCCGTCGACATCACGCGCGACGAGATGGCGTTCTACCCGCTGCTCTACTGGCCGGTCGTCGCCGAGGAGCCGCTGCCGCCGCCTGCAGCGCTGGCGCGGGTCGCGGCGTACCTGCGCAACGGCGGCATGATCCTGTTCGACACCCAGGACGGCGACGAAGGCGGACGCACGCCCGCGGCCGACCGCCTGCGCGACATCCTGAGCCAGCTCAACCTGCCGCCGCTGACGCCGATCCCCGCCGAGCACGTGCTCACGAAATCGTTCTACCTGATCTCCGAATTTCCGGGGCGCTGGGTGGGCCAGCCGGTGTGGGTCGAGCAACCCGACGCGCACGTCAACGACGGCGTGTCCTCGGTCGTCATCGGCGCCAATGGCTGGGCCGCGGCCTGGGCGGTCGACGGCCAAGGCCATCCGATGTTCGCAGCCGTGCCGGGCGGCGAGCCGCAGCGCGAGACCGCGATCCGCTTCGGCGTGAACCTCGTGATGTACGCGCTGACCGGCAACTACAAGGCCGACCAGGTGCACGTTGACGCGATCCTGGAGCGCCTGCGGCGATGAACGGCGACCTCACCTTCGCGCTGTCGCCGCTGGTCCCGATGGCCGTCGTGATCGGCGGCGCCGTGCTCGGCGTCATCGCCGTGGCCGTCCTGTGGGCGATGCGCGCCCGCGGGGCGCTGTGGCGCACGCTCGCGGTCGCGGGACTGGTGGCGGCCCTGCTCAACCCGACCGCGGTCGTCGAGGACCGGCGGCCGCTCCCCGACGTGGCCGTGGTCGTGGCCGACGACAGCCCGAGCCAGAACATCGGCCAGCGCCGCGAGCGCACTGAGGCGGCGCTCAAGACTCTTCAGGAGCGCCTCGGCCAGCAGAGCGGCCTCGAGCTCCGGGTCGTGCATGCCGGGGCCCAGCAGAACGCGCTCGGCGGCAACGACGGCACGCGCTTGTTCGAAGCCGTGGAGCGGGCCTTGGGCGACGTGCCGCAGTCGCGCCTCGCCGGCGTGATCATGCTGACCGACGGCCAGGTCCACGACGCCCCGCTCGAGGCATCGGCGGTGCACGTCCCCGCACCCGTGCACGTGCTGCTGACCGGGGAGCACCACGAAATCGACCGCAGACTGACCGTCGAGCGCGCCCCCACCTACGGCATCGTCGGCAAGCCGCAGGCGATGACGATCAAGGTCGACGACGGGCCCGACGCGCCCAAGGGCGAAATCGCGCGGGTCGACATGATCCGCGATGGCGGCGAGCCGCAGACGTTGCGCATCCCGGTGGGTGTGCCGACCGACGTGAACTTCACCCTGGACCACGAGGGCCCGACGATCTTCGAGCTGGGCGCCGAGCCGGGGCCCAAGGAGCTGACGCTCGAGAACAACCGGGCTGTCGTCGTCGTCAACGGCGTGCGCGACCGCTTGCGCGTCCTCCTGGTGACCGGCGAGCCGCACCCGGGCGAGCGCGCCTGGCGCAACCTGTTGAAGTCCGACCCGTCGGTCGATCTCGTGCATTTCACCATTCTGCGGCCGCCCGAGGCGCAGGACTTCACGCCGGTGAACGAGCTGTCGCTGATCGCCTTCCCGATCCGCGAGCTATTCGAGGTCAAGCTGCACGAGTTCGACCTCGTGATCTTCGACCGTTACCGCAGGCGCGACGTGCTCGCCCAGATCTATCTCGACAACATCGTGCGCTACGTGCGCACGGGCGGCGCCCTCCTGGTCGCGACCGGCCCCAATGTCGGCGGCAATAACAACCTCTTCAACTCGCCGCTCGCCCAGATCCTGCCGGGCACGCCGACCGGCACGACCTTCGAGGAGCCGTTCAAGCCCAAGGTGACCGAGCTCGGCCGCCGCCATCCGGTGACCGCCGATCTTCCGGGCGCGGGCAACCGGCTGCCGCAAGGCGGATGGAGCGATCCCACCTGGGGCGACTGGTTCCGGCATGTCGACATCGATCCCAGGCGCGGCCAGGTGCTGATGTCCGGGGCGCGCGACCGGCCGCTCCTGATGCTCGACCGCGTCGGCGACGGCCGGGTGGCGCAGATCATGTCCGACCAGATCTGGCTGTGGGCGCGCGGCTACGAAAGCGGCGGGCCGGCGGCCGAGCTCCTGCGGCGCATCGCGCACTGGCTGATGAAGGAGCCGGAGCTCGAGGAGAACGACCTCCAGGCGCTGGTCCATGGCGACCGCATCGAGGTGATCCGGCGCTCGCTCGAGAAGAACGAGCGCCCGGTCGAGGTGACCACTCCCTCGGGGCAGAAGCAGACCCTCGATCTGACCGACGCCGACGACGGGCGCGCGACCGGCAGCTTCAAGGTCACCGAGTCCGGGCTCTATCACATCACCGACGGCCAGCGCATCGCCATCGCCGCGGTCGGCGCCCTCAACCCGGTCGAGTTCGCCGACGTGCGCACCACCGAGGACAAGGTGCGCATTGCGGCCACCGCGACCGGCGGGCAGGTGCTGTGGCTCGTCGACGGCATGCCCGATCTACGGCGCGTGCGCGCCGGCCGCGACATGGGCGGCCACGAACCGGGCGGGCGCGGCTGGCTGGGCCTGCGCGAAAACGGCGACTACGTGGTGGTGGGCATCACGCAGTTCCCGCTCCTGCCGGGCATCGCCGTGTTCGTGCTGGCACTCGTCACCCTTGTCATGGCGTGGCGGCGCGAAGGCCGGTAGCCGTTTCAGAGGCATTGACCGCGATTCGGCCGCGGGCGAAGGTGCGGGCGATGCCCGATATCTTCGAGTTGCTGCGCGACGGTCTCGCCCATCACCAGGCCGGGCGCTCCCAAGACGCCGAAGCGGCCTATCGGGCGGTGCTGGCCGTCGAACCCGGCCAGGTGAAGGCGCTCTATCTGCTGGGCGTCCTCTACACCGCGGCGGGCCGGCTCGACGAGGCGATCGAGCTGCTGCAGCGCGCGGTCGCCGGCGACCCGAACGACACGGATGCCCGGTTCAACCTCGGCAACGCGCTTTATCGCAAGGGCGACCCGCACGCCGCCCTGGCACAGTACCGGATCGTGGTCGAGCAGCGGCCGGGCTATGGCGATGTGTACGCGAACATGGGGCGGGTCCATCTCGACCTCGGCGACGTCGAGGCTTCGCTGGCGGCCTGCCGCACCGCGGTCCAGCGCAAGCCCGCGCTGGCCGAAGGCCACACCAATCTCGGCCTCGCCCTGCTCGCGGCCGACCGCATCCCCGAGGCGATCGAGGCTTTCCAGGCGGCCCTCGGGCGCCAGCCGCAATCGGCCGCGGCGCATGCCAATCTCGCCAACGCGCTGACGCGCGCGCGCCGCTTTTCCGAGGCGGTCGACGAAGCACGCGCCGCCCTCGCCCGCGATCCCGACATCGCGGATGCGTATGTGACCTTGGGCTCGGCGCTGCGCGAGCTCGGGCGCGCGGAGGACGCGATCGCGGCCCTGCGGCGCGCGACGCTGCTGGCACCCGACTCCGCACCGGCGCATGCGAATCTCGGCAACACGCTTCTGGAGCAGGACGACATGGCCGGAGCCGAGGCCGCGTTCCGGCGCGCGCTCGAGCTCAATGCCGATCTCCCGGAGGCGCATTCGGGCCTCGGCTACCTCCTCACCAACGCCAAGCGCTTTCCCGAGGCGATCGCCGCCTGCGAACGCGCCATCGCCCTCCGCCCCGACTTTGCCGAGGCGCACTGGAACGAGGGCTTTGCGTATCTGCTCGCCGGCGATTTCGAGCACGGCTGGGAAAAATACGAATGGCGCAAGCGCCACCCGCGCTACGCCGCCGCGTATCCCAGCTTCGATGCCCCGACCTGGGAGGGCGAGGACATCGCCGGGCGCACGCTCATGATCCATGCCGAGCAGGGCCTCGGCGATTCGATCCAGTTCATCCGCTACGCAGAGCCGCTGGCGGCGCGCGGCGCGCGCGTCGTCGTCGCCTGCGATCCGGCGCTGATCGGACTCTTCCAGCGGGTGCGCGGCGTCGCCGCCGCGGTCGACAAGAACGGCCCGCTGCCGCCCTTCGACGTCTGGATCGACCAGATGAGCCTGCCGCGCGTGACCCGCACGCGCCTCGAGTCCATCCCGGCGCCCGAGAGCTACCTGTCGGCCGATCCGGCGCGCGCCGCCGCATGGCGACGGGAACTCCCGGAGGGGCTCAAGATCGGACTCGTCTGGGCGGGGAACCCGACGCACTCGAACGATCGCCGCCGTTCGATGCCGGTCGAGGCGGTGCGACCGTTGGTGGCGGTTCCGGGCCCGACCTTCGTCAGTCTGCAGGTGGGAGCAAAAAGCCGCGAGGTCGAACGCCTGCCCGGCGTCCTCGACATCGCAGGCAAGCTCACCGATTTCATGGAGACCGCGGCGGTGGTCGACACGCTCGACCTGGTAATCGCGGTGGACACGGCCGTGACGCATCTTGCGGGGGCGCTGGGCAAGCCGGCCTGGACCTTGCTGCCGTTCGATCCGGACTGGCGCTGGGTCGTGGCGCATGCGGACGATACGCCGTGGTACCCGTCGATGCGCCTGTTCCGCCAGAGCCGCGGGGGCGACTGGGCCGGCGTGGTGGCGCGCGTCGCGACGGCCTTAACCATACTCGCCGGCGGCGATCGCTCGGTGCTGCGGCCCCACCGGTCCTAACGTAGGGGTTAACGGTGCCGCGCTTGCGCGGCTCATGACTTCGTTAGTACAGTCCGCGCATGAGCGACAACCCGCCCGAAAGCCCTTTGCCAGCCGAAGGTGCCGCGCCCGCGGGCCTGGCGCTCAACGAGAAGGCGCCGGCCGTCCAGGCCCTGCGCATCTTGCAGCAGCTCGTCGTCGAGGCGCGGCGCGACGTGCAGTTCCGCAACTACGCCGAAGTGGACCTGCGGGTCATGAACGAAGACGTTCAGGTGGCTCTCGCCAAAAATCCGAGAGATGCCTCGGCGGTGCAGTGGCTGCGCCAGCTGGCGCTGTCGTGGAACACCAAGCTGCGCGGCAATCCCGCCCTGCGCTTCCGCCGCATGTTCGACCTGATCGAAAGCGCGAAGACGGGCCGCTAGGCCGCCGCACTCAAATCGCCCGCGCTTATTTATGTCGCCCCTGCTTATGTCGACGGCCTGAGGTCGCTGAGCGGATAGGCACCGACCAGTAGCATCGCCACTCTGCCCGCCGCATCGCCGAGCGGCAGCACGAGCCGCTCCCACGTCACCACCTGCGACATCCGCTCCGCCTTCGCCCCGGCGGGGCGCAGGCCGGTCGGCACACCCTCGAACAGTGCCGTGTACAGCCGCGCCCGCGGCTGCGCGGTCGAGCGCACGGCCTCGTAGTCGCTGCGCACGCGTTCGCGCTGATCGGCCGGCAGCTCATCGACGCTGCGACCGGTCATGTCGAGCCCGAAGCTGTCGACGAATTTCGTTCCGTACAGGCGATAGACGAAGCTCCCCTCCGGAGTCGCATCGATGAGCAGCAGATTGCCAAGCCACGCCCGCATCTCGAGCGGATCGAGATCGGCGCGGACCGGCATGGCGCGCCCGGCGCGCTTGCCGTCCCAGTAGGCATAGAGTGCTGCGAGTCGCGCATCGGTGAGGTCCGGCCGGACAGGCGGAGCGGGATTCTGCATGACAGCCGCTGCTTGACCCCACGATCAGCCGATCAGCTGGCCTGCCAGCCGTAGCCGCGAAGCGGCGAAGGCTGGTTGGGGCGCCAGGATTCGAACCTGGGGATGGCGGAATCAAAATCCGCTGCCTTACCGCTTGGCTACGCCCCAAAAACCGGCTCGGGCCTGCTCATACAAGAGCCGGGCCGGATTGTCCAATCAGGCTGGTTTACGCCGCTTGGCTTGGGGGCGCGCTCGGACGGCGGACCGGCTCACGCCGCCTTGGAGGCGACGTTCTTGAGGAACCAGTCGTAGGTGCAGGTGAAACCCTCTTCGAGGCCGGTCTTGGCCGTCCAGCCCAGCTTCGCGAGCCGGCTCACGTCGAGGAGCTTCTGCGGGGCGCCATCGGGCTTCGATGTGTTATAGGTGAAGTCGCCGCGATAGCCCACGACGCGCGCCACCGTCTCGGCGAGCTCGCGGATCGTGACGTCGCTGCCGGTGCCGACGTTCACCGTGTCATCCGCCGAGTAGCGCTCCATGAGGAACACGCAGGCATCGGCGAGATCGTCGACGTAGAGGAACTCGCGGCGCGGCTTGCCGGTGCCCCAGATCTCGATGCTGGGCGCGTTCGTCTGCTTGGCGCGATGCGTCTTCAGCACCATCGCGGCCGGCACGTGGCTCTCCTGCGGATCGAAATTGTCGCCCGGCCCGTAGAGGTTGGTCGGCATCGCGGAGATGAAGTCGCATTTGTGCTGCCGGCGGTAGGCCTGGCACATCTTGAGGCCGGCGATCTTGGCGATCGCGTACCATTCATTGGTCGGCTCCAAAGGCCCGGTGAGGAGCGACTCTTCCTTCATCGGCTGCGGGGCGAGCCGCGGATAGATGCACGACGAGCCGAGGAAGAGGAGCTTGCCGACGCCGGCGAGCTTGGCAGCCTGGATCGTGGCCACCTCGATCGCAAGGTTGTCATAGATGAAGTCCGCGGGCCGCGTGCTGTTGGCATGGATGCCTCCGACCTCGGCTGCGGCGATGAACGCCGCGTCGGGCTTGTTCGCCTTCACCCAGTCCTCGACGGCCGCTTGGCGGGTCAGGTCGAGCGTGCGGCGGTCGGCGGTGAGGATTTCGCAATCGAGCTGCCGCAGGCGGCGCACGATGGCCGAGCCGACCATGCCTTTGTGGCCGGCCACCCAGACGCGCTTGCCCTGGAGGGGGAACAGGATTTTTTCAGCCATGGCGGTCACGCCTGTCGCGCTCCTTCTGCACCTCGTGGCGATCGGCCGTCACCATGTCACGCACGAGCTCGGGAAAGCTTGTGCGGTGGCGCCAGCCAAGTTTCGTGTGTGCCTTTGTGGGATCGCCAAGCAAGAAATCAACCTCTGTCGGACGAAAGTACCGCGGATCGATCTCGACCAGGACGTCGCCGGTCTTCGCATCGACACCCTTCTCGTCCACGCCCTTCCCGCGCCATGCGACGCGCCGGCCGATCTCGGCGAAAGCCAGTTCCACGAATTCCCGCACGGTGTGCGTCTCGCCGGTCGCCAGGACATAGTCATCGGGCTTCGCCTGTTGAAGGATCAGCCACATGCCCTCGACATAGTCGCGCGCATGGCCCCAGTCGCGCGAGGAGTCGATATTGCCGAGGTAGAGCTTCTTCTGCAGGCCGGCTTCGATCGCGGCGACCGCGCGGGTGATCTTGCGCGTCACGAACGTCTCGCCGCGCGTCGGGCCTTCGTGGTTGAACAGGATGCCGTTCGAGGCGTGCATGCCGTACGCTTCGCGGTAGTTCACCGTGATCCAGTACGCGTAGAGCTTGGCCGCGGCATAGGGGCTGCGCGGGTAGAACGGCGTCGTCTCGCGCTGGGGCTTCTCCTGCACCAGCCCGTACAGCTCGGAGGTGGACGCCTGATAGAAGCGCACGTTCTTTTCGAGCTTGAGGATGCGGATCGCCTCCAAGAGGCGCAACGTTCCGATGCCGTCGGCATTGGCGGTGTATTCAGGCGTCTCGAAGCTGACCTGGACGTGACTCTGCGCCGCGAGATTGTAGATTTCGGTCGGCTGTGTCTCCTGCACCAGGCGGATGAGGTTGGTCGCGTCCGTCATGTCGCCGTAATGCATGAAGAAGCGCACGCCGAGCTCGTGCGGGTCGGAGTACAGATGGTCGACGCGGCCGGTGTTGAACGACGAGGAGCGCCGCTTCACGCCGTGCACCACGTAGCCCTTCTTGAGCAGAAGCTCGGCGAGATATGCGCCGTCCTGTCCGGTCACGCCGGTGATAAGGGCGACAGGGGAAGCCATCCTGGAAAGCCGCTCCGTTATTGAATGACGCGAAATCGCACCAGAGGAATCTTACATCGGCGAATCTTAATCCTGAGCGAACAATAAGGGCTTACCACCGCCCCAGGCGTGAAACAATCCGGTGACCAGGGCGGCCGGCTTGGCCTCAGGTCGCGAGGTGCGTGGCCTCGATCCACCAGGCGCGCTGCCGGGCAGCCAGCCAGCTGGCCGCCGCCGCCGCCGCCACGGCATTGTCATAGAGTCCGAAGCAGGTGGCCCCGCTGCCCGCCATTCGGGCAAGGCGGCAGCCGGGGCTGGCGCCCAGGGCGTCGAGGACCGTGGAGATCGCGGGGACAAGCTCGCGCGCCGCGGGCTCGAGGTCGTTGCGCCGCTGGGCCAGAAGGCCGGCGAGCCCGGCCGCATCGCGCGGCCGCTCGGAAAATCGCGCCGGGGCCGAGAATGGGCCATTCCGGGCCGCGAAGACCTTGGGCGTAGGAAGCGGGATGCGGGGATTGACCAGCACGATGCCGGCCGGGGGCAGCAAGGGTGCCGCCGCCAGTTCGTCGCCGATGCCGCCGAAATAAGCGGGGGCCCCGCGCACGCAGACCGGCACGTCGGCGCCCAGCGTGGCCGCGATCTCCAGCAACGCCGGCTCGCCGGGATCGGTGCGCCATAGCCGCACGAGGGCCCGCAAGGTAGCGGCGGCGTCCGCCGAGCCGCCGCCGAGACCGGCCGCGACCGGCAGGTTCTTCGTGAGCGCAAGCGCCGCCCCCGCGGCACCGATGCGCGCCTGGAGGGCCGTCGCGGCCTTGAGGGCGAGGTTGTCGCTGCCGCCGCCGAGCCCCTCGGCAAACGGCCCGTCGAGCCGCAAGCTGAGCCCGCGTGCCGGCGTCGCGCGCACCACATCGCCGTGCTCGGTGAACGCGACGAGGCTGTCGAGCAGATGATACCCGTCGGCGCGCCGGCCGACCACGTGGAGGTAGAGATTGAGCTTGGCGGGCGCGGCCTCGACCGCCGCCCCGTCGGGCGGTGCCGGCGTCAACTTCCCTGCGCCGGCCGGACGGCCGGGCCGTGGTCAAGCTTGCGCTCGATCTCGGCCTTGAGATCCGGCTCGGGCCCGTTGTGCAGCGCCCGCTGCCATTGGAAGCGCGCCTCGGCCTCGCGGCCGACCTGCCAGTAGGCATCGCCGAGATGATTGAGCAGGGTCGGATCCTCGGGCTCGAGCTCGACCGCGTGCTCGAGCGTGGTCACCGCCTCCTTGTAGCGGCCGGTGCGAAACAGCACCCAGCCGAGGCTGTCGACGATGGCGCCGTTGTTGGGACGCAGCGCCACCGCGCGCTCCAGCATCCGGGTCGCCTCGTTGTAGTGGTCCTTCAGCCCCTGATCGACCCACGAATAGGCGAGATAGTTGAGGACGTCCGGCTGGTCCGGCTCGAGCTGCAGCGCGTGCTTGAAATCAGCCTCGGCGCGCGGCCATTGGTGCGAGCGCTCGAGCGCGATGCCGCGCGTGTAGTAGAGCGACCAGTAACGCGGCTCGTTCGGCGGCACGCGCGCGATCGCGCGGTCGTAGACCTCGACCGCCTCCGGATAGCGCTCCTCGGCGCGCAGGATCTGACCCAGCGCCACCAAGGGCTCGATACGGTCCGGCTTCTCGTCGGCCATCTTGTTGAGCATCGCCTTGGCTTCGTCGTTCTTGCCGAGCGCCCGCAGATTCTCGGCGATGCGGATGCGCGCCGGCCACGACAGCGGCGAGGAGGCAGGGATTTGCGCGTAGACGGCGTTCGCCTGCTGACGCTGGCCGCCCGAATCGAGAATGTCGGCCACCAGCAGGAGGTCCACCGGCATCTGCGGCTCGACCGCCAGTGCAAGGCGGCCATAGATGAGCGCCGTGAGGTCGTTGTTGTCCTCGCGCAAGGCGCCCGCGACGTTGAACAGCGCCTCGGCGATCCCCGCCGTGGGCGTGGGAACCAGGGGCGGCGGCGGCGGCGCGTGGTCTGCGACCCGCTGGACGGCCGCGGCGATGGTCGCCGACAGGCGGTTGTCGCCCTGGAACTTCGCGTACAGGTCGCGCGCCAGCTCGGGGCGGCCGGTGCGCTCGTAGTAGTTGCCGGCCGCCTCGATCAGCCGCGCCGGCGCACCACCCTGGATCTCGAGCGACTTCTGGTAGTGCTCATCGGCCTCGCTGCGGCGGCCGAAATAGTCGGTCATGAGGGCCGCATGATATTCGTAGAGCGGCCGGAAGCCGTTCACCTCGAGGATCGGCCGCAAGGCGTTGAGGGCCGCCGCCGGGCGGTCCTGTGCCGCTTGGACCCAGCCGTTGATCAGCGGCAGCACGATGCGGTTGATCGAGGCGAGCGGCTGATCGGCGAGCAGCTTCTCGGCCCCCGCAAAGTCCTTCTGGCGCACGTCGGCGAGCGCCAGGAGAAGCACCGACTGCGGATGACCGGGGGCCACCTGCAACGTGCGCTGGGCGAGCTTCGCCGCGTCGTCGAACCGCCCGTCGAGCACCAGGAAGGTCTGCGCGCGCACGAGCATGTCGTAATTGTTGGGATCGCGCTCGAGTGCCGCGAGCATGAACTGCGCCGCCGAGTTGAAATTGCGCTCGCGCTCGGCCTGCCGGGCGGCCAGGTAGGCGCCAAGCTCGGATTTGCCGATCGGATCGCCCGGCGACATGGAGTCCGATGAGGCGCAGCCGGCGAGGAGACCGGCCGCGAGGCACGCAGCGGCCAGCGTCCGCCAGCCGCGCGGCAAGCGGGCGAACATGCGAAAAAGACGCGTCGTCACAGTGGGGTGGATCCTATCGGCTCAGCGGGGTCGGGCGCCCCGGCCATATAGCTGGCTAGGATAACGAATCCCAGCGAATTCCGCCATGTGCCGGGCCGGGGCCATGGGTGCTGTCGTAGCGGCGCATGTGCACAATTCCGCCATCTTTCACATGTTCGGATAATTGGGCCCGCCGCCGCCTTCGGGCACCACCCAGTCGATGTTCTGGGCCGGGTCCTTGATATCGCAGGTCTTACAGTGGACGCAGTTCTGGGCGTTGATCTGGAACCGGGGCAAGGCCTGCGGCGTATCCCGCACCACCTCGTAGACGCCGGCCGGGCAATAGCGCTGGGCAGGCTCGTCGTAGAGCGGCAGGTTGCGGGCGATCGGGACGGCCGGGTCTTTGAGGCGCAGATGGACCGGCTGGTCCTCCTCGTGGTTGGTGTTGGAAAGGAAGACCGACGAGAGCCGGTCGAACGTGATGCGGCCGTCGGGCTTCGGATAATTTGGCTTCGCGCACGACGCGGCCGGCTTCAAGGTCTCATAGTCCGCGCGCGCATGACGGCGCGTGCCGGACACGAGCCCGCCCAGGCCGAGATCGTTCAGCCACATATGGACGCCGCCGATCAACATGCCGGCCCACAGCCCGTATTTCAGCGCCGGCTTGACGTTGCGCACCTTGTGCAGGTCGCGCCACGCCCATGAGGCGCGCCACGCCTCGGGGTAGGATGCGAGCTCGTCGCCCGCGCGTCCGGCGGCGAGCGCCGCGAACGCCGCCTCGGCGGCGAGCATGCCGCTCTTCATCGCGGTATGGCTGCCCTTGATGCGCGGCACGTTGACGAAGCCGGCCGCACAACCGATCAAAGCACCGCCGGGGAACACGAGCTTCGGCACCGACTGCAGTCCGCCCTCGTTGATGGCGCGCGCCCCATAGGCGATGCGCTTGCCGCCCTCGAAGAGGGCGCGCACCGAGGGATGCGTCTTGAAGCGCTGGAACTCCTCGAAGGGCGACAGATGCGGGTTCTGATAGTCGAGATGCACGACGAAGCCGACCGCGACCTGACGGTCCTCGGCGTAGTGATAGATGAACGAGCCGCCGCCGGTATGCGCATCGAGCGGCCAGCCCATCGTGTGCATGACGAGGCCCGGCCGGTGCACCTTCGCATCGACCTGCCACAGCTCCTTGAGGCCGATGCCGTATTTCTGCGGATCGACCCCGGCGCGCAAGCCGTAGCGCGTCATCAAGGTCTTGGTCAGCGACCCGCGCGCACCTTCGGCGAAGAACGTGTACTTGGCGCGCAGTTCCATACCCGCAGTGTAGGTCGGCTTTTTCTCGCCGTTGCGCCCCACACCCATGTCGCCGGTCGCCACACCTGCAACGCGGTCGCCGTCGTAAAGCACCTCCGCCGCGGCGAAGCCCGGATAGATCTCGACGCCCTGCGCCTCCGCCTCCTTGGCGAGCCAGCGGCACAGGTTGCCGAGGCTGATGATGTAGTTGCCGTCGTTGTGCATCAGCGGCGGCAGCAGCAGGTTTGGGATGCGGATGGCGCCGGTCGCGGTGAGGATCGCGAAGCGATCGTCCGTCACCGGCGTGGTCAAGGGCGCTCCCTTCGCCTTCCAGTCGGGGATCAGCTCGTTGAGGGCCACCGGATCGAGCACCGCACCCGAGAGGATGTGCGCGCCCACCTCGGAGCCCTTCTCGACCACGCACACGCTTACTTCGCGCCCGTCCGCCGCGGCCATCTGGCGCAACCGGATGGCGGCCGACAGGCCGGCCGGGCCGGCGCCGACGATCACCACGTCATAGTCCATCCGCTCGCGTGTCATCGCTTCGTGTCCTCCGAGAGAGGGCCTATCCGGTCTCTATACTCCACCGTCATCACGCCGTGCTACGGTCCGCGGCCGTGACTGCGGATCTGACGACTCTGCGATGGCTGATCGACATGGGCGCCGACGAAGCGATCGGCGAGGGCCCGGTCGACCGTTTTGCGCTCCCGCGCGCGTCCGCGAGTGCGCCGGCAGCCGCGAGCCCGCCCGTGCCCGAGATCCGCCGGGCACCGCCGGCGTCCGCGCAGGCGGTGCCTGCGCCGGCTGCATCACCGGCGAATGTTGCCATGACCGCGGCGGTCGCCAGCGCCCGCGCGCTCGCTGCCGCCGCCACCACGGTGGCGGAGCTCGAAGCCGCCGTCGCGGGCTTCGACGGCTGCGCGCTCAAGGCGACGGCGACACGGCTGGTGTTTGCCGACGGCAATCCCAAGGCCAAGGTCATGTTCATCGGCGAAGCGCCGGGCGCCGACGAGGACCGGCAGGGCAAGCCGTTCGTCGGCGTCAGCGGCCAGCTGCTCGACCGCATGCTCCGATGGATCGGCCTCGACCGCGACTCCGCCTATGTCACCAACATCCTGTTCTGGCGTCCGCCGGGCAACCGGCCGCCGACCACGGCCGAGATCGCTGCCTGCCTGCCCTTCGTCGAGCGCCATATCGAGCTGGTGGCGCCGCAGATCCTGGTCCTGGTCGGCGGCGCCTCGGCCAAGGCGCTGTTGAACACCCAGGAGGGGATCATAAAGTTGCGCGGGCGCTGGTTCGAGTTCACCCGGCCAGGGCTGGCCCGCCCGATCCCGGCCATCGCCACGTTCCACCCTGCCTATTTGCTGCGCACTCCCGGACAAAAGCGGCAGGCCTGGCAAGACTTGCTGGCCATCAAGCGCCGGCTGGGCGGGGCTTAGGCCGCGCTATCGCCCCTCCAAATTCGCCTTTTATCTCAGCAGGTTGGTCTTCTCGAGATTATGGCGAGAATATGGCTGTGATTAACAAATTCTTGATTTGTCCCACATATTTTCACCGTTTGACGTTTAAATCCTTGCCATTAACCCTGGTAGCCCCTTAAGAAAGTTTCGCGATGCGAATTAGGGGAGATCACGTTCGCGTCCTGCTCGCCTCGGCTGTCCGGCGGGCAGCTTGCGTGGGGGCCGTTGGCGCGGCTCTCCTGGGGGGGACGTGCACCCTGGCGCTGGCCAAAGACGTCGCCTCCAAAGACAACGGCGCCGCCTCGCGCCTCGTCGATCTTCAGGCTGAATGGGCCTCCGAGCTGCCGCAGGTTTTGCCGGCAGCGGACGCGGCCCGCTACAAGCACATCTTCGCCCTACAAAGTGACAAGAATTGGGCGGCCGCGGACCATGAGATCGCGCTGCTGAAGGACCGCCGGCTGCTCGGCCATGTGCTGGCCCAGCGCTATCTGGGCGGTGCTTACGCGAGCTACGACCAGCTGGCCGCCTGGCTCAAGGATTACGCCGACCATCCGGAGGCAGGAGCCCTTTACCGGATGGCGCTCAAGCGCGCGCCCAAGAAGCAGCACCATCTGCCCGCGCTGCGGCGGCCGACATTCGAAAACCTGCACGCCGGCTGGTTCGTCGAGGACGAAGACGCCGAAGCGCCCACTCCCGACCAGCAGCCCGAGGCCGGAGCCGAGATCGCGGACGCGCCCTCGCCACCCGGGCCGCCGCTCATTGGCGAGAAGGCGGGCCGCGCGCACGGCATCAAGGGCCAGATCCAGCACCGGCTGCGCACAGGCGACCTCGCGGGTGCTGAGAAGTTCCTGCGCACGCGCGAAGCGGCCCAGCTCCTGAGCGACGGCGAGTACGATTATCTCAAGGCGAAGGTCGCCGCCGGCTGGTTCGCGCAGGGCAACGACGGGCACGCGCTCGAGCTTGCGAGCGAAGCCGCCGCGCGTTCGGGCCTCTCGGTGCCGCGCGCCAATTGGATCGCCGGCCTGTCGCTGTACAAGGAAGGCAAGTTCCCCGACGCGGCGCGCTACTTCGTCGCACTCGCGCGCACGCCCAACGCCCAGCCCTGGGACCTCGCCGCGGGCGCGTTCTGGGCCGCGCGCGCCTATCTGCAGGCACGCCGCCCGGAGGTGTTCAACTACTGGGCGCTGCAGGCGGCGCAATATCCCACGACCTTCTACGGCATGCTGGCGGCGCGCACGATGAGTGTCACGCCGCCGATCGACTGGGATCCGCCGGCCCTGTCGCAAAGCGACCTCGACAGCATCCTGCGCACCGCCTCGGGCACGCGCGGCTTTGCCCTGATCCAGGCGGGCGAACAGGCCTACGCCGAACGCGAGTTCGCGCGCCTCGAGCCGAACGGCGGTCCCGGCGTGCTGCGAGCCCTCCTGGGCGTGGCCATGCGCGCCAACATGCCCTCGATGTCGATCCGCCTCGGCCGCGAGTTGTCCGAGATCGACGGCCGGCGGCACGACGCCGCCCTGTACCCGATCCCCGCCTGGAAGCCGAAGGGGGGGTTCCAGATCGATCCGGCGCTGGTCTATGCGTTCATGCGCCAGGAATCGTCGTTCAATCCGCGCGCCCTGTCGCCTGCCGGCGCCCGTGGGCTGATGCAGATCATGCCGCTCACCGCGCGCCTGCTCGACGGGCATGACTTCCGCGGCCGCACGGACGAGCTCTATGAGCCGGGTCTCAACATGGCGCTCGGCCAGAAATATCTCAGCATGCTGCTCGACAACGACGTCGTGCAGGGCGACCTGATCCGCCTCGCCGCGGCGTACAACGGCGGCCCGGGCAACCTCGCCAAGTGGCAGCAGCGGAGCGACAGGCGCGGCGATCCCGCCGACGACGCCCTGCTGTTCATCGAGACGGTGCCCTCGCCCGAAACCCGCTCCTATATCACCCGCGTTCTCTACAACTACTGGATCTACTCGCACCGGCTCGGCCTGCCGACGCCGTCGCTGCAGGCGCTGGCCGAAGGCGCGTGGCCGACCTACAACACGAACGGCGCAACGCCGGCGGCCCCCGACCTGGCGCCGGTCGCGGTTGCGGCCGCACCGGCGCAGCCGGAGCAAAGCGCGCCCGCCGGCACGAACCCGGGCAAGCAGTCCGTCGCGAACGCCCAGTCCGTGGCCAGCACCATGCCACCGCAGAGCTTCGTGGTGACGCCGGTGCTGCCGGACCGGCTCGACACTCTCGATACCGCGGCATCGGGCGACGAAGCCACGACGACCCTTGCGCTGGCCGCCGCTCCAGGTTCAACATCCTTGCTGTTGCCCATGCCACCCCCGGCGCGGCCGGTCGCTTTCGTGAGCGAAGCGCCGCATCCGGCCAAGAGGAAGGCGCACAGCAAGCATCATGTCGCGCATCGATGAGAAGCGGCCGTTCCTAGCGGTCAACATCGCCGTCCTGACCGTTTCGGACACGCGCGCGCTCGAAAACGACAAATCCGGCCAGACCCTCGTCGACCTGATCGAAGGCAGCGGCCATAAGATCGCCGCCCGGACGATCGTGCGCGACGACAAGGATGCCATCGCACAGCAGCTGCGCGCCTGGATCGCCGATCCGAACGTCGATGTCGTGATCTCGACCGGCGGCACGGGCGTCACCGGCCGCGACGTGACACCCGAGGCCTTCCAGTCGGTGTTCGAGAAGGAGATCACCGGCTTCGGCGAGCTGTTCCGGATGATCAGCTATCAGAAGGTCGGCACCTCGGCCTTGCAGAGCCGCGCCACCGGCGGCGTCGCGGGCGGGACGTATCTGTTCGCCCTGCCCGGCTCGCCCTCGGCCTGCCGCGACGGGTGGGAAGACATCCTGCGCTGGCAGCTCGACAACCGCCATCGGCCCTGCAACCTGGTCGAGCTCATGCCGCGGCTGCAGGAGCATCTCGCCACGAAGCCGAAGGCGACGGTCTAGCGGCAGGCCGCCGTGGACCTCTATCACGTCTGGTGCGACCTCAAGCCGGGGGTCAAGGACACCGCCTTCTGCGAGGGTGTCGCGAAATATCTCGGCCACCTCAAATCGGAGGGGCTGATCGCGGGCTGGCGGCTGACCCGGCGCAAGCTGGGGCTGGGTCCTTCCGAGATCGGCGAGTTCCACCTGATGATCGAGGTCAAGGACCTGGCCCAGCTCGACGCGGCGTTCGGCCGCGTCGCCAGCCGCAAGGAGCCGGTCGAAAGCATCCATTTCGGCGTGAACTCGCTGGTGCAGAACGCGCGCTTCGCGCTGTACCGCGACTTCCCCGATGCCGTGCGCCAGCGCGGCGAGGAGAAGTTCTAGCCGCCGCGGCGGCCGCGATAGGCGTCCTCGTCGTCCACGTCGGCAAGGATCTCCGCGAACGCGACACGCCGGCTCTTGAGCCCGGCAAGCGTGTCGGCGAGCGCGTGCGGCGTCGACCAGCGGACCTGCGCGAACAGCGCGTACGGCAACCGCGTGCGCGCGCCGATCAGCCAGTAACCGCCGTCCGCGGCCGGCCCGAAGACGAATTCGCACCGACCCAGCGCCCGAAAGGCGCGCCACACGTGGCGGGCGTCGAGATCGGGGATGTCGGCGCCCACGATGCAGACGGGCCCGCGCGTGCGCCCGAGGCTCCGCGCCATGCGGGCCCCCAGATCGCCGCGGCCCTGGCCCGCGCGGGGCAGCGGCAACGGCCAGAGCCGCGCGCTGCCGGCGGCACGGTCAGGCGTCACCGCCAGAAGGGTCCGCCAGCGCCGGTCGCGCGCGAGCCGGCGCAGCACGGTCGCAAGCGTTCGCCGGTAGAAGGCAAGCGCGGCACCCGGGCCGATGCCGCGCGCAAGCCGCTGCTTCACCCGGCCCAGCTGCGGCGCCCGCGCAAAGACGATGAGCGTGCGCGTCATCCGTAGAACCTGGCGAGGCGCGCCGGCGCCACGCCGGCGAAGTAAAGACCGAGGCAGAGAAGGTTGCGGAGCGGCCGCAGCCAATATCCTTCGCGCCGGTAGCGCGCGGCGGAGGTGACGGCGCGCGCGGACAGGGCCACGAGATTGGCGCGCCCGATGCGGCGCACGAGCTCCACGTCCTCCATCAGCGGCACGGCGGCGAACCCGCCGAGCGCCCGATAGGCCGCGGCATGGATCAGGAGCCCTTGGTCGCCGTAGGGCAGCCCCAAGGTGCCGCACCGCCAGGCGACGATGGATTCCAGGCGGCGCGCCGCCGGAGCCGTATCGGCGAGCGCAAAGCGGAAATAGCCGGCCCGGCGCGCGTTGGCTGGTTCTGCGCAGAACGACCGGACCGTGGCGGCCCAGCCCGCCTCGAGGCAGGTGTCGGCGTGCAGGAACAGGAACCAATCGCCGCGCGCCGCGTCGGCCCCCGCCTTGAGCTGCGCGCCGCGGCCGCGCGCACCCGCGAAGACACGGCAGCCCGCGGCCGCCGCCACGTCGGTTGTGCCGTCGGACGACCCGCCATCGCTGACGATGATCTCGCCGGGGGTCCCGTCCGCGAGCGACGCCAGGCTGGCCGGCAGCGAAGCCGCCGCGTTCAGAGTGGGAATGATCACGCTCAGCATGAGTGGCGATGATAGCAGCCCTATCGCCGTTGCGGCCGCCGGGCTATGTAACCGCAAGGCCTGTCACCTGATGCCCGATCGCACGCCCCTGCCCAACCGCACAGCTCTCGCCGCGGCCCTGACCGCGCATGGCGCCTACGGACCGGTGCGCGCGGGCGACCTCCTCGAGCTGCCGCGCCGCGGGCTTGCGCACCGCCATTGGCGGCTGCGCGGCCGGGCCGTGCTGCTGCGCGTCCCGCTCCTGGGCGGCCCCGATGCCGCGGCCGCACTCGCGCGCCAAGCCGAGGCGTTCCGCCGGATGAGCGCCTCCGGCCATGCCCCCCAGCTTCACGGCGTCGTCATGCCCACGGCCGGGCTTTCCGGCGGCGCCTTGATCGTCGAAGAGATCCGCGGCCGCGCCCCGGTCGTGCCGCGCGATTTTGCGGCGCTCGCGGCGGCCCTGGCGGCGATCCACGCTCTGCCGCTGCCGCCCGAGGCGGCGCGCGCACCGCTGCCCTCGCCCGCCGATGCGTTCGGCGACACGCTCGCGACGATCGAGCGGCATCTTAAGATCGCCTGGCCCACCCTTGGCCACGTCCTGCGAGCGCGCCTGGCTGCCGAACGTGACTGGGCGCGCCGCACCGCGGCCGAGCAAGGCCCGGCGTTGCGCGCGGGTCCGCGCGCGCTCGTGGTCACCGACGCGCACCCGCGCAATTTCATCCTGCGCGCGGACGGGCGTGCGGTCTGCGTCGACCTCGAAAAAACGATGTATGGAGCGCCGGCGATCGACCTCGCCCATGCCATGCTGCCGGCCGCGATCGCCTGGGGCCGGCAGGGCGAGCGTGTCACCGAGGCGGACCGCGGCCGGTTTCTTAACGCCTATTTGAAGCGGCGCGGCATGGACGCCGCAGGGGCGCTCGGGCCCCAGTTCGATCTGTGGCGGCGGTTGACCAGGTTGCGCACGACGGCCGCGTTCGCGGCGTTTCGTACCGGTAAGGCCGGACGCGTGCTCGGACCGGCGGCCCAGCGCCTCGCCCGCCGCGCGATCGCCCTGGCCCTCACGACGGAGGCGCTCGAGTAGCAAACATGCGCAAACGGTTTACAAAAACGCGATTGGGCGGTTCAATGAGTGCGAATCGCATCTCTTGGGACTTCTCTCGCGCGTGAGCGTGCTCCTCGAATTCCTCGAATTCATCAACGGCGGACCGCAACCGGCGGTCAACGACCTGCTGCATCGCGTGCTGGTCAAGAGCCGCAAGCTGACCTCGGCCGAGGCCGGCGTGGTGTTCATCACCCACGGCCAGGGGCGCAAGAAGCGCCTCGCCGTCGCCAGCGTGCAGAACGACGTCGTGAAAGTGCCCGAGGAGGCGCTCAAGCTCACCGCCGATCCGGACTCCATCGCCGGCTACGTCGCGAAGACGGGCGAGCGGGTGCGGGTCGACGACGTGCAGAAGATTCCGGCCGACAAGCCCTATCATTTCGATCCCGAGACCGACCGCCTCACCGGCTTCCGCTCGAAATCGGTGCTCGCCTTCCCGCTCAAGAACTACGCCGACGAGGTGATCGGGGTGATCGAGTTGATCAACAAGCGGGTTGACGGCGGCCAGGGGCCGGTGCCGTTCACCAGCGAGGACGCAGCCCTCATCCAGCCGATCAACCATATCGTCGGCGGTGCGATCGACCGCGCCTTGATGATCGAGCGCATCTCCGAGCAGAACCGCCGCCTCAAGGAGCGCAGCCGGCTGATGGCCCGCCAGCGCCGCCAGATCGCGACGCTCAAGGACCAGACCGAAGAGGCCTTCCAGCTGTCGATCCGCCTCCTCGCGCGCGCCGCCGAGCTCTACGACGAGGACACCGGCAACCATATCGTGCGGGTCAACGAGTACAGCTACCTCCTGGCCAGGCGCCTCGGCCAGCCCGAGGCGTTCTGCGACGAGATCCGCTATTCGGCGCAGCTGCACGACGTGGGCAAGATGAGCGTCGATTCGGCGGTGCTCAAGAAGAAGGGCCACCTGACGCCGACCGAGCGGCGCGAGATGAACCTGCACCCGAAATACGGGCACCAGATCCTGTCGCAATCGAACCGCCTCAAGATGGCGGCCGACATCGCCCTTTGCCATCACGAGAAGTGGGATGGCTCGGGCTATCCCAACGGCCTCAAGGGCGAGGACATCCCGCTCTCGGCGCGTATCGTGCAGCTGGCCGACGTCTACGACGCGCTGCGCAGCCCGCGGCCTTACAAGGCCGGCTACACGCACGAGCAGGCCTACAAGATCATCACCGAGGGCGACGAACGCATCGAGCCGCGCACCCATTTCGATCCCAAGCTCATCGAGCTGTTCAAGAAGTGCCACCACGAGCTCGACCGCGTGTGGAGCAAGCTGCAGGATTAGGACGCCGGTCACTTGACCGGATGGCGCGCGGGTCCTATATCAGCCGCAACAATCGATCCGGGCCCCTCTGGCGAGGACCCTGGCATAGGGCCAGGCAACCTTGCGATGTCGGATCACCGTGTTCCGCGCCTCGCACGCGGGCGGTCGAGATCGCGGGCCCGCCGGCTGTTTAAGGCCCCCGACACGATCACCCGCTTCCCCGGTGCGCCACGGTGCAACACCCGAGAGGCAGCACGATGTCGAATTCCAGAGATCGCGATTCTCAGTTTACGGTGACGCCCGCCGAGCTCATGGCGGCGCATATCGTCGACTGCAAAGAGAAAACCCTCGATGCCGTCCTGACGGCGATGACCCTGGTGGCGGCGGCGGATGGATGGATTGATCCGGCCGAGCGCCACGAGATGGTCGCGTTCTTGAAGCGCAACGATCTCCTGCGGGTTTCCGAACGCGACATGAAGGACGAGGTCGAGCAGCGGATCCGCGAGCTGCGCGAGCCCGGTCACGTCCTGGCGGCCGCGTATCGCCTCGGGCGGTCCGGCGGACCGGGCGCCCAGCGCCTGGCGGTCGCGGCGGCGTGGGACGTCGCGGTGGCGGATTCGCGGGTCGATCCGCGCGAGCTGCGCATGCTGGACCTGATCCGGGCCACGATGCAGAGCCGGCGCGCACGCCCCGCCGCGCTGCAATGCCAGGCGGACGAGGGCGCATGAGCGGGTCCGACCGGACCGACCGGCTGATCGAGCGGCTGCCGCGCGCCGCGCGCAGGGCGAGCCGGTGGCTGCGCAGCCCCCAAGCGCGCTGGGCGCGCGTGCCCGCCGGGCTGTTGCTGATCGTGGGCGGCGTTCTGTTCATTCTGCCGCTCTTCGGTCTTTGGATGGTGCCGCTCGGCGTCATCCTGCTCGCCGATGATATTGCGGCATTCCGACAGCTGCGCGAGCGCATGCTCGACATGATCGAGCGATATCGGCCGCACTGGTTCACCGGGCCGGCGGCGAACACCGACGAGCGCGGCGCGCCGCGCGAGCCGGGCGAGACCAGGGATGGCAAGGAG
>DATJPD010000101.1:0-22481 GCA_035506575.1 Alphaproteobacteria bacterium
GATCCACGACGAGGGCGCGTTCACGCCGCAGGGCATCAACATGCCCTACAACGCGTCGACCGCGTTCCCCGGCCCCTACATGCTGCCGGCCTACGAGCTGCGCGTGCAGGTCGTCGAGACCAACAAGGTCGCGACCATGCCGGTGCGCGGCGCCGGGTATCCCGAAGGCGCGTTCGCCATGGAGCGCGTGCTCGATGCGGTGGCGCGCGAGCTCAAGCTCGACCGCGCCGAGGTGCGCCGGCGCAACCTCGTCCCGGCCGACAAGGTGCCGTACACCTCGCCGCTCAAGGCGCGCTCGGGCTCGGCGATCACGATCGATAGCGGCGATTTCCCGCATAGCCAGCAGACGGCGCTCGACATCATCGACTACGCAGGCTTCCCCGAGCGCCAGCACCAGGCGCGCGCGCAGGGCCGCTATCTCGGCATCGGGATCGGTATCGGCATGAAGGGCACGGGGCGCGGACCGTTCGAATCCGGGCACGTGCGCGTCGGCCGCTCGGGACGCGTCTCGGTCTACACGGGCGCCATGCCGATGGGCCAGGGCATCCGCACGGCACTCGCGCAGATCGCGGCCGAGCAGCTCGGCGTCCCTCCCGACACGG
The DNA here is from genome assembly GCA_035506575.1 of Alphaproteobacteria bacterium. Taxonomy (GTDB): domain Bacteria; phylum Pseudomonadota; class Alphaproteobacteria; order CACIAM-22H2; family CACIAM-22H2; genus DATJPD01. The sequence continues at coordinate 603 of DATJPD010000101.1, forward strand.
TCACGGTGATTGCGGGCGACACGGCGGTGATCCCGCACGGCCAGGGCGGATTCGCGAGCCGGCAGACCGTGGTCGCCGGCTCTTCCGTGCACATGGCGGCCGCGCAGGTGCGCGAGAAGGCCCTGGCCGTGGCGGCGCATCTGCTCGAGGCCAGCGTCGAGGACCTCGAGATCCACGACGGCCGTATCGACATCCGCGGCGTTCCCGGACGCGGGCTCACCCTGCAGCAGATCGCCGAGGCCGTGTCCGGCGTTCCCGGCTATGCGATGCCCGGCGGGTTCGAGCCCGGGCTCGAGTCCTTGCAGAATTTCATGCCGAAATCGCTCACCTATGGCGGTGGCTGTCATGCGGTCGAGGTCGAGATCGACATCGAGACCTGCCGCATCCATATCCTGCGCTACGTGGTGGCCAACGACAGCGGGCGGCTCATCAATCCGATGATCGTCGAGGGCCAGCTCGTGGGCGGGGCCGCGCATGGCATCGGCAACGCGCTGTATGAGTGGATGGGCTACGACGACGACGCCAACCCGGTGACGACGAATTTCGCCGAATACCTGCTGCCCAGCGCCACCGAGGTGCCGCGGATCGAGGTGAAGATGCTCGAGTACCCCTCGCCGCTCAATCCGCTCGGGGTCAAGGGCGTCGGCGAGGCCGGCTGCGTGCCGGCGGCGGGAGCGATCGTCTCGGCGGTCGAGAACGCGCTCGAGCCGTTCGGCATCGTGATCCAGGAATATCCGATGTCGCCCGCGCGCCTGTTCAAACTCATCAGCGAGGCGCGGCCGGGGCGCTAACCTCTCGCCATCGCCGCCTGGATCATCTCCCACACACGCGGCGGCGACAGCGGCATCTCGCGCGGCTCGATCCCGAGCGAGGACAGGGCTGAGGCGACCGCGTTGGCGATGACGCCGGCGACCGGAATGATGCCGCCCTCGCCCGCGCCCTTGGCGCCGAGCGGGTTGTTGGGCGAGGGGTGATCCTCGAGCGCGATCACCCGGATGCACGGGAAGTCGCTCGCGGTCGGCATCAGGTAGTCGGCGAGCGAGCCGGTCAGGAGCTGGCCGTCGCGGTCGTAGACCAGATGCTCGAGGAACGCGCCGCCGAGACCCTGGACGACCGCGCCCAGGGTCTGGCCGTGCAAGGTCTGCGGATTGATGATCCGCCCCACGTCCTCGACCGCGACATAGTCGAGAAGCTCGACATGGCCGGTGCGCGGATCGACCGCGACATGTGCCGCGTGCGCGCCGTAGCTGTAGGTGCGCTTCGCGCTGGCGAACGTGCCCTCGGTGGACAGGCCGTCGGCCGCCAGCTCGGCCCAGGTCACCGATTTGCCGCGTGCTTGCGCCAAGCCGTCTCCGATCTCGATGTCCTTGGGCGCGCAGCCCAGTCGGCGCGCGGCACACTCGCGGATGAGCTCGCGCAGCTTGCCGGCCGCGTCCAGGATGGCCGAGCCGCCCATGACGACCGAGCGCGAGCTGTAGGAGCCGAAGCCTTCGCTGACATGCGCGGTCGAGCCATGGAAGACCCCGCGGATGCGCGCCAGCGGCACCTCGAGCGAATCGGCGGCGATCTGGGCGCACACGGTCTCGAGCCCCTGCCCGACCGACGACGACCCGACATAAACCGAGACCCTGCCGTCGCCCTCCAGCACCAGGCGCGCGTTCTCTTTCGGGCCCGAAGCCCCGCCCTCGATGTAGCAGCCGAGGCCGAGCCCGCGATAGCGGCCGTCGGCCAGCTTGCCCTGCTGCGGCGCCTTCTCGGACCAGCCGATCTCGGCGAGGCAGCGATCCAAGGTCGCCTGATAATCGCCGCTGTCGGTCGAGGTGGCGATGTTGAGCGGCACGACCGTGGCCAGCGCATAGGGCATCTGCTCGGGGCGGATCAGGTTGCGGCGCCGGAACTCGACCCGGTCGAGGCCGAGATCCCTGGCCACGATGTCCAGCAGCCGCTCGCGGAAAAAATCGGCCTCGTAGCGGCCGGGCGCCCGGTAGGTGCCGACCGGCGTCTTGTTCGTCACCAGGAGCGAGACGTCGATCCGGATGTCCGGGATGCGGTATGGGCCCGAGAGCACCTGTGCCACGTTGCGCGACGGCGTGGCGCCGGCCGTGCGGACATAGGCGCCGATATCGGAGGCGGCCTGGCCGCGCAAAGCCAGGATCGTGCCGTCGCGCTGACACGCGATCTCGAGCTCGATCGCCACATCGCGCGCGTGATTGTTGGCGAGCAAGTGCTCTCGGCGGTCCTCGATCCACTTGACTGGCCGGTTCAGCCGGCGGGCGACGAACGGGATCAGAAAATCCTCGGGATAGAACTCGCCGCGCGTGCCGAACCCGCCGCCGACGTCGTTCTCGACCAGACTGACCGCTGCTTCGGGCAGGTCCATCATCTTGGCCAGCATGCGGCGGTTGGGAAACGCCACCTTGGCCGCCCCGTACAAGGTCAGCCGGCCCGCCTTGGCATCCCACTCCGCCATAAGCCCGCGCGGCTCCATGGGCACGGCGGTGTGCCGCTGCACGTGGAAGCGCTCCTTGCGCGTGTAGGGTGCGGTCCTGAAGGCGGCATCGGCGTCGCCGCGGATCGCACTGATCACCGCCGCGACGTTGGTGCCGGTCTCCTCGAACAGCAGGACCTCGCCGGCACGCGCCTGGTCGCGATCGGCCACGGCCGGAAGCGGCTCGATGTCGAGCACGATCTGCTCCAGCGCATCCTCGGCCAGGGCGGCGCTGTCCGCCACCACGACGGCGACGGCCTCGCCGACATAGCGCACCTTCGCGTCGGCGATGACCGGCTGCTCGAAACGCTTGAGCTCTGCCATCGGCTCCTGGCGCATCGGGATGATCGGCACCGGCCGGCCGATCTCCTCGGCCGTGATCACGGCGTGAACGCCCGGAATAGCCCGCGCCGAACTCGCGTCGAGCCGGCGGATGCGGCCGTGCGCCACCGGGGTGCGCAGGATGACGGCGTGCAGCAGGCCGGCGGGTGCCAGGTCGTCGACGTACTGCCCGCGGCCGCGCAGGAAGCGCAGGTCTTCGAGCCGCTCGACGGAGCTGCCGATGAGCGAGTTCGCAGCCCGCGCGGCCGTCCGGTCCATGAGCGCCTCGACGCCTTACCCGTTCACTTCTGCTCGAGCCGGATGCCGGTGAACTTCCACTGCGACATCTCTTCCATGGCGTAGCGTACGCCCTCGCGGCCGTAGCCGCTGGCCCCTACGCCGCCGAACGGATAGGTGTCGAGGCGGAAGCGGCTCGCCTCGTTGATCCACAGCGAGCCGGTGCGGAACCTGCGCGACATCTTGAATGCCGTCTCCAGGCTCGAGGTAAAGCAGGCTCCCTGCAGGCCGAACTCGGAGGCGTTCGCCGCCGCGATCGCCGCATCGACATCGGCCACCGCCTGCACGACCACCACCGGGCCAAACGCTTCCTCCGACATCAGGCGCGCCGACGCCGGCGCTTCGGCGACGATGGCGGGCCCCAGGATGCAGCCGCGGCGCTCCGGCGCCAGCACGAGCTTCCCGCCCTTCTCGACCGCGTCGGCGATCATCTTCTCCACGCGGTCGGCAGCCGCGCGGCTCACCATCGGCCCGACGTCGGTCGCGGGATCGGACGGATCGCCGACCTTGAGCTTCTTGCTGGCGGCCACGAACGCCGCGAGGAACTGGTCGTACACCGCCCGCTCGACAATGATGCGCTGGGCCGAGATGCATTGCTGGCCGCTCGCCTCGAAAGCGGCGCCGGCGATGCGTGTCGCCGCGTCCTCGAGGTTGGCATCGGCGCAGACGATGTTGGCCGCGTTCGAGCCGAGCTCGGCCACGAACTTCTTCGCACCCGCCGCGCGCACGAGGTCGTTCCCCGCCGCCGGGCTGCCGGTCGCGGTGACGACGCCGACCAGCGGATGGGCGACGAGCGCCTTGGCGGTGTCCCGCCCGCCGGGGACCACGTTGTAGAGGCCGTCGGGGATGCCGGCCCCTTTGAGCGCCTCACCAACCAGGAGCGCCGGCTCGGTCGCGGGCGGAGACGGCTTGACGACGATGGCGTTGCCCATGGCCAGCGCCGGCCCGAGCTTCTGCACCAGGAGGTTCACCGGGGCATTGAAGGGCGTGATCGCGGCGACGACACCGAACGGGATGCGAGTCGTGAACCCGAAGCGGCCAGCACCCGGCGGGGTGATGTCCATCGGCAGAACCTCGCCGCCGAGCTGCGGCAACTGGGCCGCACAGGCGCGCAGGAACTGGCCGGCGCGCTTGGCCTCGAACGTGGCCGCCTTGCGCGGCTTGCCGATGTCGCGGATGAGTGATTTGACGATCGGCTCTTCGATCTTGTCGATCGCCGCCGCAGCCGCCGACAGCCAGCCGACCCGCACAGCCGTGGTCGACCCTTCGTAGGCGAGGTACGCGTCGTGCGCGTTCTTCACCGCCGCATCGATGACGGCCGCGTCGGACTCGATCATCTGCGCGGTCACCTGCTCGTCGACCGGCGAGACAAGGGCCGTGTACGAGGCGTTGCTCACGGGCTTGGTGGCACCGCCGATCCACGGCAGAAGACGCTTGGCTTCACTCATGGGTCACTCCTCCTCCGGCGACCGCCATGACGGCGCCGCCGCTCTCCTTGGTTCGTTGCGGAAAATAGCACGCGACCGTGTGGTCCGGAGCCACCGATGCGAGCTCGGGCATGGCCTCGGTGCAGACCGCAGCACCGTTCGGGCAGCGGCCGTAAAAGCGGCAGAGGCGCGGATCGGGATCGATCGGGCTGGGCGGCTCGCCGTCGAGCACGATACGCTGGCGGCGGCCGTCCAGGCTGAGGCTCGGAATAGCCGACAGCAAGGCCGCCGTGTAGGGATGCGCCGGCTTTGCGAAGATGTCAGCGGTCCGGCCGCTCTCGACGATCTTGCCGGCGTACATGACGAGCACGCGCGCGCAGAGCAGGCGCACCACGTTCAGGTCGTGGCTCACGAACAAATAGCTCAGGCCCAGGCGCTGCTTGAGATCCTGCAGAAGCTGCAGGATCACGACCTGGACCGACACGTCGAGCGACGACGTCGGCTCATCGAGGATGAGGAGCTGCGGCTCGACGGCAAGCGCGCGGGCGATCCCCACGCGCGCCTTCTGGCCGCCCGACAGCTGGTGCGGAAAGCGCGACAGCAACTCCTCCGGCAGGCCGCACAGCCGCGCCACCTCGCGCACGCGCGGCGCCGGGTCCGGCCAGCGGTCGCGGCGCAGCCGGCGGATCGGATCGGCAATGGCGGCGGCCGCGGTGAAGCGCGGGTTGAGGGAGTCGGTCGGGTCCTGGAAGACCATCTGGATGCTGGCGCGCTCGGCAGCCCTGCCGAAGCGGCGCGCGGGCACGGCTCCGATCTCCCGGCCGGCGAAGCGGATGTCGCCCGAACTCGGATCGATGAGCCGCGCCAGGAGGCGGACCAGGGTCGACTTGCCGCAGCCGGACTCGCCGACCAGGCCGACGGTCTCGTCGGCCGCGACCGACAGGTCCACCCCGTCCACCGCGAACAGCTCCTTGCGCCGGCGCCACGGCCGCCAGTCGGCCTCGCGCCGCAGCGGGAAGCGCTTGCTGAGCTTCGTCGCCTCGAGAAGCGCCGTCATAGCGGATGCCGGCAGGCGACGGAGTGGTTGTCAGCCAGAAGCCGCGGCGACAGCGGCGCATCGCAGGCCTTGTCATGGCGTCCGCAGCGCTCGCTATAGCGGCAGCTTGGCAGATCCTCACGCCGCAGATCCGGCAGGCTGCCCGGGATCGCCGCGAGATCCGCGAGTGCCGCCGCCGGACCTGGCGTGGCGGCAATAAGGCTTTGCGTATAGGGATGGCGGGGTTTTACGAGCAGCTCCTGGGTGGGTGCCGTCTCCACCACGTGACCGGCATGCATGACCGCGATGCGGTCCGCGTGCTCGCTCGCCAGCGCCAGGTCGTGGGTGATCAGGAGTGTCGCCGTCCGCTCGGTGCGCGCGATCTCGTCGATCAGCTCCATGATGACGGCCTGGGTCGTGACGTCGAGCCCGGTCGTCGGCTCGTCGGCGATCAGGAGTGCTGGCTGGCAGGACAGCGCCATCGCGATCATCACGCGCTGGCACATGCCGCCCGACAGCTCGAAGGGATAGGCGCGCGCTCGGCGCTCGGGATCGGGGATCCTCACCTGGCCCAGCATCTCGACCGCGCGCTGCCGTGCCGCCCCGGGCGTGAGGCCCGCGTGCTGTATCAGCACGTCCGCGATCTGCTGGCCGGCGGTGCGGATGGGATTGAGTGCCGTGCGCGGGTTCTGGAAGATCATCGCGATGTCGCGGCCGCGGATTTCGCGTAAACAGGCCTCGCGCTCGTGCAGCAGATCGCGCCCGCGGAACGCAATGCGGCCCGAGGTCACCCGCCCCGCCGCATCGAGGATGCCCATGATCGCGAGGCAGGTCACCGACTTGCCGGACCCGCTCTCCCCGACCATGGCGAGGGTTTCGCCCGGATGCACCTGGAAGCCGGCATGCTCGATCGCACGCACCGTGCCGGAGCGCGTGCGGAACTCGATCGACAGGTCTTCGACCGTGAGCAGCGACGTCATGTGCGGTTCCGGGGATCGATGACGTCGCGCAGCCCATCGCCGAGCAGATTGAAGCAGAATACGGCAAGCATCAGGGCGAGCCCGGGGAACAGCGCCTCCCACCATTCGCCCGACACGATCGAGCTCGCACCTTCGGCGACCATGATGCCCCATTCGGCGGTCGGCGGGCGGACGCCGAGGCCGATGAAGGACAGGCCGGCCGCGTTCAGAATCGCGTAGCCAAGGGTCAGCGAGGCCTGCACGACCATCAACGGCATGATGTTGGGCAGGATGTGCGCCACCACGATGCGGATCTCCGAATTGCCGGCGAGGCGTGCCGCCTCCACGTAGCCGGCGTCGCGCCGGATGTTGGCCTCGGCGCGCGCGAGCCGCGCATAGAGCGGCAGGTTGATGATGGCGGTCGCGTAGATGATGTTGGTGACGGTGTTGCCCATGGCGGCGACGATGCCCATGGCCAGCACGAAGAGCGGGAACGCCATGATCGTATCGGTCAGGCGGCCGATGATGCGGTCGGCCCAGCCGCCGAAAAAGCCCGCGGCTAGCCCCATGCCAGTGCCGAACACGAAGGCGAGCGCCACGGCTCCGGCGGCGATGCCGAGGTCGAGGCGCGTGGCCACGACGATCCGGCTGAACACGTCGCGGCCCAGCTGGTCGGTGCCAAACCAGTGCTGCGCGTCCGGCGGATGCAGCGCCTCCGCGGTGTTGCTGGCCAACGGGCTGTGCGGCGCCAGGGCCGGGCCGAACAACGCCACCACGACGAACACCAGAAACAGCGCGAAGGCCACTCCGGTGACCGGATTTTCCGCGACCACGTAGCGGGCCTGGCGGAAAAACTCCCTCACGCGGAGATCCCGACCCGCGGGTCGAGCACGCCGTAGAGCATGTCGATCAGCAGGTTCAGCGTCACGTAAAGCGCGGCCATGGCCAGCACGAACCCTTGGACCGGCGCGTAGTCAGAGGCGATCAGCGCGTCGATCGCATACGAGCCGATGCCTGGCCACGCGAAGACCTTCTCGACCAGGATGTTGCCGCCAAGGAGATACGAGAACACCATCCCCAACGTGGTGACGACCGGCAGGATCGCGTTGCGGAACGCGTAGACCGCGACGATCCGCCAGCGGGACAGGCCGCTCGCGCGCGCGGTGCGCACGAACTCGCTGCCCAAGGCCGCCAGCATGGCGGCGCGCGTGACGCGCGCAAGGGGAGCGAGCGCAAAGATGCCCAACGTGAACGCCGGCAGGATGAGCTGCGACAGGGTGGCGCGGAACGTCTCGAGATCGCCCGCGATCAGGCTGTCGACCAGGTAGAAGCCGGTGTGCATCGGCGGCGCCGAATAGAAGATGTCGAGACGCCCGAGCGGGGCCGGCGACCAGCCGAGCAGGAAATAGAAGACGTAGACCAGCAAGAGGCCCGTGAAGAAGGTGGGCAGCGAGACGCCGGCGGTGGACACGACCCGGCACACATGGTCGATCCACGAGCCCGGCCGCACCGCCGCGAGCACACCGAGCGGCACCGCGATGAGCACCGCGATGAGAAGCCCGGCCAGGGTCAGCTCGGCCGAAGCGGGCAGGCGCGTCAGGATCTCGGTCAGGACCGGCTGGCCGGTGCTCAGCGAGTTGCCGAGGTCGCCATGCGCGAGATCGTCCAGGTAATAGGCGAACTGCACGGGCCACCTGCGGTCGAGACCGAGCTGGTGGCGGATCTCCTCGACCGATTGCGGCGTCGCGGTCGGCCCGGCGAAATAGACGGCCGGATCACCCGGCAGCGCCCGCGTCAGCACGAACGTGACGACGATCACGCCGGCGATGCTGGGAATCGCCGTCGACAGCCGGCCGATCAGGACACGCCACATCGCCTCCCCTCATCCTCGTCCACGAACCGGCGGGGCGATGCACAAACCGCGCCGGACCGCCCCGGCGCTTTACGCCTTCAGATGCGCGTCGCGCCGCTTATAGAGCTCATCGTCCGCGTAGCCCATCGTCTCCGGCTTACCGCGGCCGAGCATGACCTGGAAGAACGCCGGCTCGACGCCCTCGTTCTGGTATCCATGGATGACGCCGGGCGGGCAGGAAATACATTCCCACGGGCCCAGATGGCGGGTCACCCGCCGCCCCTTCTCGTCCTCGACGAAGACCGCGAGCTTGCCGCGCAGCACGAAGAAGACCTCCTCGACCTCGTGCGTGTGCGGCGCGTTTCCCTGCCCCGGCTCGACATACATGATGCTGAGCGTGAAGTTACCGGCCGGGATGACGCTGCTATCGCCGTGCTTGCCGGACCCGCCGGCGCCGATGAAGCGGTGCTGCGCGCGCTTGTAGCCCTCGATCTTGGCGTCCTCGAAGGCGGCCCAGTCGCCCTTCTTTTCGCTGAACCGACCGATGTAGCGGTCCATGATCTGCTCGAGCGTCATCGACTCGAGTTCGGCCGACATGCGATGGCGGGCAACGCCCATGGGATTCACCTTTGTGCGGAGACAGGAGGATGGCGGACCATCTTGGGCCTGATTATCACCTAATTGACCAGTTAGTCAAATACAGCTCCTAGGCCGAGCGCTGACCGGGCGCCTCGGCCGCGCGGTCCGCCGCGCAATAGGCCAGCACCATGTCGCTGATGTGGTTGAGCCAGGCGCGCCGCCGCTCGGCCGTGCCGAAATCGACGCCCAAGATCGCGCGCAAGGTGTACTGGTTCGAGATGTAGTGATACGCCATCGACGAGAACGACACGTAGAGGGTCACCGGATCGATGTTGGGGCGGAACACGCCCTCGGCCACGCCGCGGCGCAGCACCTCTCGGATGGTGTCGACCAGCGGATCGTACAGATTGCGGACGCGGCGCGACCGCTTGATGTGCCGCCCGTGGTGCAGGTTCTCGCTGTTGAGGAGCGCGATCACCTCCGGATGATCCAGCAGCGCCTGGAACGTGTGCGCCACCAGCTGGCGCATCGCCTTCACCGGATCGCCCCCGCGCGCCGCAAAGTCGCGCTGGCGCTTGCGGAACATCTCGTACATGTGCTCGAGGACCGCGATGAACAGGCCCTCTTTGCTGCCGAAATAGTGATAGAGCATGTTTTTGCTGAGCCGGCAGCGGCGGGCGATGCTGTCGACGCGCGCGCCGTCGTAGCTGCGTGCGGCGAATTCGGCCGTGGCCTCGCGCAGGATCTTCTCGCGTGTCCGTTCTGGATTTCGGCTTTTTCGCCGCATGGCGTTCCCTCGGGATCGGTTGACGCTCTCGTTTCGACGCAGTTCAGACCGGCCGCTCGATGAAGGCCCGGATCGCCTCGCCCATCCGGTCTTCGGCGGTGTTGAGATGGGCGATCATCGAGGTGTGGTTGTGCCCCTTCATGAAGACGACGGGTGGTGACTTGCGCTTGGCCGCGGCAAGCCGCCAGGTGAGCTCGGCGCAGTAGACATCGAGCAGCGGGTTCTCGTACTCGCCCCAGGCGACGAAGGTCGGGATGCTCGCCGCGGTGACGTGGGAGACAGGCGAGCACTCGTCGAGATGCTTCGGATCGGCTCCGTAGTACTCCTCGACCTTCTTGGCGTTGGGGTTCTCGGGCAGGTTGTCGGCGCGCACGCGGCCGCTGACGATGATGAGGCCGGCGAGCCCCGGACCGCCCGCCGGGTGCAGCCGCTTGTCGTAGGCATAGCTGCCAGAATGAGCGCCGCCCGCCGAGTGGCCCATGAGGAAGATGCGCGAGCGGTCGACGCCGATCTGCTCGGCGTTCTCGTGCATCCAGTGGACGACCGAGCCCACATCGCGGCTCGCCTCGGGGTAGCGCGCTTCGGGTGCCAGGCGGTAGCCGATATTGGCGCCTACGATGCCGTGACGCGCGAAATAATTGGTCACGTTCGAGTAGATCTCGTCGGTGCGGTTGCGGTCGCCTTCGACGAACGCACCGCCATGCACGAAGACCACCGCCGGGCGCCCGCGCCCGCCCGCCGCCGGGGTGAACAGGTCGAACTTCTGGCGTGCATGCGCGCCGTAGGCGACGTCCTTCTTCACCTGGACCCCGTCCTTCGGCGCTTTTTTGTGCAGGCGCGTGAACTCCTCGACCATCAGCTTGACGTTGCCGGAGGTGTTCTCTTTCCAGCGCGGGCCGATCTCGGCCATGCGGGCCCAGAGCTCGTCGGGAATCGGCGGGGCTGACACGGTCATCGCATCCCCTCTATATGCGTGAGACGTCGATCGTGGAATGGGCAAACAGGTCCTCCGCACTCAGCTTGCGTTTGACCAGACCCTGCTCGTACGAGTAGCGGGTCATCGCCTCGATCTCCTTGGCGTTCTCCGCAACACCGTAGCGCCAGAAATCCTCGCCCATCAGTTCGGTCGTCTCGCGCGCCTCGGCCTCGATCCACGGCAGGGTGACCATCAGCGCGTTGATCTCGCGCACGTCGCGCATGGCGTAGACCTTGGCCTCGCAGAACGCCTTGTAGAGGCTCGCCGGAAGCCACGGATGCTTCTCGACCAGATGGCGCTTGATGCCGACCAGATGCATGGTCGGGAACATGCCGGTCTTCTTGTAGTAGGCCTTCTCGACGTCGCGGTAGTTCGGAAACAGCCGGGCGATGTTCGGCTTCTTGTTGAGGAAGCACGAGGGCGCCCGGGCCGTGAACAGCGCATCCAGCTCGCCCGTCTCGAGCATGCCGGCCAGCGTCTTGTCCGAGGGGATCGACTGCAGGTCGAGGCCCGGGATCGGCTTCAGCGGCGTGCGCTCGGTGCGGCCGGGCTGCTCCTGGCCGCCCTGCCGCCATTTGATGTCGGTGGGCTTCACGCCGTATTCGTCCTGCATGATGCCGCGCTGCCAGACCACGGCCGTGATCTGGTACTCGGGCAGGCCGATCAGCTTGCCCTTGAGGTCGGACGGCTGCCTGATTCCGTGGTCGGTGCGGACGTAGATGCCCGAGTGCCGGAAGACCCGCGACACGAAGGCCGGAATACCGATGTAGGTCGGATTGCCGGAATCGACGCTGCGGACATAGGAGCTGAACGACAGCTCGCACACGTCGAATTCGTCGTGCTTGAACGCGCGATGGAAGATCTCCTCCGGCTCCAGCCCGATGTAGTTGACGGCGCAGCCCTCGACCGGCACGCGGCCGTCCTTGATGGCGCGGGTGCGGTCGTAATCGCCGCAGGCAATGGTGATCGGAATCGGAGCGAGCATGTGTATTCCTTGTATGGTCCTTAACGTGAGACGAAGAGTCGCTGCAAGCCGCGGGCCCTAGTGCTTATGGCTGCGTTGGCGCTCGACCTGCAGATTGGCCAGGAAGAAGACGAGCGGGTGGATGCCGAGCGCCAGGATCTGGCCCTGGTCGAGCTTGGCGAGGGCGGTCTGCTCGTCGGGCTCGAGCCCGGCCGCCGCGGCATAGGCCTTGGTGTCCTTGAGGTAGCGCGTGCGCTCGGCCTCGTTGTTGGCGAGCGTATAGAGCGCCTGCGTGAGCTTGAGCCGGCTCGCATGGATCGGCGGATAGTGCAAGGGGTCGCGTCGCGCCTCGAGCGGCGTGTGCCAGGCGACGGTCGCGTAGGTGTGGTGCCAGCTCGGATCGAAGGACGTGATGTCCGGCTTGCGCTCGCCGAGCATGCCGGCGGCGATCGCCCAGGACCGCAGCTCGACATTGCCCATGTCGTCGAGAAACCGCTCCTCGAGCGCCAGAAGTGCGCGCAGATTGCCGGTCTTGAGCACGTCGAACAGCTTGCGGTCGAAGTCGACCTCGGGGTTCGAGTAGTTCTGCGTGCCGGGAAAATGCGACATACCGCCGCTGGCGATCACCACCGCGCGCACCCCTGACGCGTTCAGGCCGCGCGCCAGCGCCTCGCCGAAGGCGAAGCAGCGCAGCATCGGCGGCTGCGGCGGCACGTACGAATTCACGTAGAGCGGCAGGATCGGCGCCGTCACGCCGAGGAACGTCAGCGGAATGCCGAACGCGTAATCGATGTCCGCGGTGTTGGTGAAGGCGGGATCGAAGCCTTCCGCCTGCATGTGCTGGATCATCGCCATAGCGGCGTCGCTTGCGATCTTGTACTTGAAGCTCCGTCCGACGAACGAGCCGCCGACCTCCGATCCGAGATGGAAGCAGAACGGCGGCGTGCAATGCAGCAGGAACTGGTTGGCGTGGTCGTTGGCGATGATGATCCAGACATCGGGCCTGAGTGCCGCGAGCTTCTCCCCCACCTGCCCCAGCACCGTGCGCACCCGGTCCACCGTCGCCTTGTCCTCGGTCTCCGGCAGCGAGAAGAACTGCGGCGCGTGCGGCACGAAGGCGCCGCCCAGAACGTTGCTCATCGACACTCCTTGACGTCCCTACCTGTGCTTCGCGCGGCCCTGCCTACAGAGGCCTTACCCGGCCGCGCGCACTGACCAAGCTTCCAATTATTTCAGTATACGTCGGGGGCGCGCGAAGGCAAACTTCGCCGTACACGCGTTGCGGGAGGTGAGTGCTGCCATGGCCAATCTGCGTCTGTCCTTTGCTTGCGGGCCCTACGACCGGACCCAGGCCTTGCGCGACGGGACGATCCGCGCCGAGGGCATCGACCTCATCTACGTGGCGGCGCAACCCGCCGAGATCTTCTGGCGGATGTTGCAGTTCAAGGAATTCGACGTCGCCGAGATGTCGCTGTCGAACTACACGATGACCGTGGCGAGCGGGGATTCGCCTTTCATCGCCATCCCCGTGTTCCCCTCGCGCGTGTTCCGCCACGGCTATTTCTTCATCAACACGACCAAGGGCATCGAGAAGCCGCAGGACCTCGCCGGCAAACGCGGGGGCGTGCCCGAGTACAGCATGACCGCGGCCGTCTACATGCGCGGCCTGCTCGAGCATGAATACGGCGTGAAGGCGAGCCAGATCGAGTGGCTGCAAGGCCGCGCCGACCGCCTGCAGCACAAGCCCCCGCCGGGCGTGCGGATCGCGCAGGCGCCGGCCGGCGTCGAGCTCGGCGACCTGCTGGAGCGCGGCGAGCTTGATTTCCTGATGACCGCCAACAATCCGCTGTCGTTCCGGCGCGGATCGCCGGTCGTGCGGCGGCTTTTCCCGAACTACCGGGAGGTCGAGCAGGACTATTACCGCCGCACCAAGATCTATCCGATCATGCACACGGTCGTGATCCGCCGCGACGTCTACGAGCGCGATCCCTGGGTGGCGCAGAGCCTCTATGCGGCGCTGTGCAAGGCCAAGGAGCATTGCTATCGCATGCTGGTCGAGACCGGCTCGCCCAAGGCCTCGTTCGCATGGCTGCAGGCGATGATCGAGGACGAGCAGCGGATCATCGGCAAGGACTGGTACCCGTACGGCATCGGTCCCAACCGCCCATCGATCGAGGCTCTGCTCCAGTACAACCACGAGCAGGGCCTGAGCGACCGACGCCTCAAGGTCGAGGAGCTGTTCGCCCCCTCGACCCTGCGGGACATCCCGCTGACCGAAGGCCAGCTGATCTGACGGTCAGGCTTTCACCAGCGGGCGGTAATCGACCTGCCGGTGGAACCAGTAGCGATAGCCGCTCACATTGCGGCGCATCGCGACGTTGAGCTGTGGCTGGTAGAGCGGCACGTTGGGCACGTCATCGAAGGCGCGCTGGACGAAGCTGCGCACGTCCTGCGCATAAAGCTGCGGATCGGCCTGGTAGTGCGCGTCGTCGATGGCCTTGTTCATGTCGGGATTGTCGTAGGCCATCGTGTTGAAGATCGTCCCCGCCCCGCTATAGACGAAATAGAAGAAGAAGTCGGGATAGTTAAACCACGCGCCGAAGATGTTCGTCTGCAGCGGCAGGGTCTTCTTGGTGAACGTCGCGCGCCAGTTCGAGCCCGGGATCTTGTCGAGCGTTACCTTGATGCCGACCTGCCCGAGCGCCTCCTGCACGAGCACGCAGAGAGGCTCGTTGGTCACCGCGGCCCCGAGGTCGAACGACAGCGTGGTCTCGAAGCCGTTGGGATAGCCGGCTTCGGCCAGCAGCTGCTTTGCCTTGGCGAAGTCGGTCACATACGGGGACGGCTGCGGCCATTCCGCCGCGGTCACCTTCGCCGGTCCCCCGAACAGCGGCCGGGCGCGGTTATAGAGCGCCAAGTCCATGATCTTCTGGTACGGCACCGCGTAGGCGACCGCCTGCCGGACCTTCGGGTTGTCGAACGGCTTCATCGTCACGTTCATGCCTAGATACTGGACCGTGTTCTCCATCAGGGAGCCGATCACCTTCAGGTTCCCGTCGGCCGACATGTCGGCCGCGTCCTTGGGCGGCAGGTCGTAGGAGAAGTCGACGTCGCCGCGCTCGAGCAGCGCCCGCCGCGTGCCCGAGGCCGGTACCACGCGCGAGATCACGCGCCGGCACTGCGGCAGCTTGCCCGAGACCCAGTCGTCGTTGCGCACGAAGACCGCATCCTGGCCTGGCGTCCACTGCGCCAGCTTGTAGGCGCCGCCGCCCGCAACATTGAGCTTGGTCCATTGCTGGCCCCACGGGTCGTCCGCCGTGACGTGCTTCTTCACCGCCTCGGAGTGATAGATGCCGGTCACCGGCACCCCGAGATAGAGCATGGTCAGCTTGTCCCGGGTGAGGAAGTCGACGCGGAACGTGTGCTCGTCGACGACGACGAACTGCTCGGGCTTGGTGAGCGACGCGGCCGCCATCGTCGACTTGGGATAGCCGCCGACGCCGATCGCGCGGTCGAAGGTCCACTTCACGTCCTTCGCGGTGATCGGCGTGCCGTCATGAAACTTCGCGTTCCGGCGCAGCTTCAAGGTGACCGACATGCCGCGCAGATCCCACTCTTCCGCGAGCTCCGGGATCAGAGTCTTGTAGTCGTAGTAATCGTTGCCGTTCTCGTCCTTCTTGACCCCAAAGGTGACGAGACGGTCGTAACAGTTCCAGTTGATCTCGAAGACGCTGCGGTTCGCACCCGGCACGTCGGTGTCGAGCCCGTTGGGACCCGCTTCCGAGACGATCACCAGGGTGTCCTTGGCGTCCTCGGCCCGCGCCGAAACGCCGCCGAGCGCCTCGGCGGCCACGGCACCGCCTGCCGAGGCTGCGGCGCCCTTAAGAAAGTCGCGCCGTTTCACGGCCTCAGGCCTTTCGCAGCGGCCGGTAGTCGAGCTGGCGGTGGAACCAGTAGCGATAGCCAGAGACGTCCTTCTGCATCGCGACGTCGACGAACGGCTGATACAGCGGGACGGTCGGCACGTCATCGAACGCCAAGGTCACGAACGCCTCGACATCGTGAGCGTATTTCTCCGGATCGCTCTCGAAGCGCGACGCGTCGATCAGCTTGTCCATCTCGGGATTCTGATAGGACGAGCTGTTGAACAGCGCGTTCTGGCCGTGATAGGCCCAGTGGAAGAAGTAGTCGGGGTAGTTGAGCCAGCCGCCGAAGATGTTGGTGATGAACGGCAGCTTCTTGCTCGAAAACGCGGCACGCCAGTTGGCACCGGCGACCTTGTCCAGAGTCACCTTGATGCCGATCTTGGCCAGGTTCTCCTGGATGAGGAGGCACATGGGCTCGTTGGTGACCGCCGCACCCAGATCGAACGACAAATTCGTCTCGAAGCCGTTGGGAAAACCCGCTTCGGTCAGGAGCTGCTTCGCCTTCGCAAGATCGGTCTTGTACCAGTGCGGCTGCGGCCACTCGGGCTTCGTCACCTTCGAAGGTCCCCCGAACAGCGGCCGCGCGCGGTTGTAGAGCGCCACCTCCATGATCTTTTCGTACGGGATGGCGTAGGCGATCGCCTGGCGCACCTTCTTGTTGTCGAAGGGCGGCATCTTCACCTGCATGCCGAGATACTGGACCGAGTTGTCGGCCGGCGTGCCGACCACACGCAGCCGCGCATCCTTGGTCATGTCCGCCACGTCCTTGGGCGGCAGGTCCTGCGACAGGTCGATGTCGCCGCGCTCCAGCAGCGCCCGCCGCGTCGCGGCGGACGGGACCGCCCGCCAGATCACGCGCGGGATCTTGGGTGCGGCGCCCGAGACCCATTTGTCGTTGCGGATGAAGGCGACCTCCTGGTCGCCGAGCTTGCTCGTCAGCTTGTACGCACCGCTGCCCGCGGTGTTGCCCTTGAGCCAGTCGACCGCCCAGGGGTCGGCCTCGGTCGCGTGGGACCTGGCCAGGCCCGAGTTGTAGATGATCGCGTTCGGGACCCCGAACGTCGGCATCGTCAGCTTGTCTTTCTGATGGAAGTCGACGCGCAGGGTGTGGTCGTCGACGACCACGAACTGCGCCGGATCATCGAGCGAGCCGATTTTGAACTGGGGCTTCGAGGAGCCGGTCACCGTGACCGCACGGTCGAGCGACCACTTGACGTCCTTGGCCGTCACAGGCGTGCCGTCGTGGAACGTCGCGTTCTTGCGGATCTTGAACGTGACCGACATGTCGCGCAGGTCCCACTCCTCTGCGAGCTCCGGCTTGAACTTGGTCGAATCCCAGCGTGAGCTGCCGGCAGAGGTCGGCTTCTGGTCCCAGGAGATCAGCCGGTCATAGACGTTCCAGCCGACCTCGTAGCTACCGCGGTTCGCCCCCGGCGACATCGCATCGAAGCTGTTGGGAGCACTCTCCGAGACCGTGACCAGGACATCCTTGCGGCCCTGGGCCAGCGCCGGAGCCGTGGTTGCAATCACATGGCCGGCCGCAACGGCCGTCGAGGCCTTCAAGAAATCGCGCCGCTTCATCTCCCCTCCCCTCAGACCGTCCTTTTAGTGCGCTTGCGCCATCGCCTTGGCTTCCGCCGTGCGATGCGAAACGTGCCATGGGCACACGAGACGCTCGGCGATATCGACCAGGAAGAACAAGACCGTGCCCATGACGCCGAGCAGGATGATGGCCGCGAACACCCGCGTCGTCTGGAACATGCCCTGGGCCGACAGGATGACCCAGCCAAGGCCCTCCTGCGAGGCGACGAACTCGCCAGCGATGGCGCCAACCAGCGCCAGCGAGATCGAAATCTTCATGCCCGCGAACATGTGCGGCAGGGCCGTCGGAATGCGGATCTTGATCAACGCCTGCATGGGCGAGCCGTGCATGGTCTTGAGGAGGTCGAGCGCGTCCGGATCGGCGGAGCGCAGGCCGAGGACCGTGTCGATG
This sequence comes from Alphaproteobacteria bacterium, assembly GCA_035506575.1. Taxonomy (GTDB): domain Bacteria; phylum Pseudomonadota; class Alphaproteobacteria; order CACIAM-22H2; family CACIAM-22H2; genus DATJPD01. Next base: position 18,208 of record DATJPD010000101.1, read on the forward strand.
ACGATCGAGAACAACGCGATCAGGAACGAGACCGCGACCTTCGAATTGACGCCCGTTCCCAGCCAGATGATGAAGAGCGGCGCCAGCGCGATCTTCGGCACGCTGTTGAGCGAGACGAGCAGCGTATAGAGCGTGTTCTCCAGGATCTTGGAATAGGTGATCCCGATCGCCGCGATCAGGCCAACCGCGAACGCTGCGCCGAAGCCGAGCATGGTCGTGAGCAGCGTGTAAAGGCACTGCTGCAAGTACCAGTCCGGCGCCGTCAGGAATTCCTTGAAGATCGCCGAGGGCGGCGGCAGGAAGTAGTTCGGCACGTGGAGGAGATCGCAGGCCAGCTCCCACACGAGGAAGAACCCGACGATCACCGCGGCGATCATGGCGGGCCGGTTCGAGGCGATGTTCTGCATCATGACGCCACCCGAAGCTTGTCGCCGCGGCCGCCGCGGATGACGCCCATCTCCTGGAACAGGGTGCGGGCGCGCCGGCTCAACAGCCCGAATTCCGGCGTCTCGCGGATCGCCAGATCGCGCGGCCTTGGCAGGTCGACATGGATGATGTCGGCGATCTGGCCCGGCGAGGGCGACATGACGACCACGCGGTCGGCAAGGAAGATCGCCTCGGTGATCGAGTGGGTCACGAAGAACACGGTCTTCTCGTCGGCCATCCACACGCGCTGCAGCTCGACGTTGAGATCGTCGCGCGTCATCGCGTCCAGTGCTCCGAACGGCTCGTCCATGAGCAGGAGCGTCGGGTTCATCAGGAGCGCCCGGCAGATCGACACGCGCTGGCGCATGCCGCCCGAGAGCTCCCACGGATGCCGCCCCTCGAAGCCGCGCAGTCCCAGCAGGTCCAGGAGCTGGAGCGCCTTGGGCTCCCACTCCCTGCGGTTCATGCGATTGACCTCGACCGGCAGCAGCACGTTCTCGATCACCGTGCGCCATTCCAGGAGCACGTCGCGCTGGAACACGACACCCAGCCCGTCCGGCGGGCTGTGCACCTTCTGCCCGCCGATCAGGATCTCGCCCGAGGTCGGGTGGTCGAGACCGGCCAGGCAGCGGAGCAGGGTGCTTTTGCCGCAGCCGCTCGGCCCCAGCACGCTCACGAACTCCGACATGGCGATGTCGAGGTTGATGTCCTTGAGCGCCGCCACGTCGCCGCGCTTGGACCGATAGGTCTTGCCGGCCTTTCGGATCTGCACGAAGGACTGGTCTTTGGTGTTCGAGGGCAAGGGGCCTACCGCAATCATGTCATGCACCAGAAATTATTCCGCAGCCCGCGACGCGTGCTGCCGCGCCGCCTGGATGAGATCCCATAGCCGCGACGGGGATAGCGGAAGCCCGCGCGGCTGCACGTCGAGCGACGATAGCGCGGACGCGACCGCGTTGGCGATGACCCCGCCGACCGGGATGATCCCGCCCTCGCCCGCTCCCTTGGCGCCGAGCGGATTGATCGGCGACGGCTGCTCCTCCATCAGGAACGAGCGGATCACGGGGAAATCGCTGGCGGTGGGCAGCAGATAGTCGGCGAACGAGCCGGCCAGCAGCTGGCCGTTCTCATCATAGACGAAATTCTCGAGGAACGTGCCGCCCAGGCCCTGCACGACCGCGCCGATCACCTGACCCTTGAGGGTCAGCGGATTCATGATCCGGCCGACGTCCTCCACCGCGACGTAGTCGACGAGCTCGACATGGCCGGTCCGCGCGTCGACGGCCACGTGGCCAGCATGGGTGCCATAGGCATAGGTGTGATGGTGATTCGCGAACTCACCGTCGGCGGACAGCCCGGCGAGCTCGGCGAACTTCATCGACTTGCCGGCCGGACCGGTGACGCGATCCTCGGCGATGGTCACATCGGAGGCAGCGCAGCCGAAGCGCTGGGCCGCCGTCTTGCGCATCTCCGCGCGCAAGGTCTCGGCCGTCGACAGGATGGCCGAGCCGCCCATCACCACCGCGCGCGAGTGGTAGGAACCGAAGCCCTCACGCAGGAGGTTGGTCGAGCCGTGGAACACGCGCACCTTGTCGAGCGGCACCTCGAGCGCGTCCGCGGCGATCTGCGCGAACACCGTCTCGAGCCCCTGCCCGATCGCCGACGAGCCGACGGAGAGCGTGAACGAGCCGTCCGCCTCGATGACAAACTTCGCCGTCTCTTTCGGCCCGGCGGCCCCACCTTCGATGAAGCAGCCGACCGCGATGCCGTGGTAACGGCCGTCGATGAGCTTCCCCTGCAGCTCTGCCTTCTTGGCCCAATCGAACTCCTTGAGGCAGCGCGCAAACGCGCTGGCGTAGTCGCCGCTGTCGTACTCGGTGACCTGCGGATAGGGCGCGATGCTCGGGCAGTGATACGGCATCTGCTCTTTGGCGATCAGGTTGCGGCGGCGGAACTCGACCCGGTCGAGATTGAGGTCGCGCGCGACAAGGTCGAACAGACGCTCGCGGAAGAAGTCCGTCTCATAGCGGCCGGGGCCGCGATAGGTCCCGGACGGCGTCTTGTTCGAGAACTGCAGATGCGACTGCAGCTTGATATTGGGGATGTGATACGGCCCGTTCATGAACTGGACCATGTTGCGCGGACCGACGAGGCCGTTGGTGCGCACATAGGCGCCCATGTCAGTGACCGTGTGGCCGCGCAGCCCGAGGATCGTCCCGTCGGCCTTGCACGCGATCTCGATGTCGCATTCGGCATCGCGCGCATGCTGCAGGCTCAGAAGGTTCTCGCGGCGGTCTTCGGTCCATTTGACGGGGCGGCCGACCAGTCTGGCCGCGAAGGGAATCAGGAAGTCCTCGGGATAGAACTCACCGCGGGCGCCGAAGCCGCCGCCGACATCGTTCTCGATCATGTCGATCGAGTCTTCTGGCAGCCCGATCTGACCGGCCAGGATGCGGCGGTTGAAAAACGCGACCTTCGCCGCCCCGTTGACCGTCAACTTCCCCTTGGCCGCATCCCATTCGGCGAGCAGCCCGCGCGGTTCCATCGGCACGGCCGCATGGCGGTCGACGCGGAATTTCTCGCGCCTCGTATAGGGCGCATCCTTGAAGGCCTGATCTGCGTTGCCGAGCACGACGTCGTAGGTGATTGCAAGATTGGTGCCGTGCGCCTCGAAGAGCAGGCTCTTGTTGCTGGCCGACGCGGCGCGGTCGGCCACGGCCGGCAGCGGCTCGATGTCGACCGCAATGTGCTCGAGCGCATCCTCGGCGATCGCGAAGCTCTCGGCCAGGACGACCGCCAAAGGCTCACCTACGTAGCGCACCTTGTCGTGCGCGATCACCGGCTGCTGGAACGGCTCGAGCTGCGGCAGCGGCTGGAGGCGTATGACGATCGTAGGCACCTTGGGGCCGATGTCCTTGGCCGTGATTACCCGTTGGACGCCGGGTATGGCCGACGCCGCCTTGGTATCGATCGAGCGGATGCGCCCGTGAGCCACCGAGCTGCGCAAGATCGCGGCGTTGAGCTGGTTCGGACGGACGAGATCATCGATGTACTGGCCGCGGCCGCGCAGGAAGCGCAGGTCTTCGACGCGCTGGACCGGGCTGCCGATGAAGGAGTTGACCGTCCTCATCCGGCTAACCTTTGCTCTTCCGATAGGCAGCGCGCGCCTCGAGCACAGCCTCGACGATCGGGATATAGCCGGTGCAGCGGCACAGATTGCCCGACAAAACTTCGCGGACGCGCGCCGCATCGCAGTCCGGCTCCTCGCTCAAGAGCGCGTGCGCGGTGGTGATCATGCCCGGCGTGCAGAACCCGCACTGCAGAGCGCCATGCTTGCGGAAGGCCGCCTGCAACGGCGTGAGATCGTCGTCGCGGCTCAGGCCCTCGACGGTGGTGACCTTCGCACCCTCCGCCTGCACCGCCAGCATCAGGCACGACCGCACCGCTTCTCCGTTGACGATCACGGTGCAAGCGCCACATACGCCGTGCTCGCAGCCGATATGCGTGCCGGTGAGCCGGAGCTCGTGGCGCAGGCAGTCGGCCAGGGTCGTGCGCGGCGACAAGGTGACCTTGACCGGCTTGCCATTGACCTCGAATTGCGACGACAGAGGGGCCGGCTTCACGCGGGGTGCTCCGACTTACGCGGCCGCGCGCTTGAGCGCGCGCTCGACCAGAGTGGCGACGAGGGCGCGCCGATAGGCCGCACTCGCATGGATGTCGTCCGACGGATCGACGCCCGCGGCCGCCGCCTCCGCCGCCGCCAGGATCGTCGTTTCGTCGACCGCGCGGCCGTTGAGCGCGGCCTCGGCGGCGGGAATGCGCCGCGCATGACTCGCGGCCCCGATCAC
>DATJPD010000102.1:0-14844 GCA_035506575.1 Alphaproteobacteria bacterium
GCCGAGCGCCTGCCCCGGCGGGCGCGCGCCGCATCACTGGCTGCCGGACGGCGGCTCGCTGTTCGACCGCTTCGGCCGCGACTTCACCTTGCTGGTGACCGGTGCAGACGCGACCGCCGCGCGCGGGTTCGAAACGGCGGCAGAGGCGCAGCGGATCCCGCTCTCGGTCCTGCACCTGCCGCTGCCCGAGCTGCGCGAGCTCTACGCGGCCGACCTGGCGCTGATCCGGCCCGACCAGCACGTGGCCTGGCGCGGCAGCACCCGCAGCGCCGATCCCGCCGCCGTGCTCCGGCAGGCGGTGGGGCACTGATCCAAACCAAGGGGGAGCCCATGCCCAAGACCCAGATCGTGTCCAAGAAGCTCCGCCAGCCCAGCGGCCATTTCTCGCACGCGACCGTGACCGAGGCGCGGGGCAAGCTGGTGTTCATCTCCGGCATGGTGGCGCGGCGGGCCGACGGCACCATCGCCGGCATCGGCGACATCGAGGCGCAGACGCGCCAGGTGTGCGAGAACGTCAAGGCCGCGGTCGAGGAGGCCGGCGGCACGATGGCGGACATCTGCCGGGTCGACGTGTTCGTGCGCAACATGGAGCATTTCGACCAGATCCACAAAGTGCGGCGCGAATACTTCCCGGCCCCGGCCCCCGCATCGACCATGGTCGAGGTGTGCAAGATGACCTCTCCGGAGTACCTCATCGAGATCAACGCGATCGCGGTCGTCTGAGAGGGGGCGGGGGCGTAAGATGGGGCTCCCGACAGGAGCCAGCCCCCGGAGACCAAGATGTCCGACCTGCCGCAGCGCGTTCACATCACCGAAGAAGGGCCGCGCGAGGGGTTCCAGATCGAGAAGGGGCCGATCCCGACCGCGCGCAAGATCGAGCTGATCGACGCCTTGTCGGCCACGGGCCTCAAACGCATCCAGGTCGTCTCCTTCGTCAATCCGAAGCTCGTCCCCGGCATGGCCGACGCCGAGCAGGTGGTGGCCGGGATGCGGCGCGAGCCGGGCGTCGCCTATCTCGGCCTGTGGCTGAACGAGCGCGGCTTCGAGCGGGCGCTCGCCACCGGGCGGCTGCACATCGAGGGGCGCCTCTCGTTCTCGGCCTCGGAGCCGTTCCTCAAGCGCAACCAGAACCGCAGCGCCGCCTCGCAGCTCGCGGACCAGCACAGCATGGCCGAGACGTTCAAGCGGCATCAGGTGCCGGTCGAGACGGCGATGATCACCGCGGCGTTCGGCTGCAACTTCGCGGGCGACATCGCGCCGCAGCACGTGGCCGAGATCGTCCAGACAGCCCTCGACGTGGCGGCGGCGCACGGCCTGGCCCTCAAGACGATCGCCCTGGCCGACACGATGGCCTGGGCGACGCCGCTGTCGATCAAGCGGACCTTGGGTGTCGTGCGGGAGTGCTTTCCGGACCTCGACGTCGCCCTCCATCTCCACGACACGCGCGGCATGGGCATCGCCAACGCCTATGCCGGTCTCGAGATGGGCGTGGCGGAGTTCGATTCCTCGGTAGCGGGCCTGGGCGGCTGCCCCTTTGCCGGCCACGCGGGGGCGGCCGGCAATGTATGCACGGAGGACCTTGTCTTCATGTGCCAGGAGATGGGCATCGAGACCGGCATCGACCTCGAGCGGCTGATCGAGTGCGCCCGGCTCGCCGAGAGCATCGTCGGCCATCCGCTGCCCGGCTCGGTGATGCGAGGGGGCAGCCTCAAGCGCCTGCGCGACAAGCTCAAGGCGGCGTAGCCGTTCGCGGTGAGCGATCCCCATACCCTTCAGCGCTTCGTCGACGCGCAAGCGCCCGTCTACGCGCAGGTCCGTGCCGAGCTCCGCGACGGCAGGAAGCGCAGCCACTGGATGTGGTTCGTCTTTCCGCAGATCAAGGGACTGGGGGTGAGTCCCACTGCGCAGTTCTACGCCATCGCCTCGCGCGGCGAGGCCGAGGCGTATCTCGCGCATCCGGTTCTGGGGCCGCGGCTCACGGAGTGCACGCAGCTGGTGCTCGACGTGGCCGGCCGCTCGGCGCACGACATTTTCGGGAGCCCGGATGATCTGAAATTTCGCTCATCCATGACCTTGTTTGCCGATGTCACGGCCGACAACGCGCTGTTCCGGGCGGCGTTGCGTCGATATTTCAACGGCGAGCCGGACCGCAGGACGATCGAGATATTGGCGCAGGGCGGCTCCTAGCCTCTTGCCGTTTCGGCCGGGAGCAGCCATGTTGCGCCGTCCTGGCCGGCCCCACGGACACGGCCGGTCCGCCATCCGCAATTCGAGCCCCACATCCTCGAGCATGACGAGCGACACGACAGCCGCAGCCGCGCCGCATTTCACGCCCCGCGAGGTCAGTGCAGTCATCTGGGGTGCGCTGCTCGCCATGTCGCTGGCGGCCCTCGACCAGACCATCATCGCGACCGCGATGCCGGCGATGGCCCGCGACCTCGGCCACGTGGCGCTCCTGTCGTGGATCGTCTCGGCCTATCTCCTGACCTCGACCTGCGTCACGCCGATCGTCGGCAAGCTGAGCGACCTCTATGGCCGCCGGCGCATGCTGATGGGGGCGCTCGCGGTGTTCATGGCCGGCTCGGCGCTGTGCGCGCTGTCCTCGAGCATGGTGGCGCTGATCCTGTCGCGCGCCCTGCAGGGGGTCGGCGGCGGCAGCCTGATCACCTTGGGACAGGCGGTGATCGGCGACGTGGTCACGCCGCGCGAGCGCGCCCGCTATTCCGGATATTTCTCGGTGGTGTTCTCGGCGGCCTCGGTGCTCGGCCCGACCCTGGGCGGCTTTCTCAGCCAGTACTGGGGATGGCCGTGGATCTTCTGGATCAACCTGCCGCTGGCGCTCACGGCGCTCTTCATCGTCGACCGCGCGCTGCGCAAGCTGCCCGTGAGCCACCGCCGCCTGCCGATCGACTACGCCGGCATCACCGCCTTGTCCGGCGCGACCGTGGCCCTCCTGAGCGTGGTCACCCTGGGCGGGCACCAGATCGCGTGGAGCTCACCCGGGACCCTGGCGCTCGCCGCAGCCGCGGTCGTGCTGGCCAGCCTGTTCATCTGGATCCAATGGCGCGCGCAGGATCCGGTCCTGCCGCCGCGCTTCATGACCGATGCGGTGATGAAACCGCTGCTGCTCGCGAGCTTCGTCATCATCGGCACGTTCATCTCGACGACGGTGCTGGCGCCGATCTATTTCCAGGTGGCGCTCGGCCTGCCCGCCAGCGAGTCGGGCGTGCTCATCATTCCGATGCTGGTCTCGGGCAGCATCACCTCGATCTTCGCCAGCCGCTATTCGACCAGGACCGGCCGCTACAAGCGGCCGCCGCTGATCTCGCTGCCGATCGCGATCGCGGCTTTGGTCGTCATGGCGCTGATGGCCACGCACCTCACACCCTGGATCGCCGCGGTCATCCTCACGGTCATCGGCGCCGGCATCGGGCCCACCTATCCCGCGACCAGCGTCGCAGCCCTCAACGCCGTCGCCCCCCGCGACATGGGGGCGGCGAGCGGAGCGGTCGTGTTCGCGCGCGCCCTCGGCAGCGCCATCATGATCGCGGTCGCCTCGGCGCTGGTGCTGGCGCTGGCGGCCGAGGCGCTGCCGGACGGCGGGGCCAACGGGCTCGAGGGGCTGGTGCAGACCAGCCTCGGCGGCGATGCCCGCCAGACGATCGCGCAGGCGTTCGGCGTCATGTTCGGGGCGGCGGCGGCGAGCCTGTGCATCGGCCTCGCCCTCTTCGCCCGCATCGAGGACCGCGAGCTGCGCGACAAGCCTCACGCAGCCCCCGCCACGGGGGAGTGACGTCTTCGTCATCGCGAGCCCACGGGTCCCGCCAAAGGCGGGCCCGAGGACAGGCTCCGCGAAGCGATCCAGGGCCCTGGATTGCTTCGTCGCTTCGCTCCTCGCAATGACGTCTATTTAGGTTTCGAGCGGTTCTTCAGCTTGTCGCCGACCTTGACCTTGGCCATGTAGGTCAGCATCGGGTTGACGAGGTAGCGCTCGCGCAGCTCATCCTCGTCGAGGCGGACGAGGGCGGCGCGCTCTTCATCCGGCAGGTCGTAGCGTCGGGCGAAGCCGGGCCGGTCGGCCTTGTACGCCGAACCCGCCGCATCGTCGGTGACGATCGCGTGGATGGCGCGCGCGAGCTCGCTGTGGCGCGCGGCGAACCCGGGATAGAGCGGCACGTACGCCTCCGAGGTGATCGGGCTCGTCCAGCCGAGCACGGCGTAGATGTGATGCCAGGACGGCTCCAGTGCCGCGTGATCGGGTTTGCGGTCGCCGATGGCGCCGGCCAGGATCTGAAGCGAGCGGCACTCGACATTGCCGGTCTTGTCCAGGCGAGCGGCGTCGTAGCTCATGATGTAATTCAGGTTGCCGGCCGCGAGGTGCTCGAAGATCACCTTGTCGCCGGCGAGGTCCGGGGTGGGGTACATCGGCGTTCCAGGGAAGTGCGAGAGCCCGTCGCTGACGATCACGACCGCGCGCCTGTCCATCCGTTCGAGCGAGCGCGCCAGCGCCTTGCCGAAGGCGAAGCAGCGCTGCGGGCTCGGCTGCGGCGGCACGTAGACGTTGACGTAGATCGGCAGGAACGGGGTCTCGCGCGAGAAGCCGCAATAGTCGTGCGCGATGGTGAACGCCGTGCCGACGTCGGTGTCGAGGGTGAAGGCGGGGTCGAACCCCTCTTCGAGCATCAGGTGGGTCAGCGCCTGGCCGGCCTCGCCGTCGATGCGCCACACGGCCTTGTGCCTGGCGTGCCCGTGCGCACGGTCGCCGCAATGGATCATGAACGGCGGCACGCAATGCACCACCATCTCCTCGCCGTGGCAATTGGAGATGATGATCACGAGATCGGGCGACAGCGCCCGCAGGCCGTCGCCGACCTTCTGCATCGCCGCCTTCACCCGCGCGACCTGCGCCAAGTCCTCGGTGTCGGGCATGGAGAGGAGCTGCGGCGCGTGCGGCACGATGGCCGCGCCCACGATGCCCGCGCCAAGGCCGGTGCCTCGCTTTGCCCCTGCGCGCCGCTCGATGCCGTCCATGCCGTCCTCCTCCTCAGAGCTTCGAGATTTCAAGCGTGCCCTTGTGGAACACGTCCTCGATCCTGGCTTGGCGCGGGGACAGGCCCTGCTCGTAGGACCAGCGCAGCATGGAGTCGATGTCCTTGCGGTTGGCGTCCACGCCGTAGGGCCAGAAATTCGGGCCCATCACGGCGACCGTGCGCGCCACCTCGTCAGGCATCCAGGGCAGCATGGCGTGCAGCACGCCGACCTCCTTGACCTCTTTGAGCGCGATCTCGCGCGCCTGGAGGAAGGCCTTGAACACGCTGGCCGGCAGCCAGGGATGCTGCTCGGCCAGCGAGCGGCGGATGCCGATCAGGTGCATGATCGGGAACAGGCCGGTCTTCTTGAAATAGGCTTCCTCGGCCTTGCGGAAATCGGGGAACAGGCGGCCGATATTCGGCGCGCCCCGGGTGAAACACGAGGGGGCGCGCGCCGAGATGATGCCGTCGAGCTCGCCCGCCTCCAGCATGCCCGAGAGCGTCTTGTCGGCGGGGATCGGCTTGAGGTCGATGCCGGGCGGGTCGATGGGCGTGCGCTCCTTGCGGCCCGGCTGTTCCTGGCCGCCGTTGCGCCAGCGGATGTCCTGCGCCTTCACCCCGTACTCGTCGGACAGGATGCCGCGCGCCCACAGGGCCGCCGTCATCTGATATTCGGGCACGCCGATCGTCTTGCCGCGCAGATCCTGGGGCGTCTTGATGCCGCGGTCGGTTCGGATGTAGTAGGCGGAATGGCGGAACACGCGCGACACGAAAGCCGGCACGCCGACATAGGGCGCGTCGCCGCGGGCGCTGGTGAGGATGTGCGAGCTCGACGACAGCTCGGTGATATCGAAGTCCTGCGAGGAATAGGCGCGGGCGAACACCTCCTCGGCCTCGAGCGGGAAGTAGTTCACCTCGCAGCCTTCGATCTGCACCCGGCCGGTGAAGATGGGCTGAAGCCGGTCGTAGGGGGCGCAGGCGAGGCTCACTCTCAACTTCGACATCGATCAATTCCTTTCGTCGTGCGGGCTTGATACAAGCGGGGGACAAGCGGAGGAGTCAATGAGCGCACCTGAGGTTCCCGTCTTCCGGGACGGCGGCTACCGGTTCATCAAGGGCGTGTTCCAGTATTCGGGCGGCGTCGCGGCCGAGCCGGGCTTCCGGGTCGAGCGCGCGCGGCTCAGGCGGCCTTTGCCGCTGGCGCAGGGCTTTGCCGCAGCGGAGGCCTACCTCAAGGCGATCGGCCGGCCGCTCCTCGCGTTCTGCGCCTGCGAGCTGCGCTCGCCCAAGCCGTTCACCGAGGAGGGCTTCACCGCCTTCAACCGCCACTACACCGAGACCCTGGCGCGCTGGGGCATCTATCGCGACGGACTGAACCCGGTGGCGCGCACCAACGTGTGCCCGGAGGGGAGCCCTCCTGCCGAGCCATCGCTCTATGCCTTCTCTTACACCGTGCCGGCGGCGCCAGCAGGCGCCGCGAGCTTCATCGTGTCCGGCGGCGGCGAGGCGCCCGAGGGCAAGCCCAACTATCGCGACCACATCGTGCGCCCGGGCGACACCTCGCCGGCCGGGATGCGCGAGAAGCTGCGCTACGTGTTCGACGTCATGGTGGGGCGGATGGCGGCCCTCGGGGTCGCGTGGAAAGACGCGCTCGACGTCCAGGTCTACACGGTCCACGACATCGGACCGCTGGTCCTCGATGAGCTCGTACGCCGCGGGGCGGCCCCGGTGAGCGCCATCACCTGGCACGTGACCCGGCCGCCGGTGGTTGGCCTCGACTGCGAGATGGACGTCCGGGCGCCAGCGGCCGAGCATGTGATCGGCTGAGGCGGATCACGAAGCGGCGGCGAGAACTGCGTTCTTCGCGGTGCGGGTCAGGCAGTCGACCAGCATGTCGGTCGACATGACGTCGCCGAAATTGAGGTAGAAGGCGCACAGCGAGGCGTTGTGCAACTCGTCGCGGCTCGCGGCCGTGCCGTCGCTGACCATGATGGTGCGGAAGTTCAGCATCGAGGCGTCGCGCGCCGTCGACTCGCAGCACACGTCGGTGGTCGTTCCGGTGATCAGCACGGTGTCGAGGCCGCGGTCGCGCAGCACCTGCTCGAGGTTGGACGAGCCGCGGATGAGCGCGCTGAAGCGCATCTTGATCACCTTCAAGTCCTGCGGCTGCACGTCGAGGCCGTCCCACAATTCGAAGCCCTTGCCGCCCCGGGACAGCGCCTCGCGCCGTTTGGCCCGGCGCGCCGGCGACAGCGCCTCGTAATAGGTCGACCAGCTGGTCAACGTCTCGTCGGTATACTCGGTCTGGATCCACACCACCGCACCGCCCGTGCTCCGCACCGTGCGTGCGAGGCGGTTGACGTTCGGGACGATGTCCTGCGCCTGGACGCAGGGGCTGTGCGCCACCCCGGGCAGCATGAACGCGTTCTGCAGGTCGATCACGACCAGCGCGGTCCTGGCAGGGTCGATGGATGCGAACGGATGCGCCTGGCCCTTGCGGGCGAGCGCCACCTCCTGGACCCAGGACGGCATCGTGAACATCTGCACGAGGGTCAGCCCGCCGCCATCTCAACCGGCCGGAGGGCGCATCGTGCCCTCGACCTGCACCCGGTAGCCCGAGCGCACGTTGGGCCAGTAGTCCCACACCGCGAAATGCTGCGTGCAGCGGTTGTCCCAGAACGCGATCGAGTTCGGCGTCCAGCGGAAGCGCACCTGCCAATGCGGCCGCGCGCAGTGGTCGAACAGGAAGTTCAGCACCGCATCGCTCTCATGCCGCGGCATGCCGACGATGTGCGAGGTGAAGCCCTTGCACACATAGATCACCTTGCGCCCGGTGTCGGGGTGCTTGGTGATCACCGGATGCACGGCGGTCGGGTATTTGGTCTTCGCACCCCGGTCGAAGGCGAGCGCTCCGTCGTGCAGCGCCTCCAGGCCTTCGAGGAAGGTCTTCCAGCGCGGCGATAGCGCCTCGTAGGCCGCGTACATGCTGGCGAACAAGGTGTCGCCGCCGCCGTCCGGCGGCACGATCTCCTGGCGCAGGATGCTCGCCATCGGCGGGATCTCGGCGCAGGACTGGTCGGTGTGCCACACCTCGCCCGAGACGCGCTTTGAATTCTTGTCGAAATGCTGGCGGCGCACCTCGGGGTGGCCCTCGATCATCTGCGAGGCGGTGCCGTCGCCGCCGACATGCACGTGCAGCTTGCCGAACTGGCGGGCGAAGTTCACGTGCTGCTCGAAGGTGATCGGCTGGTCGCGGAAGAAGATCACCTGGTACTTCAGCAGCGCCTGGTAGATGTCTTCGACCTGGCGGTTGGAGAGCGGCTTGGTCAGGTCGACGTTGCCGATCTCGGCCCCGATATGGGGCGTGGACGGCGTGGCGGTGATCGTCTGCAGTTCCATGGGGGCCGCCTCCTCGGGGGGCTTGAGTGCCCTTTGACTGTCTGGTCAAATAACCTGACATACGACTTTCGTTTGGGCAACGCTTCCGTGGCCGGGACCACCTCTCGTCCGGCCTTGCAAGGGGAATGCGATGCGGCAGCTGGCGATCGCTCTGGTGCTCGTTTCCGCGGCAACGCTCACGGGCCGGGCAGCATGGGCCCTCGATCAGGTCGCGATCGGCGTCAACCCGAGCGTCTCCGCCGGGGCCACCTTCATCGCCCTGGACAAGGGCTATTTCCGCGACGCCGGCCTCGATGTCGACGTGCAGATCATCGAATCGACCAGCACGTCCATGGCCCTTCTCGCCACCAACCGCGTGCAGGTGATCGAGGGCGGTATCGCGGCCGGCTATTGGAACGCGCTGGCACAACGCCTGCCGGTGGTGCTGGCCTTCGAGCGCGGCTCGACGCCGCTCTATCACGAGCTCATGCTGAGCCCGGCGCGGAAAGACACCATCAGGGCGCCGGCCGACCTCAAGGGCCACACCATCGGGCTCTCCGGCCCCGGCTCGGTCAGCTACTACGAGGTGGCCAAGGTCCTGGAATCGGCCGGTCTCAGCCTCAAGGACGTCGAGATCAAGAACATCCCGTATCCGCAGACCGGGGCGGCGTTGGCCAGCAACGCCGTGGATGCCGCACTGGAGATCCCGCCGTTCGGCGACGACGCGGTGGCACATGGGTTCGCGGTGCGCTGGATCGATACCGACGACTATATCCGCCCGCAGCCGGTCGACGTGCTGGCGCATTTCGCCAACACCGACTGGATTGCCCTGAACCGCAAGGCCGCGGATGCGTTCTTCGCGGCCCTGCTGCGCGGGGTGCGCGACTATTGCCAGGCCTATCATCGCGGTCCCAACCGCGGCGAGGTCGAGGCGATTTTCCTCAAGCACAAGCTCGCCAGGGATCACGAGATGATCGAGAGCATGGCGTGGTCGTCGCGCGACCCCAACGGCCGCTTCAACCTCGCGAGCCTGCTCGACATCCAGGACTGGCTCGCCAGGGAGGGGACGATCACCGCCAAATTCCCGGCGGACCGCCTGGTCGATACGAGCTTTGCGGAGAGCGCCAGCGCGCGCCTGCCGCCGTTCGCCCTTGCCAATCCGCAGAGCAAGCTCGCCGGCTGCCGCTGATAGGCAGGGTCCGTCGACTTCGCCTATACTCGCGCGATCTCCACGCCCGCAGGTGCCCGATGCTGAACACCCGCTCCGCCCGCATGCTCACGCGCTACAACGCCTGGGCCGACAAGCTGCTGTTCGACGCGGTGGCGGCCCTGCCGCCCGGGGCCGCGACCCAGGAGCGCCCGACCCTGTTCAAGACCATGGTGCGGACGCTCAACCACAATTACCTGATCGACGTGATCTGGCAGGCGCATCTCGAGGGCCGCGAGCACGGCCATCCGCGCCGCGACGTGGTGCTGCATCCCGAGCTTGCCGATCTGTGGACGGCGCAGCAGGCGGCCAATGCGTGGTTCATGGACTGGAGCGACGCGCAGACCGAGAAGACGCTGAACGACGACGTCCACTTCACCCTGATCGGCGGCAACAAGGGCGTCATGACCCGCGGCGAGATCCTGCTGCACGTGGTGACGCACCACAGTTATCACCGCGGCTGGGTGGCCGACCTGTTCTTCCAGGTGCCGGTGCAGCCGCCGACCATGGATCTGCCGGTGTTCCGGCGGCTGGTCCCCGAGTGGGGCTGAAGCCGGCGCGCGCTACTTGCGCTTCTTGCCGCCGGCTTCGGGGAATATCCACATGGCGACGACCATGAAGACCGCGGTGGCCATCACCGCGTTTGCGTAATCGGGGCGCACCGGCGAGCCGCTCCACCAGGCAAGGACCGCTCCCGCCAGCAGCACCACCACCGACACCGCGGCCTTGACGTCGTTCGGCATGGCCGCCGGCCTCAGTGCGCGCCGAGCGGGGCCGCCGCCGCCTCGTCGGGCCGGCGCGGCACCCCGCGCAGGTTGCGCTTGAGATGGGCGGTCGAGTAGCCGTTGAACAAGGTGCCGAGGAGGCCGCGGTCGAGGTCCGACGTGCCGAACAGCCAATCGGCGATCGGGAAGGTGAGGTTCATGTTCACCTCCATCATCAGCCGCGCGTTGTGATGCGCGGTGTGATGGCGGCGGAGCGTGTTGACGAACGGGCAGTGGCGCACGAACCAGTTCTCGTCCACGTGGCAGCAGAAATGCATGAACTCGTAGACGAGATACATGCCCGTCGTCACCGACATGAACAGCCAGCCGACATTGGGCGAAAACAGGAAGCCCAGCACGATTGCCGGCGGGATCGACATCAGGGTGAACACGACCAGCGCGTAGGGGGGAAACACGGTCACCCGCCAGTCCTTGGAATCACGGAAGCGCATCTCGTCGTCGCTGAAGAACTGGTGGTGGTTGAGCGTGTGCCGCTCGTAAATCGCGCGCAGGCCTTTGATGTTCACCGGCCGGTGCATCACGTATTGGTGCACCGCCCACTCGAAGACGTTGGTGAACAGGAAGGTCAGTGGCACCGTCAGCCACTCGGCCGGCGTGACGTCGTGGATGTTGCCGACATAGATGTAGAAGACCGCGGCACCCAGCGCGTAGATGAGCGCGATGTGGAAATAGCCGTTGTACCAGCCCACGATGCGCGAACGGTATTCCTCGCGGAATGCGATCTGACGCGGGCCGATCATCCAAGCGTCTCCTTCCTGGCGGTCTTGGTTGCGGACGAGTCTATGGCATCGCCCGGTTACGTTCAATCCGAGGGGCCGACGGCGTCGAGCACCTTGATCGCCTGGTCGACCTCGGCGCCCGTGAGCCGCCAGTCGTTGTCGAAATTGGCGACGATCCGCTGCATGAAGCCCTCCGAGAGCCGGATCGCGCGCGGCGCATCGCCGAGATGGTCCACGAGGATGGCAAGGGCCAGCTGCTGCGGGCTCTCCCCCTCGTAGGTCCACTCGAAGCCGTATTTGGTGAAGCGCTTGACGTCGTAGCGCTCGTCCAGCTTCCGGCCGTCGACGGTCACGACCAGCCCGTCGATCGTCCGCCTCCCTTCGTAGACCTTCATGGGGGTTGCCCTTTTACGTCAATGGACAAGGCCGGCCCATATTAGGGGGTCAGGCGGAAAAAATCTTAAAGCGGTGTCGAATGGCCGCTCCGCCGTTCGTCCTTGGATTATGAAGCTGGAGGGAGATGGCGCCGGATCAGGACAGGATTTTGAGGGCGGCCCGCAGCTCGTCAGGGCCGCGGGGCAGCATCTTATCGATCATCGCGTGGGTGTCGCGCCAGGTCGGCAGGGCCGCGATCAGCCGCCCGCGGCCGCCGGGGGTCAGGGCCAGGCGCCGGCTGCGCTTGTCCGCGGGGTCCACCGCCACCTTCACCAGGCCGCGGCGGACGAGCGGCTTCAAGGCCGCGGTGAGCGTGGTGCGGTCGAGCGCCAGGAGCTCGGCCACGCTGCCGATCGTCGGCGGGTCGGGCCGGTTGAGCGACATCAGGAGCGAGAACTGGCCGTTGGTCAGGCCGTGCGGGCGCAGTGCCGCATCGAAGCGCCGCGCTACCGCGCGCGCCGCCCGCTGCAGGTGCAGGCACACGCAGGTGTCGCGGACCATGAGGGTGGTCGCGCGGGAGATCTGATTCCGGCTCGACATGGATGAATTATGTTGATATCAACCCAAATAGCAAGAGGGGAGACAGAGAGCGATGGCACGCAAGGCGACGAAGACGAAGAAGGCGAAGGCGGCGCGCAAGGGCAAGGCCGCCGGGCGCGGCATGATGGTGCTGGTGGCGACGCGCAAGGGCGCATGGTTCTTCCGCGGCGATGCGGCGCGCCGCAGCTGGCGGGCCGACGGGCCGCATTTCCTCGGCCACACGATCAGCCATCTGGTGCTCGACCCGCGCGACGGCCGCACCTTGCTCGCCGCCGCGCACACCGGCCATCTCGGGCCGACCATGTACCGCTCGACCGACTTCGGAAAGACCTGGAGCGAGGCCAAGCGGCCGCCGGCGTTTCCAAAGGCTGCCGACGGCGAGAAGGGGCGCGTGGTCCAGCACACGTTCTGGCTGACCCCCGGCCATGCGAGCGAGGCGGGTGTCTGGTACGCCGGCACGTCGCCGCACGGCCTGTTCCGCTCCGAGGACGGCGGCAACAGCTGGGAGCCGCTGTCCGGCCTCAACGACAATCCGCAATACCGGGCGTGGATGGGCGGGCCGCAGGACGGAACCCCCGATGGGCCAAAGCTGCACTCGATCATCGTCGACCCGCGCGACGCGCGGCATCTCTATCTCGGCATGTCGAGCGGGGGCGTGCACGAATCGCGCGACGGCGGCCGCACCTGGACGCCGCTGGTCGACGGCCTCGAGGTCGTCGAGGGATTCGATGCGAAGAATCTCGCCGTCCACGATCCGCATTGCGTGCGGCTGTGCCCGAGCAACCCGGACCGCCTCTACCAGCAGAACCATTGCGGCATCTACCGGCTCGACCGGCCGGCCACCAGATGGGTGCGCATCGGCAAGAGCATGCCCAAGCGGGTCGGCGACATCGGCTTTCCGATGGTCGTGCATCCGCGCAACCACGACGTCGCGTGGGTGTTTCCGATGGACGGCTCGACCGTGTGGCCGCGCACCAGCCCGGGCGGCGTGCCCGGCGTGTACACGACGAAGAACGGCGGTTCGAGCTGGCAGCGCCGCGCGTCGGGGCTGCCCCAGACCGCCGCGTGGTGGACGGTCAAGCGCCAGGCGATGACGGCGGACGCGCAGGACCCGGTCGGCTTATATTTTGGAACGACCAGCGGCGAGCTCTGGAGCAGCCGCGACGAGGGTGAGCGCTGGACCTGCCTCGCGCGTCACCTGCCCGAGATCTACGCGCTGGAGGCGGCAGAGCTGGGATGATCGGGCGATGAAGGTGCTGATCCCGACGCCGTTGCGCTCCTATACCAAGGCGGGCGAGGTGGAGGCTGTGGGCGCCAGCCTGGCAGAGCTCCTGGCCGATCTCGACCGCCGCTATCCGGGCCTCCGCTTCCGCATGGTCGACGAGCAGGACGCGGTGCGGCCGCATATCCGCATTTTCGTCAACGGCGAGCAGGTCTTCGACCTCAAGCACGCGCTTGGGCCCGCGGATTCGCTGCACATCGTCCAGGCGCTGAGCGGCGGCTGAGCCGCGACGAGGCGGCCCTGCGCGCCAGGATCGATCCACGCGGCTGGGGCAAAACGTTTTTCACAAGGAGAGTACGATGAACCTGCAACCTTATCTGTTCTTCGACGGGCGCTCCGAAGAGGCGATCGACTTCTACCGCCGCGTGCTCGGCGCCGAGGTCACCATGCTGCTGCGCTGGAAGGACTGCCCGGACTCCAACATGCCGCAGCAGCCGGGCCGCGAGAACAAGGTCATGCACGCGCAGCTGCGCATCGGCGACACCGAAATCCTGATGTCCGACGGGGAGTGCGGCGGACAGACCAAGTTCCAGGGCTTCTCGCTGACCTTGAACGTGGCAACCGAGGCCGAAGCCGACCGGCTGTTCGCGGCCTTGAGCGCCGGCGGACATGTCCGGATGCCGCTCGGCAAGACGTTCTTCGCGAAGCGCTTCGGCATGCTCGCCGACCGCTTCGGGATCGGCTGGATGATCATCGTCCCGGCCGCCCAGGCGAAAGCGGCCTAGTCCGCCTCGTCCTCGCCGAGATAGGCCGCGCGCACCTCCGGGTGCGCGCGGATCTCGTCGGGCGTCCCCGTCACCAGCAGCCTCCCGGCGACGAGCACCGAGATCCGGTCGGCGAGCTGGAACACCACGTCCATGTCGTGCTCGATCAACAGGATGGTCAGCTTGCGCTTGAGGCGCTCGAGCAGCGCCAGCATGGCCGGCGTCTCGTCGCTGCCGAGCCCGGCCATCGGCTCGTCGAGCAGCAGCATCGTGGGCTTGGTCGCGAGCGCCATCGCCAGCTCGAGCTGCCGGTGCTCGCCATGCGACAGGCCGCCGGCCGGGCTCTCGCTGCGTTCGGCAAGGCCGAGCTCGCGCAAGAGGCGGTAGGCCGGCCGGCGCAGGCGCTCGATCCGGTCGGCGCGCCGCCAGAAGCGGAAGCTGTGCGGCTCGGTCGCCTGCACCGCAAGCGCCGCGTTGCCGGCCGCGGAAAAGCTGCCGAACACGCTGCTGATCTGGAACGTGCGTGCGAGCCCCAGCCGCGCGCGGCGGTCGGTCGAGAGCGCCGTGATGTCGCGCCCCGAAAAGCGGATCGTGCCGGAATCGGGGCTGATCTCGCCCGCGAACTGGCCGACGAGGGTCGTCTTGCCGGCGCCGTTGGGGCCGATCAGCGCGTGCACCTCGCCGGGTGCCACCGCGAGCGAGACGTGGTCGGTGACCTGCAGGGCCCCGAACGCCTTCTGCAGGTCCACGCATTCGAGGAGGGG
>DATJPD010000103.1:0-2973 GCA_035506575.1 Alphaproteobacteria bacterium
CATTATGCGGGTGATCTTGTCAATCGGGATTTGTCAGGAGGCCGCGTCGCCGAGGCGGGACAACAGGCCGTCGAAGACCTTCTTCCGCCCGATCTGGCCCTTGGTGTCAGCGTCGTCGCGTTGTCTTTCCAGGGTGGGACGGAACTCGATGGTGGTCTGGAAGAAGGTGCACGACTCACAGATCGACTCGAAGTGGCAGTCCAGACCGACTGGTCGGGCGCAGTAGCCGTTGCCGAGCATGCGGGAGTGCATCTCTCGTCGCAGTTTGGTCATCTCCGTGCCTTCGGCGTTGGCGGGCAAGGACTTTGGGGCATCGTAGAGGGCCTCGACCTTCTCGGCGACGGTGAAGTACTCGTCGGCGACGGTGCGGTTGGCGATGCGCGCGTAAACGAGAGTCATCCGCATCGATCGATGTCCGAGAAGCGCAGCGATCGCTTCCAGCGACATGCCGCGGTTGATGGCCTGGGTAGCCAGCGTGTGACGCAGTCGATGCGGGCTGACGTGTCCGATCCCGGCCGCCGCGGCGACCTTGGCGACGGCCCGGTCGACGCGGTTGTGCCGGATGCGTTGGCCGTGTTCGAGGAACAGGTAGCGGCTGCGCAGGCTGGCTGGTCGGCGGGTGAGCCACTCGTCGAGGAGGTCCTTCAGCTGCGGGTGCAGGGGAATGTAGCGGTCGTTGCGCAGCTTGCCCAACGGCACGTGCAGCCAGTAGGCGGCGCCGATCTGCACTACGGAATCGACTGTGAGATCGAGGAATTCACCTTTACGCAGGTCGGTTCGGGCCAGGAATTCGACACAGAGGCGCACGAACGGGTCGGGGTCGACGCGGGTGGCCTGCAACAGTTTGGCGAAAGCGCCGTCATCGATGAAGCGGGGCAACGGCTCGTCGCGGAGGGGCAGATCGCCGGCGAACACGAGCACCCTGGCCGGCACGTCGTCGCCGTCCCATTCGGTGAGGCGTTCGAAACAGGTGCGCAGTGCGCCGAGGTGCTCGGCCAGGCTGGTCTTGGTGAGTGCGCCACCGCCGCGAGCCGAGGGGCGGGTGGCCAGGTGCAGCTTGTAGGCCTCGATGTGGGTGCGGCGCAAATCGGCGACGCAACCGACGTCGGGGGCGTTGACCGCGAGCCAGCACGCGAACTCACGCAGCACGCCTTCGACCCGCACCATCGTCGAGGGGCGCAGCGACAGCCGCGTCTGGGCTATGTAGCCGGTCAACGTGGCCGCCAGTCGTGTCGGCACCGACTCCCAGGCGGCAGCCCGCTGCGCGGAGCGGTCCCGGTTGGTCTTGCGCGGCGGGGCGTCGAGCTGGCCGAGGTGGAACAGGGTGGTCTGCGCGCCGAACAGGGCGGCGCTCAACGCCTTTGGGCCGTGGCTGTCGGGCCGATGTCGGCCGATGGCTGCCACCAACGCTTCTCGCCCTGCCTGGATCGTCGTCTTCGTCAGCTGCTCGGGGATCAGTCCGGCCACGGCGGCCACCTTGACCAGCGCCGACCACTGCAGGCGGGTCACGATCCGGTCGAAGCCGAGCTCAGCCGAGCGCGCATTGAACCGGGCGTAGAAGGCCCGGTGGTGGTGGGCGGCGACCTCGCCCAGGTAGGGTCGGCAGGCCACCAGGTAGTCGGGGCTGGGCCGGACCCGTCCGGTCACGATCAGCCAGCCGACCACGCGTCGCTCCTTGAGCGGCAGCGCGCACTGCTGCGCCAGCGGCAATCGGGCCCATCCGTCGACACCGATCCGGATGAAGAACATGCGGGCCCGAGGTCACCGGGTGCGCGGCGAACATACCCGCCGCGACCAGGTCGGCCCGGTATGCGGCGACCATCGCCTCGACGTCGGCGCGGCGCACCGATGAGCCGCTCACCGCACGTTTCCCTCGACGGATGGAGCGGCCTGCGCTTCGATCGCCTCCGCCGCCCGCAGGTACTCCTTGGCCAGCCAGTCGTCGGCCAGGTGCAGGTAGATGCGGGTCGACTCGATCGACGCATGGCCGGCCTGGGCCTGGATGGCCTCCAGGGCCATGCCCGCCTCCCGCAGCCGCGTGAAACAGGTGTGGCGCAGTTGATGACACGTCGCCCACTGCAGCCCGGCCCGCGCCCGGGCACCGTCGAGGATCTCGTCCACACCCGCCGCCGACAGCGGCGCGCCGCGCCGGGGCCCCTTCAACACCACGAACACCCGCTCGGTCCGCGCGGTCGCCGGCCGCTCCTGCTCCAAGTAGCTGCCCAGGGACGCGAAGAACCGCGCCGACACCGGCACGATCCGCTGCCGCCCTCCCTTGCCCTCGGCGACGAACAGGCGCCGCTGCCCAGCGTTGACATCCTCGAGCCGCAAGCCGAGCACCTCGCAGCGTCGCAGCCCGCCCAGCACCATCGCATCGACCATCGCCCGGTCGCGGTGCGTGCGCAGCGCCCCCACCAAGGCATCGACCGCGACCGGCGACAACACCCGCGGCAGCGTTCGCGGGGTACGGATCAACGGCACCCCACCGTTGCCGCGCCGAGCGCCGCGGCGCCGCGCCGCCAGACTGGCCGGAACCGGGTTGCGTGTGACGCCGGTGTCACCGCGGGCCGTCAGATACGCATACAGGCCGCGCACGCTCGACAATCGACGGGCGATCGTGCGCGCCGCCAGACCCGCCTCGCCGTCCTCGAGCCGCACCACCCGGTCGCCGAGGCGCGGTTTTCGTTGCTCAGCCAGGAACGCGAACACGTCCGCCGCAGTCACCTCGGTCGGCTCCTTGGCAACAACACCGAAGAAGATCTTCAAATCCGACGCCACCGCCAGCCAGGTATTGATCCGGGCGCGCACCGCAACGAAGGCCAGGTACTCATCCAGCAGCGGATGCCCGAGCGTGATCGCCGCCAACTCCGCCCCACGTTGGTGACGGATCAGGCACGGCACGAACACGACGACCTCCCGCCACGAGAATCCGCGCCCATCCCGTCCAATCGCGGGAGGCACGCCGATCACCCG
>DATJPD010000104.1:0-24915 GCA_035506575.1 Alphaproteobacteria bacterium
GGCCGTGACGGTGGCCTTTCCGCCTGAGCGCTCGCTCGTCCGCCGGTAAGGCGGACGCGAAAAGAATCTCCAGCGGGCCGTACCCCGGCTCGCGAATCCGACTACAATCGGCCATGGCGAAGAAGAAGGCGAAGACGCAGCTCCGGCGCTGGCTTCCCGGGCGCATCCGCCTGTCCGCGGTCGCGGCGGCGCTGCTTGTCTTCGGCGCATTGTTCGCGGTGATCCATGCCTCGCGCGTGCCGGAGCCGCGCTCGTCGGATCATCTGCGGGTTGCCTTGCCGCCGCCGCCGCGGCCCGCGCCCGCGCGGCTCTCCGAGCCGGCAAAATCTCCGCCGGCATCGGCACCAGTCCAGCCCGCGCCCGCGCAGCCCGTGGCGCCCTCACCTGTACAGCCCCAGTCCGTGCCACCCGGTTCGTCGTCGGAGCTGCCGGCGTGGCGTCGCTTTGCCGCGGCAACGCCGCGGGCGGTCGAGGACCGCAAGCTGATTGCGATCGTCATCGACGACATGGGCGTGGACCGCAAGCGATCGCAGCGCGCCGCCGCACTGCCGGCACCGCTGACCTTGTCCTGGCTGCCCTACGCCCAGGACGTGGGCCAGCAGGCGGCGGCGGCGCGCGCGGCCGGCCACGAAATCCTTCTGCATGCGCCGATGCAGCCGCAGGGCCATGAGGATCCGGGACCCGGCGCGCTGCTCACCAGTCTGTCGTCCGACGAGATCCGCCGCCGTCTCGACGCCGATCTCGACCGGCTGCCCGAGGCCGTCGGGCTCAACAACCACGAGGGCAGCCTGTTCACACGCGACGCGCGTGCCATGGCGCCCGTGATCGACGAGCTGAAGCGGCGCGGCCTGCTGTTCCTGGATTCGCGCACGACGGGCGCCAGCATCGCGGCCGATGCGGCGCGGGCGGCAGCGGTGCCCTACGCGGTGCGCGACGTCTTCCTCGACAACGTGCAGACGGTCGAGGCCGTGCGCGCGCAGCTCGCCGAGGTCGAGGCGATCGCGCGCCGGCGCGGCTTCGCGGTGGCGATCGGCCATCCGCATGACGCGACCATCGAGGCGTTGGAGCCGTGGCTGCGCGGGCTCGCCTCACGCGGCTTCGTGCAGGTGCCCATCAGCACCATCGTGCAGCACCGGATCGACCACCCCTCGACCGCCTCCGCGGCCACGCCGGGATAACTTACTAAGACGCGGCGCCGGTGATCTGATTCACCACCTGCTGGTCGATGGTCACGCCGTAGCGTGCCCGGAGCGCCTCCACATAGGTGGCGACCACGTCGCCCCCGATCTGCTGGCGCAGCTGGCTGCGCACCTGCTCGACGCCGGCCGCATCGCTCTTGGGATCGGCGGCGACGATCTGGGTGAGGCGTACGACGTTGTATCCGTCGCGGCCGGCGACCACGGCCGCCTCGTTCGGCTTGAGCGCGAACAGGCGCGCCGTGATCTCGGGCGAGGTGGTCGCCCCGGGCCGGAACCCGGCATCGCGCGCCGCGGGCTGCACGGTCGAGACGGCCAGCTTGAACGGGCTAGCCGCCTGGTCGAGCGTCTTGCTGCTCTGCACGGATTTCAGGATCTCGTCGGCGCGGGCCTTGGCGGCCTCGGATTGCTTCTTGGTGATCCACAGCGCGACGACCTGGTCGCGCACCGCATCCAGCGGCTTCAGCACCGAGGGCGTGACACCGCCGACGTGGATCATGAACCAGGTGTCCTTCTTGCCTTCGAGCAGCTGCGTGTCGCTGCCCTCGGGCGTGTCGAAGGCCGTCGTCAGCGCGTCGTTCGCGCCTTCGAGGATGGGCACCGGCTTGCCGTCGGGTGCGTTGCCGTGCACGTCGACCGCCGCCACCTTGACCGGCGTGACGCCGATCTTCGCCGCCGCCTCGTCGACCGTGGCGCCGCCGTTCACGGCGTCTTCGAGCTTGTTCGACGCATCGTAGGCCGCGTCGCCCGCCAGGCGCAGCTTCACCTCGTTGGCCATCTGGTCGCGGACCTCGGCGAGCGATGGCTGCTGCCCGGCCTCGATCTTGGTCACCTTCAGGATGTGCCAGCCGAACGGGCTTTGCACCGGTGACGAGAATCCGCCCTGCGGCAGACTGAACACCGGGTCGGCGAGCTGCGTCACCAGGTCCTGGCGGGTCACCAGGCCGAGATTGGTCTGGTCGGCCGTCTGCTTGTTGTCCTTGGCGACGGCGTCGAAATCCGCACCGCCCTTCAGCTTGTCATACGCCGCCTTGGCCGCCGCCTCGTCGGTGAAGAGCAGCTGCTGGACCTCGCGCTTCTCCGGCTTGCCCAAGGTCGGCAGCCGCGCCCGGTACTCGTCCTCGACCTGCTGGTCGGTGACCTTGACCTGCGACATCAGGTCTTCCGGGCTCACGCGCACGACCGTGAGTGCCCGGTATTCGGGGGCGGTGAACCGGTCGTGGTTCTCGTCGTACACGGCCTTGAGGTCGGCATCGGTCGGCTTGCCGACGTCGGGAAACGACGCGGACGGCACGAACACCGCTTCGCCGCCGCGGCGCTCGTTGCGATAGCGATACAGCCGGTCGACCACGGCGTCGGGCGCGTGGGCGCCGCCCGACAGCGCCTCGGTGACGAGAGCCCGCGTAAAATCTTCGCGGTACATCGTGATGAAACCGCCTTCGGTCAGATTGTTCTGATAGAGGATCTGCTGGAAGCGGTCGCGGTCGAATTGCCCGTTCGGGCCCTGAAGCTGCGGGTCGGCGAGCACGCGGCTGCGCACGACCTCGTCGCTGAGGCGCACGCCCAGATCCTTCGCCGCCTTGTCGAGCAAGGTCCGGTAGACGACGCGCTGGATCACCTGATCCATCAGACCGAACTGGCGTGCGGTTTCGGGATCGATCTGGCCCAGCGTGCGGCGCAGGCGGTCGAGCTCGGTGCGATATTGCTGGTCGAGCTGGCTCGCCGGCACCTTCACGTTGCCGATCTCGAGCGCGGTCGGGTCGCTTTTGCGCAGAAAGCTGTAGTCGCCGATGCCCCAGACCGCGAACGCCAGCACGAGGATGCTGAAGAGGAATTTGACGACGATGCCCGCCGCCTTGCTGCGCATGGCCTGAAGCATGAAACCCGCTCTTGTCGGTGAAATTCGGCCGCATCATAGGAGGGTGGAAATGCCTGGGCAACTACGGTTAATAGCTTGAATTGAAATTAAAATGCGGGGCAGGAGTGTGCGTTTTGTCACTCGCCGCCGGGGCGGCATTGGGGTAGTCTTGGCACCGTATCCCGGGGCAAGCCGGGGCGCCTCGTCAGAACTGGCCGGGCGCGTCAGACACAGAAAGGGCAGTCCATGGATTCTTCAGGCGCAGTCGCGAGCGCTGTCACGCAGTTCTCGCAAGGCAATTCCGGGCTCGCCGTGGTCGCGCTGAAGGCGGCCGAGAAAGAGCAGACCTCGATCCTGCAGCTCTTCAATCCGGCCAATTCCGTCCCGCCGCCCTCGAGCGGCCGCGGGCAGAATGTGAACCTCTCGGTCTGAGACGGTCACAGCGCCTCGCAACTGGCGGCAGCAAACGGGGCCTGGCGGGCCCCGTTTTTGTTTCTGGCCATTCTTGTTTCGAAAATGGCGTGATAAGGACTGGGACCAATCAGATACACGAAGGGTCCCGGATGCCGCGCTCGCTGATCGCCGGAAACTGGAAGATGAACGGCCTCTCCGCCGACGGCTGGGCGCTGGCGGACGAGATCGTCCGCCGTGCTGCCGCCGCATCCGCGGGACCCGAATTGCTCGTCTGCCCGCCGGCGACCTTGATCGGCCTCGTGGCCGAGGCGGTGGTGGGCTCGTCCGTGGCGCTCGGCGGCCAGGACTGTCATCCCGAGGATGCGGGCGCCCACACCGGCGACATCTCCGCCCGCATGCTGGCCGATCTCGGCTGCCGCTACGTCATTGTCGGACATTCCGAGCGCCGCAGCGACCACGGCGAGACCAGTGCGGTCGTCGCCGCCAAGGCGAAGGCCGCGCAGCGCGCCGGGCTTACCACGATCGTGTGTGTGGGCGAGACGTGGCGCGAGCGCGAGGCCGGCCGGACGGCTGATATCGTCGCCACGCAGGTCCGCGAGTCGGTTCCCGATGGGGCAGGGGCTGCAGACCTCGTGATCGCCTACGAGCCGGTGTGGGCCATCGGCTCCGGCCGCACCCCGACCGTGGCCCAGGTCGCCGAGGTCCACGCTCTGATCCGGCGCGAGCTGGACGGCCGTGCCGGCGATCCCGGCAACGTCCGCATCCTTTACGGCGGGTCGGTCAAGCCGGCGAACGCCCGCGAGTTGCTGGCCATCCCGCATGTGAACGGTGCCCTGGTCGGCGGGGCCAGCCTCAAGGCCGACGATTTCATGGCGATTGCGGCCGCCGTGGCGGCCTGACCAGGGGCGTACCCTGCCGGTTGCGGGGCGGTCGGAATAAGGCTAAAAGTCCGGCCTTCCGCGACATCTTGGCGCTGTTCTACCGGGTCGATCATGATCACCGTTCTGCTCGTCATTCACATCCTGATTGCGATCGCCCTGATCGTGGTCGTTCTGCTGCAGCGGAGCGAAGGCGGCGGCCTCGGCATCGGCACGAGCGGCGGCATGGGCGGCTTCATGACCGCGCGCGGCACCGCCAACCTGCTGACCCGGACGACCGCCGTCCTGGCCGCGTGCTTCATGGTCATGAGCATCGTGCTGACGATCCTGGCCTCCCGCCCGGGCCCGCAGCAACGCTCGATCCTCGACCTGCCAGCGGCTCCGGCCCCATCCGGTCAGACAGGGCCGGCCAACCCCTCGGCTCCAACCCCGGCGCCCGCCCAGCAAGCCCCGGCGCAGCCGGCCGAGCCCGCTTCGCCGGCCCCGCCGATCGCCAAGTGACGCGTCACCCCCGCGAGAGCGGGGTCCAGGGTCACGAGCCTTAAGATCTATTTCTTCTTCGCGACAGCCGCGATGGCGGCCGTGAAGTCGGTCATTGCGAAGGGCTTCGACAGGGTCTTGTTGGCGCCCAGCTTCTGCGCGATCCGCAAGAAGCTGATGTTCCCGGCGGGTGCCGCGCCCGACATGGCGATGATCGGCACATCGGGGTTGATCCGGCGCAGCTCGACGATGGTCTCCATGCCCTCTTTCTCCGGCATCAGGATGTCGGTCACGACCACGTCCGGGCCGAACGTCTCGAAGATCTCGATGCCTTCGCGTCCGTTCTGCGCCAGCTTGACGGTATGGCCGGCACCTTCGGCGGCCATTTTCAGCGTATCGCAGAGGAGCGGATCGTTGTCGATGATGAGGACTTTGCTCATGGTCGTCGAGGTTCGGTGCTCTCGGTTCGAGTTGCGAGACGCGTCAGGCGCTTCCAGCCATTAAAGGTCCGAGTCGCGGGGGCTCGGTCAACAAAATTTTTCCCTCCGATACCGCGGAAATGAGTGGGCGACGGCCCGTTGGCGATATACATTTAAAGTCCATGACGCGGTTTATCTTTATCACCGGCGGCGTGGTCTCCTCTCTCGGTAAGGGTCTCGCATCGGCGGCGCTGGGCGCCCTGCTCCAGGCGCGCGGGTTCAAGGTGCGGCTGCGCAAGCTCGATCCCTATCTGAACGTCGACCCGGGGACCATGAGCCCCTATCAGCACGGGGAGGTCTACGTTACCGACGACGGGGCCGAGACCGATCTCGATCTCGGCCATTACGAGCGCTTCATCGGCGTCGCCTCGCGGCAGTCGGACAATATCACCACCGGCCGCATCTATTCGAGCGTGATCGCCAAGGAGCGGCGCGGCGACTACCTCGGTGCCACCGTGCAGGTGATCCCGCACGTGACCGACGCGATCAAGGAGTTCATCCGCGCGGACTGCGAGGAGGCGGATTTCGTCCTGTGCGAGATCGGCGGCACGGTCGGCGACATCGAAAGCCTGCCGTTCCTCGAGGCGATCCGCCAGCTCGGCAACGAGCTGGGGCGCGAGCGCACCCTGTTCGTGCACCTGACCCTGGTGCCGTGGATCCCGTCCGCGGGCGAGCTCAAGACCAAGCCCACCCAGCATTCGGTCAAGGAGCTGCAGAGCGTCGGCATCCAGCCCGACGTGCTCCTGTGCCGCTGCGAGCGCGAGATCCCGATCGGCTCGCGCAAGAAGATCGCGCTCTTCTGCAACATCCGCGAAGAGGCGGTGATCCAGGCGCTCGACGCGCGGACGATCTACGAGGTCCCCTTGCGCTACCACGACGAGGGGTTCGACCGCGAGGTGCTGCGTCATTTCGGGCTCGACCCCCACAAGCGCCCGCCGGACCTCGCGAGTTGGAACGAGATCGTGCGCCGCATCGTGCAGCCCGAGGGCGAGGTGCAGATCGCGATCGTCGGCAAGTACACGAACCTGCTCGACGCCTACAAGTCGCTGGCCGAGGCGCTCGCCCATGGCGGCATCGCCAACAACGTGAAGGTCAAGCTCAACTGGCTCGAGTCCGAGATCTTCGAGGACGGGGCCGACAGCTTCGAGGCCCTGGATGGCGCGCACGCCATCCTCGTTCCCGGCGGATTCGGCGAGCGTGGCGCTGAGGGGAAGATCCGCGCGGTGCGCTACGCGCGCGAGCGCAAGGTTCCCTATTTCGGCATCTGCTTCGGCATGCAGATGGCGTGCATCGAGGCGGCGCGCGATCTGTGCGGCATCGAGAAGGCGAGCACCACCGAGTTCGGCCCGACGCCGGACCCGGTCGTGGGTCTCCTCACCGAATGGGTGCGCGGTAATACTTTGGAGCGCCGCGGCGTCGGCGACAATCTCGGCGGCACCATGCGCCTCGGTGGCTATGACGCCGTGCTGAAGACTGGTAGCCGGGTCGCCGAGATCTATGGCACGAATGCGATCAGGGAGCGGCACCGCCACCGCTACGAGGTGAACATCAACTACAAGGAGCGGCTCGAGAAGGCCGGCCTCTTGTTCTCCGGCATGTCGCCCGACGGCCAGCTGCCCGAGATCGTCGAGATCCCGGACCATCCGTGGTTCATCGGCGTGCAGTTCCATCCCGAGCTGCGCTCGAAGCCCCACGAGCCGCACCCGCTCTTCACCTCGTTCGTCAAAGCCGCGGTCGACCAGAGCCGCCTGGTGTGAGATGAGCGGACCGTTGTGGTTCCGCGCCAAACGCTACGGCTGGGGATGGGCCCCGGCCACGTGGCAAGGCTGGGCGGTCATGGCCGCGTACATGGCCGTGGTCCTCGGATGGGCGGGCTACGAGGTCGGTACCGGCCGGCGCCAGCCGATTTCCGCCGTGTGGCCGGGATTGATCGTCATCTTGCTGCTGACGGCACTTCTGATCGCCATCTGCTGGATAAAGGGCGAGCGGCCGCGCTGGCGTTGGGGTAAATAGGTCAAATGACCGCCGCCAAACACGTCCATATCGGCAATCTGACCGTCGGCAACGACCGGCCGATGGCGATCATCGCCGGCCCGTGCCAGCTCGAATCGCGCGAGCACGCGCTC
The DNA here is from genome assembly GCA_035506575.1 of Alphaproteobacteria bacterium. Lineage (GTDB taxonomy): Bacteria > Pseudomonadota > Alphaproteobacteria > CACIAM-22H2 > CACIAM-22H2 > DATJPD01. The sequence continues at coordinate 7,432 of DATJPD010000104.1, forward strand.
GAAGTAAGTCAGGCACTGGTCGAAATCTGCGGCAAGCTCGGCATCGGCCTCATCTACAAGACGAGCTTCGACAAGGCGAACCGCACCTCGGTCAACACCGCGCGCGGGCTGGGCCTCGACAAAAGCCTGCCGATCCTGGCCGAGGTGCGCGAGAAATGGGGCTGCCCCGTGCTCACCGACGTGCACGAGAGCGACCAGTGCGCGCCCGTCGCCGAAGCCGTCGACGTGCTGCAGATCCCGGCCTTCCTGTGCCGCCAGACCGATCTCCTGCTGGCCGCGGGCAGGACCGGCCGTGCCGTCAACGTGAAGAAGGGCCAGTTCCTCGCCCCCTGGGACATGAAGAACGTTGCCGCCAAGATCGCCTCGACCGGCAACGAGAAGATCCTGCTCACCGAGCGCGGCGCCTCGTTCGGCTACAATACGCTCGTGACCGACATGCGCGGCCTGCCGCAGATGGCCGAGACCGGCTATCCGGTCGTGATCGACGCCACGCACTCGGTGCAGCAGCCCGGCGGGCAGGGGACCTCGAGCGGCGGCGACCGGCGGTTCGTGCCGGTGATCGCCCGCGCTGCGGTCGCGGTCGGCGTGGCGGCGGTGTTCCTGGAGACTCATCCCGATCCGGACAAGGCGCCGTCCGACGGCCCCAACATGGTCCGGCTCAAGGACATGCCCGCCCTGCTGAAATCCCTGCAGGACTTCGACAAGCTTGCGAAGGCGGCGCCGATCGCGCTGTAGGCCCCTCATGCGCGACGACGTTCCGGCGCTCTTTCACGTTCACATCTACTACGACCCGGCGTCGACCAGGGATAAGGCCGCGCGCTTGCGCGAGCGCATCGGCGAGAGGTTTCCTGCGGCGAAGATCGGGCGCTGGCACGACGAGCTGGTCGGCCCGCATCTGCGTTCGATGTACCAGGTGGCGTTTGCGCGCGAGATCTTCGATGCGTTCGTGCCGTGGCTCATGCTGAACCGCGACGGCCTTGCCATCCTGCTGCATCCCGAGACCGGCAACGCCTATCGCGACCACTCCGACCACGCGGTGTGGTACGGCGAAAAGCTGCCGCTCAATCTCGAGGTGCTGCGCTAGCGTTTGATGTCCGTCATCGCGAGCACAGCGAAGCGATCCAGAGCGAGCGCTCCGCCTCTGGGCGGCTTTGCTCAGCGCAGCGACGCGTTTCCAAGCTGCGCCGGCTATTCCAGCCGCATCGGCCGCCGCTCGGCCTCGCTCGCCGGCAAAAACCCGAACGTGCCGTAGGCCGCCTGGCCGGCGGGCGAGGTGATGAAGGCGACATAAGCCATGGCCGCGTCGGCGTGGGGCGAGCCGCGGAGGACGCCGGCGAAATAGCCGACCTGGTCGATGGCGCTCTGATCGCGCGGGAGCGTCACGCCGTCCACCTTGGCGCCGCGCGCCAGGGCCGCCTTGGTCTCGGTCTGCCACACGATGCCGACGTCGGTCTGCCCGGCCGCGATACGCTCGGGAATCTCGCGGTGATGCACGACCGTGAAGTGCACGCGTGGCGTGGGGTCGCAGCCCGCGCACTCCTGGCCGCCCGACAGCTCCCTCCACAGGCCGAGCCGCTCGAGCGCCGGCCGCGCATACTCGCTCATGATCCCTTCGCTGACCGGGTTGGGCAGTGCGACGCGCAGTTCGGGCCGCGCCAGATCGCGCAGGTCGTTGATGCGCTTGGGATTGCCGGGCGCCACCATCAGCTGCAAGGCGTTGTGCATATAGACGACGTAAGAGTCGATCAGCCCCGTGTCGCGAATTTGTTTGAGGCTCACCGAGCCGTACACGTCCGGCCGCAGCGCCAAACTCTGCCCTTGATAGGTCCAGCCGCCGGCTTTGATCGCGGTCAGGATAAGCCCTGGCGGCAGGGTGATGAGCCCGACCGATATGTCATGGTGCGTTTTCTGAAAATCGCCGATCACACGCTCCATGGCGAAGAACTGGTTGCCGGCGATCCACAGGCTCAGATCGGCGCTCGGCATGCGCTGAAACGCCGGGGCACCCTCGAGATGCCTACCATCGGCGCCGAACCATCGCAGGTCGGAATCGTGGTCCGCGGGAACGGCGATGAGCGGGTCCGCCACGGCCGGACCGCAGGCGATCATCAGAAGGCACGCACAGAGAAGAGAACGCATAGAAGGGCTCCGCATGAACAGACCGCAACTCTAGCTCATGCGGCCTGTGGTGCGGCCAGTGACTTCGGCACCCCAAACCGTCCGGCGAACGCCAGCAGCGCCTTTTCTCCTGCCGGCGTCAGCCCATAGATCCCGTGCTCGACGCGCTCGAACCAGCCGTACACGTTGTCGAGCAGGATGCGGCCGGCCTTGGGCGCCTCGGCGTTCACGCGCAGCAAGGCTGGGCGCAGTCTCCCGTGTGCCGCGAGCACGGCCGCGATGCGCAACGCCTCCTGGCGGTAGGCGGTGACGATCTTCACGCGATGCGCCGTGCCGCCGAGATTGGGATCGCCGGCGCGGCGGTCGAACTCGCCGAGGAGGCGGCCGAGCTTCCGCTTGTCGGCGCGCGGGCGGTAGGGCAGGGGATCGAGCACCACTTCGACCTTCGCGGCTGCGCTCCCGGCGCCGTGCACCAGGAGGAAGCCGAGGCCCACGCGCCGTAACAGCTTGCGGAACCGGCGGTCGAACAGCGGCCCCTCGCGTGGCGCGGGGACGGCGACATAGACGACGTCGCTGAGCGCCAGGCGTTCGATGCCCTGCAGCACGAGCTCGAGGGAGAGGTTCATCTTGAGCTCGACGATGACCGGCGGCTCGGCATCGCGGCGCGCCACGACGTCGCAATGGCTGACCTCGCCCTTCACGACGTATCCCTGGCCTTCGAGGAACGCCTTGATCGGCGCGTAGAGGCACGTCTCGGCCAGACGGGCCGCCTTCGCTCGTGGTTTCTGCTTGCGACGCACCAATCCCACTCCCAGGGCTGCCGACCGCTTCGAGTCGGGATTCTACACGCAAGCGAAGCCGGAACGGCTTCTTGGCGTCAGCTGCGAGCCGATGCCTTGATGAACTCGACGAACGCCCGCAGCGGCGCGGGTACGAGCCGGCGGCCGGGGTAGTACAGGAACGGCCCGGAGAAGTTCGGCCACCATGGCTCGAGGACGGGTTCGAGCGCACCGCTGTCGAGGTGCGGACGAAGCCAATCCTCGAACAGGTAGATGATGCCGGTACCGGCGATGGCTGTCTCGACGGCGAGGTCGACCGCGGCCCCGGCGCGAACGATCAGCACGGCGGGCGGGTCGATCCGCACCGCTTCGCCGTTGCGCTCGAACTCCCACGGCAGGATCGCCCCGCTGGGAAAGCGGCCGCGAAGGCAGGCGTGGCCGAGGAGCTCGCGCGGATGCGTAGGCCGGCGGTTGCGATCGAGGTAGGCGGGCGCGGCCGCAGCCGCGAAACGCTGGACGCGCGGACCGATCGGCACGGCGATCATGTCCTGCTCCAGCCGTTCGTCGTAGCGAATGCCGGCATCGCATCCGGCGGCGAGCACGTCGATGAAGCTGTCCTCGGCGATCACCTCGACCTGGATTTCCGGATAAGCGGCCAGGAAGCTGGGCAAGATCGCGGGCAGGACCAGCCGTGCCGCACTCACCGGCACGTTGAGTCTGAGCGTGCCTGCCGGCCGATCGCGAAAGCGGTTCACCACGTCGAGCGCTGCTTCCACCTCGGTCAACGCCGGGCCGAGGCGTTCGAGCAGGCGCTGGCCCGCCTCGGTGGGCACCACGCTCCGCGTCGTTCGATGAAGCAACCGGACTCCGAGCCGTGCCTCCAGCCGGCGGACCGCTTCGCTGATGCCGGACGCGCTGCTCCCGTTGGCGCGTGCGCCATCGCGAAACCCGCCGGTGCGCGCCACCGCCACGAAGGCGTTCAAGTCGCCTAGATTAACCTTCATTGTTCATATTTTCGTACAAGCTGTGCGGATTGTGCCTGATTGTCGCGCGATGGCGCAACGCTTAGCTGAGGGCAAGGCTTCAAAGGAGACCAGCCATGCCCAGCATCGACCAATCCGGCAAATTCATGCTTGGCGACCGCGCCGTGACGCGCCTCGGCTATGGGGCCATGCAGCTCACTGGCCCCCATGTGTTCGGTCCGCCCAAGGATCGCGGCGCGGCCTTGGCGGTGTTGCGCGAGGCGGTGGCGTCCGGCGTGAATCACATCGACACCAGTGATTTCTACGGCCCCCACGTGACCAATCAACTGATCCGGGAGGCATTGCACCCTTATCCGCGCGATCTCGTCATCGTCACCAAGATCGGCGCGCGGCGCGGCGCGGACGCGTCGTGGAACCCCGCCTTTTCGCCCGCAGAGCTGACCCAAGCGGTGCACGACAACCTTCGCAATCTCGGGCTCGACGCGCTGGATGTGGTCAACCTCCGGATCATGATAGACCCGCACAAGCCCGCCGAAGGATCGATCGAGGCGCCGCTCACCGCGCTGGCCGAGCTTCAGCGCAAAGGGTTGGTGCGCCAAATCGGGCTCAGCCACGTCACGCGAGCGCAGATTGCGGAAGCACGTCGGATCTGCGCCGTTGTGTGCGTGCAGAACCACTACAATGTGGCGCATCGCGGCGACGACGCGTTGATCGATGATCTCGCCCGCGATGGCATCGCCTATGTTCCGTACTTCCCGCTCGGTGGGTTCAGCCCGCTCCAGTCGTCCGTCCTGTCCGATGTCGCCCGGCGCCTTGCCGCCACGCCGATGCAAGTGGCGCTCGCCTGGCTGTTGCGGCGTGCGCCGAACGTCCTCGTCATCCCAGGAACCTCGTCCGTTGCGCATCTGCGCGAGAACATCTCCGCCGCCGCGTTGCACTTGCCGGACGACGCGCTCGGAGCGCTCGATGGCATAGCCGCCGGCGCCAACGCAGCATGAAGCAAGAGACGGCCTATGCTCGCGCCGTCGCGAGCTGCGCCAGGGCCGTGTCCAGGGCGGCCCCTTCGGGATCGGCGAGGGCGGCCTTGCGCGCGGTGGCGATCGCGGCCGCGGCGTTGGCGGTGAAATCGGCGCGCTTGTCGCCCGCGGCGGCGAGCGCCGGGTCGACCAAGGTGTCCATCAGGCGCAGGAAATTGCCGACGCCGCGGCGATGGGTGTCGCTGTAGCCCTTGATGAGGCGCGCGCATTCGGCGATCTCGCGCGCGAGGCTCGCATCACGGCTGGCCGCAGCCTCGACCGCCGCGAGCCAGCGTTCGATCAGCGCCTGCTCCTGTCCGAAGCGAGTGCCGTGCCGGCGCCACGGCTTCAGCGCCGCCATCGCGCGCAGCATGAGAAAGCCGAAGACCGTGCTGGTGCGGATATGCAGGCCGACATTCAGCGTGTCGCGCCGGCCGGTGCGATCGGCCCACGCAATCAGGCGCCGCCCCAGGGACGGCGGCAGGATCGAGCTCAGCTCGTCGACGCCGGGCTTCAGGAACTCGGTGACGATCACCGGCTGCTCGCCCTTGGCCCCGGCGCCGCGGCGCACACCCTCGAGACGCACCCCGCGGGTCTTGATCTGCGCCACGCGGATCACGTCTTCGTAGGCCATCCACAGCGCCAGGTGGCGGCCGGTCTCGCGCACGACGGCGCCATCGCCGCGGGCGTTGCGCTCAGCGGCGAGAATACGGTCGAGGCGGTCGAGATAAAGGGTTGCGTATGCCGCGTCCTGATAGTCGAACACGCGCGCCGCACCTTCCATCACGATCTCGCGTGCGGAAGCGGGATAGTCGCGCACCACGCGGTCGCGCAGGCTCGCGAGCACATCGGGCGCGGCTGCCGCCGGCCTGGCCGCCGCCCGCGGGTTCGGGCGCAGTTCGACGATGTCGCCCTTGGCCGCCTTCAGGCCATAGGTGAAGCCGCGCAGATTCGCATCGACCGCCTTGCCCTCGGCCTTGATCGCGCGCTCGAAGGTGGAGGCCGGGATCGGCAGCACGCCCGCGCCGGCGATCGCGCCCAGGATGACCGCGTTGATCACCGTGCCGTTGTCGCGCGCCGCCCGGTCGACGTCGAACAGGATCGCCTGCTTGGCCATCTGGCGCACCGCAGTCTCGATGCGGCCGGTGTCGAGCCGGCCATCGGCCATGCTCGTCTTTTCCTGCATCGCGTAGACGCGGTGGGTGGAGGCGATGAGGGTCGTGCGGTCCGGCGTCACGTAGCCGTTCTGGCAGGCGCGCCCCGCCTCGACCAGTTCGGTTGCCACCATCACGTCGACGTCGCCGACCTGCGGATAGATCGACATCACCGGTTCCGGTGCGCCGTCCGGCATGCGCTCGGGAAAGATCTCGAGATAATAGGTGGTGGCGCCGGTGCGCTGCGCGACACCGGGGATCGCGGTGTTCTGCGCCACCAGGCGCTCCTCGCGCGCGGCCGCGAGGATCCAGTCCGTGAGCACGCCTCCGCCTTCGCCGCCCATGGCGGCGATGAGCAGCGTTACCGGTCTAGGCTCGGTCATTCCGCCGCCGCCGCAATGCGCGCCTCTCCCGGGACCGAGGGCGTGGGTGCCGCCTCCGGCGTGGCAAGCCAGGCGATCACGCGCCGGCGCACGCGGTCGACCAGGCGCTCGAGCGCACCCGGGTTGTAGACCAGCTCGGTCTTGTAGAAGCTCGGGCACAGGATCGCCGCGTGCGAGACCTCGCCGCAATTGCCGCAGCCGACGCAGCTCTCGATCACCGTGGCGACGGGGTCGCGGCGCAGTCTGTCGGGGTTGTCCTTGACCGTCAGCGACGGGCAGCCCGACAGGCGGATGCACGAATGGTCGCCCGTGCACACCTGGTCGTCGACGCCGAATTTCGGCTTGGCCACGCGCTGGCCGGCCTGGATCTTCTTCGAATCCTCGGCGCGTACGCGGCGCTGCTTGGCCAGCATGCACTCGCCCTCGGCGATGATGACCTTGAGGCCGCGCTCGGCCGTGGTCATCGCGTCCTTGAGCACGCGCGTGACCTTGCCGACGTTGTAGTTGTAGACCGCCTTCATCCAGCGTACGCCCACACCCTTGAGCGCGTTCTCGATGGTCATGCCGCTGGGTCCGCCGGCGCGGCTCTGGAGCGAGGAGGGCAGCCACTGCCAGCCGGTGGCCGAGCTGTAGCCGTTCTTCATGATGACGAGCACGCCGTCATCCTGGTTGAAGTTCGCGGACGCGACGCCGTTGGTGAGGCCGTTGTGCCAGAAGCCGCCGTCGCCCATGATCGAGATGACGCGCTTCTTGAAGTTGGGCGCCACGCCGACCGAGCTGGCGAGGCCCATCCCATAGCCGAGCACGGTGTTGCCCAGGTTGAACGGCGGCAGGGTCGAGAAGGTGTGGCAGCCGATATCGGCCGAGATGTGCGTCGGCCCCATCTCGCGCTCGACGATCTTGAGGGCCGAGAAGATCGGCCGTTCCGGGCAGCCGGTGCAGAAGGATGGCGGGCGCGGCGGCACGGGTGCGCCCAGAAGCGACATCGCCTTGGCCTTGTGGCCGTCGATCACCTCGATGCGCGCCTTGGCGCGCGCCACGTCGACGCCGCGCGGCGCCACCTGCTCCAGGAACTTGACGAGGCCGCGCAGCACCGTCTCGCTCGTGTATTCGCCCGCCATCGGCAGCACGTCCTTGCCGTGCACCTTGGTCTGCAGGTCGGCGCGCCTGAGGATGACGTGGAGCGCCTGCTCGAGATAGTCGGGCTGGCCTTCCTCGACCATCAGGACGGCCTTCTTGCCGGCGCAGAAGGTGGCGACCTCGTCGGGCACCAGCGGGTAGGTGACGTTGAGCACATACAGCGGGATACGGGAATTCCCGAACGCATCGGCGAGACCGAGCTGGTGCAGGGCGCGCACGACGGTGTTGTAGAGCCCGCCCTGCATGACGATGCCGACGTCGTTGGCGTCGCCCGCGAAGACCTCGTTCAGCTTGTGCTCGCGCACGAACTTGATCGCCGCCGGAAGGCGGTGCTCGATCTTGTGCTTCTCCTGCGCGTAGGTGGCGGGCGGCAGGCAGATGCGGCTGAAGTCGAAATCGGGCTTCTCGATCACGTCGCGGCGCGAGAACTGCGGCCGGCGGTTGGCCTTGGTCGGAAAGCGCCCGTAGACGTGGCAGGCGCGGATGCGCAGCTCGAGCATGACCGGCGTGTTCGACTCCTCGGAGAGCTCGAAGCCACGCTCGACCATGTTGACGATGGTCGGCAGGTTCGGCCGCGGATCGAGCAGCCACATCTGCGACTTCATCGCGAACGCGTGGCTGCGCTCCTGGATGATCGACGCACCCTCGCCGTAGTCCTCGCCGATGACGATCAAGGTGCCGCCCTTGACCCCGGCCGAGGCGAGGTTGGAGAGCGCGTCCGAGGCGACGTTGGTGCCGACCGTGGCCTTCCACGTCGCCGCACCCCGCAAGGGGTAGTTGATCGAGGCGCCGAGCATGGCGGCGGCGGCCGCCTCGCTGGTCGAGGTCTCGAGATGCACGCCGAGCTCGTCGAGGAGGGGCTTGGCGTCGACCAGCACGTCGATCAGGTGCGAGACGGGTGCGCCCTGGTAGCCGCCGACATAGCTGACTCCGGACTGCAGCAGGGCCTTGGTGACGGCAAGGATGCCCTCGCCGTGGAAAATCTCTCCGTCACCGAGTCGGAGTGATTCGACTTCCGCCTTGAACGACCGCTCCATCCCAACCTCTCGCGCGCCCACGCGCGAGCGGCACGCGGGCAACTGAATTCGCCTGGAAAAACATAGGCTCGGCGGGAAGCCGGGTCAAATTGCCCACGAGCTCGGTGCGCGGGCTTCGCCGCATTGCTGGCTCGCGCAAAAATTGCTAAATTTTTGAGCACAATACGCGATCGCCGAAGATCGCTTACAGGGGGAAACGTCCATGTTCTCACAGGTCATCGACCCGCTGGGCAATATCGGTCTTACCTGCCTTGTTGCCCTGATCCCGGTTGCGTTGCTGCTCACGCTGTTGGCCGTCTACCGCATGTCGGCGTGGCTCGCCGTGCTGATCGGCTCGATCGTCACCTTCATTCTCGCCGCCTGGGTGTGGCACATGCCGCTCGACCAGGGCTTCAGCGCCTATGTCTACGGCTCGGCCACGGGCGTGTGGAACGTGGACTGGATCACGATCTGGGGTGTCGTGCTGTTCAACACCCTGTCGGTGACCGGCGTGTTCGAGAACTTCCGCAAATGGCTGATCTCGCAGGGCACGCTCGACGTGCGCGTGCAGACGATGCTGTTCGCCTGGGCGTTCGGCGCGCTGCTCGAGGGCCTGGTCGGCTTCGGCTATCCCTGGGCGGTGGTCGCACCCATCTTGATCTCGCTCGGCTTGAGCGACCTCGACGCGATCCGCGTCGCCGCCATCGCCAACAACGCGCCGGTGTCGTACGGCGCGCTCGGGGCGCCGATCATCGCGCTGGCCGCCGTGACCGGCTATCCGCTCCTCGCCATCTCGGGCTCGGTCGGCACGGTCGTGGCGTTCCTCGCCCTCCTGCCACCGTGGGTCCTCATCTATCTCGTCTCCGGCAAGGAGGGCTTGAAGGACGGCTGGCCGCTCGCGATCGTGGGGTCGCTCGGCTACATCGTCGGCCAGTGGCCGACCGCCTTCTACTGGGGCCCGTATTTGCCCGACGTGGTGGGTGCCATCGTCTGCTTCGTGGCTCTCCTTCTGTTCCTGAAGGTGTGGCGGCCGAAGACCGTGCTCGGCTACGGCGGCCGCCCCGTGGATGTCGGGGCGGAGGCGCGCGCCGAGCATCACGGCCTTTCGGGCGGCGAGATCGCGATGGCGTGGATGCCGTTCGCGGTCCTTGTGATCGTGGTGGCACTGTGGACCGGACCGTGGTCGCCGCTGCCGGGCATCAGCTGGTACAAGGCGAGCGTCACCGCGGCCGCGCCCGAGATCAAGGCGAACATCACCGCCTTGTTCAACTTCGCGCCGTTCGTCGGCGGCTCGGCGATCCTCGCGTCGTGGATCATCGTCGCCGTCCTGCTCGGCCTCGTGGGCAAGCTCAAGGGCGAACACCTCGGCCAGATCTTCACCAAAACGTTCCACCAGATGTGGGGCGCGTGTCTGGTGGGCGTGTTCATCTTCGGCCTGGCCTACGTGTTCAACTTCTCGGGCATGGCGTCGTCGCTCGCCAAGGGCTTCTCGTCCTTCGGCTCGGCGTTCATCATCGTGGCGCCGATCCTGGGCTTCATCGGCGTGGCGCTGTCGGGGTCGAACACCTCGACCAACGCCATGTTCGGCAAGTTCCAGGCGCTGGTGGGCGTGCAGCTCGGCTTCCCGACCTTCCTGCTCCCGACCTTGAACTCGGTCGGTGCGGAGATCGGCAAGCCGGTCGCCCCGCAGACCGCGAGTGTCGGCGTGTCGACCAGCAAGTTCGTGCGCAACGAGGGCGAGGTCATCCGCCACAACATGGGCTGGACCTTCGTCCTCCTGGCCTACCTCATCATCATCGGCATCGGCTTCTACATCTTCCAGCCGGCCTTGATGATGCAGCACTAGACACAACGGTCTAGACTGGAAGGGCGCTGGGCAACCAGCGCCCTTTTTGTACCTGGAGGGCCGCATGGCTGATCTCGGCAACGTCAAAGCCCTCATCTACGACGTGTTCGGCACCTGCGTGGACTGGCGCTCGGGCGTCGCGCGCGAGGTCGCCGCGGTGGCGAAGGCCAAGGGTGTCGCCCTCGACCCCGTCGCCTTCGCGGTCGCCTGGCGCGACAACTACCAGCCGTCGATGGAGACGGTCCGCTCGGGCAAGCGGCCGTGGACCATCCTCGACGTGCTCCATCGCGAGACGCTCGTGAGCCTGCTGCCGAAATTCGGCCTCGAAGGGAAGCTGTCGGAGGTCGAGATCGACGACCTCAACCGCGCCTGGCACCGCCTCGACCCGTGGCCCGACACGGTCCCGGGACTGACACGCCTCAAGCGCAACTACGTCATCGCCCCGCACTCGAACGGCAACTTCGCGCTGCTGCTCGACATGGCCAAGCGCGCCGGCATCCCGTGGGACTGCATCCTGGGCTCGGAGACGGTGAAGAACTACAAGCCGGTGCCCGCGAGCTACCTCGAGGCGGTGCGCCTTCTCGGCCTCAAGCCCGGCAACGTGATGATGGTCGCCGCCCACAACCGCGACCTGCGCGCAGCAAGGGAGCAGGGGCTGCGCACCGGCTTCGTGCCGCGCATTTACGAACATGGCCCCGGCCAGAAGACCGACCTGGCGCCCGACAGCGACTGGGACGTGATCGCGCGCGACCACGAGGACATGGCCGCCCGGATGGGAACATGAACATCGCGTGACAGAGGCTTCACGTTTCTCCCTCGCTTTCTGTGTCAGGGCGGTTTGAATCACCTGCGCGTGCCTGCTAAAAGGCGCACAACGTCAGCCAACACGAATAGGCGCACCATGACTGCGATCGTCGATATCCGCGCGCGCGAAATCCTGGACAGCCGGGGCAATCCCACGGTCGAGGTCGATGTGACTCTCGAGAGTGGCATCGTCGGCCGCGCCGCCGTGCCGTCGGGCGCCAGCACCGGCACGCACGAGGCTGTGGAGAAGCGCGACGGCGACAAGACCCGCTATGGCGGCAAGGGCGTGCGCGAGGCGTGCGATTCCGTCAACGGCGAGATCTTCGACGCGCTCTCGGGGCGCGACGCCGAAGACCAGCAGGCGCTCGACCGCGCGATGATCGAGCTCGACGGCACGCCCAACAAGGGCCGCCTCGGCGCCAACGCGATCCTCGGCGTCTCGCTCGCCGTTGCCAAGGCCGCCGCCCAGGCGGCGCGTCTGCCGCTTTACCGGTATGTCGGCGGCGCCGCCGCGCATGTCCTGCCAGTGCCGATGATGAACATCGTCAATGGCGGCGCGCATGCCGACAACCCGATCGACATCCAGGAATTCATGATCATGCCGGTCGGCGCCGCCACCGTCGCGGATGCCGTCCGCTGCGGCTCGGAGGTCTTCCAGGCGCTCAAGAAGCGCCTCCACGATGCCGGCCACTCGACCAATGTCGGCGACGAGGGCGGCTTCGCCCCCAACCTCAAGAGCGCCGACGAGGCGCTCGGCTTCATCTCCAAGTCCATCGAGGCCGCCGGTTACAAGCCCGGCGACGACGTGGTGCTTGCGCTCGACGCGGCGTCGAACGAGTTCTTCAAGGACGGCCGCTACGTGATGGAAGGCGAGGGCAAGACGCTCGACGCCGGCGGCCTGGTGAAATTCTACGAAGGGCTCGCCTCACGCTATCCGATCGTCTCGCTCGAGGACGGGATGGCCGAGGACGACTGGGCCGGCTGGGCGGCCCTCACCCAGGCGCTCGGCAAGAAGGTGCAGATCGTCGGCGACGATTTGTTCGTCACCAACCCCAAGCGGCTGTCCGAAGGGATCGCCAAGGGGATCGCCAACTCGATCCTGGTCAAGGTCAACCAGATCGGCTCGCTCACCGAGACCCTGGAGACGGTCGAGATGGCGCACCGCGCGGCCTACACCGCCGTGATGTCGCACCGCTCGGGCGAGACCGAGGACTCCACCATCGCCGACCTTGCGGTCGCGACCAACTGCGGGCAGATCAAGACCGGCTCGCTCTCGCGTTCGGACCGCCTCGCCAAGTACAATCAGCTCATCCGCATCGAGGAGCAGCTCGGCGAGCAGGCGCGCTACGCCGGGCGCAGCGCCCTGCGGCGGCGCGGGTAAGGCGGCCATCGTGGCGGACACGGTCAAGATCACCTGCACCAACAACGACCGCGTGGTCGACGCCAAGGTCATCCAGCGCTCGATGAAGCGCCTCGTGGTCGCCATCGCTGCCGGCGGGGCCGGGACCATGGAGCTGGTGCTGACCCGCGACAGCCCGGCCAAGCCGTTCGTCGGCCGCATGGCGGGGATGGAGTTCACCGCGCCGGCGGGCACCTAGCCGTCGATTCGCAGCAGCAGAATCAAAAACTTAGGCTGCAGCACCTCAGGTCCGCCTGAGGGATTTTTCTGAATCTTTTGAATCGCTTGGGATTTCCGCTGCGACTCGGGGGTTGACGGGCCGAGTCGCGCTGTGATTCGCTGCTGCGGATGGAAATCTGGCGGGAACTCAGGCGTCGCGCCGCCGACGTCATCGGGCCGGTGCTTGGCTTTTGCATCGTCGGCTACTTCGTCTACCACTCGATCGAGGGCGACCGCGGCCTGTTGGCCTATGTGCGCCTGACCGAGCAGCTGCGCGATGCCAGGGCCCAGCTCGAGGAGGTGCAGGCCGAACGCCAGGCGATCGACCGCCGGGTGAGCCTCCTGCGCACCGACAATCTCGACCCGGACATGCTGGACGAACGCGCCCGCGCGATCCTGAACTATTCGCGCCCCGACGAGATCGTCATCCGCGACGCGCCCGGCCCGCGCTGAACGCCGTCCTTAGTACGTCCCCGGATACATCCCGCCGTCCAGCAGCAGGTTCTGCCCGACCAGGTAGGCGGCCTGCGCGCTGCACACGAACGCGCACAGCTCGCCGAACTCCTGGGGCGTGCCGAAGCGGCCGGCCGGGATGGTCTTCATGCGGTCCTTCGCCAGATCGTCCACGCTGCGCCCGGTCTTCTGGGACGTCGCCTTGAACACGTTCCACACGCGGTCGGTGTCGAACGCTCCGGGCAGGATGTTGTTGATCGTGACGTTGTGCCTGGCGACGTCGCGCGCGAGGCCCGCGATGAATCCGGTGAGGCCAGAGCGTGCCCCGTTCGACAGGCCGAGCACGGCCAAGGGCGCCTTCACCGCACTCGAGGTGATGTTGACGATGCGGCCGAATTTGCGGTCGATCATGCCGTCGATCACCGCCTTGATCAGGAAGATCGGCGTCAGCATGTTGGCGTCGACCGCGGCGATCCAGTCCTCGCGGCTCCAGTTGCGGAACTCCCCGGGCGGCGGTCCGCCGGCGTTGGTCACCACGATGTCGGGATTGGGGCAGGCGGCGAGCACGGCGGCGCGGCCGGCCTCGCTGGTGACGTCGCTCGCGACCGTGCTGACCGTGACGCCCGTGGCCTTGCGGATCTCCTCCGCGGTCGCCTCGAGGGCGTCCTTGCCGCGGGCGTTCAGCACGAGGTTGACGCCGTTCTTCGCCAGGGAGACGGCACACCCCTTGCCGAGGCCCTTGGAAGCGCCACACACGATCGCGGTCTTGCCGGTTATGCCCAGGTCCATCGCCAACCCCTTTGAAACATTGCGTGTCCGGCGGGAGAGAGACCAGAAACGCGGGGAAAACTCAAGCCGGGGCGCAGCTTGATTCCATTCAGCAGGCGAAAACCATTACTTTTCATCGACAAACACCCCTAATGAGCAATTTTATTCGGGCGAATTAACTTGAATTCAGTTAATAAATAAAAAAATCAATTGCGCCAATGGCTTGTAATTAGGCCTGCCTTGTCCCTTGGCGGAACTTTGTCTACGGTCAAATTGTTTTGACGAAGTTTGTCGGAACACCGCGAAAATCGCGGACATGGGAGGACAAGATGCCGGTGGTCTCCAAGCGCAAGCCCAAGGCCGAAGAAAAGGCGAGCGCCGCCGAACTGCTGAAATTCTATCGCGACATGCTGTTGATCCGCCGCTTCGAGGAGAAGGCGGGCCAGATGTACGGCATGGGGCTGATCGGCGGGTTCTGCCATCTCTATATCGGCCAGGAGGCCGTGGTCGTCGGCATGCAGGCGGCGATCGAGCCGGGCGACAGCGTGATCACGTCCTATCGCGACCACGGCCACATGCTCGCCTGCGGCATGGATCCCAAGGGTGTCATGGCCGAGCTGACCGGCCGCCGCGACGGCTACTCCAAGGGCAAGGGCGGCTCGATGCACATGTTCTCGAAGGAGAAGCACTTCTACGGGGGCCACGGCATCGTCGGCGCCCAGGTGCCGCTCGGCACGGGGATCGCGTTTGCGCACAAATACCGCAACGACAACGCCGTGTGCCTGACCTATCTGGGCGACGGGGCGGTCAACCAGGGCCAGGTCTACGAGAGCTTCAACATGGCCGCCCTGTGGCACCTGCCGGTGATTTACGTCATCGAGAACAACCGCTACGGCATGGGCACCTCGATCGAGCGCGCCTCGGCCACCACCGATTTCTGCCATCGCGGCCAGGCCTACGGGATTCCGGGCGAGGCCGTGGACGGCATGGATGTGATCGCGGTGAACGAAGCGGGCGAGCGGGCGGTTGCGTATGCGCGCTCGGGCAAGGGCCCGATGATCCTCGAGATGAAGACCTACCGCTATCGCGGCCACTCGATGTCCGACCCGGCCAAGTACCGGTCCAAGGAGGAGGTCGAGAAGATGCGCACGCAGCACGACCCGATCGAGCATTTGGCCAAGACCCTGGTCGACGACGGCCATTCGGACGAGGCGGGCCTCAAGAAGATCGACCGCGAGGTGAAGGACATCGTGACGCAAGCCGCCGAGTTCGCCCAGAACTCGCCCGAGCCCGATCCGTCGGAGCTCTGGACCGACGTCCTGCTCGACGCCTGACCGGCGCGCCCAAGAAGATTCGCGAGGGGAAACATGCCCGTTGAAGTGCTGATGCCGGCGCTGTCGCCGACGATGACCGAAGGCAAGATCGCGCGCTGGCTCAAGAAGGAGGGCGACGTGGTCAAGTCGGGCGACGTGCTGGCCGAGATTGAGACCGACAAGGCGACGATGGAGGTCGAGGCGGTCGACGAGGGCAAGCTGGGGCGGATCCTGGTCCCCGGCGGCACCGACGCGGTGAAGGTCAACACGCCGATCGCGGTCATCCTCGGCGAGGACGAGGACGCCGGTGCCATCAAATCCAAGGCGGCTCCGGCGCCGGCCACGAGCCCCGATGTCCCGGCGCCGGCGACCCCGGCCGCCAAGGAGGCTCCGGCAGCGAGCACGCCCCAGCCGGCGAGACCGGCCGCAGGCGCCCGGCCTCCGGAAGAGAAGTTCAGCGGCCCCACCGCGCACCTGTCTGTGCGCGAGGCGCTGCGCGATGCGATGGCCGAGGAGATGCGGCGGGATCCCAACGTCTACCTGATCGGCGAAGAGGTCGCGCAGTATCAGGGCGCCTACAAGGTCAGCCAGAACCTGCTGCAGGAGTTCGGGCCGCAGCGCGTCGTCGACACGCCGATCACCGAGCACGGCTTCACCGGCCTCAACGTGGGTGCGGCGTTCATGGGCCTCAGGCCGATCGTCGAGTTCATGACCTTCAACTTCGCCATGCAGGCGATGGACCAGATCATCAACTCGTCCGCCAAGACGCTCTACATGTCCGGCGGCCAGATGGGATGCCCGATCGTGTTTCGCGGGCCGAATGGCGCTGCGGCGCGGGTGGCCGCCCAGCACTCGCAGTGCTATGCGAGCTGGTATTCGCATGTGCCGGGGCTCAAGGTCGTGTCGCCGTTCTCGGCCGCCGACCACAAGGGCCTGCTCAAATCGGCGATCCGCGACCCGAACCCGGTGGTGTTCCTCGAGAACGAGATTCTCTACGGCATGTCGGGCGACGTGCCGACCGATCCCGAGTTCGTCGTGCCGCTCGGCCGCGCCAAGGTGGTGCGCGAGGGCAAGGACGTCACCATCACCGCCTTCTCGATCATGGTCGGCAAGGCGCTGCAGGCGGCCGAAGCGCTCGCCAAGGACGGCATCGAGGCCGAGGTGATCGATCTTCGCACCTTGCGGCCTCTCGACGTCGAGACGATCGTCGAATCCGTGAAGAAGACGAACCGCCTGGTCACGACCGAGGAAGGCTGGCCCTATGCCGGCATCGGCTCGGAGCTCGCGGCCGTGATCATGGAGAACGCGTTCGACTGGCTCGACGCGCCGGTGGTCAGAGTCCACGGCGCCGACGTGCCGATGCCGTACGCGGCCAACCTCGAGAAGCTCGCCCTGCCGCAGCCCGAGAACATCGTCGAGGCCGCGCGCACCGTCCTTTATCGGAAGTGAGGGGGCCATGCCGACCCGTGTGCTGATGCCGGCGCTGTCGCCGACGATGACCGAGGGAAAAATCGCGCGCTGGCTCAAGAAGGAGGGCGACGCGGTCAAGTCGGGCGACGTGCTGGCCGAGATCGAGACCGACAAGGCGACGATGGAAGTCGAGGCGGTCGACGAGGGCAAGCTCGGCAAGATCCTCATCCCCGGCGGTACCGAGGCGGTGAAGGTCAACACGCCGATCGCGGTCATCCTGGGCGAGGACGAGACCGCGTCGGCGCTGGCCAACATCTCGGCCGAAGCACCTCCCTCAGGGACCGGGGCGCCAAAGCCGGCCTCGGCACCGGCGCCGTCCGCTCCCCCGGCACCTGCGACAGGGGCGACGCCGCTCGCCCAGCGCATGGCGCAGCAGGCCGGCATCGACTTGTCGGGCGTAGCCGGCTCCGGTCCCGGCGGAAAGGTGATGCGCCGCGACGTCGGTGGTGGCAACGGCGCTGCCGCGGCCGAGCATGGAGGGAGAGTTTTCGCGAGCCCGCTCGCGCGCCGGCTGGCCCAACAGGCGGGCATCGATCTGTCGCGCGTGACGGCCTCCGGCCCGCACGGCCGCATCGTGAAAGCCGATGTCGAAGCCGCGGCGCGCGGCGGCGGAGCTGCCCCTG